>CANRKK010000026.1 GCA_947631195.1 uncultured Clostridia bacterium
GGAACGTATTACGAACTCGGAACAGGTAGGACGTACACCTTTAACCTCAATCTATCCAATGTGTTCGGCGTAGTGGGCTCAAAGAACTTTACATATACGCTTGGCGCAACAGGCTCACTGTATTTCGGCGAATATGTCCCCCAAGGCGATGGTTATGCGAGATTCAATAGTATGTCGAAAAAGAATTTGTCCGACCTTGCAAGCAAGTTTATTACTTCGGTATCCATATCCGGAACTACTCTGACCGTAAAGACAAGCAGCACATACATTGAGAATTATTACGCTTCATCATCGACGGACGATTTCATGTTTACGACATATCACGATAGATACGTTTTTTATGATGAGTTCGATCTGGTAACAGGCACGGATTACAAGACCTATGCGCAGTCCAATCAAAGCGCTCTGCCCTCGTGCTATTTCAGTATAACGGTAAAGGATACGGTAAGCAATATGTCGCAGACGATAAAGTTGTGGGTAGTAAGCGCAGTAAGCGGTGTAAGTTTCAAGCAAAGCACATTGACGTTTTAGTTACAAGCAGGAGGTGTGAATATAGATTATTCGTTGCCTACAATGGATGGAGCCAATGGCAGAAGAGATGGAGATAAAGTGGTTTTATCGCAAGGACAAGAAGTCAAAATACGATTTGCAGATAATAAACCATTGACTAATATTTTAGTAGGAGTTGGGTGGGATCCTGTTTCACAAGGTGATAATATGGACGTTGACTCGTCGGTTGTCGTTATGTCCTCAAATGGCAATCAAAGAGAATTGGTTTATTTTTCGCGCCCGAATATGAGACATCCTTCAGGGTGTGCTGAATTATTGGAAGATAATTTGACGGGAGAGTATACGGGAAATGTTGATAGTAATGATGATGAAAATATTTTAGTCGATCTTAAAAAGGTTCCTCAAGACCGAGATAGACTTGTTTTTTTGGTTAATATTTATAATTGTGAGGAAAGAGAGCAGACATTAAAAGATGTTAAGAATTTTTACATACGTTTGTATGATCAAGTTTCCAAAAAAGTTTTGATAGAGTATAAAGTGGATAATAATCAAGTTAATCCGACCGATACGGCTATAGTTATTGGGGTTGCTACAAGAAAAACTTCCGGTTGGAGCTTCAAAGCCATAGGAAAAAGTTTACACGTAGCGAATGTTCAAACTCTTGCTCACGAATGTGATAGGTATTTATAACAAAGGAACAATTTTTCATGCGGAATTTTGATGATTTAGAATATCAGTCTTTGAGAAATGAGTTAAATGTCCATATAGATATGGCATATAAACAAAGTTTTACAATCATTTCAATTGTATTGGTTTATTATGCTGCGATATTTGCATTTTATAAAGATATATATAATCTTATAATTAATACAAATGTGTTAAGCGGAAGCATACTTTCATGGACTATAATGTTAATATGTGGATTGCCTACGATTTTAATTTTTCCTTTTTCAGTAAAGTATCATGACAATATTCGTTCAATTATATGTATAGCTACATATTGCAAAATTTTTTATGAATTTCCTACAATGTTAAAAACAGAAACTCCAGTAAAGGCATGGGAATTAATACATTGTAATAGTATGATACCTTATGGAAGAATGTTTGCATCTATACATTATATAATTTCTTGGGCAGGAACAATACTTTGTGGAGTATTTGGAGCACATATTATTTTAAGTATCATCAATATGTATGGCTTTTTTAATAATTTTGCTATTATAATATTGGATTTATTGATTTACATAGGCGTTATTGTGGTATTGTTTTATTTTAAACATCAATGTCATAAAAATGTAAATTTTCAGCATTTATGTTCTCTATATGAAGAAAAATTTTCAGAAGTATATATTGAGGAAGCGGTAAACTGTTTTGGGTTGACACCCGAACAAAAAAATCAATTTTTTGAGCTTAGAAAATCTATTTATAGACGCGACTATAATCTAATTATGGAATTAAAAAAACGAGAACATAAAAGGCATTTTAAAAAGAGGTGAAGTAAATGTGGTGGGAGATAGCAGCCGATATTGCTACAATAACTACGAGTATATCTTTGATAATAGCAATTATACAACTTATTAGAGAAAAGGGGAATGAGAATACAGCGTCGTTTTTTTATTTGCATAAATACTTATCGCAGGAACAATTTAGTTTAGCGAGGAAAAAAGTAAGGACGATACTTTTCAAAAAGCCATATGAAGAATGGACTGAAGATGATAAAGAGCAAGCAAATCGAGTATGTGCAAGTTACGATCAAGCCGGAATTTTAATCAGTGCGGGAGTAATAAATCCTAAAACGACAAAAGGCTTCTTGACATCATCTTGGGGAAGGAGTATAATAGACCAATATGAATCGCTTAATGCCTTTTTAAATGATAAACAAACTCCTTCTCAAACAGGTAAAGAGTTTTTTCATCATTTTACTTGGCTATATAATCAGGCAAAAAAATTTCAAGGTGGAAAGATAAATGAATAAAATTGCATTTATAAGATCTGGTGGACAGACAGGTGTAGATAGAGCAGCTTTAGACATGGCCAGGAAGCATGATATTCCTATTGTTGGATGGTGTCCTAAAAACGGTTGGGCTGAAGATATGCCCACATCGCCCGGAATTATGACACTGTTTCCGGAACTTAAAGAAACTCCGCAATCAGATGTTGTGCAAAGAACAAGATGGAATGTACGTGATTCCCATGCTACGCTTATAATAAATCCATACAGAGCAAATTTTTCAAGTGGTACAAGTGCAACGGAGCAAACGGCAATTGAATTGAGGCGGCCATATTTTGAAGTTAAAAGCTACGTTAAAGTCCTTGAAATTGTTAAATGGCTAAACGATTTAGGTAATGAGCTGACTTTAAACATTGCAGGGCCACGAGCAAGTGAATGTCCGGACGGTTATGAAATAACGGTTAAGCTTATGGAGGAAATTTTTAGATTGTTATCTTAATGAATTGTTCTTTCGGAGACTCGCAAATTTTACGAGTTTCTTTTATTTATATCGGAAAAACAATATAATCAATACATTTATTATCTTGTCCTTGATGTTCGTAAAGGATTATAATATAAAGGAAAAAGGAGATGATAAATCAAAATATTATGGATGAGTTATTAAATCTTGTAAAACAGTACGTTCTGTCTCAAACAAATGTTTCACTTGCAGATATAAGGCAGCGATTTAAGCTTAACAACTATGAAGCGATGGAAGTCGTTAAAGATCTCGAACTTGAGGGGATTTTGACGTTAAGCGATATCGACTATATAGTGAATGACGAAAATAATAATGAAGACAGTATGCCGAGTATCCGTTTAAAAAGGGCTCCGCATAGTGAAACAGAAGAGATAATACGTCGTCAACGGCTAATTGATACAGCAAAGAAAATTAAAAAAAGCGGCAATAAAAACAGTAATCAAGGAGCTACATATGAAATAGAAATTCCCGATCCTGTAAGGTGGATTAGACAATACGATAAAAATAAAGAAGAAGAGTTTGATTATTCAGACGATGCAGCTTTATTTGGTGATGAAGAATATCCTTTCGCCGTTGAATCACTATATATCGGGACAGTGAATAAGACGACGAATGGTTCTGAGATTTTCGATGTGAGAGAAGACACAATTTCCTCGATGCAAGGGCAGATCAGGGGTAATAACGATAGTAAGGGTAATATAAATTTACTAAACGGCATAGCAAAAGATGTGTTCCAAAAATGCTATGAAACAAACCGTTTTATACAGCTTAAGGTTATTGAAAACGAACTCTGTTTTTCAGATGATAAAATCACATTGGAAAATCTTTGCAAATACAGGAAGCTCGATAATAAAATAAAAAGCGACATTATGACGGTAATCAAATACTATGGCATCGAACTTAGGCACAAAGAGATGCTTATAAAAATAGAAGCAGAGCGTTCACCTCTTATAGCATTTATGAAATTGTATGCCGCTATGGAAATGATAAAATGTTTATACATAAATAAAAAATTACAAGGAGAAGAACAATGACAACCGAATTTGATTTTACAACACTCGAGAATTATGACAAAACTCAATTTGAGATCGAGGGCAAAAAGCTGATAAAGTTTATCGGCAACTATACGAGGATTAAAATTCCCGATGGCGTTACCGAGGTAATGGCAAAAGCTTTTGAGGACAAAGATATTACCGAGTTACATATACCGGTTAGCGTCAAGAGAGTGGCACTTTCCGCATTCAGAGGATGCGATAAAATTAAGAAAGTCGAAATGCCACTTTGTTTGGCAAGGGATATAGAGACCCTTACAAAGCTTTTCGGAGAAAATGTTGCAAAAATCGACTTTGCGTTCGACCTTGGCTCCCCAATAGATTTTGATATGCTGTCAAAGATACAGCAAGAACTCGGCAAGATACATATAGACGTCAAAGAGGATAAAAAAGAAGGCATTGATCTTGATATAGATTTTGAAAAAGAAGATCCGATACTAAAAGATGTAATAAAGCGCATAACCGAGACCCGAATGGCGTCGGCATCTACAATCCAAAGGCGTTTTAAGGTTGGATATGCACGAGCATCTGAGATAATAGACTTTTTGGAAAGCAAGAATATCATAGGCCCGCAAGAGGGCGCAAAACCGAGAGAAGTATATATAACCGCAGATATGTATAGAGCGAAGTTTAATGAAGAGCCTGTCAGCGAAGCCGAGGAGGAAGAGGAAACAAAGCCGGATACTTCGGATATAGGATTTGATAAGCAGCCAGAATTACTCAAAGCAGCATTGAGGATACTTATAAAATCAGGCACGGCAAGTTGCTCGATGCTGCAAAGAAGATTGAGCCTCGGATATAATCGGGCAATGAAGATCCTGACATTCTTCGAAGAACAGAAATTTGTAAGCCACGATCTCGGCGGTGGACGAAGAGACGTCCTTATAACAGAAGAGGATTTTGAAAAGTTGTTCAACGAAACTGTGGAATTGACTTTCAGGCTGAAAAGTAAACATTTTGAGCAAGTTTGTGCAGGACAAAAGACAGCCGAATTGCGTATCGAAAATAATATATTGCTTCCGCTTGAGTTAAATGATACAATATACTTTGTTTGCGGCAACAAGAAGGTTACGGCAAAAGTCACCGGTTGGTCAAGAGAAAGCGACTTAAAAAATTATTCGCAAGAAACGCTTGACAAGGCAGGTTATGTCGGAATGTCTGAACAACAGATGATAAAGCAAAAATCGTCTTGTTCGCAGTAACCTGTAATTCTGAAATAATTTGACATAATAAATTCTCCTTTTGCGTTAAGCCGCCGCTATAGATTTGAGTTTTTTATTGGCGTATGGTAGCCATTTTCTATGTACAAAGTTAAGTACCTCGTCGGTAGGCTTGCTGTCTCGATCGCCATAACATTGAAGTACCTTATGCTTCGAGAGTGAGTATTCCACCGTTACAAAAGGCGTGTCCGGTGTTTCTTTATTCCGTATAAAGAAGATAAGGCTTTCTTCTCGTATAAATCTCTGGTCGTAATTCATCCGTCCTACGCAGTGGTGAAGTACGTCGCCCTCACGGACAAGATCGGCAGGACTTTTTGCGATCACTACTATATAAGCGTCCTTCTGCGAACGCTCCAAGGGTAGGTACTTTTCCGCAATCGAGGCAAATTGAGCGTATAAATTCTTCTTTTTCTCGGCATCTTCTTGTGCGAGTTTGCTACGGTATTCGTCTATGCGTATGTCGTGCCAGCGTTTGAAGTCGTGGGGAAATCTGTTCTTGTCGAGCGTCATATCCAAGCCGAGATAACAGCAGGCTTTTACATAGTCGGCATAAGACGCAATATTTGTATCTTGCTTTTTAATGTACTTCAAAAATGTATCTATTTCATTATGCGGAATAATCTTACTTATGGTATTAGAATAGTTGTAATTTTTAAGTAATTCTTTTCGTTCTCTTTCGGCAAATGCACCTTCTATAACAGATATATTTGCCTTATACGATGACAAGATAACTTTTGCGGAGAAATAAGGATAAGTGCCATGTTCATTACGTAGTTGTTTAGCATATCGAATAAGCCATTTACGGAAATTTTTGTCTTTTGCCGCTTTTTTCAATAGCGTTTTATTAGTGGCGAGGTGTTGCAGTCCCAATTTTACAAAATATTCTGCTTGCGGATATTGTTCGTAGATCCTTAAATACTTCAATTCATCGGCATAAGGGTATTTGTCTACTGCGCTATATTTGTAAGCGTCGAATCGCAGAGCATATTTTTTGTTGATGACTTTTGCAAAAGGATTATAAAATTTATCTCCCGAGGAATACCATTTACCATCCTCGTATTGCTTGGGAATGTTGGAAAGCCCTTGTTCGTACCAACCCACGACAAAACCCATAATAGAATATTCCATATCTCGCACAAAACAGATGTCCGAGTGAACGCCGTGTACGGCAACCTGCTTACAAAACCATTGTTTTTCGTAGTTTTTGCAAGCGACCGTAATTTTGACGAGTTCGCCTTTTATTTTGGCGAAGTAGGCGTAGAACCGTATATTGCCGCCGTAATTTCCGCTACGTTCATCTCGGTTTCTTATTTGCTTTGCTATGTAATTTGGTATAGGCCGTATAAATTTTTCGTCTATCATATCTTTTACCTCACTGTAATTTGTATTTTAAGCATCTCGCTTAATTTGTCTGCTATGGCGTCGTTCGGCTTACTGTCCGTAATAACGCCCGTTTCTTTGTCAATTACTTTTTGTTTCTGTAAGCATTTTACCGATGCCGAATTTTCCGCAATAGCCAGATCGTGGAACTCGGCTATTTTCTTGAAATAATTGTCGGCAGCGTGGTAAGGAAATCCGACCATAGGAACACGTTCGGCAAGTCCGCAATCTCGCCCTATAAGGGTAAGACCGGTTTCGTCGGCTATGACTTCCGCAATATGCCCGAATATCTCGTAAAAGTCGCCCAAGCGATAGGCAACAATACTGCTAGGATATTTCTGCTGAATTTCCATGTAATCTCGATAAATTTTTATCCCTTCATTTGATTTCGGCTTTTCTATGGGTTTGGGCGGCGGAACTATTTCTTGCTCGTCCTCGGCAGGTTCTTTGCTTTCTTCTTCCGATTGTTCGTTTTCTTCACTGAACAGGTCGAATAGCGATGTTTGCCTGTCTTTGGGTTTTTCTATGGGCTTTGTAGTAATCGTCGTTGTGGACTTCGGGACTGTCTTAACGACCGGCTTGTATTCGCTGCCGTCCTCGTTATAGAGTGTTCCCTCGATGCTATCTTCTTCAAAGTAGTGAATAGCCCAGCCATAGACGGTTTCATCTTCGACGCAAGCCGACGATGCGCCTTTCTCGGCAAGTTTTTTCGCCTCATTTGCGGCATACTTCATAAATCCGTCTAAAGTTTTACGGTTTATAACCGTCTTACCGTCCTTTTGGATAGATACGCCGTTATTTATCTTTTCGGCAAGAGTTTCGCTCGCATTGTCTTTTAAGTAAGAGAGTATAAGCTCTTGCGCTTTGTTATTTGCTTTTAGATTTAATTCTGTCATTTTAATCTCCTTATATTAGATTTTGTAAAGAAAAAAGCGTCCTTTGTTAGAAGGGACACTCACGCCATATACCTTGCTTTACTTCTTTTTTGGTTATAGGCAGGATATACCAAGTAGGTTTTTTGAGAATATGATTGTAATTTTCTCTTGATCGCTGCTCTTTGAAACGAAGATACATTTCTTTCGCCTTTACTGCTTGCTTATACGTATAGGTCTTGAAATAGCGTTTTATTTCTCGCTTATGACCTTTTTCGGAGTAGCAGACTTTATATCCGTAATTCTTCATAAGCGTTATAACCCATAAATGCGTTTTGCAAAGTACGGAAGTGCCGAATAAAAGTTGTTATTCATAATGGTATTATGAAGCTCCCGATCCTTTGCGAAGTAGTTTTTGTCGGCAAGTAAATAGCCTTTATGGGTAAGACGTTTCAGCTCGTATCTGTCCGAGCCGTCGTGATGGCTGCCCTCGATTATTAAGTGTCCGCTTTGGTCGGTTATCTTAATGTCGTCAAGGTGTTCGATCACTCGTAAAAGATCGTTGAGAGAGTGGATAAAACTCCCACCGGCAAGATTTCCTCGCCATGTGCCGCAGTAGCCTATAAGAAGGTAGTAATCTTCCTCGAAGATAGAAGATAAACCGTCTTTGACATCTCGCCAAGTAAAGTCGTCCTGAACGTGCATTTCTTCAAACACACGCTCATCGGAAATATCTTCGGGAGATTTCCAGCCTTTTTCGTCGCCGTAAACGTCGAATAAGAACTCTCGTATTTCTTCTTCCTTTTCGGTGCTGTAATAGCTGTCGTAAAGGGTAATCGTCTTGTTTTTCATAAAACCTCCTTAACAAGTAAATCTATAAACGAGTGTCTGTTGTAATCGTTTTTGTCTACGATATGCCAATAAACTTCGGACTCGCAAGAGTTATTGTCCTCAAAATCCAATTCGCAATCTTCGTCGATAGGATAGCCGTCGTCGTTGAACTCAAGTTCACCAACCCAGCTATTTTCGGGATTTCTTTCGGCACAGATAAGTTCTTTGAATTTGTCATAAGCCTTATCGTAAGAGCCATAAACATAAAGTTCAATGCCTTCTGCATCGGTAGTGGACCAGTCGAATTGCACGATAAATACCTTGTTCATTATGCACACCTCCTTATTCCACCGCCCATGCTCTGAATACCGATCGAGCCGAATTCGCTGCACCATTCGTCGTCTTTGTTCCAAACGTAAGCAAAGGCGTAAAATCCTTTTCTCGCTCCGCTTACAAGGTCGTCCCATTCTTCTTTGTAGTCTGTAACAATAAGGAAGTCGTAACATTCGCCGAACTCTGTAAATTCGTGAGTAACGGCATAAACGAGGCAGTTATGTTTTTCCTCGATCTCTTGTATTTTCTTCATCAGTTCCGGCTCTTGGTAAGCCCAATATCCGCCGAAATTCTCGTAGAAGCAGACTTTATCGTCATCAGCAAATCCGAGAATATAATCGTCGTAAATATGCAGTTTCTTCATAAACTCCAGAGCTTTTTGTTTCTTTTCTTGTTTTGTTGTTTTCATTGTTTTATTCTCCTTAAATACAATTTTCTAACGATTCGAAATTGTAAGCTATGTTTCGGAGCGTTTCCTCGAATCCGAACCACGCCAATAAATTTTGGTTATACACGTCGGTAGCAAGCGGATCTTCGTTGTCCCATCTATCTCCGAATAGTTTGGAGAGGTCATAAAGTCCCGTTCCCGACATTGTATCCGAAAGCAGATCGTTTATCTGTTCTCGGTACTTTTGGTAGAAAGCCACCGTGTCCGAATAGTAGATAAGTTCTCCGACTATTCCGCTCTGGCAGCCGTAATAAAGCACGTCTTTGAAAATGTTAGTTTTGTCGTCGTAATTGCTCCACTCGTCGATTACATAATTGCAGACACGCTTTGTAAGTGGATTATCTGTTTTCTGTTTTAGGCTCTTGATGTTGGCAAGTGTAAGTTTCATTATTGCACCTCCTCGAAATCATCTACGGCAATCCTTTCGTATGAAGGACCGAACTCGAAATATAAATCACCCTTACCATCTTGGTGTAAGTCGTATTCAATAACGCTTATCTTGCCACGATCGGTAACGGCGACCTCAATGGTCTTACGTTCGAAATTGATAGATACAATGTTGAACGTAATAAAACTTTCTCCGTCGAAATACTCAAACTCTTTGAGATAGTATTTCTTTGTTTCACTTTCTTCTTTTGGCATTTTCTTTGCCTCCTTGATTAAATTAGCCTTTCGGCAGGGGCAAAGTAGCATTGTTCGGTAGTAATGCAGTTTAGATAAAAAACATATTGTGGAAGTCAACGACCTTTCTTTTTGCTGTTTCATAACGAAAAAACTATTGCCGTAAAAATGGCAATAAAAAAAAGCCGGATATTTCTATCCGACCTAAAGTAAATATATATGTTTTAAGCGACAGTTTTTTCACGTTGACTTCTACGAGAACTGTGCTACCATAGCCACCACGAAAGGCCTTAATCAAGGGGGCTACTACTATATATTAACATTTATTTCTGTTTATTTGCAAATTTTTCGCAATAAACCATTGACAAGTGGGGTATAATAATAGTATAATAATTATAGAATGCGAGTTTATCGCAGTAGGAGATAATATATGCTTATAAATTTCAAGACTTCGAATTACAAATCATTCGCCGAGGAAATGACTTTTTCCATGATACCGGCACCGAGATTATCAGATTTGAAATACAGCGTATTAAATGAAACGATAGGAAAGAAACAATATAAAACATTATGCTCGGCAATCGTTTATGGACCTAATGCAGCCGGAAAGACCAATGTTATCGAGGCGATGGATACGTTCAGATCAATATTGATTCAAGGGCATATAAAGAATAATAATCAAAATCTTACGAATTTTGCTGCAAACAGTTTGGAACTTATACCGTTTTTTAAGACGAATTCGGTAAAGCCGATAAGTTTTTCTATAACATTTATTGAGCGAAATATTCTTTTCGAGTATTCCGTTTCGATAGAAATAGGAAAATTTTTAGAAGTTGATTATGAACGTAAAATTTTGACCGAAGAACTCAAAATAAACAATGAGCCTGTTTTCTATAGACAAGGTAACGATTTGAAATTGTTTATTTCGCACATAAAGAAATGGTTAAATAACGAAGAAACGATCGCCGAGGAAAAATCGAAGCACAAATTAAACATCGGAGCAATAGCCGAAGGCGGATTAAACGAGCAGGAATTGTTTTTAATGAACGGTTTTAAGACAGTTATTAGCAAATCTTTGGTAACAATTATTTACGATTGGTTATCAATAAAATTTGTTACCATTTGTCGTGCCAATGAACTGAAGATGCATAAGAAAGTCAATGAAGAAAAACGCAATATACTTGAAATTGATGAAAACTTCAATGCTGCGGCAAAAGTTTTCGGCATCAATTCAAATGAGCTTGGTTTTATAAATCCGGAAAAAGGTGGGGAATCAAAATTGGTTTCCGTCATGGATATAAACGGAAAACAAAGCGGAATACCTGCGGAAATTTTCGAGTCTTATGGTACATTAAGATTTGTTACGTGGTTTCCTTTGGTAGCAAATGCTTTATTGTCGGGTGGAACAATCGTAATTGATGAATTCGATGCATCCATACATCCGATGGCATTAATGAGCATTATCAATATTTTCCATAATGATAATATCAACATTCATAATGCACAACTCATTTTCAATACGCACAATCCGATTTTTCTTAATGCAAACTTATATAGGCGTGATGAAATCAAATTTGTTGAACGCAACGAGGAGACGGGCATAAGCGAATTGTATCAACTTTCGGATTTTGGGACTTCGGGCGATAAAGGCGTCCGAAAAGGCGAGGATTATCTGGGAAATTATTTCGTCAATCAATACGGTGCAATCAGAGATATAGATTTTTCTTCTATTTTCGAGAAAATGATAAGCTCGGTAAAGTAAGGGAGAAAGAATATGGCTTTTCGTAAAACAAATAAAACTTATTATTTCAGCGTAGAAGGTGAGACCGAGCAGTGGTATCTGACGTGGTTACAGCAAAAGATCAACGAGTGTCCGACTGCGACACATACTGTTTCCATTAAAAGTGATGTACATAAAAATCCCGTCTCATACATAAAGTCATTATCTATATTGTCCAAGAAAGAAATTTACCATTTCGCCGATTATGAGAGTAACGATGATGAGCATGTAAAAAATTTTTTGTCGGTAATGGATCAGATGCTTGAAGCCGAAAAATTGAAGTCGGTAAATTATAAGTTTGGATACAGTAATTTTTCGTTTGAACTATGGATCATATTGCATAAAGCGGATTGTTTTGGAAGACTTACAAATAGAAAAGATTATCTCAAAAAAATAAACGATGCTTTCGGCGAAAAATTTGTAAGTTTAACTGCATATAAGCAAGAAGATAACTTTAAGCTATTGCTTAACAAATGTACTTTAGATGATGTGATCTCAGCCATTTCAAGAAGTAAAAAGATAATGGAGAATAATATAAAAGCCGGCTATAAGCAAAAGCAATACAAAAAGTTTAGGTATTATGATGAAAATCCGGCACTTATGGTTCATGAGGCTATCGAGAAAATCTTATTTGAAACCGGCTGTATAAAACATAAATAATTATAAAAGTGGTTCGTTATAGGTTATCGGCGCTCCACCACTTAAGACAAAATAACACGTTTTTGACTGAAAAACGTGTTATTTTTATACTATTTTATACAATTTTTTATAATGCGTTATGGTTTTTTATAATTTTATAGCCACTTTATAGCCACAAAATAAATTTAATTATTCAGTTGATTTATGGCTTCATTAAGCATGTCGCTTGTTGCATGAGTATGAAGGACCGAACTCGAAATAGAAATCGCCCTTACCGTCTTGGCGTAAGTCGTATTCGATAACGCTTATCTTGCCACGATCGGTAACAGCGACCTCAATGGTCTTACGTTCGAAATTGATAGACACAATATTGAACGTAATAAAACTTTCTCCGTCGAAATACTCAAACTCTTTGAGATAGTATTTCTTTGTTTCACTTTCTTCTTTTGGCATTTTTCTTTAACCTCCGAATTTTTATTTTTGCCTTTTGGCGCAAAATGGGTGGGCGCAAAGAAAAGTAGATAACAAGTCAAAATAGGGTAGAGCCAAACGAAAGTCAACGAACAAGAAAAAAATATTGCATAAATAAAAAGCCGAACAGATAGTAATCCATTCGGCAAGAAGGATGAATTTGTGTTTTAAGCAATAATTTTTTCCGTTGACTTTGCGCTTTTCTTTGTGCTAAAACCCATAGCCAAAAAGACAAAAATGAAGGTGTAACTCAATAAACAAAAAACTAAAATATTTCTTGCGAAATTAAATCAAACAGTTGACAAATTAAACTAAATAGTTTATAATGTCTATATATGGATATAGAACAAGCAATAAAAATGATTTGTATTAATAGTGAATTAAATCAATCGCAATTAGCTCAAAAACTTAATATGAGTCCGCAATCTTTTAGTCAAAAAATTAAGAGAGGATCATTTTCTATCGATGATTTAAAAACAATAGCGATTGTCACAAATTGTAAATTTGAATGCGCGTTTACTATTGCAAACAATATTAAAATTAATTTATAATGGAGTTTATTTATGATTAAATATATTGAGGGAGATATTTTCAATACTCCGGCACAAGTAATTGTTAATACTGTAAACACAGTAGGCGTTATGGGTAAGGGCATAGCGTTAGAATTTAAAAAACGATATCCCGAAATGTTTGATACTTATAAAAAGATGTGCGAAAAAAACTTGTTAAAAATTGGCAAGTTGGCTATTTTTTATGGATTAGATCATTGGATCCTTTTATTTCCCACCAAAGTTAATTGGAGATATCCATCAAAGATAGAATATATTGAAAAAGGGTTGGAAAAATTTGTTAAGATATATGCTGAGAAAAATATATCTTCTATTGCATTTCCTAAACTTGGATGTGGTAATGGCGAATTAAACTGGGCTGATGTAAAAATTTTAATGGAAAAATATTTGACATCTTTGCCTATAGATATATATGTTTATTTAAAAAGTGGAATAGAGGCAACACCTGAACATAAATCTATCCAAACTACACTTGCATGGCTAAAACAAAATGCTAAAGATTTATCGTATTCTGGTCTAATTGATGATTTATCGTTTCAAACGACTTTAATTCCAATTAATTTTTTGGTTGATGGTGATACGTGGGAGGCAACAATAAAACAAGGGGATTTAATTTGTCTAAATAAAACTAAATCTTTAAATTTTGTTTACTCATCAGAAGAATTTTATACTTTTTGGGATAGGATAAGAATTCAAAATATAGTTATCCCACTAAATGACAAAGAACACATTGTTTTTGAATTACTATTAAATCAAGGATATGTTTCAAAAGTAAAGATAATAACTTCTGATAAACATGAGGAAATTGGATATCAACTTCATTGTGGAATAGGTAGAGCTTATTCATTCAAGGAGAATTTATGAATACTTATAAAGAAATTATCAAAGCGAATGGAGAAAGATATTGCGGTAATCATTCCTGGTGGTCCAAATATGCTTTTCACTATACGGATATAACGAATGCCGTAAGTATTATAAATAGTGGTACACTTTATAGTAGATCTAAAAGTACAGAAAAACATTTAATGCATAATGATAATGCAAGTTGCCAAGTAATTGATATGTCGCCTAATGGGGTGACGGATTATGTTCGTTTTTATTTTAGGCCGCTTACACCTACACAATATCATAACGAAGGGTATAAACATCCAAATGTGCGGTATAGCAATGATTTGCATGCTAATGTACCTCTACCTATATTTTTTTTATTTGATTTACAACTCTTGTTAGAAGATCCTAATACATTATTTTCTGAAAAATCACAGGCGGGCATATATACTCCTGAATTACTATCAGGAATTCTAAATTTTGAAAAAATGAATTTTTCAGCCATCTATGCCGATGGACCAATGAGTAATCCGGAGGAAGACAAAAAATATAGGCATGCGGAAATTTTATATCCCGAAAAATATGCGATTGAAAATAGCTTACGGTTTATTCTTGTTAGAAATGAAATAGATAAAATGACTCTAATGCATTGTTTACGAAAGGAAAATCCGACGACTTTAGAAAAATTCAAAAGCATTATTAGAACTTGTAAGGAATATTTATTTGAACTCAATGGATTATATATATCGTCCGTTACTTATTATAAAAATAAACTGCACATAGTTTTCAATGATGTTATGCAACGTAGGAATTATGCAAGGAATTATTCGGGGAGTCTTTATGATTTACAATATGATGCTGTCATTAAATGGGGAAAAAAAGGGAAAATTATTGATCAATTATATGCAACAAATAAATTTAATTACTTGGATTTATTAGGGCTAACCTGTAATTTACCTTCAGTACAGTCAGCAAATACATTAGAATTAGAATTTAGAGTAGAAGGTGATTTAATTTGCGACATAGATATTCCAATTAGTGAAACGGAAATTTTCTAATCTCTTTCAAAGCATAAATAATTATTAAAGTGGTTCGTTATAGGTTATCGGCGCTCTACCAAAAAATATGACACCATTAAGGTGTCATATTTTTTGTCGTACAGCAGGTGGGGCGAACCAATATTTTTGCTCTGTAAAAATATTGGTTCATGGTGCCGACAATGTTATGTTAATAAAAACGTATAACGCAACACTCGGCACCGAGGAAGCGAGAATGGAGTATTTTATATTAAAAGTTAAGTAGCCAAACTTCGCTCGTCCGTCTCCACCATAATAGCGCGGAGGCATTTTTGAAATACGTAAAAAAGAGCCAAATTGTTTCGTTTGACTCTTTATTTTACGGCTCAATGTTTTAATCAATAATTTTTTCCGTTGACTTTATGCTTTTTTTGTGCTATATCCCATAGCGAAAAGACAAAAATCCGGTGATTTGACTATATTTTTTGCTGTATAATTAATACAAGAGAGCAAACATGCTTGAAAGGATTTGCGAGTGCCGGCGAGCAGAAAACCGTTTTACTAAGCAAAACAAGATGAAGCCTAACAAAAATTGATTTTTGTGCTTTCAATGCTAAAATATAATAAATAGGAATAAGGATTAAAGTCATGCTGACAAAAGGATTATAGAAAAGGTAAAGTAAGATGACAAAGAGAGAAATAGATATTTGGGATATTAATAATCAATCATTTCCTTGTCGAATAACTCGTCTATTTCAACATTGAGAGCTTTTGCAATAGCGTAGAGTTCAATATCGGTAACAGTTCGCGAGCGATCTTCAATTCTGGAAATTGAGCCACGGCACACATAAACAGCATATAATTCAAGTTTATTCGATAATTTTTGCTGACTCATTTTTAATTTTTTTCGAAACTTAGCAACATTTTCTCCAATTAGATTCATTTTTTTACCGTCAATGATTCTTGACATAAATTTCTCCAAAACGCGCTTTTTGTCTTGACATAGGACAATGTATATGATATACTATTAAAAAATAAATATTGTCCTGTCGTAGGACAAATAGGAGAAGAGTACGTTTAAAACCAAATTTTATCGAACTGTATTTGCTGTTTAAAACGTGATAAAGAACAGCATTGCTTTTTCAAGGATTAAAGGATAGTGGGAACAATCGAAAGAGAAATCTCGCGATTTATGCAGGAAAACACGTGAAATTTTTTAAATAGATGTATAAATTTTCACTTTGCTATTACAAATGTTTTACCTTATCGGTATTGACTGTTTGTGCTTTGTATGATATAATAATGATAAAGAAAATTTCGAATTCTTATTCGTAAAATTTATAAAATTTGTATAAGTTGGACGCACCTCAATAATTATGATTATAATACATGGTGAGAAGAATATAAACTTCGGTTGCTTTTTTAAAGTCGCCGATAGAATAAATAAGCGGGGAGATAAATTTATGAAAAAGAAAAATCTTATAGTGGTCGCAATCATTTTTATCATATCGAGTTTATGTTTTTGTGCATGTTCACAGCAGCATATTCATACATACGCGGAAGAGTGGGCGAAAGACGAAGAAAGTCATTGGCTTGTCCCGCTTTGCAGTGACGTTGAGCTTCAAAAGGAAGCTCATATCTTTTTAGGCAATGAGTGCGGAATTTGCGGTTACGTAAAAAAGGTCGAGCCTGATGAGAACAAAGGCGACGGATCCGAGGAGCAGGGAACGCCCGAAATCGATCAAAATTCTGGTGTAGAGGATAAAGATCATTCAGAGGAAAGTCCTAAGGATGAAGATCCGAACGAAGTAGCTAAAAGAGTTTCGGAAGCCATGCTGATATATGAAGAAGCACGTGCGGCGGGATACGATGGCACGTTTCTTCAATTTCTTTCCGACTATAAAGAAGCGATAAGCGCGCGGCTTGGAAACTATGCCGTGGACAAATCGATCTTATCTGTTGTAAGCATAAGTTCGACATTCACTTTTGTGCCGTACGGTGATCTGCAAATGGGTGGCGCGGGCGTAATATTCAAACTCGATAAAGACACTTACGACGCATATATACTTACGAATTACCATGTCGTTTACGATGTAAGCAGCACCCAACCGGATCACATTGCAAAAAGGATAGATGTTTGGCTCTACGGAAGTGAAAACGAAAACGAGACCCTCAGCGCCGAATTTTTAGGCGGCGTAATGAGTAAGGACATTGCAGTTCTTAAAATACAGGGCGATAAAGAAGTTACCGGACCGGATAACACAAAACATACAAATAAAGACATACTCAAAAAGTCAGCTGCGCAAGAAATAACGGTAGGCGATTCCGATGAAATTTCGGTCGGAGATAATGTATACGTTATCGGAAATCCCGCAGGATACGGTACTTCGGTAACGAGTGGCGTGGTTTCAGTTGCGGCTGAATATAAATCAATGCCTGCGCTAGATACCACACAAGAACAATTGAATAACTATACGTTCACAACGGTAAATATGCTTGTAATGCGCGTAGACGCGGCGATAAATCATGGCAATTCAGGCGGCGGCTTGTTCAACGCCAATGGCGAATATGTGGGAACCGTAAATGCGCGCGAAGAAGCGAATGGCATTGTAGCATTCGGCTATGCCGTTCCCGCCAATTTGAGCGTCGCAATAGCAAATAAAATTATAAACAGTAACAATCATAAGGCTACTCATGCCAACTTCGGGTTTACTGTTAAGTCGATATCAAGCCACAGCGTATACGAAGACGGGGCGGCTCGAGTTAGTCAAACTGTTGTCGTAGCAGGAGTAAGCGATAAAACAAGCAGCGAAACAGTCGACGGTAACAAATTGCAAAAGGACGACGAATTTATTTCGTACCAAATCGATGACGGCGAGGAGATTCCCATTATTCATGATTATCAACTTTCGATTGCAAGTTATGTTTTGAAAGTGGGCAATAAATTCACCATGAAAGTCAGACGTAAAGGCGAAGAAGTAACCATTACTTATGAAAGTTTGACGAATATTGATTTTGTAACGGACGAAAAATAGACAACGAAATTTTGGTCAGAAAAGTAGCAGTTTTGATAATGCAAAGACGGTAACATACCAAAGGTGACAAACCAAATTTCGACCATCTTGGGCGCAAAATTCTGTTGTTCAAATAAAAAGTGAATAAAAAACAATAAATAAAATTTCTTTGGAGGGATTCATGGATGAACAAAGCATAAAGCATTTCAGCGAGGTAATGCAAAACATATTTACACAGATCCGTCGTGACGTCATAGGACAGCAAGACGTAATCGAGGGAACGATAATCGCAATGATCGCAGGCGGCAACGTGCTACTCGAAGGTGTTCCGGGTGTAGGAAAGACAAGACTTGTGCGCTCACTCGGCAGAGTTTTCGATTTGCCGTTTTCCCGTATACAGTTTACGCCCGACCTTATGCCCGCGGACGTTACGGGCACAAACATCATCGTGCAGGACGATAAGGGAAACTCGATGTTTCGCTTTCAGCCGGGCCCCATATTTTCGAATATCATCCTTGCGGATGAGATCAACCGTGCGACGCCTAAGACGCAATCGGCGCTTCTCGAAGCGATGCAGGAACACAAGGTAACGGTAATGGGAGGATCGCGCAGGCTCGAAGAACCCTTCTTCGTCCTCGCAACGCAGAATCCGATCGAGCAGGACGGCACATACCCATTGCCCGAAGCCCAACTCGACCGCTTCATGTTTAAGATCCTAGTACCAAATCCCGAGCGCGACGAGCTCAGAGAGATTATCCTCATGACGCAAAAGACTATGGAAGAGGTGGCGGAAAAAGCCTGTACGGGAGAGGAACTTCTCGCAATGCGAAAAACGGCGAACGAGATACTTGTCAACGAATCCGTTCTCGGTTATGTGCTCGACTTATGCTCGGCGACGCATCCGGACAGCAAGTATGCGTCGGAAACGGCGAAGAAGTATCTGCGCCTTGGCGTAAGCCCGCGTGCAGGGCAGGCTCTTATATCGGCGGGCAAGGTGCTTGCTCTCTTAAACGGCAGATATAATGTTTCGTATAACGATATAAAGAAACTCGCGTATCCCGTGCTTCGCCACAGGATAAAACTCAACTTCGAGGCGGTCGCATCACATATTACACCGGACAATATCATCACCATGATATTGGAAGAATTAGAGAAAAAAATAGGACGGAATGTTTCTGCACCTTCATCGGAATCAACGTCTTACTCGGTAGAGCCTTCGCATGAGACGGAAAAGAAGCGAGGGCTGTTTGGAAGAAAATAAAAGGGAGGGATCGAATATGAAGGCAAAAAATATTTTGATTATCTTCATTGCGCTGCTTACGTTGTTTGTTGTATCCTCTTGCGAGAAAAAAATATCGGAGGAGGGATATAACGGGGATTGGCATTACAACTCCGAATACCATTGGCGCGACCCCGACGAAACAGGCGACAATTGGATGGGTAAGCACAATTTCGTAAACGACGTATGCCATCTGTGCGGCTATTCGAGAAAGACAGGGACGGTCGATCCGGGAACGGAAGGAACGTTACCGCCGTCCGGCGAAGGCGAACCTGACTTAGACGACACCAAGCCATCTCACGACGACTACGCGCAAGGCACGACGCTTTACGACGAAGCCGGGTACTCATACACCGAGATTTACGGCAACGACGCGGAAGAGGGTAATGTCACTTATTCATTCGGTGTGGGTAAAAATAAGGGTAAGGGCATAACAACATTAGATATTCCCGCCGAGTACAAAGGAATTCCCGTCACCGCGATAGACGATTACGGCTTTAAAAACGAAAAATCTTTGAGGACCGTTACAATTCCGGACTCTATCAAGGTCATCGGCTACGAATCGTTCGCCCATTGCACTGCGCTTCAAAAGGTAGAAATACCCAACTCGGTTACTTTCATGGACCACAGGGCGTTTTTGAATTGTACCAACCTAAGCGAGTTAACTCTTTCCGAAGGTCTCGAAAACTTATACGCCAGAACATTTTATTTGTGCACATCACTCCAAGAGGTCACATTGCCCGAGGGGATGAAATATGTTGCTAAGAGTTGTTTTTCGCGTTGCACGAATCTGAAAACCGTCTATGTTTCTTCCACAATAGAATCGCTGGACGGCGAATCGTTTTTCCTTTGCCCGATCACAAAAGTGGTTGCGCCAAGTTTGGACATTTGGATGAAGATAGATTTTTCCGGTCCGATCTTAACGAAGGGCGGAAATCTGTATATTAAAAATGAGGACGGAAAAGAGGAACTCCTAACTGAAGTGGATCTGCCTAATACCGTTACCAAGATCAAAAAATGCGTATTCACAAATTGCAGTTCGCTTAAAAGCGTGACGATCCCCGACACGGTCACGGAAATCGGGATCCGCGCCTTCGAAGGATGCAATGAGTTGGAAAGTCTCACGGCAAACGGTGTGAGAATCATTGAAGGGGCGACGTTCCAAAGCATGAAGGGTCTGACCACCGTTTATTTGATGAGTGCGGAGGTACTTGAGCGAGAAGTGTTCTTCGGCTGCACCAAACTTAAAGAAGTGCACTTTGGCTCAAAGCTCAGAGATATCGGTCAGCGCTGTATGGTCAACACCGCGCTTACGGATATTTATTTCGATGGAACTAAGCAGCAGTGGGACAGCGTTTTGAAAGACGGGTATATAAATGGACAATATTGGAGCAGTGTCCCAAAAGGCGACTGTTGGAACTACGGTTTAGGGACGTATACCGTCCACCTTCAAAACGGCGAAAAAATTACGGAAAACGGCGCGTCTTACTAAACAAATACAACAACAAATTCAATGATCAAGGAGGAACTATATGGAAAGCATCTTCAAAAAATATCATAGTCGGTTTGTGCGAATCGCGATTTTGAAATCCATCTGTTTTTCTGCAATTTTCGGTTTCGGCGTAAACTTTCTCACAGCGCTTATCCTACTGTTTTTTGATTTAAGCGTAGCGGTTGTGCTCGGTATTTCGATCGGCGCAGGCGTCCTCGCATTCGGATGCGCGGCTTTACTGTTATATCGCTTTAAATTCAGACCGACCTTAAACAGGATGGCTTCCGCGCTCGACGAGCAAGGACTTGAAGAACGCACGGCAACGATGGTGGAATTCGAAAACGACGACTCGTTCGTAGTCAAAGCTCAGCGTGAAGACGCCGTAAAAAAACTCGCAACCGTCAATCCAAAAAGTTTAAGATTCGTACTGCCCACAATTGCAGTCGTATTGATATCGTTAGCTATGGTGCTCGGTATATCAATGACGACCGTAACAGCACTCTCTGCCGCAGACGTCATCCAATTGCCCGGCGAAGAGTCCGAACAGGAAAATCCCGAAGAATCGGATGAACCTGATGAAGATGAAGAAGATGATATGGTCAGCGTACTCTACGAGGCAGGTGAACATGGAAGCATAAGCGGTAATACTTATCAAGTGCTTACTAAGGGCGGCAACGCTACGGCAGTTGTAGCGGTACCCGAAGAGGGCTATGTGTTTACATTTTGGTCTGACGGCAAGTTCACCGCCGAGCGTCAAGACATAAACGTAATGTCAAGCTTTTCTGTAACGGCGTTTTTCGCAAAAGAAATGGCTGTCGGACCCGGTGAAGAGGGTGGCGGCGAGGAAGGCGGCGAAGCAGGCGGTCAACAAGGAGGACAGCAAGGCGGCAGCGCAGGAAGCGGTCAGCACGGCGAAGGCGAGGGCGACGGTAACGGAGAAGACGGCGAAGGCGAAGGCGGCGGCGGAGCAAGCGGCTCGACCGCACAAGACAACAACACCGTTATCGACGGAAAAACAGATTATCACAACGAGATAGACTACGATGCAGCAAAGGAAGCTATATTGAAAGACGACACTCTCTCTCAGGAAGAGAAGGATATGTTTCTTCGTTATCTCGACATACTCATGGAGGACTCGAAAAACAATCAATGAAAAATTTTCTCAGCGACGAATTTTTCGATCAGCTTGAAGTACTGTCGCTTCATTTCAAATCGAGCCTAATGGGTATTTTCGGCGGTACGCACAGAATAAAGTCGTACGGCCAGACTGTTGAGTTTGCGGATTTCAGAGAATACGTTCTCGGAGACGACATCCGAAAAATCGATTGGAATCTCTTTGGCAGGTTTAAAAGATACTTTATTAAGCTTTTCACCGACGAACGCCGGATGCATATAAGAATATTTCTCGACTGTTCCCGCTCTATGGGAGCGGTTAGGGAAAAAGCGGAATACGCTATACGCGTCGCCGCGGCATTCGGCTACCTCGGAGTGCGAAATATGGACAAAGTCAGTTTTTACCTAATAAACGAGGACAAGTGCCAAAATCCGTTTGGCTTTTTAGTTGGCAAAAACGCCTTTTTCTCGGTGATCGAAAACCTTGCGAATGTAAAGTTCGAGGGTGACGCCAAAATAAGCGACGCCATTCTCTCGATGCCGGCTATCAGCGGCAACGATGGGATGAGTGTAATTATTTCCGACTTCTTTACCGAAAACGATTGGCAAAAGGCTGTAAATTATTTAACTTTTAAAAACCATCAGGTTTTGCTTGTTCAGACACTTTTGCCCGATGAGCTTCATCCATCGTTTGGCGGTAGGTCGGAACTCATTGACTCCGAAACCGAGCATCTTATTGACGGTAAGCATTTAAGGCTCAGAATAGGCAGGCAGATGATTGCGGCATATAATCAAGCGATGGACGAATATTTGGAAGAGATCAAGACTTTTTCTATGAAACTCGGCATCGATTTTATTACCGTTTCGACAGGAGTGCCCATAGAGGATATGCTGTTTAAGCGACTCCTCGACATAGAATTTTACAGGAGGGTAACATGATACTTCAATGGCTATTACCCCTCGGTTTTTTGGGGCTTTTGGGAATCGGCGTTCTTGTCTTGATATACATATTACGACCCAAGTACACAAGGCGACTTTTGCCGAGCACTTTTATGTGGATACGCAGTCAGAAATACCGTCGCAAAAAGATGCCCATCGAGCCGTTCAAAGATTGGCTTATCTTCCTGTTGCAGGCGCTTGCGATTGCCGCTTGCGCCACTATCATAGCGTCTCCGTATCTTATTGCCGAAGAGAACATAAAAGAGAGTAACGAATGTGTGGTAGTTATAGACGCGTCCGCAAATATGCGCAGCAAACTCATCAAGACGACGGGCGAAACGCGATTTAAACGGGCGATAGACCAAACCAAATTGCTTGTAGACGAAGTGCTGATAAGGCAAAACGGTAGTATATCCGTCATTTTGGCGGGTAAGACCCCCGAATTTATCATCGACGACGCAGACAGACACAGCTATTCCGATGTCATAGATATTCTCGACAATGCGGAATGTACTTACGGCAGTTCCGACCTTGAAGCCGCCATGCTCCTCGCGGAGGACAGGGTGATACATAATCCAACCGCCAAAATCACCGTCTTTTCGGGTACCGAACTCGGATATATGGGCGACGCGGTTACGGTTGTCAACCTTGCCGACAACGATAAAGAGTGGAATATAGGCATTTACGATTGTGTTGCGTCTTACGAGCAAAACCAATATGTTTTTTATTTAGACGTAGCTGCTTACGGCAAGGTTTCTATGGAGACCCTTCTTTACTTTGAAATAAGGAATATAGATAACGGCGCCGGAGCGTTTAACATTTCTCTCAACATACCCGTCACTTTCAACGTGGACGCAAACGGCGAGGAACTGGTGCAGCATATCAATCTTGTCGTCAGCGCGACGAATGAGGAGATAGGCGGCAGTCCCGACAACGTTGTCGGAAATTTCGAAGAAACGTTCGTGCAGTTTCGAGGGCTTAACGACTCGTTGCCCGACGACGATACGCTTTTGGTTTACGGCGGGCAAAGAGACCGTGTTGCCATAGAACATTATGTGGTTGAAGACGACAGAAACATATTCTTCGCATCCGGCATAAGATCCCTCGTGCAGAGATTCGAGTCCACGCGCGACGTCATTTTCACCTCAACCATAGATGAGGAATACGCCAAGAACAAAGACAGCGATATTTATATGTACGAACACAAGATTCCCGAGAAAATGGCGGAATTGGGCCTTAGAGGTTTGCCGGGAGACGGCATTACCGTATTGCTCGATCCGGATAAAGAAAGCATGATGGAAATCGGCAGCGCCATAGGGCTTGAATATAAGGAGCACAAAGAGCTCGGAAAGCTTGTAAATCTGTCGTACGGCACGCCGCATATGCTAACCAACCGGGTTATGGTGGAGGAGCTTGGCATATCCGCTTACAATTTGTTTGAAGCGGCGCCAAACTCGGGATTTGTGCCCGTCATGTACTGCGGCGACGACCCTGTGGTATTTGCGAGGAATTGGCATACTTCAAAGATACTTGTAATGACGTTCAGCGTAAACATGTCCAACTTCACTACAAGGCCGCAAGATTTCTTGTTCTTCTTAAGCAACATGATAGACTTCTATATGCCGGTCACCCTTTCGCAATATTGCTTTGAAGTAGGCGATAAAGCCAAGGTAAACTGCAAGGGTTCATCGCTGCTCGTCCAAAACATGAAAGGCGAAACCGTTTCGCTCCTTACCGAGTTCCCCAATGAAGTGCCCCTCGACGAGCTTGGCACATATACTTTTACAACCAAATTCTCGTTAAATAAACCGGACGAGGTAAGAAAGGCATATGTCAGAATTCCGGTAGTCGAGTCGAGTTTGTTTAGGATTGCCGACCTTAATTTCAGGATCATGAACTCCGAATACACCAAGGAGATGGGCAAAGATATATTTGTTTGGTTTGCCGTTTTGGTTGTTGCGCTGCTCTTTGCCGAGTATTGGTTGCAACATCGCGATATAGTCGGAAGATAATAAAAGGAGGATAATATGTCGGAATTCGCAATAAGATTTTCTGTAAGTCCATGGCTGTTGCTGCTACTTATTCCCGCGCTTGCCGTGCCGTTTATTCTCCATTTCAGACTGAAAAAGGAGTACAGGCGCACTCGCAACCGAATAGCCGCGCTCGTCTTGCACTGCTTGGCGATTGCCTTAAGCATCTTCGCCCTCGCGGGCATATACTTTTCTTGTGAACTTCCCAACGAGCGCAACGAGTTGGTCATTTTGGTCGACTCATCATTTTCCGCGGGCTCTTTAAAGGACCGCGCCGACAAATTCGTTCACGAGCTTCTTGAGGCCAACGACGGAAGGTGCAAGACCTCCATCGTTACATTCGGCTATGACCAAAAGGTTGCCCTCGAGCCCGGCATGTACGACGCGGATCTGGCGTTTGACTCATATCTTAAAGCGTCGGCACCCAACGACACCACCGCCACCGACATTTGCGCCGCGCTCACGTTCTGCTGGGATCCCGTCAACGAAACGAGCGGCGACGACGTTCCGGTTATTACTCATCCCGAGTCGGCGAGGATAGTCGTAATAAGCGACGGCATCGAAACAGACCAGCAGGCACAGTCGGTAGTCCGCAGGATCATGATGGACGGCGTTAGGATAGACTCCACGTTTTTCGGCAGCGATCAGGTGCCCGATATATGGATATCCGGCGTAACCTACCCGGACCGAAGTTTTACCGTCGGGGACGCGGTCACCTTCCAAGTTGAAGTAAAGAGCGCATTAAAGGGCAACATAACCCTTTCGCTCAGCGATACAAAGGGCACCGAGGTAATAAATTTTCCTCCGGTCCAAAAGGCGGTGCCGATAGGCGTTACCACAATTGCGTACGATTACAAATTTACCTCGGCGGGTCACCACGAGATAAAGTTCACGTTGACAAGCGACGAAGATAATCTCGATCAAAACAACGTATATTATACATACTTCGACCTTGACGAGGACTACAAGATACTTATTATCGAGTATTACGATGGCGAGTCACAAGGTATTCAAGACATGTTTAAGGAGAAAATAGACGCGGGGAAGATTCAGCTCGAGGTCAAAACGAGATTTAACGATAAAGACAGCATTCCCCACACGCTTGATCAAATGCTGCTGTACGACGAGATCATTCTCGTCAATATCGCAAGCAACGATTTTGGCACTGACTTTTGGCAGAACCTCCGGAAATATGTCGAGGATTACGGCGGAGGACTGTTTACCGTAGGCGGGCTTGAAAGGGACGAAAACGGTGATTATACTTTCGTTCAGGATTCGACAGGCCTTGAGCACGGCGTGGCGCATGCTTACAATAAAAAGGATATGGAGGGCACCATTTTCCAGCAGATGCTTCCGGTCAACGTAATCGACTATAAGCCTCCGCTCGCTTTGGTGGTAATCGTCGACTGCTCGGGTTCTATGGCCGAACACGAAGACGAGAACGGTTCGCTTATAGACAAGTCTGTAGAGGCCGCACTCGCCTGCATAGATTTGCTTTCGCCCCGAGATTATGTGGCTGCGACAATATTCGGCGATACCTACGAAACGCCTCTCGATATGACCCCCATGTCCAAAAAACCCATGGTGCAAAGGGTGATAAGAGATATATCCAACAGGAACAGCGGCAATACAAGCTTAAAACCCGCGCTTGAGGAAGCGTTGCGCCTGTTCCAAAGGCTCGGTCCGGAAATACGCCGTCAACATTTGCTCATCTTAACCGACGGCGCGATTGCCGACGGCTACGACGCCTATTGGCCGTGGCATTTAGGCGTAGAAATGGCGGGTCTGCATCTAACGTCCACCGTTGCGATATTTGGCAATGGACATATTGACGACAGGGATAGGGAGCACTTGTACGCTAAAGTTCACAACATCAACTCAGCGTCTGAGCTTCCCGAATTGTTCTGGGACGACCTTGGCTTCGACGAGGAACTCTCGGGCGCAATAAAAGAGGAGTATAACATAGAAGTCAACGAGCACACCGACGTGTTTAATGGCGTTGACGAAAAGGAGTTGAAAAAAATTAAGCTCGGCGGCTACTTCACCACCGCTCTAAAAGGCTATAACAGCGTTAAAAACCCGCTTATCGCCGAGTATGTGCCTCTTTATGCCGAGTGGAAATTCGGCATGGGAAGGGTAGGCAGCTATATGTGCGACCTCGGCAATCCGTGGGGCTGTTCGCTCCTTGAAAACGAAAACGGCAGAAAGATCCTCGAGAATATAATATTCGGGCTGATGTCCACCGTGGACGTGGCTCTAAATACCCTTGATGCACGAATGATAGAGGATAACTACCGAACGCAGGTGAGCGTTTTTAACTTTGACAGTGAAAAAGAGCCGGACAAAAAACTCGTGGCATATGTCGAGCACCCCAAAGGGACGATGGGCGGTATGGTAGCGCGGTTCGACTTGTCCTCGCTGTCGCCCGGCGGCAACAGGTTTACCTTTGAAAATAAAGTCGAAGGGATCTATTGCGTAACCGTTGTAAAAGTACCGCGCTCCTTTGATCCGTTTGTGCAAGACGTTACGGCGGCGGAAAACGCATGCAGTGCCATCCTCAAAACATACAGGGCTTTTTCTTATTCAAAGGAGTACCTTACCGAAAGTGATTCGTTCACAAACGGGAAAAATCTTATGATCGCACTCTCATCACGGGATGATGTAGAGGGTGAAGAGAAGTTTGTCTATGAAGCCGAGATCATCATGGATAACTTCCAACTATTGGTCAAAGATTTCGATCCGAGAATTTATTTGTTTATCGCGGCAATCATTTTACTACTTCTCGGCGTTGCGGTACGTAAGTTCAAATTCAAATGGCTCCACGAGTTGTTTACGAAAAAGAATAATAAATTCCAAATAAGTCCCGAATGATAAGTTTATAATTGCAATAATTAAGAGATAGAAACAGATACAAGTATTATTTAATGTCAAAGTGGCTCGATATAGGTTATCGGCGCTCCACCACGAAAATGCCCCACATAGTGAAGGCATTTTTTTGTTGTACAGGGGTGGGGAGAATAACTATTTTTGCGAAAGCCTCTCCACCTTTGTCTACCTGTAAATCGAACTCCTTTCGGTTTTGGCTGTTTTTCTTTTGGGCGGCGTCTAATACGAAAGTCGACGTAAAGACGGAGTGAATCAGGTTTCCTCAGCATGTTATTTTTACAAACAACGTTTCAAAACTATTGACTTTTTACTTTGAATATGATATATTAAATATGCCAAACTAAACGAATCCTTAATTGCAAGGACTCTTTTTATAGGGCATATTATATGCCAATTTTTTTGCAATCCACTATGAATTTGATAAAAATGCAAATTCCAATCGGTGGGTTGTAAGGTAGTTCTTGCATATATCCGTTTAGTTTGGCGACTATCGGAGTTTGTGTTTTTTGTGCGTTTACTTCGGTAGGCGCACTTTTTATTTTACGGAGGTAAGAAACAAAAATGAGATGTAAGCATTGCGGAAGCACAAATTTGCAGATTGTAACAAATCAGCAAAGCGGTTACAGTTATGGCAAAGGAATTGTAGGTTCCTTGGTGTTCGGTCCTATCGGAGCCGTTGCCGGCGTAGGCGGTAAGGACAAAAGCACCAAAGAGTATCATTGTATGGCGTGTGGACAATTTGGCAATTTCGATTGGATGATTATGGATCCACAAACAACCGCCGATATAAATTCGGCTATACAATTCAATGAAATAAAAAAGCTTTTTGATCTCAAACAAAGATATCGCAATATAGAATGGAATGCTCAACCGTCATCACAATTATCCACATATGACAACAGAAGCTTTCAGATAATTGATAATAGGCTGATAAAATATATCGGAACCGATGATGTAGTAAATATTCCAAATGGAGTTGCAATTATAGATAAAGACGCGTTCGAACGTAATAAACATATTACAAATGTCATAATGCCAAACAGTGTTACTTCTATTGGCGATTGGGCTTTTTATAATTGTGAAAGCCTTACAAACATCCTTATCCCAAATAGTGTTGTTACTATTGGTGCTCATGCATTTTCATGTTGCAAAAATCTTACAAGTATTACAATACCCGATAGCGTAACTTCCATCGGAGAAGATATTTTTTACGGATGCGAAAAGCTGACGTACATAACTATACCGGGATGCATGACTTCCATTGAAAAAAATGCATTTAGTGGATTAAAATATCTTACAAATGTAACCATATTAAACGGAGTTACTTCTATCGGGGAAAGTGCATTTAAAAGTTGCGAAAATATTACAAACATAATTTTACCGGATAGCGTTACTTTTGTTGGCAAAGGTGCATTTGCGTATTGCAAAAATCTTAAAAGTATAACAATACCAAGTAAAATTACATCTATTGAAGCAAGTACATTTGCTAGCACTAATCTGGCAAGCATCATCATACCTAAAAACATTACTTCTATCGGAAATTACGCATTTAGCAGTTGCAAAAGTCTAAAAAGTATCACTATCCCAAGTAGCGTCACTTCTATCGGTGAATATGTGTTCAATAGGATTAGGGACACGGCAAAAACCACAAAAAATCTATTAAAACAGCCATTAAGTAGAGCATAAAAAACTTCGGAGTAAGAGCCGAAGTTTTTTTATGGCAGGTTTACGGTTTGATTATTATAATATCCAAACCTTGTTGTTTGGCAAACGAAAGGGTTTTTTCTGTGCCGCCATGTTCGCCATTGAACAGGGCAATTAAGAGTGATGATTTTTTTATCATGTATTCGTTTCGTTCGAGCATACACTCTGCACCGATATATTTATTGTAGATACAACGGATTCCATCTAATTGTTTCAAAAGTTCTTTATAGCGTTTTTTGTCTTTGGCTGACCATAGCTTATCTTGATCCTTGCAAGGAATAGCACCAATGAGTTTTATGTCAGGATAGATTCTTTTGAGATCTAAAACGGTTTCGGCGCATATTGTATCAAAGCCAATCGCCATTCCGCATAGGAATGTTTTATAGCCGTCTTGTATCGCCGCTTCAATGGTTTTTTTCAATTTGATTTTCATAGCAAGACAACGCTCATCGTTTTCATTAAAACCCCACGGAAGTTTTTGACTTCTGTGTCCTGTGAAGCAGGCAGTTGTTGAGTTAAGATGTTCTACTATCTCGCTAATCTCTCGTTTGGCATTTTCAAGGACATTCTCTTTATCGGGTAACATAAAATCTCCATTCGTACCATACTGACCTGTATTATAGCATACACAATCAAAAAAACAAACCGTTTGCCCACTCTATCGTACATATTTTTTCTTGTCCGTATGATATTATATACATAGTATGAAACGGACAGGGTACAATTAAAATGACGATAAATCAAGCATTTGCGATCAGAGTACGGGAAATTCTAAAAGAGAAGAAGATGACACAGTACAAGTTGGAGCAGGCAACAGGGATTTGGCATAGCACAATGACCTCGATACTCAACAACAGGACAAAAGCCTCTAACTTCAAGAGTATGGCACTTATCATCAGAGAACTTGGTTATACCGTGTCCGAATTTTTCAACAGCCCTGTTTTTGACCTTGACAACCTTGAAATAGATTAAAACTTGAAGAACAATATAAGAGTAGTTAAAGAAGCGATCTCAATAAAGAGGTTGCTTCTTTAATTTTGCAAAAATTTTTTTAAAGTACCCCGAATTTTAGGCAAGAAGTGTCCTATATAGGTGAGGATGTTTAATCCGACAATAAAACAATCCAAAGGAGAACGTAAATGAAGTATAATGATTGGTTAGAAGAATGGTTGGCATCATGCGTTAAACCATTAATGAAAGACAGGACGTTTATT
>CANRKK010000027.1 GCA_947631195.1 uncultured Clostridia bacterium
AGTAGCGCTGTTTTGCCGCGCGAGATGAGCCTGCGCAAAGAGAAAGGCGCAGGCGGTGCCCGAACACGGCGTTGCCCTTACGCCGTGTGAGAAGGAGCCCTAAACCTCACGAAAAATACCAAGCACGGCTTGCTTGGTATTTTTGTGAACCTCTCATAATATTATCTGCCGTTTGGCGTAGATATTCACAATCGCCGTGGAGATATCGCTTTCGGGCGTGTTCAGAATCACCGACACAACCTTTTTGTACAGTCTGAGCTGCGCCGAATAGGTTTGGATTAAACTTTCGTCCGATTTTTTGGAATATTTGTAGTCTATTATGCGCACCCCGCCGTCCGTGCGGGCCATCAGGTCTATCGCGCCCTGCAACAGCACGTAGTCCTCCGCCCCGGTGTCCATCACGTCGCACGCTTTAAGCCTGCACAAAAATTCCCGCTCGCGGTAGGTTTCGGCCCCCTCCAGTCCCGCAAACACGGGCATGTTCAAAATTTCGGAGAGCTGCGCCGCGTCCACGAGTTCGGCCTGTTCGGCGGTCATTTTGCCCGAACGTGTGAAGTTTTTTAGCTCCTCCGCCACTTCTTCGGGCGATTTTAGGGCGAAGTCGCACAGCTCCAAAAACCTGTGGTAGGCTATGCCCCGCTCCGCGCCCGTCTCCTCCTCGCCGGCGAACAACTTATTTTCGGCAAAGTAGGGCTCGTCCTCGCGCATGCTCTTTATTATGGCCGAAGCCGAACTCTTTACGGGCAAATCAACGCTTGCCGCGTACGCGTAGGGGCGCATAAACCGCTTGAGTATTTCCTCCGCCAGACCCGACGGGGCGGGCGCGGCCGCCTCCACTTCCTCCGCCCGTTCGCCCTCCTCCGCGGGGCCGTATTCAACCGGCGCAAAGCCCGCGATATCGAAGGTCTGGGCATAGCTCTTTGCCTTGGCCGCCCCACGAAGCGAATATGCGGGCGGCGCGGAAACGAGTATGTGCAGGCGGCACATTGCGCGCGTGCAGGCCACGTAAAAGAGGTTCAGTTCGTTTTTGAGCTCCTCCCGCGCGGCTCTGAGCTTAATGAGTTTGCGCAGAACGGTGTTTTGCACCGTCATATTCTCGTCGTCGTAGGCCATCGGGGCGAAGCCGTACTTGTCGTCGAAGGGCAGCGCGGAGTCCTCGGGGCCCTTGAACTGTTTGCAGATGTCCGCCAAAATAACCACAGGGAATTCCAGCCCCTTGGCGGCGTGCATCGTCATTATTTTTATGCTGTCGGCGGGGGCGGGGGTCGCCGCCTTTATGTCGTAGCCCGCGGCCTTTATCTTTGCCAAAAATGCGGCGAGCGGAATTTTTGCCCCCTCGGCGGCCAGTCTGCGGACGTTTTTCAGCTTTTCGCCCGTGCCCGCCGAATACGCCGCCTCCAGCCCGCTACCCGCGATGAGCGTGTCTATCAGCTCCTCCGCCGTTAAAATCTGCGCCAATTCGCGCAGCCGCGCAAGTTTTCTGTAGAACAAGTTGAGTTTTTTTGCTACGTCGTTGCGGAAAGTCTGCACGTACAGCTCGCAGCAGCGGCGGAAAGATATCTTCCCCTCCCGCTTAAAGGCTATGCGTATGCGCGCCGCCTCGTCCTCCGAAATCCCGCCGAGCGGCGACAAAAGGGCCGTTGCGAGGGGTATGTCCTGTTCGGCGTCGTCGATGAGGGAGAGTATGTCCAGCACCTGTTTAACTTCGGGCGTGCGGCAGATATTGCCCTCCTGAACGCCCGCCACGGCGTAGCCCGCCGCAGTCAGAGCGCGCGCAATTTCCCCCGCCTGCCCCGTGTTTTTGCGCACGAGTATGCAGATGTCGCCCGGCTGCACGGGCAGGTATTCCCCCGTCTTTACGTCGTACCGCTTTTTGGAGAGTTCCTCCTCCACGAGTTTCAGCACGGTCAGAGCCTCGCGGGTGCAGGGTGCGGGACGGCTGTCCTCGATTACCGAATATACGTCCCTCTCCTTTTCCTCCTTTTCGTCCTTGCCGAAAAGAAGTATGTCCGCGCCGCCGCAGTCTTTTGGATAGCCGCCCAGCGCAGTCATCTCCGACCCGCCCGCATAGTCAAAGCCGTACGTGCGCTCGGTCATCACCTGCGAAAACAGGCGGTTCACAAACTCTATTACCTCCGCCGAGCTGCGGAAATTGCCCGAAAGGCGCAGCGCGCTGCCCCCGTCTTTCATTCTGTTGAATTTTTCGGCGAAGAACAGGGATTTGCTCCCCCTGAAGCCGTATATCGCCTGCTTTATGTCGCCCACCAAAAACACTTCCCCGTCCATAGCCGAAATTATCTCTTCCTGCACGGGGTTTACGTCCTGGTATTCGTCCACAAATATGTACTTGTATTTGGAATTTACCGATTTTTTTATCTCGCCGTCCTGCAACAGCCGCAGGGTGAAATGCTCCAGATCGTTGTAGTCTAACTTGTTTTCCTCTATTTTAATGCGGGTGTACTCCGCGTCGAAGGCGAGAAGCAGGTTTGCAAACGCAACGGCGGTGCTGCCGCTTTCGAAAAAGGCGGCCCTCTCCGTTTCATAGTCCGCAAGACCCTTTTTTACATCCCTGTACCTTTCGGATTCCTTCTTTTTGAACGCGTCGAACAGCTCGGCAAATTCGATCTTTTCGACGGGTTTTTTTGTGACGGTGAAGGGCGCCGCGGGCTCGAACGCTTCCCTTTCCGCACTCTCCTCCGCCGCAGAGATCATCTCGTCCGCAATTTTGAACCACACGGGCGCAGCGTCGGCGGGCAGGGAATTTTTAAACTCCCTCGTCTCCTCCGCGATAAGGGAATATTCGGCCGCGAACAGCTCCTTCAATTCGGCGCAAACTTCCGAAAAACCCTCGTCCGTGTACAGTTTTTTGGTGTTTTGCAGCGCCTCGCGGTAGTGCGCCGTGTTGCGGATTTCCGAATAGGCGGCGAGCAACTGCCGCTTCAGCTCCCTGTCGCTCCTCTTTTCGTAAAACCTGCGCACGAGGCGCAGAAAGTCCCCGTCCGCCCGCGCGTATCCGTCGTCGAAAACGTTCTCTATCGCGCGCTCCTTTAAATCGGAGGCCGCGGGGTCCTCGTCCGCCATTATGTCGAACCCTCCGTCTATGCCGAGGGCGTAAAAGTGCGTTCTCAAAAGTCGCGCGCAAAAGGAGTGTATGGTGGAGATGTCGGCCGAGGATATCTTGGATATCTGCGTTTTGAGCCGCTGTTTTTTGTCCCCGTCCGCCTTGCCGAGCCGCTTTATCAGGGAATCGCGCAGCTTGCTTTTCATCTGCGCCGCCGCCTTTTTGGTGAAAGTAACGGCCAGCACTTCGTCTAAATCGGCCCCGTCCTCGATGGCGCGGGAGAGCTTTTCTATCATCACGAAAGTCTTGCCGCTGCCCGCCGAGGCGGACACAATCACCTTCCCGCGGCTTTCCACCGCCGCAAGTTGTTCCTTGGTGAGTTCAGCCATTGTTTTCCCCCTTTCCGCGCGCTATTTGGGCAATCTTGGCGCAGTTTACAGAAGTAACTTCCCGCGCTTCGCCGTCGCGGCCCGCGGCAAAGCCGCAACTCCCGCCGAGAAGGCAATATTGGCAGGTTTTGGGGGTGGGGGAGGGAGCCGTGTTCCCCGCGAGCATCTCGTCCGCGCCCCTGCCCGCGACCAGCAGCGAATAGCCCAAAAAATATTCAAAATCTTCCCTCTCCATAACCTTGTCTACAGGTCTGCCGTTTAGATAGGCGTCCACGTACGCCGATTTTTTCTTGGGTTGGACGTTGGTGTCTGTGGCCCTGACCACCTCCTCGCTGCCGTCCATAAAGCCCTGCAGGCGGAACACGCCGTCCTCCTTTTCGCGGTAGGTTACAGACGCGGGGAAATAGTACGCCCCCGCCGCCCGCTTGCCCTTGGACACGGCCAAAAGATAGAGGGGAAGCTGCAGTTTTGCACCCATGTAGTACTTCACGGGCGAACAGTCCACCGTGCCCGTCTTGTAGTCTATTATGCGCACCATGTCCCCGCACTCGTCCACGCGGTCTATCCTGCCGAACACTTTAAGCCCGCCGCCGAGGTTTATCTCGCACTTGCTCTCGGTTGCGGACACGGCGAACCCCGAATTTTTCAGCTGTTCGTACATGCCCGCGCACAGTTTTACGGCCTCTTCGGTAAGGCTCGCCGCGGTGTACTCCCCGCTCTTTGCGTCCGAAAGGGCGTTGTAGGGGGGCGCGCCGAGCTTTTTTTCGGCGATTTCGCGCGCCCGCGCCTTGAGGGTTTCCCCGTCGGGAATGTCGTTTACTTCGGGGGCGATCTCCTCCAAAACGGAGTGGATAAAGTTGCCCGTGTCCACCGCGCGGAGGGCGCCCTCCTCCCTCTCCTGCACCCTGAGCCCCTGTTTCATAAACATTGCGTACGGGCAGGAAAAATAGGTTTCGAGCGCGGTGGGGGTGATGCTGTCGTAGGTTATGTACAGCTGTTTTGCGCAGGATATGCCGTGTTGCTGCGGCTTTTGGAGCGCGGCGTCCGCCTCCCTTTTGAATCCCCCCGCACACAGAGCTTCATACACCGCCGCCTGTGCCGCCGAGCGGGACTTTAAATTTATAAGCTGTTTTATCGCGGGCAATTTTTCGCTGGCGAGGCAGGAGAGCATCAGCCCCGTCTTTTCGATCCTGTTTACGTTTACGGCGGACAGCGCCTTGCCCGATTTCGTCTTGAATACGGCCTGAGCGTAGGAAATTATCTCGCTCCCGTTGTCGCCCTCCCCCTGCGAACAGTAGGAAAGATACAGCTCCTCTTTAAAGGCGCACACGTTCAGCCCCGTCGTCTCCCGCATGCGCAGATTGACCTGCCTTATCTTGGGGGAAACGTTGATATTAAGCTGTTCGAGGCGGGCCATGTCCCTGTCTGTGAGCAGGGCTGTATCAGCGCCCGCCGCGGGGACTTCGGCCGTGAGTCCGCAGGCGTAAACTATGTCCGCGCCCGTGTTTGCCGTGGCTGCTATGTCCCCCACGAACACCGCGTCCGCCTTGGGGGGAATCAGCGCTATCTCCATTGCCGTAAAGCCGCTCTTTAATATTTTGACTACATCCTTTAAGGGCATGCCGCCGCACAGCTCCCCCGCCTCGGCCAAAACCTGCAACACGCCGTCTAACGCGCGCGCGCCGAACGCCGCATGCACGGGCCGCGAAGTTTTGAAGTTTTCGTACAGCTGCTGCAGCTTTTCCTCCGCTCCAAAATCCTCCAAAAGGGCGCGTATGCCCCCGAATATATCCCCGCGGTCCCTGTTTAAAAGGGAATATCCCCTTACAAAAGTTTCCCTGACTCTCTCCACGGCGGCTATGTCCCAGCCGCTCTCTTTAAGGCTCTCCCTCGGCTGTCTGAACACCCCGCCGCGGTATGCGGCAAACCTTAAAGCGTAGTTTCTGAAAAGGTCCCTGTCCCGCTGCTCCGCGGGGAAAAAGGGCGAGGACACAACCCCGTCCACGTCCTGCGGGCGGCAGCCCGAAAGCAGGCAGCCGAGATAGGAAAAGATAAAGGCGCACAGCGGATGTTCGGCGAGCGGTATGCGCCTGTCCGCGTAGTAGGGTATGCGGTAGCGCGAAAATACGCGGGATAACGCCCCCTCCTTTTCGGCGAGGTTGGGCAGCGTTACGGTGATTTCGGAATACCTCTTGCCGCCGTCGAGAACGTGCCGCTTTATGCCCGCCGCGATAAATTCAAACTCCGTTTCCTCGTCGTCGGCCTCAAAGATATGTATTTTGCCCGTGGGGAACTGCCCGCCCGAATAGCTTTCGGGATTGAACAGCGACCTTGCAAGCACGCCGCCCTCCGCGCAGAGACCTCCCTCCTCAAATTCCTCCGAAGAACCGCCGAATTCCCGCGCAATATTTATGAACGAGGAGCTTGCCTCGTTGACGTAGATATCCGCCCTGCCGCCGATAAACAGCCCCGCGACGTCGCCCGCGGACATAAACGCCGCGCGCACGCATTCGGCCACGGTGCAGGTGAACGCCTGATAGCCCAAAAATATCACGAAAGCGCCCTTTACCTTTGCGCTGTTCTCTATGACGGGCGCAAGCCGCCTGAGATAGCCGTTGCGGTCCTGCAGGCCGCTCCGCTTGAGATATTCCGTGTATTCCCTGTAAATCACGGCAATGTCGCCCAGCTTGCCGCCGAGCAGTCCGCCGTCCGCCGCCGCCCTCTCCACGTCCTCGACCGACGCGCGCGAAGAATAGAGCAGGGCCATCGTGTCGTACACGGCCTGCGCCGCGCCCGGGGCGGAGAGTTGCTTAAAGAGAGTGAGCTTGTCCCGCTGTTCCTCGATTATCCTGCGCACGGCCATCGCCGAGCCCTGTTCGGAGAGCACGTTTTGGGGCTTGCCGCACTCCTCGCTCAAAAAGCGGGCAAAGGTGTACACCGAGGCGGAAAAAGTCCCCTCCACCGCCCCGCACACCGTGCGCTCCGCGGCGAGGGAGAGCCTGTCCTCACAAAATATCAAAGTTCTGCGGCCGTCCCTCTCGTTTTGCGCCACTATGGATTGCAACCTTAAAAGGGCGGAGGGCAGGGCCGCGCAATTTATACATTTTATCATACGCAAATATTATATCATAACGACAACTTAAATTTAAGTATTTGGGGCATAAAAGTTTTTACAAAATCGAAATAATGTGGTATAATGTGGAAAAATCAAAGGTCCGTCCCCTCTTTTGCGGCGGGCCCAACTAAAAAATTTGGGAAATTTTATGAAAAAGTCACTTGCCGTGTTGTTAACGGCCACGCTTGCGGGCGCGCTTACGGTCACTGCGGCGGGCTGCGCGGGCAGCTCCAAAAATTTGGCGTCCCTCTCCTCAAACTGGTACGCCGACACAACGTTTAAAAACATACAGCCCACCTTCACGGAGGACGCCGCCCAAAAATACACCTACGCCGTTACGCAGCCCGAAAAGGAGGGCAACGGCGACTATATCGTAGCTTTTGCCGACGGCACATATACCACCGAGTTCTACGCCAAAAAAATAACGGCGGCGGAGCTTGAAACAATCACTCTCGAAAAATGGCGGGACGACTACACCTCCGCGCTCGGCTCGGAGGGATATATGTACCTCTACTATTACAAGAGCAGCCTCAGCCTGCCCTCCGTGACGTTTACCGTCGGGCAGGATTCCAAAACTTACGACGGCCAGACGGTGGAGAGCGAGAGTTACTTCCTTTCGGTTGCCGACTACCTCGCGCCCGTTTATACCCTGCGCACGGTGCACCGCGCCCTGCCCGCAGAGCTGCGCGCCACTTCTTTGGAGAACGCGTGCTTTGAAACGCACGCCGAATACGAGAGCTTTTACAGCTTGGGCGGCAACTCCGTTCTGAGCCGCGTCACCGACCTCTCGGCGGAACCCGCCGAACCGTACGAATACGAGGCGGGCGGGTTTGCCTCGGCGCAGAATTCGCTGTTCGACTACACCTATCTCGACATTGTCGTGCGTGCGATGCGCGGGCTGTATTCCTCCTCCTCGCTCACCTTTTCGCTCTATACCCCGGGGCTGCAACCGAGAGTTTACACCGCTTCCGTAGGGGACAGCGCGCTCTCCTCCGAAAATGCTAAAGCCGAAGAACAGCTGTCCGCGGTGCAGGAGGTTTTGCAGGGCAAGGGGCTGTTTACCCCCCAACCCGTTGAAAACGAGGACGGCACCCAGACCCTTTCCAAACTGAAAACGAAGTCCGTCGCAATATCGTACAGCGGCGGGAACTTCTCGGGCGGGTCCCAAACCTATTGGTTTGCCGTCGGGGAAAACTCCAACGAAACGCGGACGGTAATGGTAAAATACCTCGAACCGCTGCCCTACGCCCTCGGCTCGCTGGAATATGTATTAAAATCAATAGACTAAGTTCACAAAAACCGGACATTCGACGATGTCTGGTTTTTTTGCTGCCGCCAAGCGCCCATAAGCGGCGCATACATTGTTGCGCTGCGGCAACTTTCAGTTACGTACGTCAGTGTACGCTCCTTCAAGTTTTCCTCGCGCGCCTCGTTCTGCTTGCTTCTAACCGCTTGCTAACTTCGTAAAAAACAGCTCCCGCAATTATAAAAATTAACCACGCAAGTTAAGGCTTGTCATTTCGCGCGAGGCGGCTCCGCCGCCGCTGCCCTGCCGAGGGCTCCCGCCTTGCGGGAAGCGGCAGAACGATATGAGTGTAACGGGGCAGGTGCCCTGAAAGGGCGGGTGGGAGTAACGTAAAAGCATATTTTATTTTTTCTTTTGGGCGGGTCGTGCGTTACAACCTCAACTTTCGTTAGCCATACATTCCGCTGAACGCTACAACACCGTTTACAACACACAGGCGGCGGGCTGCCGCTTCCCCTTGCCCTCTTCCGTCGCCGACCACCATCCCGTCTTGGCTGCCCCCACGTTGTGGGGGGAGCTGGACGCGCAGCGGACTGAGGGGGGCAAGCATAACGCTTGAGCATAGTGTCTTTATTGCGTTACCGCCTGATTGAAATTGCCGCGCTTAAAACTTGAATGACAATCCCCTCAGTCACCTATCGGTGACAGCTCCCCCTACTACGGGGAGCCAAGGGTGTAGGCGGTGCCGTCCACTTGTTTTTTTAACAATATTGGGGGGGGTGGGTGGGACAAAATATAAAAAACAACGTGACGTTACATTCGGATATCTTTATAGCGTTAACGGTGGACTTGCTTTTTGCACGTCAAACTTTAATGACAATCCCCTCAGTCACCTGTCGGTGACAGCTCCCCTTGCTAAGGGGCGCCAAGGAGAGGGGAAACGGTGCATCTCCCGCTTACTACGGGGAGCCAAGGAGGGTGCCGTGTTATCCAACCTCGACCAATCCACGAGGGGATTATCGCGCTCCGCGACTCGAAATGACACGGCTTAATTTGCGTTGCTATTATTATAAAAGGTCGCTAACGCGACAGATTCTTCGTCGGGCTTTGCCCGACTCAGAATGACAGGGAGGGAAGGAATGACACGCTTTAATTGACTTTGCTATTATTTTATAATTGCGGGAGCTGCCTTTACGAAGTCTGCAAGCGCGCAGATACGAGCAGAACGAGGCGCGCCTATTCTTTTTAAAATATTTAACGTTGCAAGCAAAACCACGCTTTTGCGCAGCAAGACACAATTTGCGCATACCTGCGCCTGAGCGAGGTGAATTTGCGCCATTATATAATATGTGCGCCCTTAATTATGGCGCAAAGAGGGCGAGTAGCCCTAAAACTCACGAAAAATTGCGGAGCCCGCAACGGCTCCGCAATTTTTGTGAACACCCTTAATTAACAACGTTTTGCGGGCGGCCCGCAATATAACACCTCAAATTCTCGGCGGCGGTAGCTATCAGCCGCTTGCGCGTTTCAAGCGGGGTCCACGCCACGTGGGGGGTTATGTAGCAATTTTTTGCGCCGAGGAGCGGGTTGTCCGCCCTCATCGGCTCGCACGAAACGACGTCCAGCCCCGCCGCGGAGAGCTTCCCCCCGTCCAACGCCGCGCGCAGGGCCTCCTCGTCCACAAGTCCGCCGCGCGCCGTGTTTATCAGAATTGCGCCGTCCTTCATCAGGGATATCGCCCGCCCGTCCATAATCTTTGCCGTCTCCGACGTGAGCGGACAGTGCAGCGTGACTATGTCGGCGGCCCGCAGCATATCTTCATATGAAAGCGTTTTGTAGGGGCAGTCCTTCGGCGGAGTGCGGGTGGAAACTATCACGTTCATGCCGAACGCGTCGGCAATCTTTGCAACCGCCCTGCCTATGCTGCCGTAGCCCAAAATGCCCAGCGTTTTGCCCGCTATCTCGTAGGTGCGCCAAGGGAAATAGCAAAAGGTGCGGCTTTTCGTCCAGTCCCCCGCCTCCACCGACGCGGTATAGCGCGGGATCTGCCCCAGAATGGTGAGGATAAGCGCAAACACGTGCTGCGCCACTGCGTTTGTGGAATAGCCGGGCACGTTGCACACCGTCACCCCGCGTTCGCGGCAGAGCGCGGTATCCACCACGTTGTAGCCCGTTGCGAACACCCCGACGTACTTCACCGTGGGGCAGGCGTCCAAAAAATCGCGGTCTATTATAACTTTGTTGACGATTATCGCGTCGCAGCCGTTTGCCGCGGCGTACAGTTCCCCGCGCGAGGGCTCGTTTATGTACGTCACTTCGCCGAGGGCCTTGAAACACCCGAAATCGATGTCGCCGTCCGAAAAGGCGGCGCTGTCCACTACTATCTTCATAAGGGATATTTTAGCGCATTGCGGCAAAAAAAGCAACGGAAAATTTGTTTTGGGTCTGTACAAATAAAAAAATTGTGATATAATTGACTTTGATAATAATCCACGGGGGAAATTTTTTATGGCTGACAAGTCAAGCATCAAATTCATAACGATGGGGGAACTGCTGTTAAGACTCTCTCCCCCCAACTACGAAAAGATAAGAACCACCGACGAATTTAAAGTCACTTACGGCGGCGCGGAGGCAAACGTGGCGGCCTCGCTTGCCAATCTGGGCATCGACTCCTCCTACTTCACGGTTGTGCCCGACTCCTCGATAGGCAAGGCGGCTATAAGATATCTGCGCTCCAACGACGTGCACTGCTCGCCCTGCATCTATTCCAAACAGGGCAGAATGGGCATATACTTTTTGGAGGAGGGCTTCGGCGTGCGCTCCTCGAAAGTCACCTACGACAGGAAGGATTCCTCCTTTGCCACTTACGACTTTTCGCAGATAGATTTTAAAAAGAAGCTCGAGGGCTTCACGTGGCTGCACCTTTCGGGCATCACTCCCGCCCTTTCGAAAAACTGCCGCAGCCTTATCATGTACGCCCTGCAGGCGGCAAAGGAATTGGGGATAACCGTCAGTTTCGACTGCAACTTCCGCTCGGCTCTCTGGGGCTGGCAGGAGGCGCGCGACTGCATAACCGAATATCTGCCCTACGTAGACGTGCTGTTCGGCATAGAGCCGCTGAATTTGCCCGGGCCCGACGGCAAGGATTTAAAGGACGGGCTTTCGATGAACCCCTCCTACAAGGAGCAGGACAGAATTTTCAGGGAGATATCCAAGCGGTTTGACATAAGGGCGATAGGCAGGCACGTGAGATACGTGCACTCGGGCAGCGAAAACAGTCTGAAAGCGTTTATGTGGTACGACGGCGAAACTTACGAGAGCCGCACCTTCCGCTTCAACATTTTGGACCGCGTGGGCGGCGGCGACGCCTTTGCCAGCGGCATGATCTACGCCCTGATGCGCGAGATGGCGCCCGACGACATAGTCAACTTTGCGGTGGCGTCCTCGGTTATAAAGCACACGATGCACGGCGACTTCAACATCACCGACGACGAAGAGTCGATAATAAAACTGATGAACCAGGAATACGAAATAAGAAGATAAGTTTGCCAAGGCAAACGGGCCGCCGCGCCGTGGCGCGGCGGCCGTTAAATTATATGAGGATATGGATATGGACGATAAATTCACTTACGGGCTCGCCGACAATTTGATGGACAGCATGGCCGTGCGCAGAATACTCTCTTTAAAACTTGCCGGCCAATGCACTTCCGCCGATTTTTGGAACAGCGCCGACGAGGACTACTTTTTTTACTGCAAGCTGAACATGATAGGCGACGACGAAGATTTCAGGCTGCTCCCCCTCGCCGAATATCTCACGGCCATTCCCTGCGGGGAGGAGGGCTACGACGCGTTCGAGCGGTACGTGCGCGAGCAATACGGGATATCGGCGGCGCAGTGGCGGTACGATATCTTTGTAAGGGCCGCGGGCAAGTATATAGACGGTTACACCCCCGCGCAGCTCGGGCGGATCAAAAAATTTTTTGAAAACCGCAACCTGCCCGAATACGACTGCCTCAACGCCGACGAAATCGCGGCGGGCATCTTCAGGCTGCGCCACAAGGTAGAGGCCTCCCTGCCCGAAAACAGGGGATATGCCGCCTTTTCGGGAATGTGGTACGACATTTTTGACGACCTGTCCGACGAGTTGCCGCAAAAAAAGCGGGTGTCCGCAAAGGAGCTGCTCGCCCTCGCGCCCGACCCCGCCCCGCTCTCCGCCGAACAGCTCGGGTTCGTGATATCCGTAAAGGAGAGGATTGAAAAGTTGCTGTAAGGTTCACAAAAATTGCGGAGCCGTTGCGGGCTCCGCATTTTTTAAATATGTACAACAAACATTAAGGAGTGTCATTTCGTGCGAGTACTACACGGCCCCTCCTGTCATTCTGAGGCGATAGCCGAAGAATCTGTCGCGCAGCGACTTTTTTGGGTTGCCTTACGGCAACAGATTCTTCGTCGGGCTGCGCCCTCCTCAGAATGACAGAGAGGAGAGAGAAGCCCTTGCGCAGAATGACAAGTAACGTGGTTACTCCCACCCGTCACTTCGTGACACCCTCCCCCGTCGGTGACGGAAGAGGGCACGGGGCGAGCGGAATTCACATTTCAAAATAATTAACGGCGCAAGCAGGGACGAGCGAGACATTTCATAGCACAGCACAGTGCGCTGTGCGTGCCGAGCGAGATGAGTGAGCGCAAACGTCCCGCGCGAACGGTGACCGAGCCAACGGTTTTCCTTGCCGTTGGTGAGAATCCCCTGCGCCCGCGCACACAATTTGCGCATACCTGCGCCTGAGCGAGGTGAATGCCTGCGATTATATAATCGTGGGCCCTTAATAATCGCAGGCAGAGGGACGAGCGCGGAATTTTCAAAACAGCACAGTGCGCTGTTTTGCCGCGCGAGATGAGCCTGCGCAAAGAGAAAGGCGCAGGCGGTGCCCGAACACGGCGTTGTCCTTACGCCGTGTGAGAAGGAGCCCTCAGAATCACGAAAATTCGCAGGCACGGCCTGCCGAGAATTTTGTGAACATTTTTTTGAAACGGTTTGTAGCGCTCAGCGGAATGTATGGCTAACGAAAGTTGAGGTTGTAACGCCCGTTTCGCCCAAAAAAAGAAAAATCCCACACTCGGCATAAGGCTCTGTATGGGATTTTGTTGTTATGTGAATCGTTTACAATCCCCTCAGTCTGCTTCGCAGCCAGCTCCCCTTACTAAAGGGAGCCAAGGGGGTTGGGTCGGGAGCTGCCCTTACGAAGTTGGCAAGCGGTTAGAAGCGAGCAAGACATTGCCCTTACGAAGGCTACATTTCAGCGGCGGGCAGTCCCTTTATTTATTCTCCCCTTTCAAAAAGGCGCTCATCGCCTCGAGGGTCGCCCCCGAAATCACGTGCTCCATCTCGCAGGCGTCGGCGTCGGCGTCCTGCGCGTTCACCCCTATCCGCTCCAAAAATTCGCGGATGGTGCAGTGCCTGAAATAAATTCTTTCGGCATACTCCGCGCCCTTGGGGGTGAGATAAATGTGCATGCCGTCGCACTCCACAAAGCCCGAAGCCGTTAAAATTTTAACGGCTTTTTGCACGGCGGGCTGGCTTACGCCCACCTTCCTCGCCACGTCCACGCGGTGGACATACTCCGACTCGCGCGACAAAAGCAGGATATTTTCAAGATAATCCTCTGTGGAACGGTTGCGCTTCATACTTCAATTATATAACAGGGCGCGGTTTTTGTCAATAATCAATTTTCGGAGTCCGCGTCCTCGTCCGCCTCGTTTTGGTAAAACTCAAACACTTCCTCCAGAAGGTCGTCGTCCTCGATGGGTTCAAGCGTCTGTTCGGCCTCGTTCAGGCGGAATATAACCACTTCGTCCTCGGCTATGTCGGAGTTGGGTTCCGCCGCCATCAGCAGAGTGTATTTTTCGCCCTTGTACTCGGTCACGTCCAAAAGTTTGAATTTTACTATGTTCCCGACGTCGTCTATAAGTTCAATAATGCCGTCCTCCAACGGTTCCATATCCGTACTGTCCATATCGTGCTCCTTATTTTTTCAGTTTTGAAAGATAGCCGTCCAAAATGTTGGCCGCCGCCAGCGCGTCCACGTAGTTTTTTCTCTTTTCGCGCCGCATGCCCTCGCCTATCAGCGTTTCGTGCGCCATTTGGGTCGTAAACCGCTCGTCCTCGCATATGACGGGCATGGGCAGGGCTGCTTTCAACGCCTCGATAAACCGCCGCGTCTTTGCCGTTTGCACGCTTTCGGTGCCGTCGAAGTTAACGGGCAGACCGCACACCACGGCCGTTGCGCCCTTTTCCGCGGCAATTTTTTTCAGAGCGGCTATGTCGGCCTCAAAGCCCTTGCGCCAATAGGTTTCCGAGGGCAGCGCGTAGGTGTTGAACGGGTCTGAGACCGCAACGCCTATCCGCTTGTCGCCTATGTCAAACGCCACATATCTTTCCATACGCCCACATTATACCACGCCGCGCGCGGATTTTCAAGCAAAATCAAATAATGCCGCGTGTTTCGCGGCATTATCCGTTTTATTCTTCTGCTTTGGACGTCCCGCCTTTTTTGGAGCCGCCGTTTTTTTCAAGCTGCGCCAGCCTTGTGTCGATATAATTTTCGGCCTTTTCCATAAGGTCCTCCTGGTTCTTTTTAACAAGGTTCCTCAGCTTGCAGTTGTTGGCCACCAAAACGGCGCCCGCCGCCATGCCTATAACGGCGCCTAAAAAGAATTTTTCCATAGTTCTCCTTTTAAGGTTTTACCCTTTAAAAAGAGTATGGGCCGTTTTGCGCGGCATATGAATGTAAATTTTTTACTGCCCCCGCCAACGTGTTTAAGCGGCGCAATACGGTACAGACGATGGGCGCAATGCCATATTATTTTGGGCGGAACGAGCGCCGTTAATTATTTAAAATATTTCCCCTCCCATCACCCGCTGCGCGGGAGCTTCCCCCCGTAGGGAAGAAGCCACGGGGAGTGCCGTTCCTCTTTCATTCTGCGCGAGCGGACTCTCTATCCTATCATTCTGCGCGAGCGACCTTCCCCTCTTCTCTTGTCATTCCGCGCAGAGAACCCTCCCCCCCTCCTGTCATTCTGAGTCGGGCGCAGCCCGACGAAGAATCTGCCGCGCAGCGACGTTAATTATTTTTAAATAATTTTTTGGGCGAAACGTGCGTTGCGACCTCAAAACGCGTTAGCCATACATTCCGCTGAGCGCTACGGAACCGTTTGCAACAGGGTTCACAAAAAGCAGGCGGGCGCATTTGCGCCCGCCGCTATAAAATATGTACGCGCCTTGATGAAACGTGTCATTTCGAGGGCGGAGCCCGAGATAATCCCCTCGTGGATTGGTTTTGGTGCGTTAAAACGCACACAAAGCCGTCGCTTCGCTCGGGCGAATTAAGTTAAGGTTACTATTCCAAACAGCCAAGAGCAGCCACAGGGGGACGAGCGAGGCATTTCATAGCACAGCACAGTGCGCTGTGCGTGCCGAGCGAGATGAGTGAGCGCATACGTCCCGCGCGAACGGTGACCGAACACGGCGTTGCCCTTACGCCGTGTGAGAACTCTCACTCAATCGCCCACTGCGTGGGTCTCATATCGTTCTGCCGTTTCCCAAAGGGAACCTTCGGCAGGGCAGCGGGCAAAGCCCTCGCGCGAAATGACACGGAGTAAATTGCTTTGTAATTATTTAAAAATTGCGGTAGACGTTCCCTTAATTTTTAACAATATTGGGGGGGGGCGGGACAAAATAAAAAATATAAAATATAAAAAGAAAAATAAACGTACGTGACCCGCAGACAGGCGCAGCGCAACAATGTTATGCGCCGCTTATAATCCGCTTGCGTGAGCCGCACACCTCAGTCGGGTCTTAAAAGGCAATAAACTTAACGCGTTCTTAAAAAACCGCCCCTTTTGAGGGCGGTTTTTTTGCGTCGGGATGGCGGAATCAATAGGAATTTTTCAGCTGCAGCTTCAAAAGCGCGTTCTCGTCGGTCAGCCTCTTTACTATCTGCGTCAGCTTTTTGTTTTCGGCCTTGAGCGATTCGGCCAGACGGTCGTACAGCCCGTTTATCTCCTCCTCGAGCCGCGCGCGTGCGCCGTCACCGCCGCTTTCGCCGCACTCCCGCATTATCTTTTCCAGCCGCTCGGGCTGTTTCGTCAGCACGTTGCGGTATTTGTTTTGGTAGCGCAGCATCAGTTTGTCGTCCCCGCCCGAAAGGTTTAAAACGGCGCGGCGCACCGATATGCCCCTCTGCTTTTGCTCCAGAATCTGCCGCAAAATTTTGTCCGTCTCCTCCTCGGAAAAGGGTACAATCTTTTCCGCCTTCAAGTTTTTGCCGCGCAGCATCTGCTTTACGCGCGCGTCGCCCGTGCTCCTCAAAAGGGCGTAGTAGTAGTTGCGCACGCTGCCCTTTGCCCTGCCCGTCTTTTTGGCATAGCCCTCAAACAGCCCCGAAAGGGTCTGCCCCCTCTTTTTGCCCTCGGAAATATACTCCACAAGGCTCTTTGCTTCTTCTTCGGTGTAGCCGTTTATTTTGTTCATATTTGCCTCCTTTGGAGCGTATATTGACATATTTTTTAAATGCTATTCATTAAATAATAAAAAAGGTGGAACATGAAAATTTTTTTTGCGTCGTCCGAACCCGCCGCGCTTAAATTGAACGGCGAATACGCGGGCGCGGTCAACGGCTTTGAACAGTGCGCCGACCTCGATTTGAAGGACAACGTGTTTGCCGAGGTCTGCCCGGCCGGCGGCCTGCCCGCAGGCTTTTTTATAAACGAAGCCCTGCTGTCGTCTCCCCCAGAGTTTATGGACCTGTATCTTTTGGGCGGCAGCGTTCTAATCTCGCTGCACTCCTTTAAAAGCGCGGACCTGCAGCTGAAAATCATTTTCCAGACAATGTTTTGCGGCAACCTCGTAACGGTATTTTCGCAGGGGGAGGTATATCTTTCTGTAGAGGGGCAAAAGTACTTTTTCCGCGTCGCGGGCAAAAAATTTTTGCGCGTCACCGCCGAGGAAAAGACTCTCGCGGGCTATCCCGTGCTTGCGCTGTACGGCGACAACGCGCTGATTTTAATCTCGCACACGGGCGAACTTATTTTCGAAAACGAAGTGACGAACGCCCTTTTCGGCCAAACTTTGCAGGCCGGTCTGCCCTTAAAGACCGCCCTCGGCTCGGTTGCGGACTGCGAATACGAATACGACGGCAATGAGCTTAAACTTACCTCTTTTGAGATTAGGGACGCCGTGCCCGCGGACGAAAACTCGATACATATCGCGTTTTTTGAAACTGTTTTGTATTCGGGGGACTATAAAAAATATCTGTCGGATGAACTTTTGCCGCACGCCGGGAGCCTGAGGGAGTATTTGGGGAACTTTACCGAAGTGATCGTGCCCATGGCCGACTTCTGCGCCGCGCACCCGGGGGTCTGCGCCGCGGGCCTGTGCTATCCCGTAAAGCCCAACCTGCTGAACGTAAAATATTTTGCCGCGGAGCTGAAAGACGGCAAAATAGACAATATATATTCCGTAGGATAGGGCGTTTTATCCGGTGCAATAATACTTGCGCCCGCAGAGCGCCTCCGCGGGCATGCCGTTGACAAAAAATCGTTGCCGTGATATATTAAATACATGGAACTTAATCAGTTGGAACAATTTATTAAAATTGTTGAGTGCGGCACCATTTCTAAGGCGGCGGAGGAACTTTTTATCTCGCAGCCCGCGCTCTCCCGCTCCATGCAGAAGTTAGAGCAGGAGTTGGGCGTAGAGCTGTTTTCCCACGAGAAAAACAAAATAGAGCTGAACGAAAACGGAAAATTCGCCTGTACGCTCGCCCAAAACGTGCTGCGCGACATGCGGAATTTGAGGGAGCAGATACGACAGTTCGACAGGAGCCGCCGCACGGTTTCGGTAGGCTCGTGCGCCCCCGCGCCGCTGTGGGAGATAATGCCGACATTGACCTCGCTCTATCCCGAAAAGCGGCTCGTATCCGAAGTAAAGCCCGAGGCGGAGCTTGAAGAGGGGCTTATATCGGGCACATATCAGATGATAATCACCAACAAAAAGGACGAAAATGCCGATACGTGTTGCGTTTTTGCGGGGAGCGAGGCGCTTCTTTTGAATGTGCCGAGGCTCCACCCGCTGGCAAATATGACGGGCGGGGTGCGCTTTGCGGACATAGAAAAATACTCCATACTCCTGTATGCCAAGACCGGCGTGTGGGAGGATATCGTCCGCCGCGAGATGCCCGCCGCACACATAATCATGCAGGAGGACAGGGACAGCTTCGAGGCGTTGAAGCGGGAGAGCGCGCTCCTCTCCTTTTCTACCGCGCTTTCCATAAAACAGTTCGGCAACGCGGGCGGCATTATCGTTCTGCCCGTTTTGGACGAGTCGGCAAAAATTGACTTTTTCTGCCGCGTCTTAAAGAAAAACAAGCCGCTTTTGCGGGAGTTTTTGGAAAGAAATGCGTAAGTAGAACGCGGCAAAGTAGCGCTGAGCGGAATGAAAAGCGGAGGCATTTTAAGGTGCCTCCGCTTGTTTCGTCATAATTAAAAATATTTATAGTTACGGCTGGTTGTCAAAGTCGATATTCCAACCCATAAACGCCTTTTCTTCGTCCTCGATCGCCATGTTGTAATAGCGTTTGCCCTTGTCGAGCGCGGCGATCTCTTCGAGTTCGCCGTCGGAGAGTTCAAAGTCGAGAATGTCGAGATTGCTCTTTATGTGTTCGGGGTTTTTGGAGCCGGGAATGACGATATTTCCGACCTGCGTGTGCCAATGAAGGATCACTTGCGCGTTGGTTTTGCCGTACTTTTCGGCAAGCCGCGTGAACACATCCTGCTTTATAAGGCTCTTGTCGCCGTGTCCCAAAGGATACCAGGCCATCAGCCCGATGCCGTACTTTTTCAGCGTTTCTTTGAGTTCGTTCTGCGGGAAGTAAGGGTGCGTTTCCACCTGCACCATCTGCGGCACGATTTCACAGTTTGCAAGCACGTTTTGAAGCCTGCCCTCGGGAAAGTTGGAAAGCCCCAACGCCTTGACTTTGCCCGCCTTGTACGCCCGTTCCATTGCCTTGTAGCCCTCGATATAGTTGCCGACGGGCTGGTGCAAAAACAGCAAGTCTATATAGTCCGTGCCCAGCCTTGCGAGCGTGTCGTCTATCGCCTTGTCGCCGTCCTCGTACTCGGTGGGCCACAGCTTCGTGACGAGGAAAACGTCCCCGCGGTCCACTCCGCTCTTTTTAATTCCGCGGCCCACAGCCCGCTCGTTCATATATGCGTTGGCCGTGTCTATGAGCCTGTAACCGCAATTTAGCGCCTCATATACGGAGTTTTCCGCGTCCCCGGGCGAAAGTAAGTACGTGCCGATCCCGACCATTGGCATTTTGATTCCGTTGTTTAAGTCAAAGTATTTCATGTTTTCCTCCAATTAAATATTTTTCTTTGCCCAAGCGGAAACTTTTGTTTCCGACTTTTCGGCTTCCGCGCCGTGGATCGAAAGCCCCGCGGCTATGACCGCGCCTTTGCAGACGCTTTTCAGTTGCCTTTCGCTCGAACCCATCCCGCTGCCCTCGTTCGTGCAGAACGGAACGATTTTCTTGCCCGATAAATCGTAGTGTTCGAGGAAAGTACACATACACATAGGCATCTGTCCCCACCAATTCGGATAGCCCACAAAGATCGTATCATATTTTGAAATATCCTCGACATATCCTTTGATTTCGGGACGGGCATTTGCTTGAAGTTCGGCTTTTGCTTCCTCGATACACGCATAATAACTTTTTGCGTACGGTTTTACGGTTTCGACCTCAAACAGGTCGCCGCCGACCGCCTTTTGGATAAACCCGGCAACGCGCTCGGTATTACCTTTTGAAAGATTTTTTATCGAGCCGTTCCAATAATTTTCGCCTTTTCTCGAATAATAAACAATCAAATTTGCCATTTTGTCCTCACCAATTCTTTTTTTCGGCAGCCGCATTATGCTTCGTCTTGCGCTCCTCACCATATTTTTTCCTATATTATAGCGCGGAAAGCGCGCAATGTAAAATACCGTTTTTGCAATCCGCTATAACTTTGACGCATAGCAATCGCACCGATACGAACAAGACGAGGCGCGCTTTAATGTTTGTTGCAATTATTTTAGACTGCGCGCAGAATGACAAGGAGTGGTTGCTCCCACCCGCCCTTTCAGGGCACCCTCCCCCGTTACACGGAAGAGGGCATGGTTTGCGGTTGCAATTATTTCAAAATAATTCACGGCGCAAGCAAATTGCGGGCGCACCGAACGGTGCGCCCGCTTAAAACTGCCCCTACGAAGTCCTGCGGTGGGTAGAAGCGAGTTATGCAAGGCGCGCGAGGAAAACTTGAGGGAGTTTACTTAAACGTAAATGACCGAAAGTTGCCGCAGCGCAACACAGCAGAACGACGCTTATACACGCCGCCGCGTGAGCTTATAGATATGACTTTAATTTGGTTTCAAAGCTCTCCTCCACGGCGATAAGGTCGCAAAGGAGGTCCTTTACCTTGTCGTCCATGCAGCGCTCCGCGTCCGAAAGCGAGGTTTTAAGGCAGGTTATGCCCGTAACCGTGCCCTTTATCATCATCTCGGCAATGTGGCTTTTGGAATTGTTTTTTGCCGTGTTCATCTTTATGCCCATGTTCATCATGGCCTTTTTTACGGGGCCGGGCTCCTTCAGCTCCAGCCCGTACTCCTTGGCAAGGCTTGCCGCCTCCCCGCTTATGCGCTCGTACTCGTCGTGTTCGCGTATTATCTCGTTTTTTATGTCCTCGTCCTCAATTTCGGGCAGTATGTCCGAGATGGACGTGAGGGCGAGCTGCGCGTTGCGGTAGATTTCCGCAAGCACTTCGCTGTCCTTTTTTACGTTTTGACCGTCCTTCAATGCCGTAGCCTCCTTATATAAAATAGTTTGCTAAAGCAGTGCAAAATTATGCAAAAACGCTTGACTTTGCCGCCTTTAATATGATAAATTAATAACCGAGCCGCTCGGAACGGGCTTTTATAAGTGCGCCCTGCGCCGCCTAATCCTTTGGATATATCGTATCCGGCGAGACTGGTTTAGAGGAGGTAACAATATGTACGCTATTTTTGAGAACGGCAGCAAACAGTACAGAGTGAGCGTGGGCGACGTTATCAAGGTTGAAAAGCTCAACGCGGAAGTAGGCAAAACCGTGGAATTCCCCGTTATTTTGACGGCGGACGAAAAGGGCATCCAGGTCGGCGCCGAAGTTGCAAACGTTAAGGTTTGCGCCGAAGTTCTTTCTCAAGGCAAGGAAAAAAAGATTATAGTCTTTAAGTACAAGGCCAAGAAGAACGAGAGGAAAAAACAGGGCCACAGACAGCCCTACACCCAGATCAAAATAACGGCTATAGGCGCGCCCGAAGCAAAAAAGCCCGCCAAGGCCAAAAAACCCGAAGCTGCAAAAGTTGCGGCGGAGTAATTTTCAAGGAGGAATAATAAAATGTTATTTTTACGTTTATTCGCCCATAAGAAAGGTACCGGCTCGTCGCACAACGGCAGGGACAGTAACGCAAAGCGCCTCGGCGTAAAGCGTTCGGACGGGCAGGTGGTGCTTGCGGGGAACATCCTCGTGAGACAGCGCGGCAGCAAATTCAAGCCCGGCAACAACGTAGGCATCGGCAAGGACGACACGCTGTTTGCCCTTTGCGACGGCGTTGTAAGGTTTGAAAGAGTGGGCAAAAACGGCAAACAGGTTTCCATTTATCCCGTTGCCGGACAACAGGTTGCCGAATAACGCAAATTAAAAGCGAGGGCCGCGCGGCTCTCGCTTGAATTTTATCGAGGGACGTATATGCTTAAAGTTGCTCCCCTCCGCGACGTTGCGCTGGAGGATTTCAAAACGCTTTTCGCCGATTACTACAGGGAACTCGGCTGCGACGACGACTGCGGCCACCTGACCGACGAATACATCATTCCCGACCTTTTGGCAGGACTTTTAAAAATAGACATGCTGTTTTCCGGCGACGCTCCCGCGGGCTTTGTCATCTACCAACGGGACGACATAGACAACGACTGGAACTTTAAAGAGGGCTGGGGGGATATCCGCGAGATATACGTCGTCCCCTCCCTCCGCCGCACGGGCGCGGGCACCCTGCTTTTATACACGGCGGAAATGCGCCTCAGGGAGAGCGGGGTCACAAAGAGCTACGCCCTGCCCGCACTCGGCTCGGAGCCCTTTTTCGAGGCCTGCGGCTACCGCAAAACGGAGGACTACAACGCCGACCTCGACAGCCTTGTTTACGTAAAAGAAAATTTAAATAATCATTGCAAAAAATAAAAATATATTGATAAAAGCGGGCTGTGCGGCCCGCTTTTTTGTTGCTTTGAAATATGAAGATTTTATGCGGCGGAAACGGCCTTTTTGCCCTTTCTCTCCTTTTTTAATTCCTTTTCAAGTTCTGCGCAGGCCTCGTTGAACTCCTCCTGCGTTTGGGCGACTTCTATGCCGTCCAAAATGTTCTGCAGCTTATATTCGCCCGTCATAAACCGCAGGGTCTGGAATCCTATAACGGTGGTAAGGGTGCCGTTCGTCAGCCCCTGCACGGAGCTGTCCACGAGCGCGGCTATCGCCGTTCCCAAAATGGGTATGCCCTTTACCGCGCCGCCCATAGTGCGCACCACGGAGTTGCCTATCTGCATGCCGCCGAGGCCGTAGGCTATAAGCGCGTTTTGTATGACGCGTATAAATATTTTGGCAAGTTTTGCGTCCGACGGGCGGAACCCGTACAGATACACCAAGTCCTTTATCAGCTGCATGTTTACCAGCACTACGAGCGCGGAGTCTATCTTTGAGGTCTGCGACAGCGCAGAGTACATTGCGGACTTAACCGAAGCCTTGAAAATCAGCTGTTTTGCCGTCTTTTTGACCGAGCCGTTATAGAGCGCGGTCAAATTGTTTTTTATACCCTCGTTGTCGCCCGCGTTTAAGGATATGGCCAGCTTGCCCACCGTTTCGGAATCGTACCAGCCCACTCCCTCCACCTTGGCGGTGAAGTCTATTATCTTTTTGGCTATTTCCCTGCGCAGTTTTTTGTTGTGCCGCTGCGCCTTGCGGGCGGTGTACGCGTTTACGTTGGTGACGAAGTAGCCCGTGCGGAAAATCTTTACAAGGGGCACGATAAATATGAATATGTACACCAAAAGGCAGACGGCCCCCACTCCGTAGCCCGCGTATTCGTTTATGTCGTACACCTTAAAAAACAGCAACAACAGCACCACGAACAAAAATACGCCTATAACGCCCACCGCGAAACCCAGCAAAAGGCGCGCGCCCTTTACGTTTTCGCGCTTGGAATAGCGCTGTTCATAGTCATAGACGGTCATCTTTGCGGGGTCCTGTTTGTCCTTTTTGCCGTCCTGCCCCGCGGCTTCCGCCTGTATGCGGGCATTTATCTCCTGCTGTGCAGCCGCCTGCTCCGCCACGTTTTTTACCGTTTTGTCTTTATCCTTTTTCGGCATCGGCTTTGCTCCTTAGTTTTCTGTCACCTATATAATATAACAAAATCCCCCGTTTGTAAAGATATTTTTATTTTTCAAAATTCCGAAAGCCCCAAAAGATAGTCGGCGCTAACGTCAAATATCTTCGCTATCTCGGCGACAGTCTCTAAATTGGGCTCCCCCGTCCCGTTCTCGTATCTCGCGTACGACTGCTGCCGTATATGCAGTTTGTCCGACAGCTGCTGCTGCGTAAGCCCCGCCGCCTTGCGCAATTCCCGCAATCTCTGTGAAAAAATTTTCATATTTCACTTGACATTTTACAGCGTACTGCTGTATTATATTCCAAAATACAGCATTTTGCTGTAAACATACCATTGGACAGATGTCATACAGGAGGCAGACATGAAAAAATTATCAGCAATACTTTTGGTGTCCGCGACGGCGCTTTTAAGCGCGTTCGGGCTTGCAGCGTGCGGCGATCAAAACGGTAACCCGACAGGGACCGCCGCGGATTATACGGTTACGGAAAGCGAATGGACGGAAGCCGTTTCCTTAAGATGGAAAAACCTTACATATACCGTGGTGGCGGGCGACGCAAATTCACAGTTCTCTATCACCTTGCAGATGCTTGAAAACGGCAGTATTCACCAGACTTGCGAGAACATAGGCTGGGGCGAATGTTACTTTATGGTAAACGGCGACAACACGGTATCCTCGTATAGCCATCATACCGACACGGGAGACACGTGGCAGTATGAACCCGCCTGCTACACCAACCTTCAATCCTATGAATCGGGAGGTTACAGCGACGACGCGGGATTTTTGGCGCAAGCCATTCCCTCATATACCGAATACAGCAGCTCGTACACTTATGACGAAACAAAGCACTGCTATACGCGCACGATGCCCGTAGTAGGCATGCCCGCTCCCGTCGATTGCCAAGTTGAAATAAGTTTTGAAAACAAAAAATTGACAAAACTTGTAGTAAGCAGTACGGAAGACGAAACCGTGGGGGTCATCACCGTTACCTTCTACGATTACGGCTCTACCGCGATCACCCCGCCCGAGCACGCCTTTAACGTCGCCGAATGGGAGCACGACGGTGCGGAACATTGGCACCCCTGCATTGCGGAGGGCTGCAAGGACAAATCGGGGACGAAACCCCACGAATACGCGGACGGGACGTGTGAGTGCGGCGCGCGACAATAACAAGTTTTAATAAATATATAAGTTTAAAACGCAAAGGCCGCCGCGGTGAAATTCACCGCGGCGGCGTATTTTTTTATTTTATATCAATATTTCTTTCTCTGGTGATAGTGCGTGTGCAGCAGCTCGTGCGCCTTTTCGGAGAGGGGCTTGCCGAAGAACTCTTTATAGAGGGTATCCACGGCCGTATTCTCGTGCGAGCAGCGGATCTTTGCGTTTTTGTCCGCCGTGTAGAGGGCCTGCGCGCGCAGCGCTTTCAGGTCGGACGAGTTGCGCACCTCGTCGGGAACGTAGGGCTGTCCGCCGCCGTTTATGCAGCCGCCGGGGCAGGCCATAATTTCCACAAAGGTGTAGTCCTTTTCGCCGCTCTTTATCTGCTCTATAACCTTGCGCGCGTTGCCCAGCCCGTTCGCTACGGCAACCTTTACCTTGGAGCCGCCTATCTCGTACTCGGCCTCCTTTACGCCCGCGGTGCCGCGCACTTCCTTGAACTCCAGGGGAGCGCCCTCGCCGCCGAGCACGTAGGCCGCCGTTCTCAAAGCCGCCTCCATGACGCCGCCCGTCGCGCCGAAGATTATGCCCGCGCCGCTCGCCTCGCCGAAGGGAGCGTCGAACTCCGCGTCCGCAATGTTGGCAAAGTCTATGTGCGCTTCCTTTATCATCTTGGCAAGTTCGCGGGTGGTTATGGCCGCGTCGGTGTAGTGGCCTATCTCGTCGCGGGTCACCTCAAACTTTTTGGCCGTGCAGGGAATTACAGAAACCACGTACAGGTTTTCGGGCTCTATGTTGTGCTTTTTGCAGTAATATGTTTTAAGCACCGCCGAGAACATCTCCTGCGGGGACTTGCAGGTGGAAATGTTGGGCAGAATTTCGGGATAGTAGTGCTCGGCAAATTTGACCCAGCCGGGGCAGCAGCTTGTGAACATGGGGAGCTTGCCGCCCTTCATGATTCTCTGCAACAGCTCGTTTGCCTCCTCCATTATGGTGAGGTCCGCCGTGAGGTCCATGTTGAAGCACTCCACGTCGCCCAGCTGTTTTATGGCGGCAACCATCTTGCCCTCTACGTTGGTGCCTATCGGCAGGCCGAACGCCTCGCCCAAAGTGGCCTTTATGGAGGGGGCCGTGAAGAACACTACCTTCTTTGCGGGGTTCTCTATCGCCTCCCAAACCTTGGCAACGTCGCTCTTTTCATACAGCGCGCCGACGGGGCAGGCAACTATGCACTGGCCGCAGTTTACGCAGGACGTGTCCGCCAAAGCCGCGTCGAAGGGCGAGCCTATAACCTTGGCGTAGCCCCTGTGTTTGGGACCTATTACTCCTATCGTCTGCTTTGCGCAGGCGGCGACGCAGCGGGTGCACATGACGCACTTGGAATTGTCGCGGACAACCGAGGGAGACAGGTCGTCTATGGGTTTATCGTTTTCGTCGGTGCCGAAGCGGTCCTCCTCGGCGTTGTATTCCAGCGCCAGCTTCTGCAATTCGCAGTTGGTGGAGCGCACGCAGCTCAAACACTTCTTTTTATGGGTGGAGAGAATCAGCTCTATCGTCGTCTTTCTCGATTTTCTCACCTTGGGGGTGTTCGTCTTTACTTCCATGCCCTCGGACACGGGATAGACGCAGGCCGCAACCAGCCCCCTCGCGCCCGTAGCCTCAACGAGGCACATGCGGCAGGAGCCCACGCACTGCACGTCCTTTAAATAGCACAGGGTGGGTATCTGTATGTTGGCGAGCTTAGCCGCCTCTAATATAGTGGACCCTTCGGGTACGCTTACGGGTATTCCGTTTATTTTAAGATTTACCATATGCCTCACCTCACTTCTTTGAAATTGCGCCGAACTTGCAGTTGGCCATACACTGTCCGCACTTTATGCACTTTGCCGTATCTATGACGTGCGGGTTCTTCACCGTGCCCGTTATCGCGCCCACGGGGCAATTCCTTGCGCACAGCGTGCAGCCGCGGCACTTGTCGGGGTCTATATGATAGCTCAAAAGGGACTTGCACACGCCCGCGGGGCACTTCTTGTCCTTGATGTGCGCCTCGTACTCGTCGCCGAAGTGTTCCATCGCCGAAAGCACGGGGTTGGGCGCGGATTGACCCAAAGCGCACAGCGACGAACTCTTCATATGCTCGGCTATTTCCTTTATCTTGACGATATCTTCGGGTTCGCCCTTGCCTTCGGTTATCTTCGTCAGAATTTCCAAAAGCCTCTTCGTGCCGACCCTGCAGGGGGTGCACTTGCCGCAGCTCTCGTCCGCGGTGAACTCTAAATAGAACTTGGCGATATCCACCATGCAGGTGTCCTCGTCCATGACGATAAGTCCGCCGCTGCCCATCATCGAGCCTATGGAGACGAGGTTGTCGAAGTCCATTCCTATATCTATATATTTAGCGGGAATACAGCCGCCCGAGGGGCCGCCCGTCTGCGCGGCCTTAAACTTTTTGCCGTTCGGGATTCCGCCGCCTATTTCGTAAATTATTGTGCCGAGCGTCGTGCCCATGGGAACTTCCACAAGCCCTACGTTCTTGATTTTTCCGCCCACGGCGAACACCTTTGTGCCCTTGCTCTTTTCGGTGCCGATGGAGGAGAACCACTTTGCTCCCTTCGTGATTATGGGGTTAATCGAAGCCCACGTTTCAACGTTGTTCAACACGGTGGGCTTTTGGAACACGCCGCACTGCGCCGAGAACGGGGGACGGGGTCTCGGCTCGCCGCGCTTGCCCTCAATGGAGGCCATCAGCGCAGTCTCCTCGCCGCAGACGAACGCGCCCGCGCCCAAACGGAGATGTATGTCGAAGTTGAAGCCCGTGCCGAAGATATTTTTGCCCAAAAGACCCAGCTCTCTCGCCTGTTCTATGGCTATCGTCAGCCTCTGTACGGCTATGGGGTACTCTGCGCGCACGTAGATATAGCCCTCGTCCGCGCCCACGGCGTAGCCCGCTATTGCCATTGCCTCGAGCACGGTGTGGGGGTCGCCCTCGAGCACAGACCTGTCCATGAACGCGCCGGGGTCGCCCTCGTCGGCGTTGCAGCAGACGTATTTTTTGTCGCCCTTGGCGTCCCGCGTGAACTGCCACTTGAGGCCCGTGGGGAAGCCCGCGCCCCCTCTGCCGCGGAGCCCCGAAGCCTTTACTTCGGCGATAACTTCGTCGGGGGTCATTTCGGTAAGCACTTTGGCAAGCGCCGAATAGTCGCCCGCCGCTATGGCCTCGCGAATATCCTCCGCCGCTATAACGCCGCAGTTGCGCAGCGCTATTCTCATCTGGTGCTTATAGAAGGGGATCTCCGCAAAGGGGATGACCGAGCCGTCTTCGTGCACGGTGTCCTTGTAGAGGAGCTCCTTCACTATGGAGCCGCCCTTTACAAGGTGCTTTTCGGCAACCGTCTTGGCGTGTTCGGGGGTCATCTGCGAATAGAACGCGCCCTCGGGATAAACTATCATTATGGGGCCGAGCGCGCACAGGCCGAAGCAGCCCGTCTTTACTATCAGAACGTCGTCTATGCCCAGCTCCTTGAAGCTCTTTTCAAGCTGCTCTATAACCTGCAGGGAGTGCGAGGAAGTGCAGCCCGTGCCGCCGCAAACCAAAACCTGCTTTCTGTAGCCGGTGTTTACGGCAAGTTTTTCCGCCTGTTCGCGCACGATGCGGCGGACGTTGATAAGATCCGCCTTTTCGGCGGCGATTTTACGCAATTCTTCTACAGTCATTCCGTTCACCTCACTCTTCCCGGTGTTTTTTGAGTATGCCGGCCACTTCCTTTGCGGTAAGTCTGCCGTACACCTCGCCGTCCACAATCATGACGGGCGCAAGTCCGCACGCGCCTACGCAGCGGCAGCTGTCTATCGAAAAACTTCTGTCCGCCGTGCACTCGCCGCACTTTATGCCCAATTCTTTTTCAACTTCTTCCAGCACTTTATCCGAGCCTTTAACGTAGCATGCGGTGCCGAGGCACACGCTCACCTGGTGCTTGCCCTTAGGGTTAAGCGAAAACTGCGAATAGAATGTGGCCACGCCGTACACTTCGGCAAGAGGCACGTTGAGTTCTTCGGCAATGACCGTTTGAACTTCAAAGGGCAGATATCCGTAGATATTCTGCGCCTCGTGCAGAACGGGCATCAGCGCGCCCGCCTCGCCGCGGTGTTCGTCGATACAGCTTTTTAAGGCAGCCATCTGTTCGGGCGTACCCTCAAAGGTTATCTCTGACATTGATTCACTCCTATTAAATAATAAATATTTTAATACTGATTAATTATAACAGACTATATACAAAAACACAAAGCGTTTTTCAGAGGAAAATGCAAAATCCGCCCACCTTTTTTTGGGAATTGCGGAACATTTTTATAGCGGCGGGCCCTTGACTCAAGGGGAGCCAAGGGGGAAAAGCGGCGGCCCGCCTCCACACCTTGGCTGCCCCCACGTTGTGGGACGAGCGCGGATTTCTCAAAACAGCACAGTGCGCTGTTTTGCCGCGCGAGATGAGTGAGCGCATACGTCCCGCGCGAACGGTGTCGTACCGAAGGCGCCAGCCTTACCGAACACGGCGTTGTCCTTACGCCGTGTGAGAAAGCTGGACGCACAGCGGACTGAGGGGGGCAAGCGTTCCGCTTGACAGCGGGTCGCCGCAACCGGGTTTCTTTATTGCGTTACCGCCTGATTGAAATTGCCGCACTTCAAACTTGAATGACATTCCCCTCAGTCACCTATCGGTGACAGCTCCCCTTGACTCAAGGGGAGCCACGGTGGGTGGTTAAGCGGCAGATAGCACTCACTTACTACTGGGAGCCAAGAGGCGCGGACTTAATCCTTGCCCTCTTCCGTCGCCGACGGGGGAGGGTGTCACGAAGTGACAGGTGGGAGTAACGTAAATGTTGATTTTTTCTTTTGGGCGAAACGTGCTTTGCGGCCTCAAAACGCGTTAGCCATACATTCCGCTGAACGCTACGAAACCGTTTCAAACGACAGGCGGCGGGCCCATTAGGCCCGCCGCTAAATATGTACGCGGTGTGATGAAACTTGTCATTCCGCGCGAGGGTCTCTCCCACTCCTCTCCCTGTCATTCTGAGGCGGTAGCCGAAGAATCTGTCGCGTAGCGACTTTTTGGGTTGCCGTGTTATCCAACCCCGAGCAACCCACCGTGGGATTCTCTCGGTCAATCGCCCGCTTTCAGCGGGTCTCATATCGCTCTGCCGCTTCCCGCAAAGCGGGAGCCCTCGGCAGGGCGTCGCTAACGCTCGCGCGAAATGACACGGATTAATTGGCTTTGCGTTTTTTTTAAATAATTATGTTGCAAGCAAAACCACGCTTTTGCGCAGCAAGACCCAATTTGCAAACACTTTTGCCTCAGCGGTGGGAATTGCCGCCATTTTATAATATGCGCGCCCTTGGAATGGCGGCAAGGACGAGCGAGGCATTTCATAGCACAGCACAGTGCGCTGTGCGTGCCGAGCGAGATGAGCGAGCG
>CANRKK010000028.1 GCA_947631195.1 uncultured Clostridia bacterium
ACCAGCCCGACCAACCGGACCAGCCCGACCAACCGGACCAGCCCGACCAACCGGACCAGCCCGACCAACCGGACCAACCCGACCAACCGGACCAACCGGACCAACCGGACCAACTTGCTTGGCTAAAAGGCGAGTGGTCGCAGACCGGTGACATTCCCTGGACGGTTACGTTCGACGGAACGACCTTGAAGATCTCGTACTATCGAGGCGAAGAGCTTCAAAATGTGACGGCAACGTCGTTTAAGGCGGAGGGTGACGACAAGGTTACTTTCACCGTACCTAACGGAACCGCAGGCGAATACAATATCACCTTTGTGGACGAAATGACGATAATGCTTAACTTCGGTTTTGGCAATTCGGAACGTCTTACCAAGCAGGGCGTTGAGGAAGATCCCACCGCCGAGTACGCTCGCGGTATGAAGCAGTTGGTGGACAACGGCTTTGTTCTTACCAAGTACCAAACCCCGGGCGGGATGTACTTCGACTTTGCAAGCGACAAAATAAAAGTCGGCAAGCAGGTGGAAATAAGGTATACATATAGGGATTATACTCATTCCGATGAGGGAGAAGTGGTAAAAATCGACGGTGTTTACGACATCGACTACGGTACAAACTGCGATCCCGCACATCCCACAGCTACCTGGTACATCTATATAAAGGGACTTGCAATAAACCGTATATCTTGGAGCGGCTATGCTAAAATGACGGGCGCCTATGATTGGATGGGCACGGACGGCAATACCGACGTGGCTTGGATAATGCCCGGCGAGAATTGGATCGAGTATAACAATAACAAAACATTATATGGTGCTATCTCTACAAAACAGACCGAACTTCCCGAGGATGCCAAGGACATAGCCGGCATTTGGAATTACACCAATGAAAAGGGAGATCAGAGTATAGAGATAAACATCAATGTGGAAAAGAACACCATTTCTTATATCACGACCACATCGTATCTGACGCAACCGAATATAGCTGTCGGTTCTTTTACCGATTATATAGAATGGACAGACAATAGCGGCAATACTTTCTATATGTTGGATTTCACGCTCGACCAAGGAACTTTATCGCTTAGATATAATCCCTATAATCACAAGCTTGTAAGATCGTATATTGAATTCGGTCAACGAAAGTACGGCGTTTTCACGCAGCAAGACCCCAATATGGCGATCCCCTTTGCGGGCGCAATTCCCGCCGACCTTAAAGGCGAATACACGCTTACCGGCAAGGGAACATTTGACATAAAGGGCAAGAACGGAATTGTATTTACTCCGACAAGCGGCGACAAACTCAACTACGTAATAACCGATGTCGAGGACACTGCGGACGAAAAAATCAAGACGGTGACCATGGCTTTGGCTAACGATAAGAATACGATGATCGAACTAACTTACGACCTTGTAAACAACACTCTTACAAGCGAAAAGGATGTCTACACGGGCGAATACCTCTATCTTACGCCCGCCGAGGGTATTCCGGAAAATCTTAAAGGCACGTACGAATATGACGGCGAGATTTCGGGCTGGTACTATGTATTTAATGCCGAGAACAATTACAAGGTCACAAGCCACGAAGCGAGCGGTCAGGAAGTATACTACTATGTAACCGAGTACGACACTGCAAGTAAGACGCTTACCTTGACACAGGTCACCGATATCGCAAACGGTCACAAGGTAAATGCCGACGGCGTCACCGCCCTTGTCGTAAAGATGGAGTATGACGCAGAGCAAAACACTATTACCATAAAAGGTGACAATTCCAACCCCGACAAGGTGTTTAAGCCGAGCGATGTCGACATCTCCACCGAGCTTCCCGAGGACCTTAACGGAACGTACTATATCGAGAGTAAGACGAAGTATGTGGATATACTCGCCTATGACGTTACGCTTAGCGGCTTCGAGGGCAGGTTGGACGGCGAGTACGCGATCGTCAAATTCGACGGCACAAGCGGCGAAATTTCGCTTAAAGCCAAGGACGCAAGCGCATCGGAAGAAACGGCTACGCTTTCGTTAAAGGAAAAGGCGATCGTTTACGGCGCCGAAACCTTTACCAAGGGTCGTCCCGTAAGACTTACCGGCGACTTCTATGATCTTCTCGGAAAGTACAGCATAGACGGCGATGAAATGACCTATACAGACAATGACGGCAACGAGTGGCTGTATGAAGTCAGTAGAGAACAAGAGCAAAAATATTCTCCGACAGAAGCCTACAGCTGGCTAATCGCTTTTTCCATGAAAGAAGGTTATTCCACAGGTTCGAATAGAGAGCGGCTCATTTATATGTATTATGACTATGTCGATGACGCATTCAAAGAATATTCTTATATATATGGAGTGCAGTGTGTACGTGAAGTAACGCCCTCTACGGCAGGCGTTCCCAAGGAGATCGAGGGCACATACACTTATACTTGGACTAAATCGGTATCGACGACATCCGGGGGAACAATCGTATCCATAGAGTCAAGAGATCTTGTGGTGGACCTTACGGCGGGCACGGTCATAGTTCCCAACGACGTAAAAAAGGATGGCAATGATAGATGCAAAAAGGATCGTTACTATATTGTAAGGTACGATGAGCGAAATAAACAACTTTTCGTTAAATGTGGGTTGGAGGAAACGTTCGTGTTTGACCTTGAAAATCCCAATGAAATAATTGCGCCGAGTAGGTATGGCAGTTATGTGTTTACAAAGGCTATCGATGTAGCTTCGCTTCCCACGGCGTTACAGACAAGCGGTTCGTTCTTCGGCGAAACCGAAACGATAGCGTTCGATATTGACACCAAGAGCGTAACGATCACGCAGGCTAAGACCGACCAATTGGATTATTCCGGCAAGCCCAAGGAAGCCGCTAGGGCATATTACGTCTTTGCAAGCTATGACGAGGGTGTAATTACGCTTAAACCGTTGGATTCGAAAGGTGTTGTAAGGACGTTCTACTATGATGCGGAAAAGGATGTCATTAAGCTAAACAAGGATGACGCAAACGCTTACGCCGGTAGGGCTTGTGAAACGACAGGGGACGTCAATTTGCTCAGGGGCACGTTCAAGAGCGACAGTCGCAAACTTATCTTCGACGGCACGGCGAACGTGATCTTGAAAGAGGGCAGTGTTTACAAGCAGAACCTTGTAAAGAGTTTCGATAAGGACAAGGGCGAGATCACGTTGTTTACGGGATATGCCGATGTGGAATACACCTACGACGCTTCTAAGAGCACGCTTACCGCAGGCGAGGACGTGTACACGCTCGACAATCTGCCCGCAGGTCTTGACGGAACGTACAAGTCCGGGAACAAGACGATAGTCATCTACATGGGCGGGCTTGAATTCAGCGGCGGCTCGACCTATCAAAACGGCTTGTACACCATTGCGTATAATAGCGGAAGCACGACTCAGATCAAAGCTACGCCCGATGACATCAGCCACAAAGACCCGTTCTATCTTAATATAGGTACTAACGGCACCTTGACGGCGACCGACGGCAGCGGCGCATATACCAAAGTCTAAGTTAAGTAAAAATAACTTAAAAAAGAGTGGGGCATCGCCCCACTCTTTTTTGGAGTCTATTTTGTATTTGCAACTTTTTTGTAAAAAAGTTGCGCAAAAAACTTTTATCTGCGGCGAGGCTGAAAAATACTTTTCAGCCTCGCCGCTAAATAAAACCTTTTTGTCCACTGTTTTGCACCTTATAAAAGCATTTACATTGCCAAGCATTTATTTGACGATATTAGCTTGGTAATTTTATTTCTTATATATTTACATAAGAAAACCAAATTTGTACGATTTAACAGGAACCGGCTTAGGGTTTTTAGCTGTGTCGCTTCGCTCCGATTAGAAAATTGTGCAAAACAGTGAACAAAAAAATTGAGCGCAAACTCGGAATATGCTTTCCGAGTTTGCGCCCTCAAAAGTTTTTTGGTTACTTTTTTTCAAAAAAGTTACATCCTCACACCTGTTAAAATCTTGATAAAGTTTTCCACCGATGTGGATGCTTTTGTGGATAACTCAGCTTTTCTTATTTTTAATCAACAATTCTAAAAGAAAATCTACGATAATCAAAAAATTTATCCACACTCATATTTTGTCGGATTTATTACCAAAATAAGGTTTTTTCTGCTTTTTGTTGCCAAAAAACCCGATTTTTTGACGAATAATAAGAATTCCACATTTTTACACCACTACTAATACGACTACTACCTATTACTTTATATATAATATATTATATGATGACAGTATTCATCCACAAGTAGAAGTGTATAATACATAGGCAAAAACACTCTGCACCAAATCACTTGCTTTTTCAGCCAACCGATGATATAATAATAAAGGGTTTATGGATAAGCAGGACAGATACAATTTATATTACGAGATGCTTGTGTCGGAAAACGAGAAGTTTAATCTTACCGCGATAACGGAGCGGGAGAAAGTTGACCTATTGCATTTTAGGGATTCAATATCGGCAGAGAAGTATATAGGGTCGGGGTCGAGGCTGCTTGACGTTGGGAGCGGAGCGGGTTTTCCGGGCATACCGCTTAAAATCGAGCGCGACGACTTGGAGGTCGACCTCATTGACAGCGTGGGCAAAAAGACGGCGTTTTTGAGCGAAGTGATAGCTGCGCTCGGACTGAGCAAGACGAGGGCGATCCATACGAGGATAGAGGACTTTAAGCAGCGGGATTACGACGTGGTGGTAAGCCGGGCTGTGGCGGCACTGAACGTTCTGGCGGAATACTGCTTGCCGTTTGTAAAAAAAGGCGGGATAATGATCGCCTACAAGGGCAAACGCAAGGATGACGAGGAAAGAGAGGCAAGTCGGGCGATAGAACTGCTCGGCGGGCGGATAAGGTCGGTCGAAAAGGCGGACTTACTCGATTACGAGCGCAACTTATATATAATAGAAAAGGTAAAGGACAGCCCGAGCGGGTATCCGAGAGGCGGAAACAAGCCGAGGCTGAAACCGATAGTATGACGGAAAGGACGATAATAGCGCAATGCACGCCGCTCGGCGGGGCGATAGCGATGATACGAATGAGCGGAGATCTTTCCATTGAGATCTTAATGAAACTCAATGGGAACAAAAGACCCGCTCCGCGCATGGCAAGTTTATACACGCTCGACACGGGCACGATAAAGGACAGTTGCATCGTGCTTTACTACGAAAAGGGCAGGTCCTACACGGGCGAGGAGAGTGTCGAGATATTTTGTCACGGCTCGGCGGTAATAACCAAGGAACTTATTGCTTTTGCCTTGGATAAAGGCGCGGTTCTTGCCGAGGGGGGAGAGTTCACCAAAAGAGCCTATCTCAACAGGCGGATAGACCTATGCGAAGCCGAGGGGATCTTGGCTCTCATCAATTCCGAAACGGTAGAGCAGGCTAAGAGCGCGTTTTTGGGTGCCGAGGGCTTTTTAAGTCGAAAGATAGAGGATATGCAAACTCGGTTAAAAAAGCTCATTGCCTCGATAGAGGTGGCTATCGACTATCCCGAAGAGAATATCGAGCAGGTCGCTTTCGTCGAGTTGAAGCCGGAGATAGAGCGGCTTTTGTCGGAGATAAGCGGGCTAATAAGCAGTTTTGACGACGGGCAGCGGATGTTTAACGGGATAAAGGTCGTGCTTACGGGCAAGACCAATGTCGGCAAAAGCAGTTTGTTCAATGCTCTGCTCGGATACAAGCGGGCGATCGTAAGCACGAGTGCGGGCACGACGAGGGATGTGATAGAGGCGGCATATATTTACAAGGGACGAAAGTTTGTGCTTATCGACACGGCGGGGTTGCGAACTACGAAAGGTCAAGTCGAGCTCGAGGGCATAAAGCTTGCGTTGGAGCAGGTTCAAAGCGCCGATCTCACCTTGGGAGTGGGCACGGCGGAGAGCGAATTTGTCGGGAAAGCCGATCTTATTCTAACCAATAAATGCGATATGGGTAGGGGAAACGGCTTTAATGTCAGTGCGAAAACGGGCGAGGGCATAGAAAAGCTCAAAGAGAAAATTTACGAGCTGACCGACTTCGAGCCTCGGGGGATAAAGGTCAATTTACGTCAGTATGAGGCGCTCAAAGTCGCAGCCGACGCGCTCGGGCGGGTCATGGAGTGTTCCTTATCTGCTACCTTGGACTGTGTAAGTTCGGATTTGTACGATGCCTACAACGGGCTCGGCAAGGTTACGGGCGTGATAGGCAGCGACGAGATCATTGCCGAAATATTCTCGGCATTCTGTGTGGGGAAGTAGCTATTATGGGTGGTAATGAAAGGTTAATTCAGCAAAACAAAAAGGCGTACTTCGATTATTTTATCGAGGACAAGTACGAGGCGGGAATTTCGCTCGTCGGGTCCGAGGTCAAGTCGATAAAGCTCGGCAAGGTCAATCTCAAAGACAGTTATTGCAGCATTGACAATGGCGAGCTGTTTTTGCGCAACTGCTTTGTTACGGCTTACGAAAAAGGCAGTTATTTCAACAAGGATGAAAAACGACCGCGCAAGCTATTGCTTCATTCCTACGAGATTAACAAGCTTATCGGCAAGGTCAAGGAAAAAGGCTATACGCTCATTCCGACCAAGATATATTTCGTCGGCAGGCGTGTCAAAGTGGAGATCGCGCTCGCCAAAGGCAAGCATTCCTACGATAAACGCGCCTCTATCAAGGAAAAGGATGTTAAGCGCTCGATTGAGCGCGACCTACTTCTTTTGAAAAAGAAGTAAGCACCTACTTCTTTTGGTAAAAGAAGTAGGCAAGAAAACTTTACCCCGGGTAATATTTGTTTTATGGTATATGGGCATAGTAACTTTGCCCGAAGTAATCTTAATTTTTATCGGAAACCGGCAAGAAAACTTTACCGTACTTCTTTTGGTAAAAGAAGTACGGCAAGAAAACTTTACCCCGGGTAATATTTGTTTTATGAGAAACAAGCATAGTAACTTTAATTCGGGAGAATAGAGAAAGGCGGAATAGATGGCTGAAAAATACACGATAGAAAAACTCGGAGCATTTGGCGAGGGTGTGGCGCACAGCGGGCGCGACGGCAAGGTGGTCTTTATCAAGGGGGCGTTGCCGGGCGAGGTTGTGCTTGCCGAGGATGAACTCGTCAAGAAATCGTTCGTTCGGGCGAGGCTGATTAAGCCGCTTAATTCGAGCAAGGACAGGGTAGATCCGCCCTGCCCGTACTTTTTTTCGTGCGGGGGGTGCGCGCTTCAACACCTGAGCTACGAGGCTCAACTCGCGCTTAAACGGCAGACCGTCGAGGAAACGCTGCTCAAAGTGGCGGGCATGTCGAAAAAAGTGGACGAAGTGGTTCCCTCGTCCCGAATTTATCGATATCGCAACAAGCTCAGCTTCCCCGTTCAGGGCAAAAAAATAGGGCTGTACACCGAAAATTCGCATGACGTGGTGAATATTTCGGACTGCCTCATTCAACGCGAGTGGAACAAGCCGCTCGTCGAGGCGCTGCGTCTTTTTATGACCGATTACGGATTGAGGCGCGGCGGTGACATGCACGCAATTCGGCACCTCGTGGCTCGGGAAAAGAACGGGCTCGGCATTGTCCTCGTGACCCGAGGCGAGGTCGACATCTCTCGCTTTGCGGACTACATACCTTTTGCGGACTTCGCACTGTATCAAAACGTCAACAACGGCAACAATAATGTCATCTTTGGCAAAGATTTTCGCTTTGTCGCGGGGCGAGGGCGTCTGCCCGACTTCCACCCCGCCTCGTTCTATCAGGTCAACGACGACATCGAAGCGAGGCTCTATGACGACGTGGCGCGCGCGTGCGAGGGCGAACTTGTCATCGATGCCTATTGCGGCGCGGGCAACCTCACTTTGCGCCTCGCAAAGTCGGCGGCTATGGTCTACGGCGTCGAGATCGTCCCCGAGGCGGTAATCGAAGCACGCGCTCGGGCGAGTAAACAAGCTGCCTCAAATGTCACCTTTATTTGCGGCGATTGTGCCGTCGTCTTGCCCCGCCTCGCCGAACAGCTGAATGCCGACCCGTGCATGCGTAATGAGGGCGTAAATATCGACCCATACACGCATAATAATGACGAAATTGATCGGGTCACAATGCCGAGCGGCAGGGTAAACGGAAAAACGGTAATTTTGGATCCGCCACGAAAGGGCGTGGACAAAGCCGCTCTCTCCGCCGGAACGGATTTTGCCTCCGATCGGGTCACAATGCCGAGCGGCAGGGTAAACGGAAAAACGGTAATTTTGGATCCACCACGAAAGGGCGTGGACAAAGCCGCTCTCGCCGCCGTAACGGATCTTGCACCCGATAAGATAATTTATGTAAGTTGCAACCCCGCCACCCTCGCCCGAGATCTTATTTACCTCACTCAAAACTATACCATATCCTCCGTCACCGCCTACGATATGTTCCCCCAAACCCCACACGTCGAGACATTGGTTGTCCTTTCCCACAAAAAACCCGACGGACATATCGGCGTCAAGGTTGAATTTGGAGAGGGTGAAGGGCAGATTTCCCTGAAAGAAGTGGAAAAACGTGCCGAGGCTCGCAAGCCGAAAGAGAAAGTTACTTACAAGATCAAACAATAAAGCTATTGTAAAATTTACTAATAATTAGAAGGGCAATCGGTAACGGTTGCTTTTTTGTTTGAGGGTTTGATTTGGTACATATAAGAGTTGAAAAAATAAAATAAAAGTGCTATAATTATAGTATGGCTATAAAATATGGTGGTGTAATAATGGAATTTAAGGATAAAGTAAAGATAGTTCGGCAGAAACTTATGCTTAGTCAGTCCGATTTTGCAAAAGAACTCGGCGTCGCATTCTCTACCATAAACGAATGGGAAAACGGAGTAAGAAAACCTAATTACATTATGCAACGTAAGTTCTCTAAGTATTGTGAAGAAAAAAATATCAATGTTGAGGAGGAGTCAATATGAGAAATTTTAAGATAAGCTTAAAAGGACGTATTAAAAACTTTTCTTTGCCAGAGAACAAATCACTTATGCCATTATTTGAAGCCGTAGTAAACTCACTACAAGCAATAGAAGAGCGTAAGAGAACAACATCGTTTAATGGTAAAATTTATATAAAAATTGACAGAGAGGAAACCCTATCTGATGAGATACTTGGGCGCATTGAAGACATCACTGTTATCGATAATGGTATTGGGTTTAACGAATCTAATTTTAATTCTTTTATGGAATCTGATTCGGAATATAAAGAGAAGCTTGGCGGAAAAGGCGTTGGCAGGTTTTCTTGGCTGAAAGCGTTTGAAAAAGTCAAAATTCATAGTAATTATGAACAAAATGGTGAGTATCGTTGCCGCGATTTTGATTTTTCATTAAATAGCGGTGGCATAGAGGACGCATATTCTGTTTCTGAAGATAAAGAAAACCAGACAGTCATAAAATTGTGTTCTTTTAAGGAAAAGTATAGAAAGAATGCTCCGAAAGAGATTGAAACAATTGCTATAAAATTAATCCAGCACTGTTTTGTATATTTGTTAGAAAAGGATTGCCCAGGTATAGAATTAGCCGATAATAAGGGTAGCAGTATTCTAATAAACGATTTATTCAGAACTAAAGTTATCCTTGAAGACGGAGTAGATGCGTTTACTATCGAACAAAAGGAATTTACTTTAACTAAATTTAGAGTAGATAATGCTATTATAAGTGCACACAAAATTTATCTTTGTGCTAATAATCGTTTAGTTGAAACTAAAGATTTGAGCAAATTGATTGTGAATTTAGACAGTGTATTAGATGCGGAAAAGCCGTTTTGGTTTTTAGGCGTTGTAACGGCAGATTATTTAGACGAAAATGTAGATATGAATCGACTGTCGTTTACTATCCCGGAAAGCGTAGATGACGGCATGTGTCCTGTTGTGACAATAACAAAAATAATTGAAGCAGTGACACAATTGATTGAAAAACATCTAAGCTCTTTTCTAACCCCAATAGCGGAAAAAAAGAAGAAAAGAATTGCGGACTACATTACAGCAAGAGCGCCCCAGTATAGGCACATTTTAAAATATATGCCTGAACAGTTAGATAATATTAAGCCCGGAATTTCCGATGACAAACTTGATGTAGTGCTTTATCAATTAGATAGAGATTTTGAATTGGCAACAAAAAAAGAAGGTGCTGAACTTGTAGAACAATTAAAAAATGATGTAACACAATTGGAAACATATAAAAGTAAATTCCAAGAGCACATTGCAAGGATTAGTGATGAAAATAAATCAATATTAGCTAAATATGTTGCTCATCGTAAATCTATAATTGATTTGTTTGAAATCGGTATGCAAAAACAAAATGACGACAGCTATGTCAGAGAAAAATTTATGCATAATTTAATATATCCTATGAGTTCAACTTCTGATGATATCGGGTATGAACAGCATAACTTGTGGCTTGTTGACGAGAGATTAGCTTATTTCTTTTTTGCTTCATCCGATATTCCGTTTAATAACGATAGAGGCGAAGATAGACCCGACATTATGCTTTTTGATAATAGTATTGCCTTGTTGGAAGCGCAGAATGATGGTACAGCTTATGATACCGTTGTGATATTTGAATTAAAAAAGCCGATGCGAAATGATTTAACTACAAATAATCCTGTTGAACAAATAATTCGATATATGACAAAAATTCAGACCAATACGGTGACTGACAAAAATGGAAGAATAATCCGTACTGACGGACATACAAAATTTTATCTTTATGTTGTATGTGACATGTTGGATAAATATAAAAGCGAATTAGCCGATCTAAATAATTTTGATGAAACTATTGATAGGCTTGGTATGTTTAGGATGAAAGATAATGTGTATATTGAAGTTTTGACTTATGACAAGATTATTAATGACGCAAAAAAACGCAACAAAATATTGTTCGATAAATTGGGGATTTAAGGAGATAAACAATGGCAAACAAATTAGAGCTGACGTGGGTTGGCAAGGATGAAGAAATAAAAGTTGAGCCAAGGATTTTGATTGAAAATCCTGCTTTAAGCAATACGACAAAGGATCCGAATACCGAGAATATGATTATTCACGGCGACAATTTGCTTGCCTTAAAAGCGTTAGAGAGCAAGTATGCAGAACAAGTTAAGTGTATTTACATAGATCCACCTTATAATACTGGGAACGCATTTGATAAATATGAAGATGGGTTAGAACATTCCATATGGCTGAATTTAATGTATCAAAGGCTTAGAATTTTATATTCGTTGTTATCAGAAGAAGGAGCTTTCTTCTGCAACCTTGACGAACAAGAACACGCATATATGAAAATTGTGCTCGATGAAATTTTTGGGCGAAACAACTTTGTTGGAGATATAATATGGAGAAAAAGGAAAGGTGGCGGTAATGATTCCCGATACATTGCACTCGACCACGACTATATTTTGGTATACCTCAAAAATTCTTCTAATGAAATCCATTCGCAAAAATGGCGAGTACCACAAAGTGAAAAATATCAAAAGAGATATAAGGAAACTGAACCCGACGGAAGAAAATATTATTGGGATACTTTGGCAAGAGATGGACTGCAAAACCCTATTCCTATCGAATTAGAATGTCCTGATGGGTATATCCTAAAAATCAATTCCCAACAGTCACAAGAAACCATTGAAACAGGATTAAAAGACGGAACGGTGCGACTGACAAAAGGAAAAAACGGATGGACCTTGCACCACAAAGTATATTTGAAAGGAGGACAAGTTCAACGTTCAATTCTTGACGATGTTGGTACCAATAAAATTGCAGGCGATGAAATGCTCGGACTGTTTGGAAACGCAAAAGCATTTCCCTATCCGAAGCCAGAAGACTTAATTCAACGGATTCTAAATTTAAGTACAGAAAAAGGAGATTTAGTCCTCGACAGTTTTCTCGGCTCGGGAACGACCGCTGCTGTTGCTCACAAAATGGGACGAAGATACATTGGCATTGAAATGGGCGACCATGCCTACACGCATTGCAAGGTGCGCTTGGATAAAGTTATAGCGGGCGAAGATAAAGGCGGCATTACGGAAAGTCAAAATTGGCAAGGCGGCGGCGGTTATAAATTTTATGAGCTTGCTCCCTCGCTTATCATTGAAGATAAATTCGGTAATCCGATTATTAACCGTGAATATAACGCCGATATGCTTGCCGCCGCTATGGCATTACATGAGGGATTTGAATATGCGCCCGATAGCAATTTTTATTGGAAACAAGGCAAAAATGAGAATGCATATATTTTTACGACCACTGCACATTTGACGGCGAGTTATCTTGACAGCATTTCGAAAGAGATGCAAGACGACGAATACCTTATTATTGCATGCAAGTCTTTTGATGCAGGGGTGGACAAGTTGTACAAAAATATTACAATCAAAAAGATACCGCAATCCCTTCTTGGTCGTTGTGAGTTTGGGAAAAACGATTATAATTTGAATATAATTAATGTTCCAAATTTGGAGGAAGATGAATGAGTAAAGCAACTATTGAAAATCCTAAAATTTTTATTTCTTATGCTTGGGGCGATCCAGACAATCAGCAACGAGTTATTAGTTTTGCAACAAGTCTAATGGGATGTGGTGTCGATGTTTTATTAGATAGATGGAATCTTAAAGAAGGTAACGATAAATATGCCTATATGGAAAAATGTGTTACAGATGAAACGGTAACTAATGTTTTGTTACTTTTAGATAAAAATTATACCGAGAAAGCCAACGACCGTAAAGGCGGCGTTGGTGATGAAACGCAAATTATATCTGCCGAAATATACGGCAAAGTGGATCAAAAAAAATTTATTCCCATTGTGTTCTCAAAAGGCGCAGATGGCGAAATTTATAAACCTGCCTATTTGCAACCCACTTTACATATAGACCTTTCAGATGCAGATACTTACGATGAAAACTTCCAGTACTTGGTTAAGCGTTTATATGGAGTGGAAATTTATAAGAAACCAGAACTTGGCACAAAACCGAATTTTGTAGAAGAAGAATCAGTTATTCCTATTAAAACGCAAATAAAATTAGAAAAAATAAAAAATTCCACAAATTCTTTAATTCAAATGCAGGAATTCAAGGAAGCATTAGTGTCAATAAGTGATAAAATAATAAATTTTTCAACAAAATTTAAGTATGCAGATGCTGATTCGTTTTACCCTCAATATCTTAAACAATATGGTGCAACGTTATTTATTAAAAATGAATATTTAGAGTTGTTAAAAGCCTCTATGTATATTCCTGAAGGTGAAACATATATATCTGATTTTTTAGAAAAAACATTGAACAAGTGCAAACTTATAAATGAAGAGAATTCTGAAATCCGATTAATTTTGTTACACGAATTATTTATTTGTACGGTTGCACTTTATTTAAAATATAACCAATATAAACAAGTTGGATATGTTTTAGGAAAAACATATTTTACTTATAGTAGTTTTAACGGATTAAGTCCAAATACTTTTCGTTCTTTTTATTGCACTAATTCTGAAATATTGGATAATGCGGTAAAATTGCGCGATCATAAAAATTACTATACTGGTGTAGGTTGTATATGGATAGAAAGAATTAATCCGAATTATTGTTCTAAAGACGAATTTGTTCTTGCCGACATACTTTGCTATAATTATGCGTTGTTCACAAAAACTAAAGATGATCTTGATTGGCATTGGTTCCCTATTACCTATATCTATGGTGCAAATTATGAATTTAATGTTTTTAAATCATTTTGTATGCAACTGCTTTCACAAGAGCGGTTAAAAGGAATTTTGTCAATGTTTAATTTTGAAAAATTAACTGATTTCATTGATGTATTCAAATCTGTCGAAAATGACTTTCAAACAGGTAAATCAAATAAATATGGATATACTACTGCATTTGAAACCGCACCTATTTTGTGCCAATACATTGTAAGTTCTGATATAGGAAAATATAGATAAGGAGTAAATTAATCATGAGTACACAATATCCCGAATACGATGTAAACTATATCAGCGGTTGCATGAGTTTGCGAAAGCCACAAAAGCGTAGCCTGAAAATTCTTGAATCTATTCTTGACGAAATAGATTTAAAGAAAAATTTAGATTTGAATGAAGCCTTACGGACGGTTCACGATATTTATCCGACTTGCTCCAACTTCGAAAGAGACTTTATGAGCCTTACTTTTGCTCTTGCTACGGGTGTCGGTAAAACTCGATTGATGGGTGCATTTATTACATATCTTTATACGCAAAAAGGTATCAAAAACTTTTTTGTTGTTGCGCCTAATCTTACAATATACGAGAAACTCAAAAAAGACTTGGGCGATCCTTCAAGCGATAAATATGTATTTAGGGGTATTGGATGTTTCAGATCAATACTACCCAATCTTATTACGGGCGAAAATTATCGTGAAAAGGGCTTAATGGGTGGCTTTTCGGAAGTTACGATAAACATATTTAATATAGCAAAATTCAACCGCGAGATTGGGCGTATTCGAGATTTATCGGAATATTTAGGTCAAAGTTATTTTAATTTTCTTGCTTCTTGTAAAGATTTGGTCATTTTAATGGACGAGTCTCACCACTATCGGGCAGATAAAGGTCTCGCCGCAATAAATGAACTTAAACCGATTTTAGGGCTTGAACTTACTGCAACTCCTCAGGTAGAGCAAGGCACTAAAGCCGTTAAATTTAAGAATGTGGTCTATGAATATCCTCTCTCTTCAGCTATTGATGACGGTTTTACCAAGACTCCATATGCAATGACAAGACGGGATATTTCGGACTATAATTTCTCGCAAGAAGAAATGGATAGAATGATGCTTGTGGATGGTATAACCAACCATGAGCGTGTAAAAGAACGCATAAAAGAGTATGCCATTAACAACGGCGTTGATCCTGTTAAACCGTTTGTACTTGTGGTTTGTAAAGATACCGCTCACGCAGAGCAAGTAAGAACATTTATATCTTCAAGGGATTTTTTTGACGGTAAATATGCAAGTAAAACGATAATCTTACATAGCAATCAAAAAGGTTCGGAAAAAGACGAAAATGTTCAGCTCCTATTGGATGTTGAAAAGTATAATAATCCCATTGAAATCGTTATTCACGTTAATATTCTTAAAGAAGGTTGGGATGTAAACAATCTCTATACCATAATTCCTTTGCGCACAGCGGCAAGTCAGACGTTGCGTGAGCAGACAATCGGGCGCGGACTACGTTTGCCTTACGGTCAAAGAACGGGGAATAAAGACGTTGATTCGCTTATTATAACGGCACATGATAAGTTTGAGGAAATCATAAAAGCGGCTGCAGATCCGCATAGCATATTAAAACAAGGCAATATAATATTTGCTGAAGATTTAGAAAAAGGTGAATCTATTGTAGTTAATCCGACGTACCAAAGCGCAGTGCAAGTCAGCTTGGAAGAATTGGGCGCCTTTATTCAGACGGATGAAAATCTATCTACGGAAGAACGCTCTACGATAGTAAAGGCGGCCGAAAAGGCTTCTAAAAAACTCATAGAAAGTTATCGCGTGGTCGGGCGTGAAAATCTTCCGCAGAATAGCACATCCGCTTTAGTTGAGCAGGTTGTCGCCGATGAAGATATTGCTGAGATTGTAAAACGCAGAACGGATTTTTCCGATATTATTAAGCGCTTTGTTGGTGAAGAAATAGACAAACAGCGCGAAATTATTGAAAGCGGTACGATGAGCATTCCGCAAATCAAAATTGCTCGTGACAATAGAGCGATCTATTACTTTGAGCATTTTACGTTGGATACCACCGAGTTTAATTACTATCCAATCCCCAATGAAATTCTTTTGAAAAACCTTGTTGATTCGGGAGAGGTTGAAGCGGTCAAGGGAAATGATCTGAATTTTGATGCGCTCAACCCTATGAGGGTGATTGTTGATGAAATCAGTAAGCGTCCTGAAATTGATTATGACGCTTGCTGTGATTTGCTCTATGATCTTATTACGTCGTTATTTGACGCATTTGCAAAGAAGTTTTCTTCAAACGAAATAAAGAACATCGTAATGTGTAATAAACGAAGTATTGCCGATAAAATCTATGAGCAAATGATCAAACACTTCAAATGTGCTGAGCCTAATATTATTGAAGAAATTTCGGGGGTAAGCTTATATATTTATGAGCCGAGCTATATGCATAAAATAGGCGAAGAACCTATTTCCATATACACAATTATTCCTGATGGTGACGTTCCAAAATGCTTATTTAGTGGGTTTAAGAAAGCGTTGCATCCGATTTACAAATTTGACTCGGCGCCGGAAAAACGCTTTGCAATCGTGTGTGAGCAAAGTTCCGAAGTCTTAAAGTGGCTTCGTCCTGCGCCCAAGCAGTTTAATTTGTTTTATGGAAATGGACAAAGATATGAACCGGACTTTGTTGTAGAAACAAGTGATACTATGTATTTAGTTGAGATTAAAGGCGAAGATAAATTCAATGATGAAAATAACTTATTGAAGAAACAGTGTGCTGTTAAATATTGTCAGGTTGCAAGCGTCTATGCTTCCGGGCATGAATTGAAAAAGTGGAAATATTTATATATCCCAAGTCAACAGGTTCAAATCAATTCGAGTTTTTCGATGCTCTCACAAAAATTTGAGGTTAAAGGCGACAAATTGGAGTAATTATGTATAACATTGGTGATACGGTAAAAATAAATCACGACGGCTCAATAGGAGCTGTCGTTGGTGTTAATACAGTAGGGACCACTACGCAATACGTAGTGGTTGTAAACGGAAGAAAGATGACCTTTTTTGAGGAGCAGCTTTCTTCATTTGAAATGACCAATGAGAATCGTGTTTATTCTGCAAAGGACTTAAACGCCTTGCTTACCGCAAGGCTTATTCTCAATCCGAGTATCAGTTCTTTGTATTCGCTTAATTCTGCAAAGATAGATTATATACCGTACCAGTTTCGACCTGTATTAAAGATATTAAAATCAGACAGTCCTCGTATACTTATTGCTGATGGCGTTGGTGTAGGTAAAACCATTGAGGCTGGGTTGGTGTTAAAGGAATTACAAGCAAGATTTGATTATAAATCTGTTCTTGTTATCTGCCCTCGTCCGCTTATAACCGAAAAGAAATGGCAAAATGAGTTGAAACGCTTCGGTGAGAAGTTCGTTCATATTGACGCTAAACAGCTTAAATACTGTATTGAAGAAACGGAAATTGATTACGGCGAATGGCCGTCTGATTATCAAAAATGTATTATTCCGTATTCTCTGTTTGATGAGGCTATTGTATGTGGTACTGCAACAAAAGACGGAGTTACGAAAAAATTAGATCGTAAATCGTTGGTTGATTTGAAACCGTTCCCTAAGTTCGATTTGGTAATTATAGATGAGGCACACCATATAAAAAACCAAAACACTTATGCCTACCAAGCGGCTCAAATGTTTTGCGATAATGCAGAAAGCATTGTACTTCTTACGGCAACACCTATTCAGTTGGCAGATAAGGATTTGTATGTCTTACTAAATCTGTTGCGTCCGGATTTGGTGATTGACCTTAACAGTTTTAGACACATGGCAGAGCCCAATCCGTTTATCAATGAGGCGGCTAAGATTATTAGAAGTAACCAAGAGAATTGGCAAGAAGTTGCTTTAGAACAATTAAAATTGGCTGGAGATACATCTTGGGGCGTTGCTATGCTTACAACCAATCCAACATATCAAAAGGCTATTAGGATGCTTAATAGAGATACTATAACTTCCGAACAGCGTGTCAAACTTATTGGCGAGGTTGAAAGTTTACATACTTTTGCCAATATGATAAACCGCACAAGGCGTAGAGATATTGGGAATTTTACTTTAAGAAAGCCTGAAACGATTAAAGTTTCGTTTACAGAAGCTCAAGGTAATCTATATAGATTGCTAATGCAAACACAGGCAGATATTCTCATTAAGCTTCACGGTGATAGAGGTATTAGGTTTATGATGACAACTATCATGCGGCAAGCTGCAAGTTGTATTCACGGTTTAAAGCCCTTTTTGGAAACGATTCTGACTCGTAGATTTGACGAGTTGGATATTTCCGGATTGGACGTAGAAGATGATACAAATACTGAATTGGGCGAGAAACTGTATCAAACTATGTCCGTTCCAAAAATAAAAGAGGCTGTAAAACAAATTCTACTGTTAGCCGATGAATTAGATGATCAAGACAATAAATTAGACGCACTGTTAAACACCATAAAAGGCAAGCAAGAGATGGAAAACTATAGGGTTATGGTGTTTAGCAGTTTTAGGCATACGCTTACGTACTTGGCAGATAGAATAACTGCATCCGGTATTAGAGCCGGTGTTGTTCACGGCGGTGTTCCTGACGAAGAAAGAGTAAAACTTCGTTCAAGATTTATGTTGAAAAAGGATAAAAAGGAAGCTATAGACGTGCTACTATTCTCTGAAGTAGGTTGTGAAGGGTTGGACTATCAGTTCTGCGATTGTATGGTAAATTATGACTTGCCGTGGAATCCGCAGGCTATAGAACAAAGAATTGGCCGTATAGACCGTAACGGACAAAAAAGTGAAAGCGTATCTATCGTGAATATTATTACCGAGGATACGATTGATTGTGATATATTCGATAGATGCCTTTCTCGTATTGGCGTATTTAATGCTTCCATTGGTGATAGTGAGCAGATTTTAGGGGATATAACAAAGGAAATTTATAACATTGCGGAACAGTATATTCTTAAGCCAGAAGAACGCCGTGAAAAACTGCAACAGCTTCAGGATAATAAAATTCGACTAATTCAAGAAGAGCAAAAAATGGAAGATGAAAAACATACTTTTTTTGGCTTGGATTTGAGCGAAAATGTAATAAAAAAAGAATTGCAAGATGCCACCAATATTCATCTTAGTGCTGAAGCTATTGAGAGGTTAGTCGAAACATATCTTGAAAAGAGATTAGGCGATAGTGTTGTCTACATATTGGGCGATGGAAAAGCAAAGACTTTGCGTTTGAATGCAGATAATCGTAGACTGTTGTTTGAGGATTACGGTAAGTTGTCCAAACAGGCTAATCCCGTGTATAAGCAATGGGATCAATATCTAAATAATTCCGTTCCATTTGAAAAGATTACGTTTGACGGCGAGTATGCTTCCGAGAATGACGATGTTGTCTTTATTATGCCTACGCACCCTCTTGTAAAGCAAGCGTTAAAATGTTTTGAAGATGAACCTATCTTGTGTTCCTTAAAAGTAAAGACAGATACGTTGCCTGCCGGAGAGTATCCATTTATCATTTATGAGTGGCTTTATAAGGGTGTGAAACCGGATAATAAGTTGCAGGTTGTAACATTGGACGATATTCCTAATAAAATGCTTCTTGAGGCGATTTACAATGCACAAGACGCAGGTAATATGGAGGAAGTCAATCAAGAGCCGATAGATAACAAGCATTTCAGAATATGGCAAGTAGCAAAAAATGATTATATCGAATACTCAAAACAAATAATTGGATACAAACTTGAAAATTTGACTATAAGCTATACTTCGAGATTCAGGGTTATTAAAGAACGGCTTGCAAAAGAAACTGATGCGAGAATTATAAGGATGAAACAATCGCAGTTGGCATCTATAGAGATGAGGTTTGAAGATAAGAAAAACGAACTAACAAGTATAATTTCTCAGTCGGATATAGTGGTTAGAAAAATTGCAATAGGTTCAATTAAGGTGGAAAAATAATATGACTTCTTATGAAAAATTATTAGAGTTAAAAAAGAAACGCGAAGAGTACGTTCGTGTAAGTCAAGAAAACAATATGTGGGAAGGTACAAAGAAAATTCTCACAGATATGTATCCTGACACAGCTCACTTCGTTTATGAACTTTTGCAAAACGCAGAAGATATGTGTGCTACGGAAGTAAAATTCATTTTAAGCAACGATAAACTTCAGTTTGTGCATAACGGGAAAAAACGTGATTTTGTATACGAGGATATTGATTCGATTACGAGCATTGGGAACAATACTTTAAAAAAAGACGACCTAACAAGTATTGGCACTTTTGGCGTAGGGTTCAAAGCAGTTTATACTTATACCAGCACGCCGGAAATTCATTCTGGTGAGTTTGATTTTAGGATTAGAGATATGGTTATTCCCGATCCTATAGACGTCCCTAAAATAGCTAAATTAGGTGAAACAAGATTTATTTTTCCGTTCGATCATAAAAGTAAAAAACCTCAGGAAGCCGTTGCTGAAATTAAAAAAGCATTATTGGAATTGGATGAAAATTCAATACTATTCCTCAACCATATTGAGAAGATAATTTTTAAGTTGCCCGATAATTCTATGGGTGGTGTGCAGCTGAAAAGCATTGACGAAGTATTAAAAATAGTCAATAAAGTCGATGCAAGGATAAAGGACTCAAGCGAGGCAAAGACAAAGACCTATTGGTTTAAGTTTTCTCAAAACTGCGAAGTTAATACTTCAAAAGGTAAGGCGACTTTGCCCGTATCTTTAGCTTTTAAAATGAATGCCAAAGGGGAAGGGAGTCAGAGAACATATTCTGTCGATGAAACGTTAAGGGGGCAAGTTTTTATCTATTTCCCTGCCGTAAAAGAGCGTAGCGATTTCCGGTTCCATGTTCACGCTCCTTTTGCATCTACCGTTGCTCGTGATAGTGTTAGGAATTGCGAAGAAAACAATAAACTATTTGCCGAATTGGCTAAACTTGCTGTATCATCGGTATTCTATTTTAAGAATCGGAAGTGTATTGATTATCATTATTATGCCGCTCTGCCTAATAGAAGGGATTTTCAATACGGAGATACAAAATATAAAGTCATTTATGATGAGCTTATTAAATTGTTTAAGCACCCTGACAGCGAATTTATCATTACGGAAAATGGTGATTATAAAAAGATTGGGCAGGTTAAGCAAGGTAGCCGAGAAATTGTAAAGCTTATTACTTCAGACGATCTTTATTTGCTATATAAAAAATATTGGGTGCCGGCACTTAGACCGCAAACGCGAGAGGAAACTTTCTTAAACGAGGTCGGCTTAACGGCGTATGAAACAAGGGAAATAGCCGAAACATTGGCTTACCATTCATCAATATTTGCTCCGATATTTGAGAAAAAGATGGATGATAATGAATGGTTTGCAAGGTTATATGAGCTATTAAATGGTTTTCCTTTACTCCACTTATACGTAGGCAGTCTTACCAAGATCGCGATGTTGAAGTGTAGTGATGGGAAATTGCATTCGGCTACAGAAAATTTATATTTCAGGTCAATCTACGTTCCTAAGCAAATCAAAGATCCGCTGTATGTTGAAATAGATAATACGATTTCTAAGACTTCCGTTGATGCGGCATTGGCTTTTTTGCAGCGATTAGGTGTCAAGGTTATGTCTGAGGAAATTGATTTAATGGCTGATATAGAGAGAGATGGCGTTGATTCTGATGATGTCGTAATTAAACTTCTTGAAGTTATAGAAAAATATAAAGCCAATGGGAATATTGAGAAGTTTAAGGATAGTGCTTTTATTCTGGGGAAACGCATAAAAGATGATGGGAAATTGTATCGAATTACAGCCAAAGAGTGTTGTTGGGCTGATGACGTTGCCTTTTTCTATGAACAGTCCGATGTAATAAATTTTGTAGTTTCACACGAACATTATCAAAGTCTTGATGATAACGAAAAATCACTTTTTAGAGAAGTATTTATTAAATTAGGCGGTAAAGTTGCTCCTGAAATATCGGCTTGTAGAGTAAACTATTCGCATCCGAATTGGCAAAGGCTCAATACGACGAACATTCGAGCTTCCGAAACAAATAGTGATTATACTATTACGGGACTTAACAATATTCATAGAATTCCTGCGGAGGGTTTATATAAAGAAAGTTTATTGCTATGGAATGTAGTCGTGAACGATAAAAATATTAGACACCACGAAGCAATGTTTAGTGCTAATAATAACCGTCCTATAGAAAAATTTGAATCACGACTTGCTTACGTTCTAAAAAGAACTAAATGGATTCCCAATAAAGATGGGGAATTTTGCCGACCTTGCGATATTACCAAGGCTGAATTATATGATGGATTTGAATACAACGAAGATGCGCTATTCTTGAAAAATATAGGTTTCGGAGATGAAACGCAAGCACCAGATGATATTGCAACCATACTTGAGAAAGCAGGTGTTACAATGTCGGCAGCAGATGAGGAATGGTTTAGACAATCTGATGAGGTTAAGGCGGGATTCCTTCGTATGTTGCGAGAGCAAAAAGAAAGGGAAAGGCTATCTTTAACGGAAGCATTGTGTGAGGAGAATAGAGAACAAGCGGGATATAGTGAAGATGATGATTATGGGCGAGATATAAGCATAAAAAACCCTTTCGCACGTGCAAAAAGGCAGCAAGAAGATTTTGAGGAAGGCTTGGAGAAGCGTTCAACTATTAAGCCCGTAATGAAGTATACATATAACTCAAAAACCACAAACTTTGAGAAGCAATTTATACGTGAGCAATACAAGGGCAAGTGCCAAATTTGCGACAGGGAACCAATCAGAAAACACAATGGGGATATTTACTTTGAAGCAATCAATATTATTAGTACAGCGAATTTAGATAAAAGATTGCTGAACAATATTGATGCGGGTTGGAACACTTTATGTTTATGCCCGACTTGTGCTGCCGAATATAGGTATTGTTCAAAGAATCTTGACAGATTTGAAGAACAAGTTGATACTACAGAAGTTCAGCCGGGACAGAATGAATATATACCTGTTCAAATAGTTTTGAAGGGGAAAACAATACAAATCAAATTTACTCCTAGGCATTTTATTGCTTTGAAATCGGCATTTAAGGTATATAAAAACAAGAGTGATGCCGATTGTTAATATGATAAAAGGCTATCGAATAATCTCCGTCGAGGCGGCGGACATATATAAGAACGAACAGGAAAACGGCGCGGTCGTCGGGTATCGGCTTCCCGAAAAGGGCGACGCGCGTTTTCGGCTGTTCAAGATACTCTTGGACGATTCTCTTGACTTAAAAGAACTTGAAAAGGCATATACGCGCATCTGCCGCAGGAAGTTCTTTTTTCAAGACGAGTACGAAAACGCCTATACCCTCGCCGTCGTCAACGTCAAATTCAACTATGTGTTCAAACCCGAGGACGGAAAACCCGTCAAGATAAAAGAATTGCGGGAATATTTCTATGAGCGCGGCTTCTGCGTGGACGGCGTTCGGTATGTGAGATACAAGCGGAGCGCGGGCAGTTCGCGTGAGGGCAAGTGTCTTTTCATAGATGAGCGGCTCTCCCGCGCTATGTCAAAATGGAGCGAGTGCGGCTTGAAACCCAAAGCAGACCTCGCGTCGTGGGAATCGTATAAAGCCCTATCTTTGAGTAGTATCAAGGGAACGATAGAAATTCCTTTGGACGGCATCCTCTTTGTGCCGGACTATCAAAGCACGTTCACGGAAGAAGTCGTATCGGTCGAGATCGAGGACGGGAAACTTACCGCGCACACAAAAGAAACGCAAATCACAAACGATATATGGGACGGAGAAAGCCTGTTGGACGAGAGCCTGTTTGCGGGGGAATACGCGGATAGGCACATGGTACTTCTTCGAAACAAGTTTTTCAAGTCCTGCGCATTCAAAACGAAGTTACAGAAATGGATAAAAGATAAGAATATCACCCTCGAAGAACTGAAAGCGCGCGGCTTTGTCACGCTTGCGGACGATGTAACGAAGATCGTCATGGTGACAACGCCGAACAGCTTGAAATATCTCAAATTCGCAGGCGGGCTGTCCGAGAAGAATATCAAGAAATGGACGGAAAACGCGGACGGCGCGTTTGGCGTGGTGAAATGGGATAAACCCACCCGCTTTTTCCACGGGGGAATGGTACAGAGCAGTTATCAGCTTCTGAACACTCTCGGACTTTCCGAGGAACAGACCGCCCGACTTTTACAGCCGAGCGTGGACTATATTTCCCTTCTGCGCGGCGACATTGACTTTATGCGCTACCACTTCACGGACGCATTTGCACGGGAGAAAGACGGCGAAACCGAGCGGCAGGACGGACTTGCGGAGCGCGCCGACGTGATCTTCACGCTCATGTTCAAATGCTCGGACTTCGAGGACACCGAACTGTATATCAATTTCCGCGATGATGTTGTCCGCAGTCTGAAAGAACGATTGAAGCGCGGGCATATCCTCTTGAACGGCACGAATGCCACCCTGTTCGGGAACGGTCCCGAACTCTTGAAATATATCGCGGGAGAGCCGATAAAGAGCGTATTAAAAGCGGGACAAATCCGTTGTAAACGGTTTAAGGACGGCGCGAAACTTCTCTGCGCACGCTCGCCGCACATCACAATGGGAAACCTGTATTGTGTAGAGAACGCGCGCGGCGGCGCGATCTGGAACTACTTCGACTTGGGAGAAAACATCGTCTGCGTGAACGCCGTCGGGGAGAATATCCAACAGCGGCTGAACGGTTGCGACTACGACTCGGACACCATGCTCGTGACGGACGACGCACTCTTGGTAGAAACAGCGGAGAGATATAAGGACTTTTTCAAAGTCCCCGTCTGCAATATCCATGCGGCGGGAAGGACGAGCCAAACGCTCTATGAACTTGACCACGACACGAGCGAAAATAAAATCGGAGAAATCGTAAACCTCTCGCAGAAGCTGAACAGTATTCTTTGGGACGAACTCAACAAGGGCGCAAGTGAGAAAGAAATATATCCCATTTACGAGGATATTTGCAAGCTCGCTGTATTATCGGGCTTGGAGATAGACAAGGCGAAACGCTCTTTTGAAGAGGTGCGCGTGGGAAAAGAACTTGCCGCGCTTCGGAAGAAATACGCCCGCCCCGCGCCGATGTTCTTCGCGGAGATCGACGAGAGCAAGGGCAAAGAATATGACTTTTATCATACGGCAATGGACTACCTCTATAAGGCGGTGAAAGAAGTTCACTTCCGCAAAGGCAGAGAGCAATTCGGAAACTACCAACCTATTTCGTCGGGCTTGGCGTATCTTATGGATTCGGGGAGCGCAACGGAATACCGTCACAAGGATAAAATCGTAGAGATCATCGACGAGAGCAAGGCGAATATCAACCGTCTGTATATGGCGATACGGATGGCAGACGAACAGGAGCGTGAAGTCCTCTATGAAAGGATCGTGGATGAAAAGACAAGACGGGACAAGGAAGTGTCGAAGTGGCTGACGAACGAAAACGTACTCATTCTTGTCTTGCGCCACTACGAGAAGAACAGCGCGGCGGATTGGCGTATTTATGCCGCACTCATCAATCACCCCGTGTTCAAAGACTTGCTGTGGGAACTGTCCCGCGGATTTATATATAAAATCGTGGAGGACGAAAACGGCGAATATTCTCTGTATGGGGAAAGGTTTACGAAAAAGTAAAACAAGCGACCGTCTCCGCAGACGGTCGCTTCTATGTATCAGTCTTTTTTCGGCTTTAATTTTTTACGCTGTTCGGATTCGAGCTGTTTGATGCTCTTCTCGGGTGTGGGGAGTTCTTCGGGCATCGTGCCGCCCGCGCGCTCAATCGCTTCTCTGACGATAGTTCCCACTTCAAAGTGTGCGGCATTTGCCTTTTCGGGCGTGTCGGTTCCTTCGCGGCGCATTTTCGCCTCGGTCTGCGTAATGCGGAAGAGGTTCGCCGCAAGTTCCTCGCCGCCCATATGGTCGAGAATTTCCTCGCCCTCGGAAAGCCCCTTATGCTCGGCAATGTCGCGGGCGGTCATTCCGCCGTATAACCC
>CANRKK010000029.1 GCA_947631195.1 uncultured Clostridia bacterium
ACTGCATGCAAAAAACGGAAACGAACCGTACACACCTGAAGAATTGAAGAAATTGATTAAGTAAAGAGTAAAATTAATTAAAACAACAGCCGCCGCGGCAGAATTGCCGCGGCGGCGTTTTATTTGCAATTATTTATTTGTTGCAACTTTTTATTGCAAATTTTATTTTATGATAACTTTTCAAGGAGTTTGAGGTCGATGCCCTTGTCGCCGATTTTTATAATTTCAACCTTTACGGTGTCGCCGATTTTTACAACGTCCTCCACCTTTTCTACGCGCTTATCGGAAAGTTTGGAAATGTGAATCATGCCGTCCTTGCCGGGGGCAAACTCAACAAACGCGCCGAAGTTCAATATTCTTACTACCGTGCCCACGAACATGTCGCCGACTTCGGGGTCGTGAGCTATTGAAAGCACAATCGCCTTTGCGCGCTCGGCGTTCTCGATGGGACCCGTGCAGGCGATATAGCCCCTGCCGCTGTCGTCCTCGTTGAACTCTATTTCGGTGCCCGTCTCCTCCATTATCTTCTTTATCACGCAGCCCTGCTTGCCGATAACGTCGCCAATCTTTTCGGGGTCGATTTCAAAGCTGATGATCTTGGGAGCGTAAACGGAAAGCTGGGGCGCAACTTCGGGCACGCACTCGAGCATTTTGGAGAGAATGAACTGTCTGCCCTCGTTTGCCTGGTCGATTGCGGTGTGCATAATCTCCTCGGAGATGCCCTTGATTTTGATATCCATCTGAATTGCGGTTATGCCCTTTTGGGTGCCCGCAACCTTGAAGTCCATATCGCCGAGGAAGTCCTCCAAGCCCTGAATATCGGTCAAAACCTTAAATTCGCCCGTCTCCTGGTTTTTGATAAGGCCCATGGCAACGCCCGCTACGGGGGCCTTTATGGGCACGCCTGCGTCCATTAAAGCCATTGTGGAGCCGCACACGGAGGCCATCGACGACGAGCCGTTGGACGAAAGAATATCGTTTACCACCCTTATTGCGTAGGGGAAGCTCTCTTCGTCGGGAAGCACGGGTATGAGCGCGCGCTCCGCAAGTGCGCCGTGGCCGATTTCACGCCTGCCGGGGGAACGGAGGGCCTTTGCTTCGCCCGTGCAGTAGCCGGGGAAGTTGTATTGGTGCATATATCTCTTTGAGGTCTCCTCGTCGAGCCCTTCGAGCTTTTGGGCCTCGGTGAGCATTGCGAGGGTGCATGTCGTCATAGTTTGGGTTTGTCCGCGGGTGAATATCGCCGAGCCGTGCACTCTGGGCAGTATGTGGCGCTCGCACCAAATGGGACGGACGTCCTTTAAGCCCCTGCCGTCGGGACGGATACCCTTGTCGAATATCTTTGCGCGGACCTTTTCCTTTGTGAGGTAATAGAGGCTGTCCTTTATCTCGCGCGCGTTGTCGGGATAGATTTCGGCAAAGTGCTCCAAAACTTCCTTTTCGGCCTCTTCCTGTCTCTTCTCCCTCTCCTGTCTGTCGAACGTGTCGATAGCCCAGTCGATTTTTTCGGAGGCGTATTCGCGTACGACCTTGTCAAGTTCTTCGGGAACGTGATAGAGCTCAATCTCGCGCTTGGGCTTGCCCACTGCGGGAACTATCTCGTTTTCGATAAATTCGCAAATCTTTTGGATTTCCTTATGGCCGAACATAATCGCGCCGACCATCTGTTCGTTGGTGACTTCGTTTGCGCCCGCCTCGATCATCAGAATCGCGTCCTTGGTGCCCGCAAGATTCAAATGAATGTCGCTCTTTTGTCTTTGGGCAAGGTCGGGATTTATAACGTATTTGCCGTCGACAAGGCCTACCACAACCGAACCCGTGGGACCCGCCCAAGGGATATCGGAAATTGCAAGCGCAACCGAGGAACCTATCATTGCGAGGGGCTCGGGGGAAATGTCGGGCTCAACGGAAATGGCCTGAGCCGTTACAACTACGTCGTTGAAAAGTCCCTTGGGGAACAGCGGGCGGAGAGGCCTGTCTATCAGCCTTGCCGTGAGTATTGCCTTGTCGCTCGCCCTGCCCTCGCGCTTTTTAAACCCGCCGGGGATTTTGCCCACTGCGTACATTTTTTCGTCGTAGTCAACCTGCAGGGGGAAGAAATCCATGCCGTCGCGGGGCGCTTCGGACATACATACCGAAACTATAACCGCAGTGTCGCCGCAGCGGACCACGCACGATCCGTTGGTTTGTTCGGCGTACTTGCCCGTCTCGATTATGACGTCTCTGCCGCCTACTTTAAGTGTAAATTGTTTAAAATTCATTATCCATATCTCCTTTTCTGTTCTTGTGCCTGCGGCGCCCGCCGCAAACTTATGAAAAATGAGCGGAATAAAACACCCCGCTCAATTTTTTTAAATTAATTACTTTCTGAGTCCCAAAGCAGCGACAATTGCACGATATCTTTCGATGTCCTTGCTCTTTAAGTAGTCCAAAAGACCACGGCGGCGGCCTACCATTTTCAAAAGACCGCGACGGGAGTGATTGTCGTGAATGTGCTGTTTAAGATGCTCGTTGAGGTGGTTGATTCTCTCTGTCAAAAGCGCGATCTGCACTTCGGGAGAACCGGTGTCACCCTCCTTTAAAGCATACTTTGCAATGATTTCGGACTTTTCCATTTGCTTTATCCTCCTATGGAAATATTTGCGGGAAACAAAGAAAGCCGTTGAGTGTTCGCACCCCTTTGTATCCGTATCAAATAGTATTTTACCATACGCGCGCGGAAATAGCAAATGATTTTAAGGCGAAAAAACAAAAAGAATTGGCAGTTTAGGTCATTCCTGTTCTGTTTTTGCAAAAGTGTACTCTGTGCCGTTTTTGTCTGTGTAAATAAGACAATTATCGCCTATTTTAAGTTCCGCTTTTGTGTCGTCCTCAAAAACAATTATGACTTTGTCGGCAGATATAACTTCCCACTTGATATATTGCGACTGCGGCGATGTCCCCTGCGCGGTATAATTACCGTTTGAGTTTAATATTACCGTTTGGACAAAGTAATTTAATTCAAGTTCATATTTTGAGTTGCCTTTCTCGTAGGTATATGTTCCCTTTAATTCCGTCAACAACGGGAGCAATGTTTCGGTCAGGGCAGCCGATGTTTTTACCTCTTCCGGAATGGATATCGCAGGCGCATCGCCATAAGTAAACGTATGGATTACTTCGATACTGTTATTGTGAGTATCGGAATTAGTTATTTTAAGAAAATCTATTTTGCCGTCTTTAAATTTCAAAATATAAGTTAACGTATTGTTTTGATAAGTGTATTCCGAAGTGCTTTGGTTATAGCTAACCGCCTCGTAAACACTATTTGCAGATGCTTTCATTCCGGCCTCGGTCAGCTCCGCTGACGTATCCAACGAAAAGCCTAAGAGCAGGCTGAACATCGGCATACTAAATTCGTCTGCAAAAGGTCCAAATAAAATATCATTATAAAGTTTTGAAACAAAGTCACTATTAGCAGGAAGTTCTTGCACTGTTTTGTTCCAATAGCTTTTTGTTTGGTCGTGTATGTACCAATAACCGGAGTAAGTAGTCACTGCAGTATCGGCGATTTCACGATATACTGTAGGATGAGTCCAATATGTATTGCCCTCCTTATATTCAAACGTAGAAAATTCACCGTTGCGCTTTCCGTTTATGATATCGTGGCTTATCTTTTGTGTACTATCACTGTAATCGATTTTTACGGTATAATTTTCGGCCGTTATAGTATCGCGGAGGGCCTGATACCACTCGTCAAAATTGTCAACGGTCGTCTTGGGTTCGGTAGGCTCTTCGGGAGTTTTAGGAGAAAGCACTTCGTCGGGAATTGTTACGCTTACTCCGCCGTATGTAAAGGTATAAGTGCCTTTCGTCCACCAATTTCCTTGCAACATTTCCACATATAAATACGATATTTTGCCGTTAAGAAATTTGAAAGTTGCCGTAAATCCATTGGCTTCGTCCATAACAACGTTATAACTATATGAACCCTCTTCCTCGTCATATGTTATTTCTTCATACTTTACAGCTGCACTCGCTTTTAAAGATTCTTCATCTTTCAAATCCATATTGTTTCCGGTATATTGTATCAACGTGTTTGTAAACGCCATACTTATTCCATTGTCACACATAGCGAAGCAAGACAATTTAAACTGGAAAATATCAAAATAAGCACCATATCCGTTTTGGATTGCCTCATATACATTCGGCACCCATTTACCGCTTGAGCTACCCCCTTCAGCAACGTTTTGATAAGAGTATGTGGTTATAATTTCTTCTCCTATTACACCATATCGTATCGGTTTAGGATTTGTCGGCGTTTCCATAATAAATGTATTGCCCTGCGTTTGAAAATTATTGCCTTGCCTTTTGAAATCGCCGATATCATTTTCTCCGTTACTGTTGCTATAATCGGCATGGATTGTATAATTGTCGGAATTTATCGTATCCATAATAGCTGCGTACCATTCGTCAAAATTGTCAACGGTCGTCTTATCGTTGGTACCGCCGCTTTCTTCTTGATTGCCGCCGCCTTTGCCGTTACCGCCAGTGCATGCAACAAATGCAGAAACGCAGGTAAGGGATATGATTGCGCCCAACAAAATTGCCAAAAGTTTTTTCTTCATTGTTTTTACCTCGCATAAATAATTTCTTTTTTCGAAACACTGATAATTGTAATTTCTTAAAAGGAAATTGTCAAGTGATTAGTTTCTTTTTTTGATATTATCTAAAAAGATTATGTTTAAAAATTTGTTTACACAAAGATTAAAAGAACTTATTGCCTTCAGCAACAAAATGCAGAAGGACATCTGTACAGACTTGAATATAACGCGGCAAAAACTTACAAAATGGAAACTCGGCTATAACGAGCCGAGCATAGATGAAATTATTATGTTGGCAACATACTTTAACGTGACAAGCGACTATCTTTTAGGGCTTGAGGACGAAACGGGCGCAAAGGTAAAATTTGATATAAAAGATACAAAGTAAAAGCACGGCAAACGGACCGTGCTTTTGTATTGAAAACTGAAAAATTATTTAAAAAACTCAATACGTTTTGAGATTATTTGGTCAATCTTATTTATATAGGTGGGGATATCCTTGGGCGCGGCAAGGCGTTCTATGCGTTCCTCTGCGGAAAAAACGCGCTTGGAAATTGCGTTTGCGCCGACGGCAATGTTGTCGCCGAGCTCCTCCATCACGTCTATATTATACACGCACGCCTTGCCCGGCTTGCACCAACCAACATTTTCAAGCCCGCCCGCCTGATACTTCTGGCGGTATAAATAATACGGCGCATAGCCCGACTTTGAAAGCATTTGGCGGGAAAGAGCTATCATCTCCCCTATCTGCGCAATGTCGAGCCTTTTTACGTTTTCTTTAAGTTTTGCGCCCGCCTTTAAGGAAAGCGTGTGGACGGTTATATTTGCGGGATTCAGGGCGATGGCCGTCTTTAGGGAATATTCAAACTCCTTTACTCCCTCGTCGGCAAGCCCTGCGATAAGGTCTATATTTATATCAAACCCGTATTTTTGCGCAATTTGATAGGCGGCAAGGGTCTGTGCTGCAGTGTGCTTTCTGCCGATGGCGACAAGCGTTTCATCGTTGAAAGACTGCGGGTTTACGCATATGCGGTTTACTCCGTTTTGGCGGGATATGTTGAGTTTTTCTTCGGTAAACACGTCGGGACGGCCCGCCTCTACTGTGTATTCCACGGGCTGTTTTATTATTGAATTTACGGCCTTATACACCCTTTCCAAATGCTCTGCTGACAGAACGAAGGGCGTGCCGCCGCCCAAATACACCGAACGGACGCCGTCGGCAAAGGCCCCCGCGCCCGCAATTTCCCGCACGAGGCAATCGATATATGAATCAACGTATTGCCCCGTTTTGTCTATCGGGGCGGTGATAAACGAACAGTAATCGCACTTTGTGGGGCAGAACGGCAAGCTCACATACAGGGATTTGCCGCCCTGTCTGTACGGTTTTTGCTCGGCGAGGATATCGCAAACAATTTGTATATTTTCGTTTGAAACGCCGAACTTGGCGAACAGCTCCTTAAAATCCCTGCCCGCGGTTTGCTCCATAACGGCAAGTTTGGTGGGCCGTATGCCCGTGAGCGCGCCCCACGGCAATTGTATGCCGCGCGCCTTTGACAGCACTTTATAAAAGGCAAGTTTGGCAAAACGCTTTGCATAGCGTTTGAACTCCAAATCGTTTGCGGGGTTAAAGCTGTCCTCAAAATCGTAAAATTCCGAATTGTATTCTATTGTGTTGAAAAACTTTCCGCCCGAATAAGAAAAATAATGGGTGAACTCCTCCCCCTCACAACCGAAAGCGCGGAGCACGTCCATTATTTCCGGGCGCAAATATTCGCTGTTGGTATTTAGCATATTTTACCTTACGTAGGGATTATTGCGGCGTTCGAATTCGAGCGAGGTGTCGTCGCCGTGACCCGTATAAACTGTATAATTTCCGTTTAGGGCAAATAATTTTTTTACGCTTGAGATAAGCTCGCGGGTGTTCCCCGTCGGCAAATCGGTTCGGCCGACGCTGCGCAAAAAGAGAGTATCTCCCGAAAAAATAAAGTCTCCCGCAATGTAGCACATGCTGCCTGCGGTGTGGCCGGGAGTATGCAGCGCAGTAAAATCTATGCCGCAGAGCGTGAATTTTTCGCCGTCACTAAACGTCTTTGAAATTTTGAACTGCGGAATATAAACGCCGCCGAAGATTTCCGAATTTTGCGGGCTGAATATAAAGTCCTTTTCAAATTCGCCGCAACAGATCTGCGCGCCGCCTTGATAAAGCCTGCCGCACATGCCCACGTGGTCAAAATGCCCGTGCGTGAGCAACACGTATTCGCAAACAAGGTTTTTCAGCGACAAAGCGGCGAGCACGCCCTCGCCGGACGGGTCTATCGCCACGGCCGTTTTGCCGTCGGCGGTGAGTATATACGAGTTGCTTTCAAAGCCATCGGGCTCTATCTTCAATATTTTCATCAGTTATTTGTTCTGAATACTTCGATTATGCGCTTGTCGCGCAGCAGTCTGTTCATCAAAAGATCGATGTCCGAACGCTTGTTGAGGGTGACTTTGATATCAAATTCCGCCTGTTTTTCCCTGTTTATGCGCCCGACGATATTTGTCATGGAGAGCTGCATTGCGGAAATTTCCGCAGTAATATAGGCCATTATGCCCGTATCGTTTGTCGCAATAATCTTTATGCCGGCGATAAATTCCGACTTGAAATCGCCCGTCCACTGCGCGGGTTGCAGCCTTTCGCGCTCGAGCCCGTTGAGGTTGGGGCAATCCTTTCTGTGAACGATCACGCCCCTGCCGCGGGAGATAAAGCCGACTATGTCGTCCCCCGGCACAGGGTTGCAGCAGTGTGCCAAGCTGACGACAAGGCCCGTAACGCCCTGCACCAGCACGCTCCCCGCGGGAGTATATCTGAGTTTTACGTCGTCTATCGCGGAGGATGTTTTGGGCGTTTGTTTTTTATAATAATCGATAAGTTTTACGATTATTGCGTTTACGGACACCGCGCCGTAGCCCACCGATGCCATCATTTCCTCTACCGAGGCAAAAACCATCTTGTTGGACAGCTTTTTAAAGGAGTTTTCGGTCAAAAGGTCGTTGAGGTTATAGCCCCTGCGCCTTGCCTCCGCTTCAAGCATGGACCTGCCCGTGCGGACATTCTCCTCCTTCATTTCCTTTTTGAAAAACTGCCGTATTTTTGCCCTTGCGGAACCGGACTTTACAAATTTGAGCCAGTCCCACGAGGGCCCCTTGCTGTTGGACTGCGTTAAAATTTCAACGATATCGCCCGTTGAAAGCGTTGAAGTAAGCGGCACGATTTTTCCGTTTACTTTTGCCCCGACGCACTTGTTGCCCACTTCGGAGTGAATGGCGTACGCAAAGTCTACGGGGGTGGCGTTGAGCGGCAGCGACAGTACTTTCCCCTTAGGCGTAAACACCAAGAGTTCGTTGTCGTACAGATCGTTTTTGAGGCTGTCCACAAACTCCTTGCTTTCGCCCATGCTGCCCTGCCAATTCATGACGTCGCGGATCCAGCTCAAACGGTCGTCAAAGTCGGTTTTGCTTGTCTTTTGCTCTTTGTACATCCAGTGCGCGGCAATACCGTATTCAGCCGTTTTGTGCATCTCCACCGTGCGGATCTGAATTTCGAAAAACTGCCCGAAGTTTGTCACTACGGTGGTATGCAAAGACTGATACATATTGCGCTTGGGGGTTGCGATATAGTCCTTTATCCTGCCGGGAACGGGCTTCCACTTGTTGTGGATTTTGCCCAAAATTTCATAACATTCTATTTCCGTATCGACGATAACGCGCACGGCCGTTATATCATAAATCTGGTCGAGCGTTTTGTTTTGCGTTTTCATTTTGCGGTAAATGGAATAAAAATGCTTGGGACGGCCTATAACCTCCCCCTTGATATTGCTCTCTTTTAAGATCTCTTTGATTTCGTTTACCACAAAGTCGACAAATTCGCGGCGCTCGTCGAGTTCCTGATGGATATTTGTCACAAGGAATTCATAGGCTTCGGGGTCGAGATATTTAAGGCACAGATCTTCGAGTTCGCACTTGATCTGCGATATACCGAGCCTGCCCGCGATGGGCGCGTAGATTTCAAGCGTTTCCTTTGCAATGCGCTGCTGGCGCTCGTTGGAGAGAAAATTCAGCGAACGCATATTGTGCAGTCTGTCCGCAAGTTTTATTATGATCACCCGCACGTCGTTGGCCATAGCAACGAATATCTTGCGGAAGTTTTCGGCGTCCTCTTCTTCGTGCGAGTGATAATTTATTTTGTCGAGCTTTGTTACGCCCTCGACGAGGGTCATAACCTCTTTCCCGAAACGGATTTTTATATCCTCGTCCGTGGCGGGCGTATCTTCGATAACGTCGTGCAAAAACGCCGCGGCAACAGTGGGATAATCCAGCCCCAGATCAATCAGAATTTCCGCCACCGCGCACGGGTGCGTGAAATACGGCTCGCCCGAAGCTCTTTTTTGTCCCCTGTGCATCAGTTCGGCATAGCTATAAGCGGCAAGGAGCTGTTGTTGTTCGTCGCCGTCATATTTGTCGTGAATTTTATCAAGAACCGTCATTGCCGTCCTCCGCCCTGAATCGCACAAACTCTGTTGTAGAGAGGGGAATTTGTTAACTCCGTTTTAACTCCGCGATATACGGTAATTGTTCCCGTTTCAAACGATATTAAGCCGAGTTGCAAAAATACGTTGAGGGCAAACGCCGTCTGCAAAGGGGAAGCGTTCCAGCTGTTGTATTTTACGACTTCGGAAACAGACGAACCGCGTATATTATTTATGTTGGCGCAGAGTGCGGCATATATTGCCAGCAAATCTTCCCGCCGCACCGACAATTCCTTTATAAAATCGGGCGTTTCGCCAGCGCCGTAAACTTCCAACTGCTTGTTGGCAAGCGACGGCAAATCGTCGGCATGGTGCTGCAAAAATATAACTCTGCTGAAACCGCTCAAATCGGCCTCGGGGCTGGGTGAAACAAGTATCACGGACGCAAAATTTTTGGCCGACGGCACAAACAAATCTATATTGAGCTTTTTGGCGCCTGCGAACTGCTCCAAAGCGGCATATTCGTCGGCGATAAACACCGTGCCGAACTCGGGACAGTTTTCAATCGCCTCGTCCACCTGCTCCTTAGTGAGTAGTTTTGCCCTTTTTATTCCGCCGTAAACAAGATTTAAAATGCCGTTCAGGGCAATATCCTCGGTCGCATAACGGGCCGCCGCGCTGTCATAAATAATATCGCGCACAAAACCCTTTATGTATTCCTTGCCGCGGAAACTCGACACATTGTATTCAAATATCAGATATTTGGGCGCGTTGCTCTCGATCAGGGGCGCAAAGCGGCTGCCGCCGAAATACATAAGTTCGATGCGGCTGTCCTTTATGGAGAGATGATTGCTTTGGGCTTTTCCCCAGCGGATTGGCACGGCGCGCTCCTCTATGACAAACAGGGGCCTCTTGTTGCCTACGCCGAACGGTTCGAGCAACTCGAGCTCTTTTGCGAATTTTGCCGATAATTCCCCGCGCAAAACGCCGCTCACCCTGACCGTGGGAATAAAGTCCTCGTCACGGTAATTGGCGGCCATATACGCGTTGAGCGCCTTTTTGAGGTCCTCGAAATGTTCCGGCAAAACATTGATGCCCGCCGCCTGCGAATGTCCGCCGAATTCAAAGATGAATTGTTCGCAAGCCTTTAACGCTTCAAAGATATTTACATTTTCAACGGAGCGGGCCGAGCCGCGCAACATATCGCCGTGGCGCACAAATAAAATCACGGGGCGGGCAAATTCGTCGGCCAGCCGTGCGGCGACAATGCCGATAAAGCCCGGATTCCAGCCCTCGGCGGCAAGAATAATTATTTTGCCCGTAACGCCCTCGTCAATCAACATGTCGCGGGCGGTCATATACAGTTCGTCGCAACATTTTTGTCTTTCCATATTGTATGATGTAAGTTTGGCCGCGAGTTCCGAAATCTGCTTTTCGTCCGTGACATTGAAAAGACTGAGAGCCGCGCGGGCGTCCCCCATTCTGCCTGCCGCATTGATTTTGGGCGCAATGGAAAAGGCCAAAGTCTGGGACGTCACCGCCCCGTCCTGCTTATAGAACTGCGAATAACAGGACCTCGGCTTTGAATTTATAAGTTTTAGTCCCTCGTAAACTATGTCCCTGTTTTCACCCGTGAGCGGCACGCTGTCGGCAACGGTAGCTATTGCGGCAAAATCAAGATATTGGTATGCGCTTTCTCCGAGCAGCGCGCACGCCACCTTAAACGCAACGCCTGCGCCGCACAAATTATCGTATATGTAGCCGTCGTTGAATTTGGGATTTATGCAAATGCAGTCAGGGACTTTTTCGGGCAATTCGTGGTGGTCGGTTACTATCACCTCTGCACCCTGTTCTTTGATATATTCCACTTCTTCGGCGCAGGAAATTCCGCAGTCCACCGTAATGATGAGTTGCGGGCAATATTCGTCGAATATGGTGTCTATTATCTCCACAGATAATCCGTAGCCGTTGCGCCTTTCGGGTATGCACAAGACGGGCTCTATGCCGAAATCGATCAGCGCGTTGCCCATAATCGTGCTTGCGCAAACGCCGTCGGCGTCATAGTCGCCGTAAACGACGACGCACCACTGCTCGTCACGTGCGCGGGTGATGAGTTCTACCGTTTCGCGCATGCCGTCCATTTTAAACGGAGATATAAAGTGCGCCTTGGAGGGATGAAGGAAATTTTGTATGCTCTCCCTGTCGGTCAATCCTCTGCCGTAGAGAATTTTAACCGTATCCTCGCACAGACCGCACTCTGCGGCAAGGCCTTTTATAATATTAAGTTGTTCCTCCGAAAATTTACACTCGGCTAAAATTCTTTTCATAATAAAACACAAAAGGCGGGTCACCCCGCCTTTAAAGTTTAAGGTTAGTTACCCTTCTTTGAGGAGGGCTTGGAAATTGTCGTGCCGATATTTTTTATAAAGATATAAACGTTGGGAGCAAGGAACACATTTCCATATACAGTAACCGCAAATGACGCAAACGCCATTGCCATAGGTATAAGCGCGGCAACAACCGATAGAGATTCTATTGCAACTGCAACGAAGAACAAAACCGAAACAACCGCAAGGAATACAGGCAACGCAACGTTTGTTTTAAGCGTTTGGCCCGCCGAAGCTACAACCGCGTCCTGTATAGAGCCCGCATTGTCCTTGGCGTTGCGCTTGATTCTTTCCAAAAGCAAAGTTACGCAAACAACCGTTACAAGCGTAAGAATTATGCCATATACCAACGCCGATGAAGAAACGGGGATTCGGCAGATTGCAAGCAGGGCCGCATAGAGCGCAAGATTGTGCAGATCCATTACCGCCGCGACTATGGCCGCCGATAGCTTGTATCTGATAGCGGTGTATATCAGCTGTACGGCAACGATTACCGCAAGCGCAACAGCCGCTCTCCAAAGGGTGAAACCGCCGCCGAGCAAACCCGTTTGCACGGACATTTGCGCATGCGTTTTGATAATTTCACCGCCGATATACTGGGAGAGAGCTTCGGCAATCTTGTTGTTGATGGCCGTAACCGCACCGTCGAGCGCGGCGCTGTCCTCCGAAACGGCAAATCTGTATTCGATCTGCCTCTCGTCGCTGAAAGATGAGCCGTTGGTCTTTGAGTAATAATTGGCGCCGCTTTCAGCTATGGCAGTATCGCATATTTCTTCGATATCTATATCCTCGCCGTTCAGCTCAACTATGCTGTAGGAAACGGTGATTGTCTTATAGCTCGAATATTCTCCGCCATAGTTAAAGAATCCGTTCGATACAAAATGAAATACGGTGCCGAGCGCCATTCCGATCACTATAATCGCGCAGGATATGATAGCAAAAATACGGAATTTAGACGCGGAATATAACTTATTCATCGTCTTCCACCTCCTTTGCATAGCCACAGAAGGCAAATTTGTTATGCGCAAGCGACGATATCACATACCACATAAACCTCGTAAACCAATAGAGGACAAACGACGCAATGGAGCCTATGAGGAATATCAACCCGCAAGCGGACAGCTCGCCGACACCCACAAGGGTCATTACCACTGCGGCAATTATGAGCATCACGTGGATATCTAATATGGCGAACATCGACTTTTTGTAGCCGAGCTTTACCGAGGCCTCTATCGTTCTGCCGAGAGCGGTTTCGCGTCTTACGGCTTCGAAAGTGAAGAAGTTGGAAAAACTTAACAGCGCAAGCCCGAGTATGGCCGCAAACAGTCCGCCGAGAGTAAGCTCTATACCGATTATATAGATTGCCGTGAGCAAAGCTATGGAGTAGGTAAGAACCATCAGGGCGTTTACAAGCCCGAGCTTTTTATATCTGATGACAGGTAGGAACGCCGCCAAAAGTATTATGACCAAAACCACAACGCCTACGGCCACAGCCACATTTTTGCCTGCCACGGGGGACGTTATGATTATATTTTCGTTGTCAACATCGCTCAGTTCGTTGGCGAGCATTTTGCCGTGAGCTATCGAATTTATCAAAATTGCATAATCTTCGGAAGCCGCGCGCGAGGACTGGAAATACATTGACTTTTCGGTGAGCGCCGTGCCCATCGTAAAGGTGAGCTGAAGGCTCGTTTTGCCGGCATACAAATATGCCGTGCCGTCGGATGAGGCGGTGAGAATTTTATTTATTTCCTCAAAGCCCTCGTCGGTCAAGTCAATCTTCAACGCGGTTGTCCCGCCCCTCCGGAACACGGAAGCGCCCTTGAAAAACCTGTTGAAAGTATAGGGGTCGTTTTTATCGAGTTCCTGGTAAAGGTTGTTATTCTTCGAATACGTTGCGTCGGAACGGATGCTCAAACCGCCGTCAACCGAGATATAATTGAGCGCATGGCTTACCTCGGAGTACGCGGCGTTGCGAAGATTTACATCCTCGAGCTGCGACTGGACATAGGTGAGCCCGGACGGTACGCTTACTTTTATGAGGTAGTCGTCAACCACCGTAACGGAATATGAAGAATATCCCTTTTCGCCGAACCTGTCGGAGAGCAATTGCGCGTCCGACTTTATGCTTTTGATAAAACTATCCGATTGGTTGCCGTCCGCGTCGGTGAGCTTGTCCTTATCCACGTAAACGTGCGCAGATTCAACATAGCTGTATTTATCTTCGTACTCTTTTAATTTTTCCTCGTTCTCAAAGGTATCGCTCTTATACTTAGCTTCCGCAATAACTCCCTCGGGATAAAATATCACGGACGCGTCGCCCGCAAGTTCACTACCAAAAGGAATATTTATCATGAATGCGTCGTTTGAGCCCGACACCCCGAACGATATTGTGGCAAACAGCGTTAGAACAATAATTGCCGCCACTAAAAGCGCAGTTATTATCACCGATTTAACTTTGCCCATCGCATATCTCCTTTTATGTTTAACAAAAAACAAAAATTAACTTCTATATTATATATAAAAAAATGTCAACCGTCAATAATTTTACGCTGTAATTAGACTTTTTTATTGTCTTTTTTGTGCGCCAGCGCATGCATTCCGCACTCTATGCGCTTTTTCATCATTGTGCAGGTGATGCCGTAAGGTTTGTTTATATCCCCTTCGTAATGATAATTGTTGGCGGCGCAGCCTCCGCTGCAAATAAACTTTGCAAAGCAATCCCCGCACTTTTCGCGCGTGAAAAGGCAGGCCTCCGCAAATTTGGAACGGATAGATTGATCGAGTTTACCCTCGTAGACGTTGCCCATCAAAAAATCGCCGTCGCCCACAAACTGGTGGCAGGGATATATGTCGCCGTTGGGCGCAACCGAAAAATATTCGTTGCCTGCGCCGCACGCCGAAACCTTTTTCTGGAGGCAAACTCCCCCCTCCAGATCCACGTTGAAATGGAAGAAGTTGAATCCCTCTCCCCTGTCGTACTTGTCGAGGTATTTGCCAAGCAAAGTTTCATATTCCGCGTCGATTGCGTCCAGATGTTCTTCGCGGATTGCAAGGTCGGGAATGTCGGTTACAACAGGTTCCATGGAAATACTGTCAAACCCGTTGTCGGCGAGGAAAATCACGTCTTTGGAGAAATCGAGATTTTTTGCGGTAAAGGTGCCGCGCACGTAATAGGACTTGTCCCCGCGGCTCTTAACAAATTTTTTGATTTTGTCTATAATCAGGTCAAAACTGCCCTTGCCGTTGACCGTCTTGCGGATAGCGTCGTGTACTTCCTTTCTGCCGTCGACGCTCAAAACCACGTTTTCCATTTCACGGTTGAAAAAGTCTATCGCGTCGTCGTCCAGTAACAGGGCGTTTGTGGTGGTTGTAAACAAAAACTTTTTGCCTGCTTTCGCCGCTTGCTCGCGCGCATATGCGACAACATTTTTTATAGTCTGCAAACACATCAGCGGCTCGCCGCCGAAAAAGTCCGCTTCGAGCACCTTGCGGTTGCCGCTGTTTTCAATTAAGAAATCTATAGCTTTTTTTGCCGTTTCCTCGCTCATGAATTCGCGGGCGGAATGATAGGCGCCCTCGTCGGCAAAACAGTAGCGGCAGCGCAGGTTGCAGTCGTGGCAGATGTGCAGGCAGAGCGCCTTTACTTCGTTTGACTTTACGGGATAAGTTTTTATTTCTTCGGCTTCGAACAGGCCCTGTTCCCGTAAAACGGAAATATCCTTTTCGATCTCTTTTATCTGCTCATCGGAAAAGGCGGACAAGTCCCCGCAATGCTCGTATTTTGCGGCGACATAATTTTTTGTTTGCTCGTCGCACTCGTGCAGGCTTCCGCTACCCGAATCGAATATGTAAAATTTATCCTGACATTTAAACGCGTGTACCATATCAAAAATTAAGGAGCAGAGAATTTCTGCTCCTGTCAAAATTTTGTTTACTTAATTTTTTCGGGGTTTTGTTCTCTTGTGATTCTTTCACAGCTTTGGTTGCCCACCGTGCAACTTGTTTTGCAAGCCGATTGGCAAGTGCTTCTGCATTCGCCGCATCCCGTTACCTTTCTCTCTACAGGTTTAGCAACTGTTTTTATCATTTTGAAAATTCTCCTTGAAATTCAGCATTAAATTTATTCCATTATAAAATATGCCGCAGAAAAAATCAAGTGATTTTACGCCTTACTTTTTATATTGACGGCAATTACTCCCGTTACCGCCCCTGCGGCGGCCCCGATAAGAAGTTCCAGAATAAATTTCCAGTCGCATGAGAGCGTTCCCGCTATCGCCCCGAAGAGCAAAAAAGTTAAAATTACCGACAGCACGCCATGAATCAAACCCTTTATAAGTCCCTTTTCGCCGCGGATGAACAACAGTCCGCCGCCTGCTATGGCAAGAACTTTAAATACTTGGTTGACGGGCTTTATTGCCGTTGCGGGAACGGAAAAAAGCTGTATTATAACCGTAAATATCAGCACGAACGCAAGGGATATCAGAATTGCGCCGAGCACCGCTTTTGCTATCTGAAAGATATGTGTGCGCATAAAAAGACCTCCGCTATACTATATGCGGGGGTCTTTGCCGTTATTATTATTTTTCTTCGGGCTGTTCCTCTGTCTGGGCGCCGCCCTCGTTTTCTCCCTGTTCCTGTTCGGGATTTTGTTCTTCTTCGGCAGGCTCGTCCTTAACTTCGGGCTTTGCGTCTACAACGGCGTCCGTCTGATAGATGGCTTGCTTGTCGAACTTGATATAGCTTTTACCCGCCGTCTCGGAACCCGTTTCAAGCACAAAAGTGTTTTCCTCGTTATCCACTTCGACCACTATGCCGCAAATACCGCCTATGGTTTTGACCTTGTTGCCGGGGCCTACCGCGTTAATCAAATTCTGCGCGTCCTGCTCCTGCTTTTTGCGCTTTTTGTTGCTTAAAACCATCCATACTATCAATAATACAATAATTACGCCAAATACAACGTACACTGTCCACGCGGGCATCTCTTCATCTCCAATATATTTTTTTATTACTATAATATCTTTTTAAAATTTTTGCAAGCGATTTAAGCGGCAACGCCGAATATTTCATTTATTTTACATAATAGCCGCAAAGAAAAAATACGCAAATCTTTATATTTCGCCATAATGCGCGTAGAAGTCTTCGGTGAATTCGGTGAAGCTGTCGGCAAAGATGGCCTCCCTCATTCCCTTCATCAGCTTATGCAAAAATGTAATGTTGTGGAGGCTCAAAAGCATTGCGCCGAGCATCTCGTCAACGTTTATCAGGTGGCGCAAATACGCCTTTGTATAGTTTTGGCAACAGTAGCAGTTGCAATTTTCGTCAAGCGGAGTAAAATCGCGCGTGTACGCGGCATTGCGCACGACCGCTTTCCCGTTCGTCGTAAACGCTGTTCCGTTGCGCGCTATCCGCGTGGCGAGCACGCAGTCAAACATATCGACCCCGCGCTTGACGCCCTCTATGAGGCAATCGGGGCTGCCAACTCCCATAAGATAGCGCGGCACCCCCTCGGGAAGTCCCGGGCGGATCAAATCGAGAATTTCGTACATCCGCGTTTTGGGTTCGCCCACGGAAAGACCTCCTATGGCTATGCCGTGCGTGGCGTGCGGCTTTGCGCGGCGCAGGCTCTCCAGACGGAGATCGTCGTAAAAATTGCCCTGCACTATGGGGAAAAGGGCCTGATCGTCCCGCGTTTTGCTGTCAAGGCAACGTTTGAGCCAATTGTCGGTGAGCTCCATTGCCTGTTCTGCCTGCGCGTGAGTGTAGCCGTATTTGCTGCACTGGTCGAGCTGCATTATTATGTCGGCCCCCAAATTTTCCTCTATGCTCATAACTTTTTCGGGCGAATAAAAATGTTTGGAGCCGTCTATATGCGAATTGAAATATACCCCTTCCTCTTTGATTTTATTCAACTTTGTCAGGGAAAATACCTGAAAACCGCCGCTGTCCGTAAGGATGGGCCTGTCCCAATTCATAAATTTATGCAGGCCGCCCGCGTCCCTTATCAGTTCGTCGCCCGGGCGAAGATAGAGATGATAGGTGTTGGAAAGTATAATCTGCGACCCGGCTTCCTTAAGGTCCCGCGGATACACTCCCTTTACGGTTGCCTGCGTTCCCACAGGCATATATACGGGCGTTAAAATATCGCCGTGGGGCGTATGGAATATCCCCGCGCGCGCACCCGTGCGTTTATCTATATGCTGTAATTCGAAAGAAAAATAATTCATAATCCGTTTTCAATAAAAATTTAAAAATACAATTGCGCGATGCTTACGCCGAACGCCTCTTTTCAGAAGCAAGCAGGTCGGGGAGAGCGCCGCTTATAAAATGAGGCAACAATCGCCGAACGAGAAAAACCTATACCTCTCCCTCACCGCTATATCGTAAACTTTAAGAATTTCCTCCCTGCCCGTCATGGCGGCGACAAGCATTATGAGGGTGCTCTCTGGCAGGTGGAAGTTGGTTATCAGCGCGTCCACGCATTTGAATTTGTAGGGAGGATAGATAAATATCTGCGTATTGCCCTTTTGCGGAATCACCAGACCGCTGTCGTCCGTCGCGCTCTCCAAGGTGCGGACGGAGGTTGTGCCGACGGCAATTATTCTTCTCCCCTCGCGCTTGGCGGCGTTTATCTTGTCGGCCGCCTCCTCCGAAACTTCAAAGTACTCCGAGTGCATCTTGTGGTCGGTGATAATATCTTCCTTGACGGGGCGGAAAGTGCCGAGCCCCACATGCAGGAGCACCTCCACTATCTCCACGCCCATATTGCGTATTTTTTCAAGGAGCGAGGGCGTGAAATGCAAGCCCGCAGTCGGGGCGGCGGCGGAACCGTCGTACTTTGCATACACGGTCTGATAGCGGTCCTTATCCTTTAATTTTTCCTTTATATACGGAGGCAGGGGCATGCTCCCCACTTTCTCCAAAATCTCCTCAAACACGCCGTCATACTCAAACTTTACTATGCGTTCGCCGCTGTCGGTAATATCCTGCACGGTGCATGAAAGTTCGTCGGAAATTATCAGTTTTTTGCCCACGGTGCATTTTTTGCCCGGCTTAACAAGCACTTCCCATACGTCTATGTCCCTGCGCTTCAGAAGCAGCACTTCCACCGCGCCGCCGTATTCCGTGTGCGCGTACAGCCTTGCCGGCAACACCTTCGTATCGTTTATAACAAGCACGTCGCCCGGCCTTAAATAGTCGGTGATGTCGCGGAATATTCTGTGTTCGACGCTCTTTTGCGCCCTGTTATATACCAGAAGTCTGGACGAATCCCGCGGGGTGGCGGGCGTTTGCGCAATCAGTTCCTGCGGCAAATCATAATAAAAATCGCTCTTTTTATATTGCATGGTTGTCAACGCTCTGTGGTTTATATATCGTCGTCGAACAATGACACTTGCTGCCTTTGTTTTTCGCTCATCTTGTATCCGAGGTGTTCGTAGCCGCCGCGTAAAATCATTCTGCCGCGCGGCGTGCGGGCGATAAAGCCGAGTTGCAACAGATAGGGCTCATATACGTCCTCGATGGTACCGGGGTCCTCGTTTATCGTTGCCGCCAGCGTTTCCAGCCCGACGGGCCTGCCGTCGAATTTTTCTATCATTGCGCGGAGAAGGGCGCGGTCGACTTCGTCGAGTCCAAGCTCGTCCACTTCCATTTTGGAAAGGGCAAATTTTGCGTCGTCGGGCGTTACGGTTTGGTTGCCGTTGATAGTCGCAAAGTCGCGCACACGTTTTAAAAGTCTGTTGGCTATTCTCGGCGTGCCGCGGCTGCGGCGGGAGATTTCGGCGGAAGCCTTATCGTCGATATCTATGCCGAGCATGCGCGCCGAACGCGTTACTATTTCCTGCAATTCTTCGGGAGAATACATTTCAAGGCGGCAAATAATACCGAAGCGGTCCCTTAAAGGGTTGGCTATCATACCCGCCCGCGTGGTTGCGCCTATCAAGGTAAATTTTTTGAGAGAAAAACGGATATTGCGCGCGCCCGGGCCCTTGCCCACAATTATGTCGAGCGCATAATCCTCCATGGCCGAGTATAAAATTTCCTCAACGCTGTGGTTTAAGCGGTGAATTTCGTCTATGAACAGCACGTCGCCGTCATTCAGGTTTGTCAAAATGGCGGCAAGATCGCCGCTGCGCTCTATTGCGGGGGCGCTCGTAAGTTTAAGCTGGCCGCCCATTTCGTTGGCTATTATATGGGCGAGGGTGGTTTTGCCCAAACCCGGGGCGCCGTACAAAAGAACGTGCTCCAAAACTTCGCCGCGCTGTTTGGCGGCGTTCATATAAACTTTCAAATTGTCCTTGACCTTGCTTTGCCCAACGTAGGCGTCGAGCGTTTTGGGACGGAGAACGTTTTCTTCTACGTCAAATTCTCCCTTCGTGCTCTGGACTAGCCGTTCCTCTGTCCCGTATTCCTCATCGTCCTCAAAAAACATAATTACATCCCTTTAAGCGCCGACATTATAATATCTTCCACCGAAGTTGCGCCGCCGTCCTTTGCGCGCGCTATAGCTTTTATGCTCTCCTGCCGTGTAAAGCCGAGAGTCATCAACGCGACGACGGCGTCCTCGTCGCCGACCGAAACCGAAGGCAGCTGCACGGCCTTTGCCCCGCCCTCCGCAGTGGAAATAACCGAAACCTTTTCCCTGAGTTCCAAAATAATGCGCTCCGCCGTCTTTTTGCCGAGGCCTTTAACCATAGAAAGCCTCTTTACGTCGTTGGTGGCTATTGCCGCGGCGATATCGCCCGCACGCATGGCAGAGAGCACGGCTATGCCCATTTTGGGACCAACGCCCGATACGGTTATGAGCTTTAAAAACATTTCCTTTTCCTCTGTTGCGGCAAAGCCGTACAGGGATATGCCGTCCTCCTTGACCTGCATATAGGTGTAGAGTTCCCCCTCCGTTTTGCCTGCGAGCTTATCGTATGCCGAGGCCGATATGGCAAGCTCGAAACCAACGCCCGACGAAGTGACAATGAGCGCCGCGTCGGGAGAAAGCGATTTGATTTGACCTTTTATATATCCTATCATAATGTTACCTTATGCCGAAAAGTTTGCCGAATCTCGATGTGTGAGCATGGCAGAGCGCAACCGCGAGGGCGTCCGCCGCGTCGTCGGGCCGCGGGACCTTTTGCAGATGGAGTATAGACGTAACAACGTGCTGCATCTGTATTTTGTCCGCCTTGCCGTAGCCCGTAAGCGCCTGCTTTATCTGGTTGGGAGTATATTCGTAGAGCCTGCCGCAATACTTGATGCACGTCAGAAGCATTACTCCCCTTGCGTGCGCCACGGGAATTCCCGTGGTTATGTTCTTTGAAAAAAACAGCTCTTCCACGGCAATTTCTTCGGGCTTGTACTTATTTAATATTTTATTTATGCCTTCCTCGAGCATGGCCAGCCTTACGGGCAGGCTTTCGTCTTTGGGAGTAAGCACGACGCCGAAATCAACGGCCGTAATATTGTCGTTGGGCTGTTTTTCGATTACACCGTAGCCCATTGTGGCGAGCCCGGGATCGAGTCCGAGAATAATCATTGGCTTATCTCCGGTAAATAACTTGATTTATCGGTTTTTATTAATTATAATTATATTGTAATTAAATTCGAGAAATAAGTCAACTTATTAAAGGACGGTTGAGCAATGAAACTGTGGGAAGGTCGGTTTGATAAGCCCGTTGCAAAGAGTTTGGAAGAGTTTAACGACTCGCTGCCATTCGACAGGGAATTGTGGCGCGCGGATATCTGCGGGTCGCAGGCGCATGCATTGATGCTTTATAATTGCGGAATAATCTCCGAACAGGATTACAATCTTATCGCGGAAGGACTCGGCGGCATAGCCGAAGATATTTCTTCGGGCAGTCTTGAAATCGGGGGCGCGGAGGATATCCATTCCTTTATAGAAAATATACTTACCGAAAGGATCGGTGAGGCAGGCAAAAAACTCCACACGGCGAGAAGCCGCAACGACCAGGTGGCAACCGACTTCCGCATCTACGTTTTCTTTGCTTATAAAACTCTCGGTGAAAAAGTTAAAACGCTTATAAACTCCCTGCTCGTAAAAGCAAAAGAAGGGCTAAAACTTATCATGCCCGGATACACGCATCTGAGAAAAGCTCAGCCGATATGCGCGGGGCACTTTTTCAACGCCTATTCCGAGATGTTTTTGAGGGATTTGGAGCGGCTTGCCCAAAGCGAAGAGCGCGTTGCCGTATGTCCGCTCGGCAGCGGAGCTTTGGCGGGGACATCCTATCCCATAGACCGCTTTATGACGGCAGAGCAACTCGGATTTATAAAGCCCTGCGAAAATTCGCTGGACGGCGTTTCCGACCGTGACTTTGCGGCAGAATATCTGTTTGATTGCTCGCTTATAATGGCCCACCTCTCCCGCCTGTGCGAAGATATAATTTTGTATTCGACCGAAGAGTTTGGATATTTTGACATCTCCGACGAGTATTCCACGGGTTCGTCCATTATGCCGCAAAAGAAAAATCCCGATATCCCCGAGCTTATCCGCGGCAAAACGGGCAGAATCTACGGACACCTCATGGGGATATTGACTACGGTAAAGGGAATACCGCTCGCCTACAACAAAGACTTGCAGGAAGATAAAGAGGGACTTTTCGACGCCAGAAAGCAAGTTGAAAGTTGCGTTTTTGTTATGTCCGAACTGTTGTTGAACATTTCATTTAAAAAAGAAAATATGTTCAAGGCCGCAGGCGGAGAATTTTGTTGCGCGACCGACGTCGCCGATTACCTTGCAAAAAAGGGCATGCCCTTCCGCACAGCGCACTCCGTTACGGGCAAAATAGTCCGCAGCTGTATAGAAAAAAATATCACTCTGCAGGATATGACCGCAGATGACTACAGAACATTCAGCGAACTTTTCGGCGCGGATATCGTTGACAAAGTAAAGGCCGAAAACTGCGCGGCGGCGCGCACTTCTTACGGAGGCGCCTCGCCCGAACGCGTAAGGGAAAATATAAAATCAATCAAAAAACGGTTAAAAAAATTCTGATTTGAAAACTCCGCGGCCAATGCCGCGGAGCAAATTTTTTATGTTAATTTTTATAACTGTCGGCAAGGGCCTTAAAAGCGGGAAGTGAAAGCTCAATCATCTGCGGGGATACGCAATAGGATAAGCGCACATACCCCTCCGCCCCGAAATCGTCGCCCGCAACGAGCAAAAGCTCATACTTTTTTGCGCGCTCGGCAAATAATTTTGCGTCGGGCTCCAAAGCCTTTACAAACATATAAAAGGCGCCGTCCGGCCTTACGACTTCATAGCCGTATTCCGTTAAGGCGGCTAAAAGACGGTCGCGGTTGCGCTTGTAGACGGAGATATCGGACGTGACGTTATACACCCGCTTTATGAGCTGCTGGAAAAGGGCGGGCGCGCACACGTAGCCCAACGCCCTGCCCGCGCCGCAGACTCCGGCATACACCTCTTCCCACCCGGGCATTTTGTTGTTTACGGCAATATAGCCTATCCTTTCGCCGGGGAGCGAGAGACTCTTGGAATAGGAATAGCAAACTATGCTGCGGTCGTAATAGTTCATGATATACGGCACTTTTGTACCGCCGTCGAATACCAGCTCGCGGTAGGGCTCATCGGAGATAAGATAAATTTCCGTACCGTGCTTTTGCGAATAATCACTTATCGCTTTGACGAGACCTATTATATCGGCCTCACCGTAGACCACGCCCGAGGGGTTGTTGGGCGAGTTAATCAGCACGGCCTTGGTGCACGGCGTGAGGGCGGCTTCGATGTTTTGGATATCTATGGCGAACGTGCCCTTTTTGCCCTTTACCTCTATGAGTTTTCCGCCCGCATGTTCGGTGAAAACTTTATATTCGGGGAAATAGGGCGCAATCGTGATTACTTCGTCGCCCGCGTTTAAAATTGCGTTGAGCGTTATAGTAAGGGACGCCGCCGCGCCGCAGGTCATATACAGACAATCGGCCGTAAGAGCCGTGTCAAAGCGTTCGTTAATGTATTCGGCCAAGGTTTTGCGGACAGAAAAATCGCCCTGCGCGGAGGTATATCCGTGCAGAACTACGGGATCGGTATTATCGATGATATCCTTTAGCGCCTCTTTAACTTCGGCGGGCGCGGGCACGCTGGGATTGCCGAGGGAAAAATCAAATACGTTTTGTTCCCCTATTTCCGCTTTGCGGCTTTTTCCGTATTCAAACAATTCGCGTATGGATGAGCGGACTTTGCCGAGCTGCACGTTTTTTTCGTTGAGCATTTTTACACCTTTGTAAACTTTTATATAAATGATAGCACTTTTTTACGGCTTTGACAAGAATTATCCCGTCAATTCTTTGCGGAAAGCGCGCATAATTCTGTTTTCTATGCGCGAAACCTGCACCTGCGAAACGCCCAACATGTTTGCTACCTCGCTCTGGGTCATGTCGCGGAAATATCTTAATATAATGACCTTTCTGTCCCGCTCGGGCAGGCTTGAAATTGCGGTTTTGAGTTGAAGGGAATCGATAATTTCCTCCTGGTTGTCGAGCGCGGGCAACTTGTCCAGAAGTTCCTGCCCCTTGTCGTCCTTGTAGTCGCTCCTCTCGTAAATGGACACGGGCATGCGCGTAGAGCCCATGGTGAACACGACTTCGCTTTCGGGCATGTTGAAATTATCGGAAATGATTTTCAGCGTGGGCTGGACGCCGTGTTCAACCGAATATTGCTCGATAAATTTATTTATCTGCTTGGCGGTGCTCTTTATTGCCCGCGACACCTTGATGCTGCCGTCGTCGCGCATAAACCGTTTGATTTCACCGGCGATCATGGGCACCGCGTATGTGGAAAAGCGCACCCCGAAACTCTCGTCGAAACCGTTTATCGCCTTCAAAAGCCCAAGTCCCGCGAGCTGATATAAATCATCGTATTCAACGCCCTTATTGAGATAGCGGCGCACTATAGATTTGATTAAATTGTTGTTTTGGAGGAGCAACTCCTCCTTGGCCGCGGCGTCCCCCGCCTTTGCTCTGCGTATGAGGTTGTTTGTCTCTTCGACATCAAGCATTCTCCACTTCCGTGTTAAAACTTTTTGACATATAAACCACCGTTCCCTCGCCGCACGCCGATTCCACGTTGAATTCGTCCATAAAGGTCTGCATTATGGTAAATCCCATGCCGCTGCGCTCGTCGGAAGGAAGCGACGTATAGAAAGGCTGCACCGCCTTTTTTATATCGGCAATGCCCGCCCCCCTGTCGCTGACTTTTATATGTAGTTTGTTATCCTCTATTTCGCACTCGACCTCCACCATGCCGCAACAATCCTTATATGCGTGCACGGTGCAGTTGGTAACGGCTTCGGATACCGCCGTTTTAACGTCGGATAAGTCGGAAAGAGACGGATTGAGCTCCAGACAAAAGGCCGCCACGGCGTCCCGCGCAAACGCCTGGTTGCGGGGATAAGAATAAAATTGAAGTTTTAAATAGTTTTTAGTCATACGCTCCTCATCACTCGGCTTTGGGAATCAACGAATAAATCCCGCTCAAATTCAAGATTTTATCGGCGGCAAAGTTGGGTTGCTGAATATAGAGCGGAATATTCATCCGGACGGCCTTTTTGTACCTCCCTATCAAAAACCCTATGCCCGTTGAGTCCATAAAAGCCACTTCCGAAAGATTTATTATTATTTTTTTTGCGTTTATATGTTCGTCTATCAATCTGTCGCAGCGTGCGCGCGCTTCACGCGAGGAACACTCGTCCATTTCGCCCGAAAGGTTTAAAAAAAGCGTGCCGCCCTTTACATACCCCGTGACTACCATTATGCTATGCTCCGTGGTTTTTTAAAAATATTACTATACTGACGGGCAAAAATTATAGGGGATTTTGGCGCAAATTGCACAGTTTTGTTGAAACGCGCAATTGCTTTTTTGTTATAAAAAAATCTTTTAAACAAACAAAAATTACTTGACAAAATCTTTATGGTATATTATTATAATTTAGCGTTGCGAGAAAAAGTGCAACCATTGAGGGACTTTAGCTCAGTTGGTTAGAGCGGTCGGCTCATAACCGATTGGTCCGCGGTTCGAGTCCGTGAAGTCCCACC
>CANRKK010000030.1 GCA_947631195.1 uncultured Clostridia bacterium
GCTGTCTCACACGGCGTAAGGAGAACGCCGTGTTCGGGCACCGTGCGCGCCTTGCACTATGCGCGCACTCATCTCGCGCGGCAAAACAGCGCACTGCGCTGTTTTGAAAAATCCGCACTCGTCCTTACTAAAGGGAGCCAAGGGGAAAAGCGGTGCCTCGCCCGCTACTAAGGGGAGCCAAGGGGGGGGCACTTCCCCTCCCATCACCCGCTACGCGGGAGCTGTCTCACACGGCGTAAGGAGAACGCCGTGTTCGGGCACCGTGCGCGCCTTGCACTATGCGCGCACTCATCTCGCTCGGCACGCACAGCGCACTGTGCTGTGCTATGAAATGCCTCGCTCGTCCCCCCAAAGGGGAAGAAGCCACGATAGTTGTTAACGCGTTTTGAGGTTGTAACGCTTGGGCGGCCCAAAATTGTTAAAAAATGTTAATAATTATAATTTTAACGCTTTTTATTATTTGCGTTTTGTTAAGTTCACATAGATTAAAATAATTATCATACGATATTGATAGAAAGTAACATAAAATCAAATTTGAAAATTTTTGCAAATGTTATTGACTAACATAAAATTTAATGCTATACTGCACTTGCAATCGAGGGGGAGCCCCCCTTTGGTTGGCGTTATATGGTTTTGGGGCAATTAATGAAATACTCTTTAAGGAGGTATTTGCAATGATTTACGAGATGCTTTTTAAGATGGAAGAAGCAAATGAAAGCGTAGGGGTGTCCCCCCTCGCCTATGTTGCATTGAACTGCGCAAGATAATTTTTTGAAAATAGAGGGCGCCTGCGGAAAATTCCGCAGGCGCTTTTTTGTTGCTCAATTGCCGCAAAGGGCGATATATATCCCCACCACGCCGTATTTTTTTACGTCGTCGGGCGAGTAGTACTTCTGCATGTCGCTTGCAAACCGCGCGCAGGTTGCCCCGCGCCCGCAGCCCAGCCGCGCAAGACCGCAAAATTTGGCGAGCTGCGCAAAATCGTCGGCGTACGCGAGGCGGGTTATCTCCGTTTTTATGCTTTGGCCGCTGCCGCGGTCGGTGAAAATTATTCTGTCGCCCACGTCGAGGAGACTGCGCTTTTGGTCGCAGAGGCGGGCCTCCACGCTCTTTTTGCCCGACTTTATCAGCGCAAATGGTTCGGGGTCGAGCTTCATATGATATTCGTCGGCGAGGGCGGACGGGGGCAAAATTTGGCTTTTATCCACGTACGGGGCGGGCATTATTGGCTTTCTGCCGTAAAATTCCTCCTGCTCCAAGTCCATATAGTACTCCATATACGCGCCGTGAGGCGGGTCATCGCCGTAGATCGCCTCCGCCATGGCTTCGCCCCACGCGCGCATGCCGTACTCCAGCCGCGTGCCGTCGTTCAAAACGGGGACCCCGCCCCTGCCGTATTGGTGGCTGTCCCCGCCGAAGCGGTAGCCCTTTTCGCGCAGTTCCGCAACGAGGGCGCGCCACGCCGAATTGCCGTACGGGTTGGGGTTTTCGGGATATTCTTCGTTGCCGTAGTCCGTCCAGCCTATCACTTTATACTTCATAATCTGTTCCTCACGGCGTCGATTTGCTCCGCCGTCACCCCAGAATAGTTGATTACCGCCGTCTTTTCCATTCCCTCCGCCGCCGCCAGTAGATAGTCCGAAAGGCACTTGACCCTGACCCCGCGGGAGGCAAACTCCTCCTTTACGGCCTCGTCCGAGGGGGCTTGGGGGAATTTGCAGAGCAGGTGCGGACCGCCGCCCGCGTCGTAAATTTCGCAATCCGTGTTGAGTTTTTTGAGGATTTCCACCGTCAGGGCGCGGATTTGTCTGTAATAATTTTTCAGCCGCGCGATGTGCCGTTCAAAGTAACCGCCGCCGAGCATGGCCGCCAGCGTCTTTTGTTCGAACAGCGGCACCACGTTTGCGCCCGCCGAAAACAGCGAGAGATACCTTTTCATCAGTTCGCCGGGCAAAACCATGTACCCGAGGCGCATCGAGGGGGCGAGGCTCTTGGAAAAAGTGTTGACGTATATCACCCGTTCGGGGCACAGCCCGTACAGACTGTTTATGGGCTTGCCCGAGAGGCGGAATTCGCTGTCGTAGTCGTCCTCCACCACAAAGCCGCCCCTCTCCTCCGCCCAGCCTATGATTGCCGAGCGGGAGGTGGCGGGCGTTACGACGCCCGTGGGGAATTGGTGCGCGGGTGAAATATGCAGCACGTCCGCACCCGATTTTTTTAGTTCTTCGAGTGAAACGCCGTGCTCCGTGACCTTTACGGGAACAACGGAGGCGCCGTTCAGGGCGTACGCCGAAAAAATTTTGCCGTAACCGGGATTTTCCACCGCGTACAGCCTGTCCCTGCCCAAAAGCTGCACTATTACGCCGTAGAGATATTCCGCCCCCGCGCCGATAACAATCCTGTCCGCGCCGACGCGGATCCCGCGGGAACGGTATAAATATTTTGAGATTTCCTCCCTGAGGGCGGCGTCGCCCGCGCAGGGCACGCGCTCCAAAAGGTGCTCGCCGCAGTCCAGCAAAACGCCGCGCATCAGCTTGGCCCAAACCGAAAAGGGAAACAGCTCCGCGGGGGCCGATCCCTTTACAAAATCCAATACATATTGCTCTTTCGGGCCGTCGGGCGCGCCAAAACTTGCGGGCGCCGCGCCGCCGACGGGCCTTAAGTCTATCTTTTCCACAAAGTATCCGCTGCGCTCACGGCTGGAGATGTAGCCCTCGGCGAGAAGCTGCTCGTAGGCGAGCTGCACCGTGACCACGCTGACCCCCAACTCGGAGGCAAAAACGCGCTTAGAGGGCAGCTTTTCCCCGCAGACGTACCTGCCCGAAAGTATGTCGTCGCGTATGCGGGCGTACAGCGTGTAGTATTTATTTTTTCCGCCCAGATCGTAAACCGCCATCTGATATTATAAAATTCCTTATTATCGCTGCGCAAAAAAATCTTTGATTTTTTCATCGCTATGTAATAATATCACAGCCGCGGCCGCACGTCAAGAAAAACCGCCTATTTGCGCCCGCACTTGCCGCCCGCGGACGGCAGATTTTGCAGTATGCCCGTGGTTATCAACTTTTTTTTGGAGCGGGCAAAGTCCGTTTCGGCCTGCCTTATCACCCCCTCGAGCACGGGATAGAACTCTTTAAATCCGCTTGCGAACAGATAGTAGGCAAGGGACCCGGGCACGGTGTTTATTTCGCTTAAATACACCTCCTCGGAGTAGATATAGTCAAAGCGGACGATGCCGCGCATGTTGAGTTTTTCGTACACCAAACGGGTCGTTTTGCGGATATATGTTGAGATTTCTTCGGGAATTTTTGCGGGGAACACCGATTTGCCCCCGCCGCCGTACTTATCCTCGAAGGTGTATATATCGCTCTGCGGCAGCGGCTCCTCGCACTCCGACACCACAATTTTATCTTCGGCGCGGTAGGCGGCGCAGTTGATCTCCCTGCGGGGCTCTATGTATTTTTCCACAATGGCCGCGCCGTCCAACAAAAAGGCGCAGTCGAGGGCCCTCTGCAGCTCCTCGCCGTTGTCCGCCCTGCTTATGCCTATGCTCGAACCGAGGGTTGCGGGCTTTACTATGAGCGGATAGGGCAGGCCGCACACCCCCTCCCCACCGCTTTTTACGTACACGTACGGCGCGCAGTTTACGCCCAGCCCCGCCAAAACTATTTTGGTGAGATACTTATCCATAAAGGCCGCAGATTCAAACGCGCCCGCCCCCGCAAGAGGCAGGCCCGCCGCCGCGCACACTCCCGCGAGACCGCCCCCTTCGCCCCAGCCGCCGTGGCAGCAGTTCAACACGCAGCGGGGAACAAAACTTTTTTTCAGCTTGCCGCGCGCGTTAAAAAGATGCACCGCGCCGCCGAAAATCTGCGCCCTTTGGCACTTTTTATAGCCGTTTTGGCTGAACGTGTTGAGTTTTTTGAGCTCCTCGCCCGCATAAAACTCTCCGCTTTGGGAAATGTACACGGGCAAAACGTCCCACCCGCCCGAAAGCAGCACGTTGGCCGCCATCACGCCCGTTATAACGGAAATTTCGTTTTCGTTTGAAACGCCGCCGAACACGACGGCAATCTTGTCTGACATAAAAAAATCACCTCCGCCTGTATTTTTCAGCTTTGGTGACTTATAATTTTATCTTAAAAAACTCAATATATATCGGGCAAATCGTTTAAAAATAACACGCAGTCGCCGCTCTGCAAAAGGCCCTTCAAAAGCTCCTCCGCCGCGGGAAGGGAGGGCGCCGTCTGCAGCAGGGCGGGATTTCCGCCGTTTTTAAGATAGCCCTCCTTTACGGGAGTTATCAGCGTGTCGCCGACGAGTATCACGCGGTCCAGCCCGACGAGCTCCTTGCCGAGGCGGTAGTTTTCGCTCTCCTCCAAAACCCCGAGTTCCACAAGCCCCGGGGTCACCACCGTCTTTTTTCCGCCGAACATGCGCAAAACCTTCAGGGCCTCCTCCGCGCCGCGCACGTTGGAGTTGTAGCCGTCGTCCAAAATATATATCCCGCCGCTCTCGATAAGCTGCAGCCGGTGCTCCACAAACCCGAGCTCCCCGACCGCCGCGGCTATGTCGTCCAAACTAAGCCCCAACTCGAATGCCAGACGGGCGGCGAGGGCTATGTTCCCGGCCGAATGTTCGCCCAAAAGTTTTGTGTGCACCCGCCTCCGTTCCCCGCCGAGCGTCAGCGTGAAGTCCGTGCCGTTTTGCGTACATTCAACGTCGCTTGCGCACGCCGCCGCCTCCTTTTGGCAGGGAAAACGCGCAAAATCTTCAAAGCAAGCGGGGGAAATAAAGGCGCAGTTTTTTGCGGCTGCCAGAATTTCGCCCTTGGCGGAAATTATGTTTTCAACCGTGCCGAAACTTTCGAGGTGCTGAGGGCAAACGCCCGTTATAAGCGCGTAGTCGGGCGGACAGATTTTGCACAGCTCGGCTATGTCGCCGACGTGCCGCGCGCCCATCTCGGCGATTAAAACGTCGTAGTCCCCCAAATTATTGTTGTTGAGCGTGAGCGCCAGCCCGAGCGGCGTGTTGTGCGAGCGGGGCGTGGACAGCACGCGGTATTTTTTTGATAGGAGCGCGGCCAGAATATGCTTTACGCTCGTCTTGCCGTAGCTGCCCGTTATTCCGACGACGGTCAGCCCCTCCCCTCTTTGGGCGAGTTTTGCCCGCGCCCTGCGGATAAGCGAATTGTTGTGCGGCGTTTCGTAGAGTTTTGCCGCGAGGTTTGCAAGGGCGGCAAGCGGCAGGGAAAGCAGGGGGAACGCCGACAGCGGAAGATACCTCAAAATTTCAAAAACCGTATTGCCGCAAAGACAGTCGGCAAAATTGAGGAGGGTTACGCACAGATACGCAACCACCGCCGTGATGAAAAACAGCACCACGTACAGCCGTTTCAGCCTCGGCGTGAACACCGCGGGGGAACGGACCGCCTTTTTTTTGTCGGCCGCGGCGTACAGAATAAAGAACAGCGCGTACGCTGCAAGCGCGGCGACCGCCGCCCACCTGCCAGCAAAGGAAAAACAGAGCGCAATCACCGCGTACGAGAGCGCGCAGAGCATAAACAGCAACGTTTCCCGCAGAACGAGCGCGTTGTTTTTTTTGCCCGCCCAGCCGAACAGCTTTGCACCAGAATAGCCGAAGCTCTGCAAAATACCCAAAATTCTGACGTATGTGGCCGAAAACGCGCACGCAAACAGCACGGCGACGGCAACGCACTCTATAGTTATCTGTACCGAAATAAAAATACCCATCACTCCTCCATGAGGAAGTTTAAAATTTTATCGTTGAATTCCTGCGGGTGTTCCGAAAAGCAGAAGTGCCCGCCCTCCATGACGTCCAAACGGCTGCCCGCTATCAGCCTGTGGAAGGTTTCGCCCTCCTCCGAGACGGGCGTGACGGCGTCGTCCTTGCCGTATAGCAGGTACGTCTTGCACTTTACCGCGGCCGCGCACCCCGAGAGGTCCTCGTTTACTATTTTTTTGTAACTCTCGCGCATCGAGGGCGAAAGCTGCCTGTATTCGGGGCTGCCGAAACGCTTTTCGGCAAACCGCGGGAAAAACTTTTTTATGCGCCTGTACGCGCGCACCCGCCTTATATATTGCTTGCTGCGGGGTTTTACTATCCCCGCGCCGCCCGTGACTATCAGGGCGGAAGCAATTTGGGGGCGGGCGGCTATGGCCTTGAACGCCACGCGCGCGCCGAACGAATGGGCCAGAACGTACGCCCCGGATATTTTAAGTTCCCCCAAAAAATCCAAAAACCAATCGGCATAATCGCCCACCGACCACGGCCGCTCCGGCTCCGCGCTCCCGCCGAACCCGGGCAAGTCGGGGGCAATCACCCTGAAATATCTCGACAAAAATTCAATCTGGTAGTAAAAGCTCTCCTTTCGGGAGAGGTAGCCGTGCAACAGCACTATCTGCCGCCCCGCGCCCGCGGTTATGCACGGCACAAACGCGCCGTTGACTAAAATTTACAGCTCCTTTGCCATAACAAGACAGTCCTCGCCGTCGGGATAGTAGCGCACGCGCGCATACAGGCCGTTAAAACCGTGCTTCAAATAGGTTATCACGGCGGGCGAATTGGACACGCGCACCTCCAAAAAGACCTTCTTCACCCCGCGAGACGCGGCCAGCGAGAGCAACTCTCCGAGTACCGCTCCGCCGACGCCGCCCCTTCTGAACGGTTCGGACACGGCCACCTTTTCTATGTCGGCGGAATCTGCGGCGACAGTGAGACAGCCGTAGCCTATTATCTCCCCGCCGTCCTCGGCGACGACGCCTATAAAATTGTCCCCCTCAAAACCCGAAACGAGGGCGATATAGGTCCACGCCTCCCCGCCGAAGCACTCCCGCTCCATCTCGGAAATGCGCAATATGTCCTCGTATTTCCACTGTCTCAACGTCATTTTTTGTTCTCCTCCGCCTGCGGTTTGCGCACGTACAGGGCCGATATATCGTCCGAAAGGTTGCCCTCCGCGCGCTCCACGGCGACGGGCAAACAGCGGGATATGTTGAGTTTTTGGTAGTTTTTAAGGGTAAGATCCTCAAAGCCGAACAGCGGACAGCCCAAGGCCTCGGCTTCGTCCCTGCCGATATAGGAGGGTCCGAACGCGTTTTGGCCGTAGCCCTTTGCATAGAAGTGCGAGTGGGCCGCGTCTATTATGACGCAAAAATTTTTGCTGTTCACATTATATGCAACCACGTCGAAAGCCGTTAATCCCAACAGCTTTTTGCCCGCGCCGAGCGCAAGTCCCTTTGCCGTGGCAACCCCTATGCGTATGCCCGTAAAGGAGCCGGGGCCCGTCACCGCGCAAAAAAAATCGCACTCCGCGGGGGCGAGGTCTGCCTCTGAAAGGGCGGCCTCCACCTCGTCCATCAAAAGGACCGAGTGCTGCATGGAGCAATCGGGCAAAAATTCGGTTATTACGTCGTCCCCCTTTTTGGCAACCACGGTTAAGTGGCGCGACGAGGTGTCTATGGCAAGATAATTACTCATATATTATGCGCCTTGCGTCGTCCGCGAGAATTTCTATAGTGACCTGTTTGCAGTTTTCGGGCAGGACGTCCCGTATATTTTGCGCCCACTCTATAAGGCACACGCCGCCCGCGTAAAAATAGTCGCACAGCCCCAGGGCCTCGGCCTGCGCGCCGCACGAGAAGCGGTAACAGTCGTAGTGGTAGAGCTTGCCGCCGTAGTCGTTCATATACGCGTACGTGGGGCTTAAAATTTCGTCAGATATGCCCAGCCCCTGCGCGACGCCCTTCGTGAACACCGTTTTGCCCGCGCCCATCGGCCCGTTTAAAAGCACCACGTCGCCCGCCTTTAACGTTTTTGCATATTCGCGCCCGAAGGATACCGTGTCCCGCGCGCTTTTGGAAACAAATACCGCCATACGGCTATTATTATAATATCCGTGGCGGTAATTTGCAATTATTATTTTATTAACTGCGGGATTTTTTTGTAAATTTGGCGTTGGTGAGTTTTATCAGGCGGGATATGGACTTATACAAAATCATTACGGCTGCGGTAATCAAAAGGCTCTTTATGAGATTGAACAGCACCGCCCAATACCACACGCCGAGGTAAAACTGCATGCCATACGCCCATGAGCTGTGCGTATATAGATTGAGATAGAACGGAAAAGTTAAAAGATAGTTTACGGGCACCGACCATACCACCTGCGCCGCGCACGCGCCCGCCATCATTATGAGCACCGCCTTTATGCCCTTGCGCTTTTTATAGATACACGAGGGTATGAGCACGTACGGCAACATTATGAGTATGTTTGCAAGTTCGCCGACCCCCACCGTCTGTGAGAACGTGAGCGCATGCAAAATCTCTTTGAGCACGCCCACCACAACGCCCGCAACCGGGCCGAGCGAAAGTCCCGCTATTGTCACGAATACGTTTGAAAAATCGATCTTCATGAAGCTGACGGCGGGGAAAATGTAAAACTCAAACCACGGCAGATATAAAACGTACGCAAGCGCCGTAAACAACGCCAGATACGCAATCCGCGTCGCGGTAAAATAGCCCGCCAAAAACTCCCTGACGGTGGGTTTGTTTTGCTGTTCCATACAAAGATTCTCCTTTAAAATTCGATATTTTCAAAGTTCTCCTTGTATAAAAGCCCCTACTCTCCTGGACCGTTCATAAAAAAAGTCCCGAAGAAACCTTCGGGGCTTGTTGCAAATCTTTTCCTCTTCGCGGGAGAAAACCGTCCCGCCGCTCGCGGCGGGCTGGTATGCCCTGCAACAAAAACGCCCCGAATTTCTCGGGGCGGAAAACACAAAACTCAATACATGTTGGACTTTTATGTGCTTTCGGTTCTCTTTTCCTATCCGGACTATACCGTCGGTGCGGGAATTTAACCCGCTCGGGCGCAAAATTTTGCGCTTTGCAGACTTTACTGCCGGTGGGGAATTTCACCCCGCCCCAAAGAAAAACCTTGAATTGTAAATTTATTATACTATATGCTTTTGCCTATGTCAACACTTACGGGCAAGTTTATTCGGTTATGAACAGCACGCCTAACGTGTTTTTGCCGCAGTGGGCCGTAACCACGCAGCCCGCCTTCGTTTCGAGAATTTCGTCAAACGCGAACAGCTCTTTGACCTGCGCGCGCACCTTGTCCACAACTTCGGGCTCGCAGTTGGAATGGGTGATAAAGCACCGCGTTTTGTCGTAGGCCTTGTACTCCTCGCAGAGGTCCTTAACGTACTTTCTGAGGCAACCCTCGAGCCCGCCCATATACTTCTTTTTGGCGTACATCTGCCCGTCTTTCATGGAGATGAGGGGGTGCAGTTTAAGCACTTTTGCGCCTATGAGGGAGGCCAAAGAGCACCTGCCGCCCTTGTGAAGATAGTCCAAAACGTCGGGAACGAAGGACGTGTTGAGTTTGGGACGGAGGGAATTTACGGTTTCCACTATATCTTCGGGGGAGTTGCCCGCCGCGGCGAGGTCGCAGGCCTTTAAAACGAGCAGGCCCTGCCCCGTGGACAACGCAAGCGTATCCACCACGTGCACCTTGCCGCCGAATTCCTTTGCGGCGATGGAGGCGTTGCTGTATGACGACGACGCCTTTGAGGAGATGTCGAAGTGGATGAGCGCGTCGTATCCCTCGAGATTATTTTTGAAAAATTGGACGTATTCTTCGGCGGAGTGCGCGGCCGTTTTGGGCAGCACGCCCGTTTCGGCAACGTACTTGAAGATATCCTGCGGGACTATGTCCACCCCGTCCTCGTAGGTCTTGTCGCCAAGCATAACTTCGAGGGGGAATATCGCAACGTCGTATTTTTGCGCGATTTCCGCGCCGAGATCGCAAGTGGAGTCCGATGTAATTTTTATTTTCATTTTGTCACCCTATTTTATTACAATTATAATACCTGCCGTCCGAAAACACAATAGTTTTAAGCAATATTTTATCCTCGGGCCCGCCAAAACCCGCGGGGTCAGATATTCGTATCCAAAAATTCCTTCATTTCGGAAGCCGTGCCGAAACCTATCGACTTGCCGGCAAGCTCGCCGCCCTTAAACACGCCCACGTAGGGTATGCTCATTATGCCGTAGCGCAGCGCAAGTTCGGGATTGGCGTCAATATCCGCCTTTACGAATTCCGCCCTGTCGCCGTACTCCTCCGAGAGCTGTTCCATAACGGGCGCAAGCATCCTGCAGGGGCCGCACCACGTGGCGAAAAAGTCGCACACCACGGGCTTGCCGCCCTTTAAAAGTTCGTCAAATTGTTGGGTATTTACTTCGTTAACCATTTATTTTTTCCTCCCCTTTAAATATGTCTCCAATTCGGATAAATAAACCTTTTCTGCGCTGCCGTCCGACATCTTTTTTACGTTTGCGCACTGCGTTTCGAGTTCGTCGCGGCCTATGACCGCAACGTAGACCGCCCCGAGCTTGTCCGCGTACTTCATCTGGGATTTTAAGGAACGTCCCATCAGATCGGCCTCGGCGTTTATGCCCGCCTTTCTGAGTCGGCACAGGATTTTAAAGGCCTCCCTGCGGCTGTCGTCGTCCATGCTCGCCAAATAAATTTTGGGCGCGCCGGGTTTGGGGAAAACGGACGGGGTGTTTTCCATCAGCATAAGCAGCCGCTCTATGCCCGCCCCGAAGCCTATCGCCGGGGTGTCGGGCCCGCCGAGCTCCTTTACCAGCCCGTCGTATCTGCCGCCGCCGCAAACGGTGCCCTGCGCGCCTATCCCCGAGGACACAAACTCGAACACGGTGCGCGTGTAGTAGTCCAGCCCGCGGACTATGCGCGGGTTAACGGCGTATTCCACGCCCTCGAGATCCAATAACTCCCGCACCTTTTTGAAGTGCGCGCCGCAGTCGGGGCAGAGATAGTCGGTTATGTTGGGCGCGCCCGCCGTTATTTTTTTGCAGCCCTCCTCCTTGCAGTCCAAAATGCGCAGGGGGTTGCTGTCAAAACGGGTGCGGCAGGTATCGCACATTTCCCAAAGACGGGGTTCAAAATACTCCTTGAGCGCCCTGTTGTACGCGGCGCGGCAGGTTTTGCAGCCTATCGAATTTATTTCGAGTTTTATATTTTTGAGTTTCAGTTTTTTGATAAACGAGGACGCCGCAAAGATGACCTCCGCGTCCGCTTCGGGTTCGGCCGATCCGAAAATTTCTATCCCGAACTGGTGGAACTCCCTGAGCCTCCCCGACTGGGGACGCTCGTAGCGGAATGCGGGGGTGATGTAAAAGGCCTTCATCGGCAGCGGCTGGGAGGACAGGCCGTTTTCCACGAACAGCCTCACCGCGCCCGCCGTGCCCTCGGGCTTGAGCGTCACCGAACGCCCGCCCTTGTCCTCAAAGGTGTACATCTCCTTGCCGACGACGTCGGTCGTCTCCCCCACGCCGCGGCGGAAAAGTTCGGTGTATTCGAAAGTGGGCGTGCGTATCTCCTGCAGATTGAAGGTCCGCGCCACGCTGCGCGCCGCCCTCTCGATATATTGCCATTTGTAGCTCTGGCCGGGCAAAACGTCCTTTGTGCCCTTGGGAATGTTATACATAGTTGCTCCGTGCGGCCTGAAGCGGCCGTTATAAAACGTACTTTTTCAAATCGCGGTTTTTGGTTATGTTGGACAGGTGTTCCTCAACGTACTTTGCGTTTACTTCCACGGGGATTACGGGATAGTCGTTGCCGCCCGCGTTATAGGAGATATCCTCCAAAAGATATTCCATCACGGTGTGCAGCCGTCTCGCCCCGATATCCTCCGAAGTCATGTTTATCTCCTCGGAAATTTCGGCGATCTTTTCTATCGCGTCGGGCGTAAACTTGAGGTCTATGTTGTCCACGGCCAAAAGCGCCGCATATTGGCGGGTTATCGCCGTTTCGGGCTGGGTCAAAATGTTTACGAAGTCCTCTTTGGTGAGGCTCTTTAACTCCACCTGTATGGGGAATCTGCCCTGAAGTTCGGGGATGAGGTCCTCCACCTTGGAGACGTGGAACGCGCCCGCCGCAATGAACAGGATATAGTCCGTCTTTACGGGGCCGTACTTGGTCATGACCGTGCAGCCCTCCACGATGGGCAATATGTCGCGCTGGACGCCCTCGCGGGAGACGTCCACGCCCCCCTGGTTGCCCTTGCCCGCTATCTTGTCTATCTCGTCTATGAAGATTATGCCGTCGTTTTCGGCCCTGCGTATGGCCTCAGCGTTCACCGCGTCGTTGTCGATGAGTTTGTCGGCCTCCTCGGCAATCAACAGGTTTTTGGCCTCGCGGACGGTTATTTTGCGCTTTTTGGTCTTTTTGGGCATCAGTCCGCCGAACACCGACCCGAGGTCGATGGCCGCGCCCGTGCCGGGGGCAAGCTCTATGGGCTTGGGCATGTCGGCAACTTCAATCTCTATGACCGTGTTGTCGTATTTGCCCGCGTGTATGCCGTCAACTATCTGCTGTTCGAACAGCTCCTTGGCTGTCTCGCCCCGCTCGTCCTTTTTCATTTCCACAAGCACCTTGGCTATCTTGCGCTCGGCAACGGCGGCGGCCTTATAGCTGACTTCCTGCGTCTTTTCCTCCTTTACGAGGCGTATCGCGCACTCTGCCAAATCGCGCACCATGGACTCCACGTCCCTGCCCACATAGCCCACCTCGGTGTACTTCGTGGCTTCGACCTTTAAAAAGGGGGCCTTTACAAGTTTTGCAAGGCGGCGGGCTATCTCCGTTTTGCCCACGCCCGTGGGACCCTTCATGATTATGTTTTTGGGGGTTATCTCCTCCTGCAGTTCGGGGGAGAGCATGCTGCGGCGGTAGCGGTTTCTCAATGCTATCGCCACGGCCTTTTTGGCCTCGTCCTGCCCTATAATGTGTCTGTTGAGTTCGTGAACAATCTGTTTGGGCGAAAGATCCATCATATCACCTCGCATTTTATGTTGTCGTTGGTGAAAACGCAAATCTCGCTGGCTATTTTAAGCGATTTTTTTGCGATTTCGTCTGCCGGGAAGTCCGTGTTCTGGTAGAGGGCGCGCGCCGCCGCCAAGGCGTAGTTCCCGCCGCTGCCTATCGCGGCTATGCCGTCGTCGGGCTCTATTACTTCGCCCGTGCCCGAAACTATCAGAAGGGTGGTTGCGTCGGCCACGATCATCAGGGCCTCCAACTTCCGCACGGCCTTGTCGGAACGCCAGAGTTCGGCTAACTCCACCGCCGAACGCATCAGGTTGCCCGAAAATTTGTTGAGCATGCCCTCGAACTTTTCGGAGAGCGAAAAGGCGTCCGACACCGACCCAGCAAAGCCCAAAACGACTTTGCCGCCGTAAATCCTGCGCACCTTTTGCGCGCTGTTTTTAAAAATTACGCTCTCGCCCATGGTGACTTGTCCGTCGCCCGCGATTGCCGTTTTGCCGTCCTTTTTTACGGCGCAGATTGTTGTGGCGTGAAATTCTGTCATTTTTACTCCTTAAAACTCAATACGTGTTGAGTTTTTGCTTGTATTCGGTTATATTTTGAATAGCGCGACGGGCCAAAAACTCATAGCGCTGTTTTTTGTCTCTTATGTTTTTTTCGGGGGGAGGGAGTATGCCGAAGTTGGCGTTCATCGGCTGGAAATTTTTGTTTTCCCCCGCAATATATGCCGACAAAGCCCCGCAGACCGTCGTGTCGGGCGGTATCAGCGTTGTTTTGCCGCACAGCCTCCGGTAGAGGTGCCAGGCCGCCAAAATGCCGCTTGCCGCGCTCTCCACGTATCCCTCAACGCCCGTTATCTGCCCCGCGAAGAACAGTTCGGGGCGCGCCCTGTGGGAGAAGTCCGCGTTCAGGCACTGCGGGGAATTGATAAAGGTGTTGCGGTGCATAACCCCGTAGCGCAAAAATTCTGCGTTTTTGAGCGCGGGAATCATCGAAAACACTCTCTTCTGTTCGCCGAACTTCAAATTTGTCTGGAAACCCACCAAATTATACGCGCCGCCCGCCGCGTTTTCCTTTCTCAGCTGCAGCACCGCGTAGTACTTGTTGCCGTTTTCGTCCTTCAGCCCGACGGGTTTAAGCATCGCGAACCGCAGACTGTCGGGCCCGCGCGCCGCCATTACTTCCACGGGCATGCAGCCCTCGAATATCTCCCCCTTTTCAAAGGAGTGCAGGGTGGCCCTCTCGGCCGTTTTAAGCCCTTCGACGAGGGCACAGTATTCCTCGCGGGTGAGCGGGCAGTTTATGTAGTCGTCGCCGCCCTTGCCGTATCTGTCCCCCGCAAAACACTTTGTAAAATCTATGCTCTCGCGCGAAACTATGGGTGCGGAGGCGTCGTAAAAATGCAATTGCCCCCCGCATATGGCCGAAATACTTTCAGAAAGCCCGTCCGTCGTGAGCGGCCCCGTGGCCACTATGCAATAGCCGTCGGGGATCTTTGTTATCTCTTTGCAGACTATCTTTATGTTCTTGTGGCCGAGCAGTTTGTCCGTGACGTATTCCGCAAATTTATCCCTGTCCACGGCCAGCGCGCCCCCCGCGGGGACTTCGGTTGCGGCCGCCGCCTCCATCGTGAGCGAGCCTAAAACCCTCATCTCCTCTTTCAAAAGCCCGCAGGCGTTGGAAAATGGGTCCTTGCCCTTTAGGGAATTGGAACACACCAGCTCGCAAAAGCGCTTATCCTTGTGGGCGGGAGTAAAACTTTGCGGCTTTATGTCGTACAGCTCCACCTGCACGCCGAGTTCGGCAAGACGGTACGCCGCCTCCGACCCGGCCAGCCCCGCGCCTATAACTTTTACGGTCATTCGCTGTCGCCGCCCTCCGGCAGGGGCAGGGAGTAGTTGCAGTCCTTTGAAGAGCACTTTATCTGCCCGCCCTTTCTTATGAGGTATTTGCCGCACTCGGGGCACTTGTCGCCCGTGGGCACGTCCCAGCTCAAAAATTTACATTCGGGATAGCCCGTGCAGCCGAAGTATATCTTGCCCGATTTGGAGCGCATGCGCCTCATGGGTTTGCCGCACTCGGGGCACTTGCCCGAAGTCGCTTCGCCCTCGCGCGCGTTGCCGTCGGGAGCGGTCTGCGGCCTCTTTACGCCGCACTTGCCGCACTCGAGATAGTTGCCGTATTTGCCGTGTTTAAGCACCATCACGCCGCCGCATTCGTGACATATGTCCCCCGTTATCTGCGCGTCGATGGGCAATATCGAGGAACACTCGGGATAGTTGGGGCAGGCCAAAAACTTGCCGAACTTGCCGCTCTTCACAACCATGTTTGCGCCGCACTTGGGGCAGCGTATCTCGGAGATCTCCGCCTCCGATTCGCTGACTATGTTGGAGCAGTTGGGATAGTTTGAGCAGGCCAGATATTTGCCGTATTTGCCCGTGCGCCTTATCATGGGGCTGCCGCACTTGGCGCAGATTTCGCTTGTCTCCTCGTCGCCGTCGGTGGAGGCCGTTTTGAGCTGTTCGGCAAAGCCGGGATAAAAGTCGGCTATTATCTTGTGCCAGTCAACGCCGCCGTCCTCTATTCTGTCGAGGTCGTCCTCCATCTTGGCCGTAAAGCCCACGTCCATAATGTCGGTAAAATATTTGACGAGCATATCCGTTATCTTATACGCAACTTCGGTGGGCACCATGTATTTGCCGTCCTTGCCGACGTATTTGCGCTTTGTTAAAACGGAGATTATCGAAGCGTACGTGGAGGGCCTGCCTATGCCCTTTTCCTCCATGGCCTTTACGAGGGAGGCGTCGGTGTAGCGGTAGGGCGGGCGGGTGAATTTTTGCTCGCCGCCGAGGCTTATCAGATCGAGCTTGTCGCCCTCCTCTACGGGGGGCAGAAGTTTTGCGCTCTCCTCCTCGTCGCTGTCCTGATGCGCGTCCTGATAGGCGGCGGTGTAGCCCGCGAAAAGCATCGCCTTGCCGCTCGCCTTAAAGGTATAGCCCGCGCTCTCCGCCTCCACCTGCATCGCGCTGTATTGCGCCTCTGCCATCTGCGAGGCTATAAAGCGGTCGTACACGAGTTTGTAGATGTTGTAGTGCTTCCTGTCGAGGTGGGGCTTTACGCTTGCGGGAGTAACGGCAAGATTTATGGGGCGTATCGCCTCGTGCGCGTCCTGCGCTCCCTTTTTTGTTGCGTAGAAATTGGGCTTTGCGGGCGCATATTCCGCGCCGTAGTTGGCCTTTATGAATTCAATCGCGTTCTCCTGCGCTTCCTTTGCAACGCGCACGGAGTCCGTCCTTATATACGTTATCAAAGCTATGTGGTCGCCGCCTACGTCCATGCCCTCGTAGAGGTGCTGCGCCACGAGCATTATCTCGGGGGAGGACATTCCGAACTTGTTGGATGCGTCCTGCTGCAGCGAGGACGTGGTGAAAGGAGCGGGGGCGTGCTGCTTTTGTATGCCCTTTTTTACCTTCGTGACGGTAAACCCGCCCGCGCGGACCTTTGCTATCGCCTCGTCGGCAAGCTCCTTGCCTATGCTTTTGCCGCTCTTTTTATATTGGTAGGTCGCCCTGAACGGCGCGTATTTGCCCGCGCTGTCCCTGAGGTCGGCGTGCAACAGCCAATATTCCTCGGGCACGAAAGCCTGTATCTCCCTCTCCCTGTCCACTATGAGGCGGAGGGCGACGGACTGCACCCTGCCCGCCGAAAGACCGTTCTGTATGCGGTTGTTCAACAGGGGCGAGAGCTTATAGCCCACAAGCCTATCCAAAACGCGGCGCGCCTGCTGGGCGTCCACGAGATTATAGTTTATTTTTCTGGGGTTTTTGAGCGCGTTTTTGACCGCCGTGGGGGAAATTTCGTTGAACTCTATGCGGTTCAATCCGTTTTCGTCCAGCCCCAGAACGGTCTGCAGGTGCCAGCTTATGGCCTCGCCCTCGCGGTCGGGGTCGGTTGCAAGATAGATGTGCGAGCAGCTCTTGGCTTCCTGCATAAGTCTGCGTATTACTTCCTTTTTGGAGGGGGTAATCTCGTATTTGGGCTCAAAGCCCGCCGTTATTTTTACGCCGAGCGATTTTTCGGGAAGATCCCTGACGTGGCCGCCCGACGCGTCCACCTTGTATTTGCCCTTTAAGTACTTAGAAATTGTCTTTGCCTTGGAAGGCGATTCCACTATAATCAGGTCCATAAAAATTCCTTTTATATTTCCGTTAATTTATGTCTTTATAAAACCGAGTATCTGTTGCCGCCGAGCCGCACCGCAAGCCCCTTTATCTCCAAAGAAGAGAGAACGGGTATCAGTTTATAGGGCGGTTCGCCCAGCTTGTTTGCGAGGACGGGCAAAAACACTTCGCCCTCCTCCCTTAAAACTTCCATCACGCGCGCCTCGTCGTCCGTGAGATGAACGCCGCCGTCCTTGGGGGGACTTATGCCGTAAAAATCCAATATGTCCCCCGTATTCCGGCAAAGCGCGGCGCCGTCGCGTATCAGCGCGTTGCACCCCTCGCCCGCGGAAACGCCCATGTTGTAGGGAAAGGCAAACACCTGTCTTTTATATTCCCGCGCAAGCGACGCCGTGATGAGCGCGCCGCTCTTTTTCCCCGCCGAAACGACCAGCGTGCCCTCCGAAAGGCCTGCGATTATGCGGTTGCGGACGGGAAAGAGATACACCTGCGGGGCGACTGTGGGGAAGTGTTCCGAAAGGAGCAATCCGACCTGTTCCACCTTTTTCAGGAGGGCGGCGTTTGCCTGCCCGCCCAGATAGTCAAACCCGAAAGCTATGACGGAGACGGCCCTGCAGTCCGCGCCCTCGAGGGCGGCGCTGTCCGCGCCCGCCGCAAAGCCCGAAACAACCGAAAAATAATTTGAAAGCTCCTTCGAAAAATTTTTGCAATTTGCCGTAGCGTATGCGGGCGACCGCCTCGAGCCGACTATGGCGAACATTTTTTTGGAAAGAAGTTCCCGCCTGCCCTTTATAAACAGCGTCACGGGCGGGTCGGGGATTTTTTTGAGCGCGGCGGGATAGCCGGCCGATAAAAGCGTTACGCACTCTATCCCCCTCTCTTCGAGCTGCTCCAAAACGGCGCTACGGAAGGCGGGGCTGGCGTAATCTTCCTCTACTTTATTATATACGCCGATATCGCTCCTTTTAATCAACGAATTTTTGCACGCGGCCAAATCGGGCCCGCTTTGTTTCCCCGCGGAGATCGCCGCGCACCTCTCCTTTTGGCTGAGTTCGGGAATGGAGGAGAGGATTATTAGGTTTTGCTCTGCGGCCGTATATTTCATTTTATGCCGGCCTCGTAGCTTCTGTAGGAGGCCGCCTCCAAGATGTGTTCGGGGCGGATCTCCTCCGAAAAGGCAAGGTCGGCTATGGTCCTTGCCACCTTTATTATTCTCGTGCGGGCGCGGGCGGAGAGGTTTAAGCTCTCGTACGCCGTTTTGAGCACCGCCTCGCACTCGGTGGAAAGGCGGCAGTATTTTTTGATCTGCTTTTCGCCCATGCCCGAATTTATCATTCCCTCTTTTTCGTCGCGGAAACGCTCCCTCTGGATTGCGCGGGCGCGCTCCACTCTCTCCTTTACGGCCGCGCTGCTCTCCGCGCTCGTGTCCCCCGCGAGGTCGTCGTATTTTACGCCGTCAACCTCCACCTGTATGTCTATTCTGTCCATCAGCGGCCCCGATATCTTGGCCCTGTATTTTAAAATCTGCGCGGGGGTGCAGGTACATTCCCTGTACGCCGAGCCGTAGTTGCCGCAGGGGCAGGGGTTCATGCCCGCGCACAGCATAAAGTCGGCGGGATAGGTCACCGCGCCGCCCGCGCGCGTTACGGTTATCTTTTTGTCCTCGAGGGGCTGCCTGAGGCTCTCGAGCGCGTGCCGCGAATATTCGGGCAGTTCGTCCAAAAACAGCACGCCCTTGTGCGCCATCGAGATTTCGCCCGGGCGGATCTTCGTATTTCCGCCGCCGCAGAGCGACACCGTGGTGGCCGTGTGGTGTGGCGTTCTGAATGGCCGCAAAGACACTATGCCCTCCTCGGAAAGTTCCCCCGCCACGGAGTGTATTTTTGTGACTTCCAGCGCCTCGTCAAAGGTCATGTCGGGCATTATCGTGGGTATGCACCGCGCAAGCAGCGTTTTGCCCGAGCCGGGAGGCCCCACGAAGAGTATGTTGTGCCCGCCCGCAACGGCGATTTCCAGCGCGCGCCGCGCCACCGCCTGACCCTTTACGAGGGACATGTCGTAGTTGTAGTTTTGGCTCTGTTTGGCCGCCACGTAGCTCCGGTGCTGTATGGGGGCGCACTGCTCCTCCCCCGTCAAAAAGGCTATTACCTGCTTTAAAGAGCCGAGGGCGTACACCTCCAGACCCTCTATATAGCTGGCCTCGTTTGCGTTTGAAGCGGGGATTATAAACCTCTTAAAGCCCTTGTCGCGGGCGGATATCAGAATGGGCAGCAACCCCGTCACGGGGCGCAGGGTGCCGTCGAGGGCAAGCTCGCCCAAAAACACCGTGCCGTCCGTGTCCACGAGCAGCTGGTCGCTGGCCTTAAGCAGGGAGACGGCTATGGGCAAATCGTAGTGCGAGCCCTCCTTTTTTATGTCCGCGGGGGCGAGATTTATCGTTACGCGGGTGATGGGGAAGATGTACGCGCTGTTTTTTATTGCCGAACGCACCCTCTCGCGGCTCTCCTTTACGGCGGTATCGGGGAGGCCCACCAAATCGTAGCTGACCATGCCCTTGTTGATATCCGTCTCTATCTCCACCGCAACGCCCTCGAGGCCGTTTAACGCGTAGCTGAGTATTTTGGAAAACATATTTTTATCACCTCTTTTGGGTTTAAAAAAGCCCCCGCGCACATAGCGGGAGCTTTTTTAAATTTATTTGTCTTCCTTGATTTTTGCCGCCTTGCCGGTGAGCCCGCGCAGGTAGTAGAGCTTAGCTCTCCTTACCTTGCCCTTGCGGACAACGGTTATATGGGCGATTTTAGGGGAGTGCAGCGGGAAAGTTCTTTCCACGCCGACGCCGAAAGACAATCTCCTTACGGTGAAACTTTCGCGTATGCCGCCGTGCTTTTTGGCAATAACAACGCCCTCGAAGTTCTGGATTCTCTCCTTAGTTCCTTCGATAACCTTGAAACCTACCTTTACGACGTCGCCCACGCCGAATACGGGCACTTCCTTTTTCATTCCCTCTTTTTCAATGGCTTCAACTAATCCTTTCATGACTTTAACCTCCTGAACGTGACATTCATGCCCCGGAACGGGACAGAGGACTGCCCAAAGTCGTGTTATATTCTATCAGACAAAATTGCGCTTGTCAACCGTTTTTAGGGGTGTGTCGCAATTTTCACAAAACCTTTTTCCGCCGCCTTATATAATATATAAGGTATAGGGCTATTTATCGCCGACGAAGTTTTTTATGAACGTTCTTCTGTGTACGGGGCAGGCGCCGCGCTCCTTTATCGCCTGAATGTGCGCCGCCGTGCCGTAGCCCTTGTTGCTCTCGAATTTATAGCCGGGATAGGTTACCGCCAGCTCGTCCATCAGCCCGTCGCGGTAAACCTTTGCGACTATCGAGGCGCAGCCTATCGTGTAGCTCAACGCGTCGCCCTTAATTATGTTGCGCTGGGGGATATCTATGTCCAGCGTCATGTTGCCGTCCGTTAAGACGTAGTCGGGGGTCGCTTCAAGCCCCTCTATGGCGTTTTTCATGCACAGCCGCGTGGCCTGCAGTATGTTTATTTCGTCTATTTTTTGCGGTTCGACGAGGGATATGCGGCAGGCAACGGCCTTTTCAAGTATCAGCGCGGACAGCCTTTCGCGCGATTTTGCGGTGAGCTTTTTGCTGTCGTCCACGCCCTCTATTATATCGTCCAACGGCATTATGACCGCCGCGCAGACGACGGGCCCCGCCAACGGTCCGCGCCCGACTTCGTCGACGCCGCATATGTATTTATATCCCTTTTCCAAGAGACTTTTTTCGTATCTGAGTTTGTCTGTCATAGGTGTTTTTGCGGGAACGTGTTGAGTTTTCTAAAATTTCAGCCCGTCCAAATCGTCCTCCGCGTCCAAAGTTATTCTGCCGAGTTTGCCCTTGCGGAAGTCGTCCAAAACGGCGCGCACGGCCCTGTCGTAGTCGTATTCGCCCCCCCGTAACTTAAAGCCCCGCTTTTGGCACACCGCATCGAGCATATCCGCGGGGGAACCGCCCTCTATGCCGTATCTCGCGGCGAGACTTTGGGGATATTTTTGCCCCAATTCTTCAAGCAACAGCAAGACTATATCGTCCAAATCCAAAATATCGTCGTTTATGCTGCCCACGAACGCGAGGCGCGCGGCCAGCGTCTGGTTTCCGAACGCGGGGGGCATCGTGCCCGGGGTGTCCATCAGCTCGAAATTTTCGATACGTATCCACTGTTTGCCGCGGGTCACGCCCGCCTTGTCGCCCGTCTCCGCCCTGCGGCCGCCCGCAAGCAGGTTAATGAGCGTGGACTTGCCCGTATTCGGCACGCCCGCCACCATGAAGCGGAAGGTGCGCATATATCCCCGTTCCAACGCCTTTTGGCGCTTTTCGGCCACGATTTTTTCCATTGCCCCCAATATATCCCGCTTTGAACCGCCGTTGAGCGAATTCAGCTTAACTGCCTGCGCCCCCTGTCTGCGGATAATATCGAGCAGCCTGTCCGCGCCTCCGTCCGCCAAATCGCCCTTGTTCAGCGCATACAGCAGGGGCTTTGCGCCCGCGAGCTCCTTGAGTTTGGGGTTGAAAGAGGAAGCGGGGCAGCGCGCGTCGAGCACGAAAATAACGCCGTCCGCAAGGGACAGATTTTCGCGCATCATGCGCATTGCCTTGGCCATATGCCCCGGATACCACTGTATGGTCTTCATTTTTCCCCCTTGATGAGGTCGGGACGGCGCGTCCTCGTCAGTTTTTCGCTCTGCTCCCTTCGCCACTCGTCCACCTTCTGATGGTCGCCGTTCAATAACACTTCGGGCACGGACAGCCCGTTATATACGGCGGGGCGGGTGTATTGGGGATATTCGAGCATGCCCGAGGCAAAACTCTCGTCCACGAGCGAACCGCCCGAAATAACGCCGTCCACGTAGCGCGCAACGCAGTCGCACACCACCATTGCGGGCAGTTCGCCCCCCGTCAAAACGTAGTCCCCTATGGAGATCTCCTCGTCGATATAGAGGTCGATGATCCGCTGGTCTATGCCCTCGTAGTGCCCGCAAAGAAGCACGATATGGTCGCAGTTTATAAGTTCGAACACCTTGCTCTGGCAAAAGGTTGCGCCCTTGGGCGAAAGGTAGATGCGCCGCGCCTCATGGTTTGGGTCTACGGCCTCTATCGCCGAGCCGACGGGCTGGGGCATCATCACCATTCCCGCGCCGCCGCCGAAGGGATAGTCGTCGCACTTTTGGTGCTTGTTTTGGGCGTAGTCGCGTATGTTTACCACGGATATATCGAGTTTTCCGCTTTCAACCGCCCTGCCGATTATGCTCTCCTTCAAGGGGGCGAACATTCCCGGAAAGAGCGTCAGAACAGTTATTTTCATATGACGAGATTTACTTTATTTTTGATTATATATCTTGTTGCCAAAAAACAGCCGACGTCTATAGCTATCTTTATTACAATCTGTATCCAGCTGACAAGATGGGTCGACACGTTTACCGACAGATAGGCAAAGTGCGGCATAAGCAGGGAGGAAATTATGCTGTACGCGATGTACAGGCCGACCGCAAAGCCGAACGTTGCCAGCTTGCGGCGGGAGGTGAACAGCTGCCCCACCGATATCACGAAAAACAGCAGAAGCAATATCATCGGCAAGGTGACAATAAGATTTACCACGCCCTCCACCACGAGCCACGGGTCATTCCACGCGATGGTCGCTATGGCGTTGCCTATTTCCCCGAACAGGTCATAAAATTCCTGCATCGCCGAAGCGCTCCAGCCCGCCAAAAATATAAGCATTGACAAAAAGGACAGGGCGGTGGCCGCTATAACGGCTATCAGCGAGGACAGGAGCTTGCCCGTTATCAGCTGCGACGGGGTGACGGGCAAAGAGAGCGTCATGTATCCCTCGCCCGTGAACAGCGTCTTGTAAAAGCGGCTGATTCCAAGCGCATACGCCGCACCAATCAGCGCGCATATGGCGAAAATATAGAACATTACCACCAATACGAACAGCAGGCCCGCCGTGCCGTCCGCGCTGCCCAGCATAACCGCGATGAGCACCCTGCCCGCCACGGCAAACGCCAAAACGGCTATGCCGAAAAATATCAGTACGCGAAAAATAGCGTATAGTTCGTGCTTTAAAATCTTTGTTACCATCTGAACATCTCCCTGAAAAGCTCGTCGAGCGTTTTGCCCTCCCTTTGCCTCGTCTCCTCCGCGGGGGCGTCGAGCATTATCCTGCCGTTGCAGATAAAGATTGCGTGGGTCAGAATCGGCTCGATGTCCGCAATGAGGTGCGTGCAGAGGAACACGGTAGAGCCGGGCGCGCGGTTTAACATGACCGCGTCCAAAATGAAGTCGCGCGCGGCGGGGTCGACGCCCGCTATCGGCTCGTCGAGAATGTAGAGCCGCGCGTTCCGCGCCATAGTTAAAATTAAACCGAGCTTTTCCTTGTTGCCCTTTGAAAGCGTCTTTATCTTTTGCTGCGGGGAGATTCCCAGCCGCGAGAGCATGCTCTCCGCCTTGGCCCCGTCGAAATCGGTGAAGAAGTCGGCGCTGAATTTCATTGCCCTGTCGACGGTCATCCACTCGCTCAAAAAGTGCGCGTCGGGCAGATAGGCGGTGAATGCCTTGGTCTGCGGACAGGGTTTAATCCCGCCCACGAGTATCCTGCCGCCCGTCGGCTGCAACATGCCCATGGCAAGTTTTATAAGGGTGGATTTGCCGCTGCCGTTGGGACCCAAAAGCCCGATTACTCCGCCCTCTTCTATGCTGAGATCTATGCCGGAAAGCGCGGGCGCGTTGCCGTAGCTCTTATATAGCCCCTCGCACTGCAAGATTGCCGACATTTATTTTCCCTCCTATACAGAAACTTCTCTATAACGTTTTTTGTCTACGGTTATTGTCTTGCCCGCAAGATCGACGTCTAAAATCACGCCGTCGGCCGCGGCAAAGCTCTCCTCGCCCTTGGCCGTCTTTACCGTGAATATGTCGGTGCGGGCGGGCGTAACCGATACAACTTCGCCGATAACCTCGCCCGTAGACGTTACCACCTTGCAGCCCTCGAGGTCGCCTATATAGTATTTCCCCTCGGGCAGGGGCGGGCAATCGGAGCGCAGGGCCTCTATGTCCTGCCCCCTCAAAAGCTCGGCGGCGTTGCGGTCGGCTATGCCGCGCAGGGCTATATAGGCAAATTCGCCCGCGGCGCGCACGTTCAACAGCGCGTACTCCTGCCCCGCTATATACACGGCGGGGATATTTTTTAAATCTTCGGCGTCGTCAAGATACACCTTTATTTTTAATTCGCCGCGTATGCCCTGCGGCTTCAATACGGTTGCAACGGTTAAAGTATCCATAATTTTAAATATTGAAAGATAGCCGAAAAAAGCCGTAATTGCTTGCGGTAACTTTTTTCGGCTCTGTCGTTTTACGGCCTTACACAAGGCAAAAACTCAATACGTTTACGCCTTTTCCTTGATTTCCACAAAGTAACGCTTGCCGCCGCGGGGGGTAGAAGCCGCCACAAGGGTGCGCAGAGCCTTGGCTATCTTGCCCTGCTTGCCAATAACCTTGCCCATGTCGCTTGCCGCGAGAAACACGGTGACTTCGACGGACTGCTCCTTTTCCTCCACTTTGTATTCGATTTCATCCTTGCTCTCGGCAAAGGTCTCCACAACGTATTTTATTAAATCGAGTTCCATTTTTTTACTCCCTTGGCGCATTAAATAGGGTAGTATTGCGCCGTATTTAAGATTTGTTTATAGCGTATCCCGTCATTCTGCGCGAACACCGCTCCTCCTCTGTCATTCTAAGGAGGGCGCAGCCTCCTCCTTCTCTGTCATTCTGAGGCGAAAGCCGAAGAATCTGTCGCGCAGCGACTTTTTAAAATGTGTACACGGTTTGTTGAAACGTGTCATTCCGCGCGAGGCGGCTTCGCCGCCGCTGCCCTGCCGAGGGCTCCCTTTGGGAAACGGCAGAGACCAGAGCGCGAGGCCTCTCACACGGCGTAAGGACAACGCCGTGTTCGGTCACCGTTCGCGCGGGACGTATGCGCTCACTCATCTCGCGCGGCAAAACAGCGCACTGTGCTGTTTTGAGAAATCCGC
>CANRKK010000031.1 GCA_947631195.1 uncultured Clostridia bacterium
CGGATTTTTATTAATGCGCAAATTGAATCTTGAGTATATAAATTATATAAAACTATTGACACATCACGGGGGGGGGTGGTATAATTTATTGGATATTTGCTTTTGATATTTGATAAGTAAATATTTTACTAAATAATTTTAGTTGCAATAAATTCTAAGTCAATATTTTATCAAATTTCTCCGAACGCGAACGGTACGCAGTCGGTTAAAGAAGGAGATCTATGACGAAGGGACGCACAAAAGCACGAATAATTGTTTTTGCATTACTTTTTGTTTTTTGTTTTGCAACGGCAACTTTTTCGAATTATTTTAACACTGCACAAGCGGCAAACGAGTTGGAGTATAAGCACAAGGTCGTTTCGGTTTTGTTCGACAATTCGTTTTCTATGGAAAATTCCGACAGAACGGAATTTGCAAAATATTCTCTCGAAATGCTTGCTTCTCTTTTAAGCGAGCGAGACGAACTGTACGTTACCACTATGAATATCCGTGCCGACGGCAGCGACGAGAAAATTAAAATCGATCTGTCGGCAGCAGACAGAGAATCCGAAATAAAAAACAAAATTGCCAATACCAAAGCGTTGCACCCCAATGGCGCTACGCCGTCCGAGTCTATCGACAAAGCAATAGCCGTTCTTACAGAGCGGGGGCTTCCGTTGGCGGGAGATTCGTCTTATAACGAAAATTCCAATATGGAATATTGGCTTGTTATGTTGACGGACGGTATGTTCGATGACGGAAATACCGAATATGATATCGAAAATCGCATCAAAGAGTATTTGGGTCTGCAAACGGTGTATCTCGCCTTTGGAGACGGCGCGGTAAATTTGACGGATCCGGAGTTGGCTCTTAATAAAAATTATCCGTTTTCGGCATATTATGTTCCCAATGCCGACGAACTTGTAGCCGCAATGCAGGATATTTCCAACAAAATTTCCGGCAGATACGGAACTGACGCAGATAACGGACAATTTGTTGTCAACGGCAATGAAATTGTTGTCGATCTTGACAAATTTAAGTTTGCAGTTAACAATATTGCGCTTATCGTCCAAAATTGCGGCGCAGTACTGCAAAGCGTAACATACAACGGTCAAGCGCTTACTCCCACCCTAAAAAGTACGCTGCAGGGTACGTTTGTCAACAACAAAGACGCAAGTATTCATATCGTAGACGACGGTTATTCTACCGTTGTGTCTAACGGTAGTTGTATGTCGGGCGGACAGGTACATTTTATTTACGATCGTCCTGTCGGTTCCGACATATCCGTTCTTGTCGAACCTGCAATTTACATAGACGCCTATCTCGAATGTCAGGTAAACGGCGCTTGGGTTAAAACCGATGTACTCGAAGTCAACAGCACAAAGCGCCCCGGCGACGAAGTGCGTGTGCAATATAAAGTTTACAACTCTGCCACCAACCAAGAAATAGATCTTGTCGAAATATTCGGAACACCTGTCGAAAAGGTAACTTATTGCGGCAAGGGATATAATATCGGCGGCGTTATTCCGCTGGAAAGGGGCAGCAACGCCATTTCCGTTGCGGTTTCGGTTCTTAACGGGTCGTATACGATGTATTCGAACATAATTTGTTACATCGAAACAAACCCCGAATACTTCCGTTTGGAAGGGACCGTTAATCCCATCGATACAAGGCGGTCGACGGTTGTATACACTTTGTTTGTAAACAATGTTCAGGTTGATAGCAGCGGTCTTGCCGACTATGATATAGATATAACGATCACATATCCCAACGGCGAAAAACATAATGCTCAAATAGACAATATTGCCGCAGACGGCAGTATGAGCGTGCAGTTTGACGGCACCGATCTCGAATCGGGACAGTATATATTTGCCGCTACAATAACCGATTTGAAAACAGGTGCGACCCGAGTAAACACACAAACCGTGTCCATTATACCGGGCGTTTTGCAAGTATTTTGTAATACCCAAGAAAAACTGAGCGCAAGCGTATTTTTGTTGGACAAGACTCCTTTCAGAGTAGAATTCTCCGCTGTTATGGACGGTATTGCGGCTTCTTTTTCCAATTCGCTTATTGAATATAAGCTATTGATAAATAATGTAGACGTAACCGAATACAGCGTAGTTGAAAACGGCAACTTGGTGTTGAATCTGTCCAAAGATGTTTTGCCCGATTTGACGGCAGGCACAAAAACGCTTGTTTTGCAAGCGAACATCCGCGGGAAAGAGCCTGTAACAGCAAGTTATGAGTTCGAAATAGTGGATTCCGCCTATTACGTTGAGACCGCCGAATCCGATATTTGCGAGTTGAATGTTTACAACTTAAAAAATACAAACGCGTCTGTTTCGTTCCGCGTTTACAAGGACGATATTCCGTTAACAGCGGAAGAACTTTCCGCCGCATTGGAAGACGGAACTATCGAAATCGACCCGGACTCTTTCGGGTGGCTTACCATGTTGCCTTACGGAGTTGACGTAGAAGTAACAGATAACAACGGCGACGCAACGATCGTGTGCAATATAAATAAGGACATTGTTTCGCCATTTGACTATTTTCTTGCCACGTTTATCTTTGCCAATCAAAAAACAATATCGCTTTCGTGCGGCGACGCAACAGCAAGCGCCACAATTTCAATAAAGACGCTCGATTGGGGAACGCGTGTTTTGCGCTGGGCGCTGTTTGTGCTTATTGTTCTTATCATTTTACATATCGTGCTGTTTATAGTAGGGTTCTTTGTTGCCAAACGATTGCCCAAAGGCAGGATGTTATCTTTTGCCGTCAATGATTGGGAAATAGGCTTGCCTAGTTCAATAGCAGTCAATTTGACTTTTAAGGAGATCTTTTTGTGGCACTTGTCGCGCTTTATTCCGTTTAGAGAATTGGCAAATCAACGCCCGAGAAAATTAATTTGGACAAAAATTGAAATAAATAAAAAGACAAAGCGCCCCGAATTGATATTGCAAAAAAACGTGTTCGAATATCAATTCGTACGACAGCAAACCGAAGAAGGACAGATGTTGTCTGCATTGATTGACAAGTGCAGAAAAGGAGGCCGACCAATATACTTGGAAATGTCAACGGATGATTTTAAAACTTTGATGCAAAAAAGAACAAATGCAGGTTATAAAAATAATGATCATGTGAGTATAGACAATTGGTACGGGGTTATGTTTGACGAATCGAGCATAGAAACAAACGGCGACCCGGAATATTTTATTTGCTTTGTGTCTTGTCGCAAGAGAAGAAAACATTGAGCGTCGGAAACTGCGGTCAATTTAATATATAAAAAATTATTATAAAGATAAATAAAGGAGAAACTTATGAAAAACATTCTTTTGATCGGTGTTGGAGGAACAGGCAGTAATGCAGTTGATATCCTTTACAGTAAGATGCAAGAAATAGGCAATCTTACCAAAAGCGAAGTTAACGCAATCGTTTTCGATACGGACGTCGGTAGTGTAGAAACGATAAAAAAAGCCGTTCCGGTAAGCATGGCAGATCCCGCAAGCGTGGGAACAATTTGCGACAGAGTGGGCAAGGAATACATCAGAGAATGGTTCCCTTGCGACGACAGAGCGGTCCGCGCGCAGGAAATGACAAGAGGCGCTTCGCAATGGCGCAAAAAGTCGTATTTGGCATTTTTGAACCTTATGAACAAGCCCCAAGCGCGTTCGGCGTTTATCGGCGCTCTCGAAAACATGTCCAAAGACCCCAGCGCGACATGCGAGGTATACGTAATCGCGTCTATTGCAGGCGGCACGGGCTCGGGATCCTTCATTCCCATTGCGCTGTACGCAAGAAGATATTTGCGTAAACAACTTGGCAAAAACCCCATTGTTAACGCAATGGTTGCGTTGCCCGATATTTACGCAAGTGCGCAAACCGAAGACAACCGCGTAAAAATTTACGCAAATGCGTATGCAATTTTGAGAGAATTGAACGCCATTTACCTTGTTTCGCGCAACTTTAACGAAGGCAATCGTTCCGCACTTAAAACTGCTCCCGTTAAGTTCCGTATAGGTAACCCCGACGAACCGAATGTCGGTCTTTTGTTCGATTCGGACGACAGACAATTCTGGACGCCCGAGGCGGCTCCGTTTACTCAGATATTTGTACTCGACCGTATTCCCGGTTTGTCCATTCCCGCACACGATATCGTATTGGCAAACTCGTTGTACACGCTTATTTGTACGGATATCGGCGTAGAGTTCGACAGCGAAGCGTCCAACCACGAAATTTTGCGTTCGCAAAACAACGGCAGCAATGCCATTTACGCCAGCGTTTCCACATCTCAAATGACGTTCCCTGTGGAGTCGGTTTTGGATTATTTGGCACACGAAAAAGCATTAAAAGCGTGCGAAGGCGAGTGGCTTGTATTGCACCGTGCCGTCGAAAAGAAAATGCGTGAAAAAGAGCAGGAAAGCGAAGACGCGGGTCGCAAATACATTGCGCAAGACGGCGAATATGCAAAGATGATTCTCGAAGCGCTTAAAAACGAAGAAGATTATAACGAAGGCGGCGTAGGTGATTTGATTGCGCGCGGCACGGCGGTTTACAACGAAAACGGAAAACTTACGTCAAAGAATACCGCTCAAATATATTTTGATAAAATTAACGAGGCTATTAGAGAAAAATTTCCGGATATCAAGCCAATTCAAATAGAAACAAAAGAAGTTAAGACAAAAGAAGACGTTGTCAATGCTTGTTCTAATGTTTCTAAAAATGTCAAAGGATTCTACAAAGATTGTGTGGACACCATTAAGAGATCCGCTAGTAGTTTGTCCGAGGCAATAATTACATTCGATACCGACAAAGACCCGCTTGCAAGCCACAATCTTTCGTTGGTAGAAGGGCTTTTGCAAAAGAACGGCAAATATTTGCACCCCGTAACGGCAATGGTTCAACTTTGTCGTCTGAAAAAACTTTTAACAGACAATAAAATATCCGATATCGATGACTGGCGTGAAATTAAACAAAGAGAAATTTCTTCTTTGCCGTCTGAGCGTTTACTCATTAAGGATCAAGACGTTCAAAATCAGGTCGATTACAGTGAATCCAGGAGCGCGTATGCTACATCTTCGGCTGAACCTGCCCGCAGATTTTACGAATTCGTTGCTCACGGCGCTTCGGAATATTTGACCGGTAAAAAACGCACAAAAGTTGTCGCGGATATCGAATTCATAAAGGCAGATGCGAAATTTGCATTAAATAATCTTTTGAATGACGCCATTACCCAACTTAAAAAATTGGTTTACAACAAACTTTCCGCCAATGTCGATTTGCTTATTGAAAAATACAGAACGTTCTTCTCGCGTTTCGAAAAGGAAAAGGAAAATCTTGCGGAAGACACAAAAACTGCATTGCGCAAAAACAGCGGTTTGGAAGACAGCGTTCTTAACGTTTACTCGTCCGAAAGCGACAAAAAACGCATACTCGATAAAGTATTCAAGGGCGTCGGACCGGAAAGCGAAAGCGACCTTGTCGAAACTGATAACATTGTGGGCAGCGGCGTATTTGATAGCATTTACAGAGCTGCGGTTGCTTCGAGAAACGATGTTGAGTACGACGAGCGCAATATCGAAGCTTTCCGTTCTTTGTTCAGCGCCATGATTGCCGCATACAAAGAATTTATCAGAAAGAGCGACACTTTCAAACTGATTGCTTCCTACAACATTGTGGAAGCGATGGTCGCGTCTTGCGAAGGTAGCGACAGATCACGTGAAAGCGTATTCGGCGAATACTTTACAAAGATGCAAAGTCTTGCTACGCCTCCGCTCAAAGTAGATACGAGAATGGAATTGGGCGATCTTGTCGAGCCGTCCAACGTTGTTGTGTATATGATGTCTATGGAAACAGGCAAATACATCAAAAAACACGCGGAAGAATTTAATCTTGCTTTGCCGCAAGGACAGGCGAAAGAAGAAAATATCATTAAGGCATGCGCCTCCGAATTTATCCGCAAGTACTCCGGCAATGACAGCGCAAGAGTATCGCTGGTAAATAATGTAGCAGACGGCGTGCTGTATTGCACGGGTGAAATAATGGATATTACCCCGCTTCGTATTCCCAAGTTCAACGAACTCAGCGACGAAAGCGACAATATCTATTTCCAAAATTACACCAAAGCAATTGCCAACTACAAAAAGTACAACACAGATATGTGGAATCCGCATATAGGTAACAATCTGTTCCAAAGAGGTTATTTGCCGTATCTTAACGCCAAGAAAGAGCAAATCGAAGACGTCAAGATGGTCAAAGCGCTTATCTACGGACTTCAAGAAGAAAAAATCGTATTCAAACAAGGTATCGGTTACAACAGAGAATACAGTTTCCGGTACGAAAACAATGGTGCCAAACGCATTATTCGCAGTGATGAAGGTACTCCTGTAACTACCGACAATATTGTACACCTGGTTAACTGGTTGCGTAAGGAAGACGATATAGTAAACGAGTGGAGTGCAGCGTTTGATAATAAATTTGAATTTCAAAAGAACAATGAGTTGCACAATGCCACTACCGAAACGCAAGTTGCCACTCTCGAAAGAGAAATTACCAATAGTACGTTCATGAAGTTGTTCCGCGAAAAGTTGTTTAACGACAAGGGGCGCAATCGTACGTTGCTTGAATTTGCTTACATGTTAAAGACAAGCGAAGAAGCGTCGAGGGACTGCGATTATGCAGACCGCGTATTGATTACAGCTTATGATCTGTTTAAGGAGTTTATTGCGTTTAGAGTCAATCCGAGCGTTGTGCCCGATTGGTTCGATCGTATTTACAAGCAGCAACTTGACAATGTATTTTCGGCACTCGCATCTTCGCAGACTATTAAGGCGGCAGGCGTGGCTTGTGAAGAATTGCTTAAACAGATGATCAGTTGGTTTGAAAGCCGTAATACATTTGTAACACAGCCCATTTCCGACGATACCAGTGCGCCTATGATCAAATTTTCTCTTAGCAATAAGGATTTTGTGCAAACAAGAGGGGTAATTGAAAGTATCAAACGTTCTATTAACTCTAAGGATAGGAACAAGGATGAGGATCGTGATTCGGAAAATAGTTACAGTTCGGAACCTATAACCGAAAACGCAACAGAACCAATAGATTAAAACGATGTCGAGAACGTTGACGGGAACAAAGTGCAAAGAAGAAGCCGCGCCAAATTGGGAAAGTAAAACCAATGATTAAATAGCGGCATTGGATAGAAAGGTTATATAATCCAACCTTCCGCAACTGCGTAGGGTTGGATAGGGAAAGGAGGATTTTGAATGAAAAATGTTCTGATTTTGGGATTGGGCGGAACGGGAGCGCATGTTGCCGAACTGTTTTCCGCATATCGCCAAAACGTCTCATGCCTTGTGCTTGATTCGGATATGGAAACTATTTCACAAATTTCTCACCCCAAAGTATGCATGACGGACAATATGTCTCTCGGTAACGCCATTGAAAAAATGGGCGCCGACACCGTATCCGAATTTTTCCCGTGCGAATCCGCACCGGGCAAAGCGGATTACGTCAAAACCCTGGAAATGGGCAGGGGCGCAAACGGTTGGCGTATGAAAGGTTTATTGTCCTTCGAGTATATGTTGTCCGATTCCGAAAAAAGCGAGGCGTTCCAAAGCGCATTGGATGCTCTTGTCAACAAAAACGACCGCTATGAAAATATCGAAATCGACATAGTTGCGTCGCTGAGCGGCGGAACGGGTAGTGCGCTGTTCTTGCCCGTTGCGTTGTATATAAAAAGATATTTCAAGTCAAAATACGGGCGAGACGTTGTTGTAAATGCGTTTTTGGCATGCTCGGATATATATTCGGGCGTGTTGACGTCGGAAAACAAAGTTAAGGCGTACGCAAATGCATACGCTGCTTTGCAAGAGTTGAACGCCGTTGATTTGTTGAGTACAGGCTATAACAAAAAGGCGAAAGCGGAAAGCAGATGTCTTATTACTTACAAAATCGGCTCTTCCAAAAGCCGTATGGGTGTTTTGTTCGATTCTGCCAACCCTGAGTTTTCTTTTCCGGCCGCACAACCGTTTTGCAAGGTGTATTTGTTTGACAAGATCCCGGGCATGGAAACCGTTCCCGCGCACGAACGTGCCATGGCGCGTATTCTTCAAATAATTGTGGATGGCGAAGCCAACGAAAGTCAGCGTCTTTACTCGTGTCTTTCTATTGCGGAAGTCGTTTTTGACGGAGATAAAATTGTCGACTATGTTGCCAAGAAGAAAGTATACGACGACATGGATGATGAGTGGCGTCTTTTGTACGACAAGGCATGTGGCGGCGACGGCAAAAACAACGTTGACGAATTTGCCGAAAACTTTACCAGAATTTATCGTTCACAGTGTTCGACAAATTATTTCAGCCAAAATCTCGCCCTAGGCAGAGAGATCGAAAATGATGATCTGAGTAACGAAAACAGCGACGTATCCGTGTCGATAGACGCTATCGGTAAATATGCCGACAATCTTGTTGACAGATGTTTTGCCATGTTGGAAAACAAGGCTGCAAAAGAAGCAAAAGAAGAAATTGCAAGTACGGACAAAGATATATTGCAACTGCGTTTGTTTGATCGCAAATCGGTTAAGAACAACAAATTGCAAGCCGTGCATGACAAGGCAAAGGTGTACAATCGCATTTTGCTCGAATATTTTAAGTCCGGTTCAGCAATCGTTCACGACAAAAAAGACCGCTTAGTGGCGGAGTTGCTTTCGGCAAAAGACGAAAACTCCATAGTCAACAATTTGATTGTTCGCGACGGCAAATACTTGCATCCCGTAACCGCGTTATTGCTGTTGTGCAAAACGTATCTTGAATTGCGCGCCAACATACACGGCGCCGCTCGCGACAAAATATTCAAAGAGACATTTTCCGGAAGCGAATTGCCCAATTTTCTTTTTGATTGGGCGGAATTGGACACCAACGTCCATCGCGAATATTCTAAGTTCGGTCGCGCGCGCTTAAAAAACGTAGCAACAACCGAAACCGACGCTTTGCCGCTCAAAATTGTCGAGGCATTTTCGGATATAAAAAAAGATTTTGTAAAACTTTACACATATATAACTGCCAAACTTTCAGAGCAATTGATGGGTTATATACTTGATACGCTATCGGCGTTGATAGAAAAATACAAAAACCTTTTCGACGCAACTCCAATTATATTGTCCGATCACAAAACGGACGTAAAACTTGCGCTTGTCGCAAACACATCGGATACGTGCACGTTAATGAACGTGGGTTGCTCGGAAGACAACAAAAACGAAGCGTATTTCAGATACAAAAACGATTATTCAGTAAATATTGCGCGCGACGCCATAACGGGCAAAATATTTTTCACTCATGCCTTAGGCGGTGGCAGAGACAATCTTTTCCGCGACCTGTGTGAAGAAGAAAAGAAGCGTGTGTATAACAACGGCGAAATTAGGGCCGCTTGCAAAAGCGATATTTTCCGCGTTCTGTTGGACAGGAATATTTTTAATAAAACATTGCCCGATCGCACGACGTACAGAGATTTTGAACGGGCATTTGCATTGGTGCCTATGCCTTTGGATCTTCAAATGCGGGACCCATATACAAACCAACAGGTAGATTTGGATACCGTTACGATGGTTCCCGTTGCGGCGGCACAATTTGCGCAAAGCCGTCTCGGAAACGAAGATCTTTCTCTTGGGCAGGCTGCCGAAAAATACGTTTATATGCAGGGCGTATTCGAATCAAGCGTTCGCGTAGCGGAAACTCTTTCTGCAAACAAAATGTTTACCATGCAAAAAGTACGCGATTTTCCGCTGTATCTGTTTAATAAAGCAAATGAAAATTTCGAAGGCGTGGGTTATTATAAGCTTTACAAAAAGGCGTTGACTGTAAAAAAGGCGCAGGATTCGCAAATGTGGAATCCGCATCTTGTAAAAGAAAAAGCCGGAGATTTTTTGCCCTTTATCGACCCTGCAAAACGCGACGAATTCGAAAAAAACGCATACAAAGCGGTGCTTTATATGTTGCAAAATGGTTTGTTGAGCGTGGAGCAGGCAGAGGGCAACAAGGATTACTTTTGTTACAAAGCGGACGACAACAAAGCGGAGGCACTGTTTGAAAACAAGCGCGTTACGTCGCCAGTGCAACTTTTCGGCTTTATCAGAGAAAATACGGACCTTGCCGAAATGTACGGCGGCGCGTTTGACCGAGAATTTGAAAAGGAATGTTCGTTATTCCCGGCAATAGGTTTTGAAAAGACCGATCTGCCGAAGTTGAAAGACGCCATACTGCACGGCAAAACGTTCAGACTTTTGTCGGGAGATTTAATGGCAAATGTCCGCTCGGCAAAGCCGCTTAGCAAAGTGTTTGTTACAGACATTTTGTGTGCTGCCGCCGAAAAAGAAGAAACGCGATCCGAAGCCGAAGGTCTTGGCAAAACGATCGCAGTATTGTTGAAAACGCTTGCTGCAAGCCGTCCGCTAAGCGACGAAGAGTTGGCACACTCGCTTTATTGCGAATTGTTGGATTGTCTTAAATCGGCTTGCGTAGCAAAACAAGGCGCAAGCGCCGATTTGAAAAAGGCAGAAAAGGCGTTTTCTTTTATCGAATATGAAAAGGAGCGGGATTAAGCCCGACTTCTTGTAATTTTGAAACTAAGAGGAAGTTATGCTTACTTACGTAATCAACACATCGGAAAACAAGACTCTTGAAAGTGATACACTTTTCAAACTTGTGGGATATAGTAAAATACGTTGGATGAATTACGGGTTGAGAGATCTTGAAAGGTGCGCAGATGAAATATGCGACTTACAAACCGCACTTGGAGCTGACGATTTCAGGATCGTGCTTCTTGTTGATTTTTACGGATTTGATCGTATCAGATCCGTTTATGGCTCAGACGGATATTCCGCGACAGAATCGGGCGTGGATTTGAGCGTATATTTTCCTATTTTGGAAGCATACATGGTCGACCATCTGTTTTCGCGTATTAGCAGAAAAGAACTGACTGTTCAGGAAAAGCATGTTTTTTATATTCAAGGAGACAGCGAAGACGGATTTAATGTTATCGATAACATGGAAGAACAACTCGAATATATACTCGAACCCGACGAGGACAGCGTTACAGAAACGATAAAATGTAAAATTCTCAGTTCCGAATTGGCAAAAAAACACCAAAAAGAACTTGGAGATGTTGTTTCGGATCAAAACGTCGTCGAGCGGGATGAGACGAGCAATACAGACGAAGAAGAATTCCCAAAAGAAGATACTTATGTGGAAATTCCGTGCAACAGATATTCTCGATTTATTTTGCACTGTACCAATAGGTTATCGCTGGATATCAAAATAAACGATTATCCGTATACCAATCTTAAAGGTATAACTTTTCACGAGTTTTACCTTGCATTTAAGTTGCGCGAAAGTCAGTACAACGGTATAATCAGACATCATTTCCACGCGTCGTTCGGTAGTGGACCCGCAAAAGCAGCGTTTGACAATCTTTCGCTGTCGCTTTACCTTATTAAACTGTACGAACGCGATGAGCCCATACGCGAAAGCAACGAATTTGTAGTTGACACTCTCGACCCGGAAAAACTTAAAAAATTGCTAATTACGGCATGGAATAAAGTTTGTTCCGCGCGTACCATTGCACTCAAAAACAGTTCGGAATATTACGATCTCGACTCTATTGTGAGCGAAAAACCCGAAGAGATGGCGGAATCTGCACGGCAGGCAAAAACCTTTTCGCGTCTGGAAAGCCGAAACAAGGCGCGTGCAGAACTGAAAAAACTTTCGGTAGAAAAAATTTACTCCGAAATTTGCACAATTGCATCCGAAGACCCCGACACCTTTTCGGAAAGAGACAAAAAGGAATTGGATCGACTTATGAGCGCGTATCTTGTCAAGCGCGATGAAACCAAAGAGTCGGAGGCTACATACGAATTTAACGCAGTGCAGGAAAATTGCGGAAAGATCAATCAGTGTCCTTCGCAAAACGATTACGAAAACGTAGTAGCCAAAAAGAAAAGCGAAATTGCCGCCTTGCTTGAAAAAACCATCAAGGTGGAGTATATAAATAAAGATTATACCGAAGAGCGTAAAAAAGCCGATAAGGCACACGCCGAGTACGTAACCGCCAAAGAGAATTTAAGCAAACGTTTTGGCGGAGATATTTGTATGTGGATTTTGTCGGTAATTGTTATGCTTATTCCTTTTGTTGCAATACGCAAAATGGACGCAACTGCCATCTTGGCATATTCGCTTACCGCAGGGCTGTTTACCATGCTGTTCTTGGTTGCTTTTGCGCTTAAAATTTTCCCATTGATATACAAATTGAACAGGGCAAAAAAGCAACTTAAAATGTGCTATTGCGATTGCCGCACAAAGCAAGATCTTGCGTTGCTCAATTACAAGGTCCGTTATGAAAGCGATTTGATAAAAATCGAAAACTTGCGTTACGACCTGAGAAACATATCGAATTTGCACGAGAAAAACCGTACAAAAAATCGCAGAATCGAAGAACACAGACAAACGTTGCAGGTTGTTGAAGATAAGTTGAGTTCCATTCTTAACAATCTGGGCATAGAACCGTCGGTAGTGCGTTACAAAGATCTTCAAGACGAATTCGATGTAAACAAGTCGTTAAATTCCAACGCAAATAAAATTTACAAGATATTCTCTTTGGACGCCATAGAAAATCTTTTCGGAGGTAAGAAACGCTAATATGGATGCATTATTAAAAGTACTTGTACTGATTTTTTCGTTGTTTCTGATATTTTTTCCGTTACTTCCGATCAGAACAAAGAGAAAAAAATTTAATACCATTACAACATTTAAGTACGAACAGCCGCATTTCCGTGCGAATGCGGTGTTTATTCTTTTGTCGATTGCGGAAATTGTTGTTTTTGCGTGTTTAGCGGGAGTAATTGCCGATCTTGGCGATTTAATTGCCGAAATCCCCGTTATCGGATCGTTTCTCGCCGACGTAATTTCACGCGTAGACCCGACAATAGGCTATATCGCTTTTGCCATAACGGCACTTTTGTTCAACCTGTTGATCGTATACAGTTATGCAATGTTCAAGGCTATTCTCAAAGCCGTTTGCGATAAGTTTGTGTATTCGGATGAAGAAAAGCGTACGCGTAAAGAAAAGAGAAGGGCAAAACGCAAAAGAAAGGGCGACAAACAAACCGACGATGACGATTTGTTTTTGTTCAATGACGAAGAACAGTCAAAGAAAAAATCTCGCAAAAAGGACAACATTCCCGATTTGAAACATTTGCGTAACGAACGGGAAAACGAGAAGGACCAAGACGATAATACGAATAAAAAATCGAAAGAGCGGGGCAAAAACGATTCGGATAAGGAAAAAGAATCTCAAAAGAAACACGAACCGAATTTTATTGTAAAATGGTTTTTTGAATCCCCGGAATATTTGTATGCCAAACCATGGGTACGCAAAATGGAAACGATTTTGCAATATTTTGTGTACGTAACCGAGGCGTTTTTTGTGTTGTTTTTTGCAACATTATTCCTTTCGGCGCTGTTCCCGATGTCGGACGGGGTGTACAACTTCTTTTTGAACACGCTAAACGTACAAAAATGGTATTTTTACCCGTTCCTTTCGTTGATACTGTTGCAAGAAGTATGCAATACGTTCCACACGGGGGTTCGTCCTGCAGACGAAAGCGCCGAAAAGAAGACGGAAGAAAAACTGATCGAAGAAAACAAAGTCGTTCTTCGTGGGCTTGCGTCGGAGTTAAAACGGTATTTCGACAAAGATCACAAATTAAGATTTTACCCCGGTTTCGATATAAAGCCCAATGAGTTTGAATACGAGTTTACCAACAGTCAGTACAAGGCCGCGCTTGAATATATCAAGCACAAGATGGCAAACAAAGTCGGTAGCGGACAGTCGTATCTCGAATGTATGGACGCGCTTTACAATGACGAACACGTGTATTTTTGCGGTTCGTTTTATTCGCAGATCGGTGAATATATTATCGCTTATACCTATACTCGCTTGCTGTCGGGCGCCAGAATGATATTTATTGTAAGCGACGAAAACAAGCGCGACGCCGTAAGAAGATACATACAAAGCCGTCTTGTAAAAATGACGGGCGGCAGTGCCGAATCTACTTGGCGCGTGTATACCAGCGACGATCGTTTGGATCAGGCAGATATTTTTGTCGCCTCTCCCAACGATTTTAAGGATAATAATATCGTCGAAAATTTCCCCGACTTTTTTGAGGAAGTTTGTAACGCCGTATTTATCGATGCGGACAAAGTCGTTTCGTTGGAAAGTTATCTTTGTCCCGTTTTGGCAATTCGTTTGCACAATGCAACCGCCAATCGAGTACGTTTTCTGTTTTTGTCGACCAATCTTTTGCGCGGATTTGCGGCGTCAAGTCTGCCCAAACTATTTTGCGTCGATAAAATACTGAGTTTTTCGAGCGCAAGCGACAACGAATCGGTAGAATATACGTTGTGGAACAGGGAAAGTCTCAAAAATCGTATCTATTATAAATACGGTCAAAAACTTTTAAGCCTGGAAGGTATCATAGCCGAAAAAGCCTACAAATACGGCATAGACGGCATTAGATTGATAACAAATTCGGCAATCGATCATGGTGAGAGAGAAATTCTTGCCGGACACGGAGTGGAAATTAACGAGTTTTTTAAAGACGTTCCCAAAATCAACTATATGATTTATACGGACGAGCGGTGCAACCTTGCCGCGGCGATTTACGCATGCACTCGTTTCAGAGGACGGCGCAATTCCGTCAGTCAAATAATCAGCAAACCGTATTTGCTCAGAGATTATTTTATGGCGAAGGCAGCCAAGGAGAACTTTATTAAACGTTCTTCATACATACAGCCGAGAATTACCGAGCACGCTCAAAGAGAAAAACTCAGTCTGCTTAAAATCTTTTGTCGCGCGTCTATCAACGGCGGCATGAGCGTTACGGACTTTGTCGACGAAATGCGCGAAGTAATAAATCTTTCGCATATTCGCGGCGATGCGCCTATTTGCAAATATTGCGCCGATTTGCGTTATTATGACGCCGATCGTAAATTGAACGAACATGATTATGCGGCATATTTGATTGCGGCTTTGTGCGACGACAGTGATACCGATGTAAAAAACAGTCATGCCAACAGCGCCAAAGATTATTATTTGGTGTTTGACAGTATCAATCGCGACGCAGAGTCATCCACCAAAGATAAGTGCATTGAATTCGAAAAGGTGCGCGATGTTCTTAAAAAAGTATTTTCGTGCAACGACAGAGTTATTTTGCGCCTTAACGACAGCACAATCGGCAGTTTGGACACGTTTTCTACCAGACTTCCGCTGGAATATGTACCGGGACAGCCTATTGTATACAACAATGTGGAATACGAAATCGAACAAATTTCCGCTGACAACAAAATAGTCTTTTTGCGCAGAGAAAACGTTACTTACAAAAACTGCCTTGACACGCTGTTTTTAAGACGTTACAAAATTTATTATACCGAAAAAATCGGTTCGGACGGCGTCGTGTGCAATTCCGGCTCGTTGCTTAATGAAATTCGCGTATCTATGCAAAAAGTCGGTATGGACGGCGAGACGTACGGTTTTTACAACCTGATGTCTAACAACCAATCGTTAAATTTCAAACACGGTGTTGAAGGAAATCCGCATTTCGAACAGGAACTTGTCGATCGCAATCGCCGCGTATTTTGCGACGGCAGAATGTTACGCGTAACCTTGAACACGGGAATGGAATGCACGGACGGCATGCGTATGTTGCTTTCGTCCGTATTTAACGAATTTATTAAAACCATGTTCCCAATGGCTTATCGTTGCATAGCGATTTTGCCTGTACTGCAAAACGACATTCCCGCAGACGAGCCGCAATGCAACAACGGCGACGAAGCGGCAGTTGAAAAAATCAAACGGCTTTATCCGTATCAAATTTATGTCGGGGATCGTTTTTACGACACCGTTGACGAAATTTACCAATATGTTACTGCCGATGACGTCGGGTCGGAAGATTCGCAAGTCGACGCAGCAGAAGCGGCGAAAAACTTTGTCGAATTTCTTGAAGAACGTGCGGATTGCCGCGAAACGCTCGAAAAGTTTTATCCCGAGTTGGTAAAAAACGACGTAGAGTTGGACAAACGTATAAATAAACTTTGCCCCAACATTTCGGCAGCCAATCGAAAGTTTATTCAGAAGGTCGTTGCTTATTACGCAAAGATTACCGAAACTAAACAAAACTTCAAAGAATCCGACCCGCACAGAATGCAGTTTGTGTTCTTAAACGATTGTTCGGAAGACGTGGGCGTATTGGATTGGTTTTACGACAAACTTGCAACAAACATGCAGGAACTGTTGATCAATGCGTACTCCTATTTATATTGGTTAAGCGTTCGCCGCGATCTTAATCATTATATTTATTTCGGAATGGACTCTCTGCCCGATTGTTACGATCTTGACGGTTTGTGCAAGTTGCTTGCCGATTATAACATTATTATCAGCGATAACGGCGAAAAGAACTACGAAACCGCATCGGACAACGAAGATGAAGAAACGCGCAGATGTGCGTTCTGCCACAAACTTATGGAAACGGGCAGATACAGTTACTTTGACGACGATCATACGTTGCTTATTTGCGCCGACTGTATGGATTTGATTGGCAAACAAGAACAATTGCTTGATCTGGAAGATGAGATCAAAAAATATCTTGGAACAACCTATCCAGAGATCGAGTTCAGATATTGCGAAGTTGCGTTTACCGAAGAAAAGGAAAAAATCAATAATCTCGGCGAGTGGTATTTCCGCATAGATCCCGATAAGAGAAAAATATTTGTCGGATTCGACCTGCCCGAAAGAAACGCCAAAATTGCAATTTTGCTGGGAATGATATCCTTCTGGCAATATGACAATGACCTTATGACCGAATATTCGGACGCGCAGTTGAGTTATGAAGAAATTAAATATCTGCAAAAATTCGGCGACGACGAAATTGCGCAATGGCTATCGGAAAATATGGACGACGAACATCGTAATAAGTTTAGCGTAATAGAGGAAAAAATCGCTTCACACAGCGAAGACTTAAAATATACAAGTTTTTCCGCTATGCGCGAACTTGGCAACGAGTTGCGTAATAACGACGAAGAAGATTACGAAGATATCGAGGGCGAAGATTACTCCGAAGATCTGTATAATCCGCGTAAAGTTCCCCGTTTCTGGAAGCGTTACATCCGAAACGGTTTGTTGGACGAAACGGTAGAATCTGATGATGACACAGACGAGCAAGATTTGTCCGATGACGATGCCGATGATACAGGCGACACAGACGGCGAAATCGACGATCAAGACTTGACGGAAGACGAAATCGACGACGAAGATCCGGATGACGAAGATGAAGACGACATCGATTTTGATAATATGAGTACGCCCAATTGCGGTATTGTTTATCCGCCTAAGCCTAATTGTCCGCCGCCGGGATACGATGATGACGAAGAAGAATCGTATAGTGTTAGCGACGATTCGGACGAATATGACACGGAAGTCGAACCGGACGAAGAATCCGACGAAAACGCTTCCGACAATATCGACGACGGCTCGGACAAGGATATTTCCGAAGATAACGTCGGCGACGAGTCGGCAGACGAAACCGTCGAAGACGATGCGGGCGATTCCGATGATGATTCGAACGAAGAAATCGCTGACGATACCGAAGAAACCGATTCCAACGAAGATTCCGACGAAGAATCCGACGAAAACACCGAAGAAAACGATATCGATGATCAATCGAATGACGACGATATCGACGAAGATTTAGACGAGAATAAAAATAAAAAACGCAAGTTTGACGACGGCGATGACGAGCACACTCTGCGGAATATTCGCAAAAAAAATTGGGGGTTAAAAGTTCTTCCCTACGAAAAGGACGAAAAGGATAACCCGTCCATACGTATCTATAACGAAATTGTGCGGCATGCATACAATTTCGACGAGGAACCGTTTTCGCGTGAAGGCGTCAACAACGCTCGACTGCACGAGATTTACGTTTGCGTTTTGGGCGACTATCCGGAAATTTTCTGGACAAACGGTTATACATACAACAGTAATGATATAACGTTGAAATTCCGTTGCAAAAAACCTTCCGGAGCGATCGACATAAAACAAATTATTAAAAAATTACGCGAGATCAAACGCGGCGCTCGCCACTTTACGCGCGGAATAAGCAGGCGGACGGATCCGTACAAGGCGCTTATAAAATTGTACAAACGCTTGATCTTGGCGCTTGACTACGACGGAGTTGGTTTGGATGCAAAGATAGACCAAGATATTACAAAAGACGATCGTTTGCGTTCTTTGCACAGCGCGTTGGTTCGTCGAAAAGCCGTTTGCGCAGGATATGCTACCGCTATGCAATATCTCTGTCAATTGATAGGTCTTCCGTGCGCATATGTAGTAAGCGAGGATAACGGCGGAGAGTCGCATGCGTTCAACATCGTTAAAATAGGCAAATATTGCTATTATATCGACGCAACGTGGGGCGATTCTTCAAATACCAAAAATGGCGACAAATACAAGGATTCCGTCGAATTCGATTACTGTTGTGTGCCTTATGAGGATTTTATCAAAATGGAAACAAGTCGGGTACGTTTTCATATTCCAAGTTCGGAAAATTATCCTTGGTTTAAGAAGGAACTGAAAGCGAATCGGCACGAATATTACCGTTACAGAAAGTCTTACTTAACCAGATACAACGAGGAAGATCTTGCGCGCATTTTTGCTTATTGCGCCGAACACTATGATCCGAAAGAAGACGGCAGATTCTGCATTAGTTTTCGCTGTTCGAGTCAACATCTTGCAAAAGATATTCAAGATAAGATTCGCAATTTCGAAACATACAAACGGCTAGTAAATAACGCAAAAAAACTTATCAAAAGAAAAAAGCGCGCAACCAAATTGTTGGATCTTCCGATTGAGTATTTTACAACCAGAAGCGCCGCTGTTGTAAGCATTGTATACAAAAAACGCTAAAGAGTAAAACGGGCGGCGATATTGCCGCCCAAAGGATGAAAAATGGGATCTGTAATAATTGCCATTACAACTTTTTGTCAAACGATTATGGCAAAAATAACCGGCGGCCTTTTATTTGTCGTATCCGCCATAGGCAAAGGATTTGCGGCTATCGGGCGCAAGTTGTTGTCATTTGAATGGGTCAAAAAAGTTTGCGGGTTTTTTAAGAAAATTTACAGTTTTCTTAAAAAAACCGTATTTAACCCGGTTATCTTAAAAATAGTTAATATAGTGTTAAGTTTGGGTTTATTTGCACTTGCCGTCGTGCAGATGGTATTTGTGGTAATAGATCTTGTTTCTGCGCGTACGGTAATAACAAGCGGGCAAGCAACTCCCATCGTGTTTTATGTATTAAATGCGCTTACGGCTTTGATCTGTATTGTATATTTGTTGTTCTTCGTTTTGGGATTGTTCAAAAAAAGATTTAAGTACGGATTTGTCGGCGCATTGGTTTTGGTGCATATTGTTTTGTTGCTGACGCAAAACCTTATGGGCGATACGCTGTATGTCGGTCTTGCGGAAAAAATCAACGGACTTAAAATCGCCGCCATTGTTGTTTTTGCGGTGTTGGTTTTGTTCAAACTTATGGACGGACAAAAGCCTACAAGTTTTCTTGCAATTATATTTTGCGTATTTTCTGCGGTAATGGTGGCAGTGCTTTATCAGACATGCGGTTTTGGCGGCGTGGCGGCATATTATTACGGCAACGAAATGCATCTCAACGCAGCAGACATTGACATTGTTTTGTATTTGCGTTACGTAAAGGAATTTATTTTAGGAACCTTAGCGGCGGGCAACACTACCGCGGCAGTATTATCTCAAAGCATAGGTTTGGCAGAAACTTCGGGCAAGTTTGTTGCAAGTTTGGTTGCGGCGGGCAACGGTTTGATTTGTTTTGTTTGCTCGGTTGCTCCGTATGTTTTGCTTACAACGTTGATAGGCAATTTGGTGGGAATGTTAAACGACCGCATTACGCAAGTGGTATATCTTTCAAGAACACTCAAAACACTAAAATATCTGTTTTTATGCGAGTTGCTTACATTCGTTGTTGCGCTTGTCGTCAAATCGGCTTTTTCGAAAGAACTTATAGTATTGGCGTTAAATGTGGGCAACGTAATACTCTCGTTGTTTTTTACTGTTGCGCTTGCATGTATTTGCGCATTGTCTCGTTGGCTGATTTCGGAAAAATTGGCACGCAAATTTAAAATTTAGGGGGGGGGTACACAATGGGTACACAAACGCAATCTGCCCAAAATGCCACATATAGCAAATGTAAAAGTTATTTTGTGCAACAAATTAAAATCGTCAACGAAGATATCGAAGATTTACGCGTCGAAATGAAAGCATTGGATGACGAAAACAAGGCTGCTTACAGCAAGATAGGCAAGGAAGAAAACAGGCTGTATGGCAGTAATTTGCTTAATTTTATTGTGTTTGAGGGGTGTTTTCTTTTTCCGTTTGTAGTTATAACAATACTTTTGTGCTTTTTCGACATATCGGCAATCGTTCGGCTTATTCCCGTTATGGTAGGGCTGATACTATCGTTGGTCATTGCCATAGTAAAAATGGTCAAACGTGTAAAGTACGCCAAAGAGCGTGCAACATTGTATAGCGATTGTCAGTCGGCGGAAACGCAATTTTTGTCATACGGCAAAAGTTTTAAGCAAAAAAAGATCCAAAAGAAAAAAATGGTGCGCATTTTCAAAACGCTTAAAAGTCATCCCAACATGAGCGAAGAAGAAGTGTTAAAACTTAAAGCGCAATTTGACAAAATTTGAACAACGATACGCGAATGAGGTTTTATGAGAAAATTAAAAGAGTGGTTTAGCATACAACTTGCCGAGCATCCCTCACGGGTAGTGCTTTGGGCGATTTTGTTGTTTAACGTTGTATTTTTTATTGTTTCTGCCCTTATTATTAAAAATTTGGCGCTAAACGGCACCGAAGAAATGAGTATGTTTGAGGCGGCGTTTTATACAATAACCATGATTCTTGACGCAGGCTGTATTCAGTTTGTCGTTGCGGATATCGGTCAGTCCGGCGTTGTAATCGCCATTGTTTGTCTGGGCATAATTCTTGTGGGAATGATTTCGTTTACGGGTGCCGTTATCGGTTACGTAACCAACTATATTTCCAACTTTATCGAAAATTCCAATTCGGGCAAGCATCGACTCAATATCTCCAATCATTTGGTGGTTTTAAATTGGAACACGCGTGCGTCGGAAATAATCAACGATTTGCTATATTGTCGCAAAAAGCAAAAAGTCGTAGTTTTGGTAGGAAGCCAAAAAAAAGAAATACAAAAAGAAATAGACGAGCGAATTACCGATACTATACGTCGCGAAAACAATGCTTTGTGGGCGCAGAGCGGCAAGCGCGGTATCGGCAAATATTTTTCGTTTTTGCGTGAAAAATTACACAACAATCTTACCGTTATTGTGCGTGAAGGGGACATATATTCGTCTAAGCAACTACACGACATTTCCATAGAAAGAGCCAGATCCGTTGTTATTTTGGGCAACGACGTTCGCAATACGGTTTGTCAATACGGCAAAAGCGAAAGTCTTGAAGAAATGGAAAAGGGTAACGCCCAAACAGTAAAAACGCTAATGCAGGTATCCGATATTACATCTGCCGATTATTCGCTCGACCATCAAAAGATAATTGTTGAAATTTCGGACGATTGGACGTGGGAACTTGTTCAGCGAATTATCGGTTACAAACAAGTGGCGGGTAAATGTAACATTGTGCCTGTTCGGGTAAATCAGGTACTCGGACAAATTCTTTCGCAGTTTTCGCTTATGCCGGAACTTAATTTGATATACAAAGAACTGTTCTCAAACAAAGGCACGACATTTTACGTCGAAGAGAAAAGTGTTTCGGACGAAAATGCGTATATTACGCAATATCTTGCCAATCACATCGAATCGATCCCGCTAACAACGCTTAGTTCAGGGCAAAAAAATTATTTTGTATATGCTTCGGGAAACGAGAAGAATATCCGAAAAACATGCGAAATAGCCGACTCGGATTATTCCGTAAAACTTAATCGCAACTATTGGATTGAAAAAAAGACGATTATAATTTTGGGACATAACAGCAAAATCAGAGATATTATGAAGGGATTCGGCGCTTTCCACGACGAATGGAATTACAAAGACGGTAGCGATGATATTCTTAACATTATTGTTATCGACGACGAAAAGAGTCTTGAAAAAATGAATTTTTACAAAGAATACTCTTTTGTTACCGAAACCGTTGCGGCAAGCGTGTACGACGAAGCGATTATTTGCGGCACAATTGAGCGCATAGTGGATTCGAACGAAGACGACACAAGTATTTTGATACTGTCCGACGACTCCGCGCTTGCCGAAAACATTGACGCCAATGCGCTTGCCAACCTCGTGTATGTGCAGGATATAATCAACTCCAAGAAAAAGAGCAACAGCAATTTCGATGAAGAGAGTATAGATGTCATTGTCGAAATTCTCGACCCCAAGCATCACGATATTGTTAGCAGTTACAGCGTCAACAACGTGGTTATCAGCAATCGTTATATAAGCAAAATGATAACGCAAATAGGTGAAAAAGAGGCCATTTTCGACTTTTATAACGACATTTTAACTTACGACAGCGCAACCGACGATGCATACGAAAGCAAAGAAGTGTATACCAAAAAGGTGTCGACGTTTTTTGACGAACTGCCAGAAGAATGTACGGAAGGCGAATTGATTCGGTCTGTTTGGAAAGCGTCTGTGGATCCGTCCATACCGCCCGAAAAACAGAACCCAACTGTTGTATTGGGGTATGTTAAAAAGGGCGGCGCAATAACGCTTTTTGACGGCAACCAGTCTTGCAGAAAGGTAAAATTGCAAAAAGACGACAAAATTATCGTATTTACCAATCACTGATACGGTTTGCGGTAATCGGTTTGCTGTTTGAAATTGTGCTTGCGTAAATTGCTATTTCAAAACGCGGGCTGTTCACGTGGCGACAGGCTTGTTTCGTACAGGGCGACATTGTGTGGTGTAGGTTGTTTCGGGCGTAAAACGATTGTTTTTTGTCAAAAATAATATCGTTATGCGATTTCGGCGAAAATACAGCGACTAAAACGTTTTGTAACTGCTGTTGATTATTGTCGCGCAAACGCATGGCAAAAAATTCAACAACACAGGCGAAAAACTTGTAAGACAACACGGCGAAAAAAACCGTAAAATAGCACCGCAAAAAATTGAAAAAACAACAGGCGCAGAACGTATCGTTCTGCGCCTGTTTTGTTCGCTGCAAGCGTCTAAAACCACCCGTTCCAAGGGTGAGACCTGAAAAAGCGGAAGCGTTAAAGAAAAATA
>CANRKK010000032.1 GCA_947631195.1 uncultured Clostridia bacterium
TGGTGACCCGTGCGGGAATCGAACCCACGATACCACCGTGAAAGGGTGATGTCTTAACCGCTTGACCAACGGGCCGTATTGTGCGGCGATGCCGCATAAATTTTGGTAGCGATGGGTGGATTCGAACCGCCGACCTGCCGGGTATGAACCGGCCGCTATAGACCAACTAAGCTACATCGCCATAGCCGCCTCAAAAAGCGGCAAATGGTTGCGGGGGCGGGATTCGAACCTCGCGACCTCCGGGTTATGAGCCCGACGAGCTACCTGGCTGCTCTACCCCGCGATAACGCCTCATTTAAAAAGCTATATAATTTTATAAAATCTAAACGCTTTTGTCAACTATTTTTTGCCGTTGCCGCAATTTTATTTTGCAAAGCCGCCTTTAAAGGTAAAAATATCGTTGAAATATCCCGCGCGGTGTGTTATAATCTCACTATGAAGGTCGACTTGGCACCGTATAAAAATCTTAAAATATGCGCGGCCGTTTCGGGCGGCAGGGATTCCATGGCCCTTTTGCACTATCTGCTCGCGCACGCCGCAGAATACAATATAACCGTTTGCGCCGTAAATTTCGACCACGGCATGCGGGGGGAGAGCTCCGCGCGGGACAGCGCCTTTGTCGCCTCATACTGCAGAGAGCGCGGCGTGCCCTTGATTTTTTTTAAGTGGGAGGACGGCGCAACCAAAACAGAATCCTCGGCGCACTTCTGGCGTTTTAAGCAGTACGCCCGTGCCGTTCGGCCTCAAACTCTGCCAAACGGCGATAGGTGGGAGGGGGCGGACGCCATAGCCACCGCGCACCATTTAAACGACAACGCAGAAACGGTGCTTTTCAATCTTGCGAGGGGCAGCGGGCTTGCGGGGCTTGCGGGCATCGCTGACGAGGAGTATTCCGCGACCGTTCCCAAACCCTTTAAAATAATACGCCCGCTCATCGCCTGTCCGCGCGCGGAAATAGAGCAATATGTCGCGCAAAACGGCATACCGTACGTGGACGACGAAACAAATTTTGCCGACGACTACACCCGCAACAAAATAAGGCACAACGTTCTTCCTGAGCTTGAAAGGGCGGTGCCGGGCGCGGCGGGCGCCATCTACCGTTTTTCGCGCATAGCCGCCGAGGACGGGGAGTACTTCGACAAAATAATAGCGGAACGTGGTCTTATAAAGCGCAGCGGTCGTGGCTTTGAAATTGCAAACTGCCCCGAAAAATCCGTATTCAAGCGCGCCGTTTTGAAGTGTTTATCCGAATACGGGGTGCGCGATTACACCTTCGGACACCTCGAAACGCTGTACGCCCTGCAATTTTCGGAGCGCGGCAAAAAGTTTGAGTTTTGCGGCTATACCGCCTTTAACGAGGGGGACAAAATCGCATTTTGCGACGGCGCCTCATTAAAAATAAAGGAAGAAAGCCGTTCGTTTTTTGAGTATTTCAATTGTGGCGGAGCCTGCGTTTTTTGCGGGCAGCCTCTGTATATCGGCAGTCCGGGCAGCGGGCAAAAACTCAACATATCCTGCCAAAAGACCCTCAGATTCGATCCTGACAAGATCCCCGCGGACGCCGTAATCCGCTTTATGCGCGCGGGCGACAAGTTCACAAAATTCGGCGGCGGCACAAAAAATTTAGGCAGTTATTTCACCGACATAAAGATTCCCGCCCGCATGCGCCGGCAAATCCCCGTAGTGGCGGTGGGCAGCGATATTTTGATTGTTTGCGGAGTGGAAATTTCTCAGCGGGTTAAAATAGACAACAACGCCCCGTCGTCGGCCGTTTGCATAGCCGCGGACTATGCAAAAAGTTGCAAATGAGCGGAACGTATTGAGTTTTTGGTGAGAATATGGATCAATTCATATTTGCCGACGGCGAGGACATCTGCGTCTTTTGCGGCGGCGAAGTAAAAAAATACAAGAGCGGCTTTATCGAAAGCTACAAGCGCAACTCTGCCGTCGCCGAGCACGCAAAGGCGTGGAAGTATTCGGGCGAGGGCGCGCAATTCCGCGGCGACGTCCATGCCGTTGAAGAAGTGAAGAGCAGGATAAGCGGAGTTTTTTTGGCGGACGGCGGCACCGCGGCGTACGCGCTTAGCGTAAACAATCTGTCGGGCATATATTGCCGCAGCCTTACCGACGGGAAAGCCCCAGAAACGCACGTTATAAACTCCGTTGAATACGAATTTTCGGGCGGCTGTTTAGACTGCGCGGCGGGCAGGCTTGCAACTTCCGCAAAGCGCGGCTATTTGAATGCCGACATCGCCCTTTTCGATTTGAACGGCGGCAATTTTGTCACCGTTACGGGCGGCGACTCTCTCGACGAGGACCCCTTTTTCGATCCCGAAAATCCCAACGTGATATATTATTCTTCGCGCGGTGCGGGCTATGACGCGGACGGCAACTTTGTGGCCTTTTCTCCTGCGGAGATACTGCGGCTCGACCTTTCCGTTTCGGAGATATCCGAAGTCAGGGCCGACGCGGGATATTCATACTATAAGCCCGTAAAGGCGGGCGGCAAGCTCTACGCCATCAAGGCGCCGTGCGGCGAAAAAAAGCCCAACCCCGTGGTCACAGCGTTGCTTCTGCCCGTACGTTTTTTGGAGGCCGTAGCCAACCTTATCACGGTGTTTATCCACGCTTTTACCGGCAAGAGCACGACTTCGGGCGGGGCCAATCCCGCAAAGGGAAGGGAGTATGACAGCCGCAAAATCTATGTGCGCGGCAATTTGATAAATGTGGAAAAGGAACAAAAGAAAAACACGGGCAAAAAGAAGGGCGAGGGCGGCATAATTCCGCGAAGCTGGAAACTCGTGGAGCTGGACGTCGGCAAGACGGTTGCCGAGGGCGTCGCCGACTTCGACGTGTTCGACGACGGCACGGTAATCTATACCGACGGCAAGCACATATTCGCTATCGAAAACGGCAAAAAACGTAAAATATGCAACACAGGTTGCTGTTTGCGCGTCGCGGTTGCCCATAGCTGCCGTGACGTGGGCGACCTTTTCGGATTTTAACGGAATAAAAAGGAGGGGTATTGTATGCCTTTTATAGATTGTAAAATAACAAAAAGACTCAGCGACGAACAAAAGGAAAAGCTAAAAAGCGGGCTCGGCAGGGCCGTTTCCATCCTGCACAAGCCCGAAAGCTATCTCATGGTGGGCATAGCCGACGGTTACGACCTCTATTTTGCGGGCCAAAAACTGCAGAGCGGGGCGTATGTGGAGATAAGCCTCTTTGGCTCGGCTTCCCCCGCGGACTACGAGAGAATGACCGCCGAAGTATGCAAAATTCTCTCCTCGTTTTCGGTGCCTGCGGACAAAATCTACGTCACCTATCACCCCGTAAAGGACTGGGGCTGGAACGGTTCAAACTTTTAAAAAACTCAAAAATTTTTAAAAAAACTCAACACATATCCACGAAAAAATAACTACACAGGAGATAAATATGCATCAGGATTGCGAGAGAGTACTGTTTTCCGAGGAGCAGCTCCGTTCACGGGTTGCCGAGATAGCCGGGGAGGTTGACAAACTTTATAAAGACAAAACCCCGCTGTGCATTGGAATTTTAAAGGGCAGCATAATATTTTATTCGGATTTCATCCGTCACCTCACCGCGCCCGTTACGCTGGATTTTATGGCCGTGTCTTCCTACGGCGGCGGCTCGATATCTTCAGGCAAACTGAAAATCAAAAAGGATCTCGACAACGACGTGAAGGGCAGGGACGTGATAGTGGTGGAGGACATAATAGACAGCGGCTTTACGCTTGCCAACTTAAAGCAGCTCCTTTTGGAACGCGGCGCAAATTCGGTGCTCATAGTCACCTTGCTCAACAAAAAGGGCAGGCGGGAGTATGACATCGTGCCCGATTTCAACTGCTTCGATATAGAAAACGAGTTCGTGGTCGGCTACGGGCTGGACTATGCCGAGCGGTACCGCGCGCTGCCGTACATCGGAATTTTAAAGCACGAGGTGTACGAAAAGTAAAAAAACTCAACACGTTCCCGCAAAATAAAAAGCATAGTAAATTTTTTAAAAGTATTTGTCTTTTGGGCGGCCCGTGCTCTGCGGCCTCAACTTTCGTTAGCCATACATTCCGCTGAGCGCTACAAACCGTTTCAACCAACAAGCTAAAACAGCAAAAAACTCAACATGTTCCCGCAAAAAACGCGGTATATAGGCCCGCCCGCGCGGAAAACCGCGCGGGCGGGCTGTCTACTATTTTAACTCTGATTAAATTAAGAGGCACATATATTATTGACATTTTGATAGCGTTTGTGCTATAATAACGATAAGGAGAATTTGCATGCACGGGTGATGAGTATGGGGTTTATTGCAGAAATTTCAAAAAGAAGAAAACAACTTAAAATTTCTCAGAGGGAACTTGCCGAAATGTGCGGGCTTCCGCAGTCAACCGTGGGACGCATAGAGGCGGGGATAGTCTCGCCCAACGCTTCGACCTTGCAAAAATTAGCGGATGCGCTCGGCATGCAAATAAATTTTACGCCCCGTATTCAATCGCAAAACAGATGGGAAGGGCTTGAAATTTTATGTTTTTGGCGCGACGAGCTTGTTTCTTTCGTCACGGTAGAGGGAAACAGGGCAAAGATACAAAGGTTTACCTCCCACCCCGTCAAACAGATTTTCCGCGACGGGGAGATGGATGTTTTCAGGCTCTCAAACATCCTTGAGTCCCGTTGCTGGCAGCGGGATTGCCGCAATATCGGCAATTATCTGAACAAACTCGATATTCCCTATTATGACCCTCTCGCAATCGTCAAAAAAACTCACGGCGTGTCCTATAACGACTTTTTATGGTTCAGATTCAACGGCGAAAATCTGACATGGAAAGACGTCGCCCCGAGGAGAATGAGAAATGTTTGACGAAAGGATTACAGAGGATTTTCTTATCGATACCGAGGGGACGAGCGACGGCACCCAGCTCAAATTTTTTAAAGACGGCTATTGGTATAAAGAGGACAACGAAGGCTGTGAGGGGGAGGTGGAACACCTCGTTTCCGGGCTTTTAACTTTTTCTTCGTTAAGCCCGCAGGAATATGTCGTCTACGAGCAAGGAAAGATCAACGGAAGGCCGGGTTGCAGGAGCAAGAGCTTTTTGTCGCCCACGCAATCTTTTGTCACCCTTGAACGCCTGCACGGCAACGTGAACGGTGTTCCGCTGTACGAAAAGATAAAAGAGTTTAACGGAATAGCCGAAAAAGTTGCATATGTATTGAGTTTTTGCAAAACAACGATAGGGCTCGATTTGTACGATTACTTCAAAAAAGTGTTTACTCTCGACTACATTGTCTTAAACGAGGACAGACACTTCCATAACCTCGGCATAATTTTAAACGAAGACGACAGTTATGCGCCCGCGCCCATTTTCGATAACGGCAAAAGTTTGTTGAACTGCAACATGTCAATAAACCGCGACTTGCCGATTGCGGAGAATATCGGGCGGGTCGCCGCAAGACCTTTTTCGGGTTCGCACAGGGAAATGTTTGAATACTTCGGCAAAGGTTTTGATATCGATTTTGAAAGAGCGCTGCAGTGGCTCAAAACCGAGCCCGACAGCTTTTATAAACAGGTTCTGCTTTTCAGATTGAACGAAACGGGCGGGCTGTTTTAACGGTAAACTATAATAACGAAAGATAAGGTGCCGGAAATGGAAGAACACATCATTTATGCAGACTACTGTTATTTAAAAAAGAACACGAAAGCATATTACACGCTCGATTATTATGGCGGCGGGTATAGCGCGGATACCGAATTTATTCGTACATTAAAAAACACTTTTGACGGCGAACGTATCGCAGCGTTAAATGCCGCCAGAACAAGGGCCGAAAGGATTTTAACCCCCGCATTGCGCGAGATAATGGATAGGGAGAAATTTGATATTTGCACGGTTGTTGCCGTTCCCAGAGCAAAAGCGTTCAATACCTATTTACCGCAACAGCTATATTTGATTGACGCAATCAGCAACAGTGCGCAATCTTTCAACAATATAATCGACGGGACTGCATATATTACGCGGCATACCAATACAAAAACTACGCATATCCGCCGCAGGGATGTCGGGCGCATGACGGCGCAAGGTAACATTTGTTCAGCGGACAATGCCAACGACGGCCCCGAGCCTTATCCCGGAATAACGCAGGATACTTGCCGAATAGACGCTACATATATTAAAGGCCAAACTATTATTTTGGTAGACGATATATATACCGCGAACTGTCATGTCGATGAGGATTGTATCCAAGCGCTGTATAATGCCGGCGCAAAAGTAGTTATTTTTTATTCTTTTGCCAAAACGGTTAGGAGATATTGATGAACTATTCTGAAATTTCATTAGAAATTCTGGCGCTTGCCGAGTGCCAATATATAAAGACCAATGCTCAATTCTGGCGTGAATTCGGGGATATATCTTTAATCGGGCAGACTATTGCGGAAAAGCCGTCCGTAAAGGAAAAAATCGAATTTTTGCGCAGCCGGTTTGAAAATGACGACAGCGATTCGTGCGGTATGGTTTGCGCTTTTGACGACGGTTTTCCTCCGATAAATATTAAAGCCAAAGAAAGCGAAAAGCCGTATTTGCTCTTTTATAGAGGAGATATTACTTTGTTGCAAGAGCTGAAAAACAACGTTGCCGTCATAGGGGTATTAGACCCTTCGGACGAAATAGAACAACGCGAAAGGGTCATTGTAAAAAAACTCATTGAAAAGGGAGTCACGATAGTGAGCGGTCTCGCAAAGGGTTGCGACGCAATTGCCCACACGGCGTGTGTTGAAAACGGCGCCAAGACGATAGCAATTCTGCCTTCGACTTTAAATAAAATTTATCCTGCGGTAAACAGAGAATTGGCCGGGAGTATTGTTGAACAGGGTGGATTGCTGGTCACCGAGTATTACAATGAGCCGTTAAGCAGAAACGACGCGGTAAACCGTTACATTGAAAGAGACAGATTGCAGGCAATGTTTTCAAAGGCGGTCATAATGATAGCGAGCTACAGAAACGGACAGGGCGATAGCGGTTCAAGACATGCTATGGGGTATGCGGAAAATTATGGCGTTGCCGGGTATGTTATGTATAACAGCCAAACGGATGCGTTTAATAAACAGTTCGGGCTGAACAAAGATTTTATTGAACAAAAAAAGGTGACGGTTTTAACAAGCGGGTCGATAGACGAAATAGTTAATCTGGAATTTCCCAAAGCGGTGAAACTTTCCGGCGGAAAGCCGGAACAAATGAAGTTGTTTTGATTTATGTGCAGGCACGTTTTTGATTTGGACGGTACGCTTGTCTTTACGGACGGGTTGAATACCGAAGCGTATAACTATGCGTTAAACAAATTGGGTAAAGAGAATATTAACGACGTTGGCAGAATAACAAGGCGTGTTGTCTATTCCCGATACAATTTAACAAGTCGCGAAAAGAAGATTTTAATAGATTTAAAACAAAAATATTTTCTTGACAATATAGATAAAATCAAGGCAAATGCGGACTTGATAAGTTTATTGTTGCGATTAAGATCATCAGAATGTATTTTGTGGACAAGCGCAGAAGGATGCAGAGTCGAAGCGATTCTAAATCATTTAAACTTGACAAATGCTTTTTCGCGCGTGTTTTATAGTAAAAAGATTGATATAAAGAATGATGTGAACAAAATTTGTCAATATTTCCGATGTCCCGAATCGCAATTAAAATTTTATGAAGACGACGTCAATGTGCTGAACGAACTACAGGCATTGGGAATTTGCGATATATTAAAAGTGTGTAAATAGACAGTCTGCCGAGCGGTACCGCGCGCTGCCGTACATCGGAATTTTAAAGCACGAGGTGTACGAAAAGTAAAAAACTCGACACGTTCCCGCAAAATAAAGAACATAATAAATTTTTTAAAAGTATTTGTCTTTTGGGCGGCCCGTGCTCTGCGGCCTCAACTTTCGTTAGCCATACATTCCGCTGAGCGCTACAAACCGTTTCAACCAACAAGCTAAAACAGCAAAAAACTCGACACGTTCCCGCAAAAAACGCGGTATATAAGCCCGCCCGCGCGGAAAACCGCGCGGGCGGGCTGTTCGTTCAAAAAAACTGCGGCGCCGAGATGAAACCGGCGCCGCAGAAGATTTACATGTAAAACAACACTTTTTAATTTTCATTAACTTACATCTTCATTTTCATTGAATAAAGTATAACACGCTTTTATTTTCTTGTCAAGCGGTTGCCATCGGGTCAATGTTATGATATAATAAAAAAATATAATAAAAATAAATTTTGGGTGTAAAAATGAAGTATTATGTGGTTTCAGACGTCCACGGGTTTTACGATCAAACGGTCAGGGCGCTGGCCGAAAAGGGCTATTTTGACGACCCGCTTCCCCACAAACTGATCATATGCGGCGATTTATTCGACAGGGGCCCCCAAAGCAGGGAAATGCAGCAGTTCGTCGCGGAGCTCGTAAAAAAGGACGCGGTCATCCTTATCAGGGGCAACCACGAGGATTTGATGGAGGAGCTCGTCGAAAAGCTGCCCGAACTTACCGAAACGGATTTGTATCATTCGCACTATAACGCCAACAAAACGGTGCATACGCTCCGCGATTTAACGGGGTGCACGGTTACAAAAATGATAATCAGCCCCGAACAAGTTGCAACGCGTATGAGGAACACCGATTTTTATAAGCGAATACTGCCTGCGATGCGCAACTACTACGAGACGGAGCGCTATATTTTCGTGCACGGCTGGATACCTTCCGTAACGTCGGGGCCCGTCGGCAATTTTGATTCTTATAAGTACATGCCCGGCTGGAGGCATGCTGACGAAGCCGCGTGGTACCGGTCGAGGTGGTATAACGGCATGCTGGCGGCGCACCAAGGCGTGACGGAACCGGGGAAAACGATAGTGTGCGGACACTGGCATGCATGTTTCGGACATTCGCAGTACGAGGGGAAAAGCGGCGAAGACTGTTCGCCGTACTATGCGGAGGGCATAATAGCCATCGACGGATATACGGCATACAGCAGGCAGGTCAACTGCATCGTCCTCGAGGACGAAGATCTCGCCGCCAACAGATAAAAATTAGCATTAGTATGATATTTAATTGTCAAACATAGTACAGTGTAGGATATACATCGTATTTTTTTCAGTTACTTTTTATTTTTTTATATTTTGTCCCGCCCACCCCCCCAATATTGTAAATAAAGCAACAGCGGCGGCGCAAATGCGCCGCCGCTATAAATATTGTGGAAAGCGGAACCTTTCTTTATTTCCTTGGCTCCCTTTAGTAAGGGGAGCTGTCACCAATAGGTGACTGAGGGGATTGTTTCAAGTTTGAATTGTGCAATTGTTCGTCTACGGCCATCGCAATAAAGATACTCGGATGCAACGTCACGTTGCTTGGGCGGCCCGTGCTCTGCGGCCTCAACTTTCGTTAGCCATACATTCCGCTGAGCGCTACAAGCCGTTTCAACCAGCAAGCGGGCGCGCCGAACGGCGCGCCCGCAATTCTAAATAATTTCAGCGCAACTTACTCCGTGTCATTCCGCGCGAACGCATCCTCCTTCTGTCATTCTGCGCGAGGGCTTTGCCCGACGCCCTGCCGAGGGCTCCCTTTGGGAAACGGCAGAGGAGGGCGCAGCCCGACGAAGAATCTGTCGCGCAGCGACTTTTAAAATAATACCCCCCCATTAAACCGTGTCATTTCGAGTCGAAGGGAGACCCGCTGTAAGCGGGCGACCGAGCGAGAGTTCTCACACGGCGTAAGGACAACGCCGTGTTCGGTCCCCGTTCGCGCGGGACGTATGCGCTCACTCATCTCGCGCGGCAAAACAGCGCACTGTGCTGTTTTGAGAACTCCGCGCTCGTCCCCCCGTGGGCTGCTCTTGGCCCGATAAGACGCCTCCCTTGGCCTCCTTAGTAAGCGGGAGCTGTCACCGATAGGTGACTGAGGGGATTGTTTCAAGTTTGAATTGTGCAATTGTTCGTCTACGGCCATCGCAATAAAGATACCCGGATGCAACGTCACGTTGCTTGGGCGGCCCGTGCGTTGTAGCCTCAACTTTCGTTAGCCATACATTCCGCTGAGCGCTACAATTCCGTTTCAACCAACAAGCTAAAACAGCAAAAAAACTCAACACGTTCCCGCGAAATAAAAAAATATAGTATAACTTTTTAAGGCTTTCACATACTGCTTTTGTAAATTTTAAGGAGTAAATATGAAAGCAACGGGAATTGTAAGAAGAATAGATGAGCTCGGCAGGGTGGTTATCCCCAAGGAGATCCGCTCCACGCTGCGGCTCAAATCGGGCGACCCGCTCGAAATTTTTACCGACAGGGACGAGCTGATGCTCAAAAAATATTCGCCGATCGCTTCGCTGGAAAAGTTTTCCGAAAGCACGGCAAAGTCCCTTGCCGAACTCTCGGGCATGGTTGCGGTGATTTGCGATACCGACGAAGTGCTGCACGCGGGCGGAAAAAGCAAGCGGGAGTTCGAGGGCAAAAGCGTCTCCCGCGAAGTGGACAAAATTTTAAAGGAAAGAAAGAGCTACGTTGCGAACCTCTCGGAAGGCGGCGACGTCGTCCCGCTGTGCGAGGGCCAGCAAAACGACCTCACGGCGCAGGTAATAGTCCCCATAGTATGCAACGGCGACTGTCTCGGCGCGGTTGCGCTTGTGTCTTTTGACGAGGGCGCAAAGGTAGAGCAGGCGGCCTGCAAGCTGGCCCGTCTCTCCGCCGAAATACTTGCGGGGCAATTCGAATAATTTATTTTCCCCGCAGCCGCGGGGCTATTTTTTATGAAAAACAACAGACAGTCCTATCTTTTGGGCGCAATCATAATTTCCGCGGGCGGCTTTATATCCAAAATTTTGGGCGCCGTGTACCGCATACCTCTTACAAACGTCTTGGGCGGCGAGGGCATGGGGATATACCAGATGGTCTATCCTCTCTACTGCATATTGCTCACCGTGTCCGCTTCGGGGATCCCCACGGGCATTGCACGCCTCATATCCTCGGGCAGGACGGGGGCGGAAAAAACCGCCTTTAAAATCTACGGCGCGGTGGGGATAATCGGCACGCTTTTTATGTTTATGCTCTCGGAGCCGCTTGCCGCCTTGCAGGGTGAGGCCGCCGTGTCCGTTTGCTGCAAGATGCTCAGCCCCGCCGTATTTTTCGTGTCGGTGCTGTCTGTGGTGCGCGGCTATTTTCAGGGCAAGGGGAACATGTTGCCCACCGCCGTCAGCGAGGTGTGCGAGCAGCTTTTTAAAGTGGGCGCGGGGATTGCGCTCTCCTATATTTTTAAAGATAATCTCACTGCGGCCGTAGCGTCCACGCTCTTTGCCGTGACGTTGAGCGAGGCGGTCACCGCCGCGGGGGCGTATATCTATTACCGCAAACGTCTGCCTCCCCGTCCTCTTTTTAAGGAGCGGGACGCGGGCATAGCCTCCATATTGAAATACACGGTGCCCCTCACTTTAACGGCGATGGCGCTGCCCCTCTCGCAGCTTGCCGAAAGCGTAGTGTGCGTCCGCCTTTTGCGCGGGATAACCTCCGACGCCACCGCCCTGTACGGCATATATTCGGGTTGCGCAATAACGATAATCAACCTGCCCGTTTCGGTGACCTACGGGCTGGCGGCCTCTATTGTGCCGCGGATTTCCCCGCTTGCCGAAAGCGGCGACTTCAAAAAAGCCAAACGTATGGCCTATAAGGCGTTGCTTATAACCTTTGCGGTTTCCCTGCCCGCGGCGGTTGCGCTCTACGTGTTTGCCCCGCTCGCCGCAAAGATAATATTCGGCTCTTTGCAGGACGGGGAGAGGCAGACGCTTGTATTTTTGGTCAGGGTTTTGGCTGCGTCCGCCGTAACCGAATCCCTCGTCCAAACTTCGTCCGCCTGCATAACCTCGCTCGGCAGGCCTGCTTTCGGCACGGCAACGCAATGGATAAGCTGCGCCGTGCGCGTGGGGCTGGGCGCCGCGCTGATAAAATACACCTCTCTCGGAATTTCCGGCGCCGCATGGGCCGCAAATTTTGCATTTGCCCTTGCAAGTTTGATAAATATCTGTTATATTATAGGGGTAGGAGTTTCCGAGAATGAAAATAACGCTGATAGGATTGGGCAACGAGTACGGAGATATAACCCTGAGGGCTAAAACGGCCCTTGACAATTCTCCGTTGATTATGGCGCGCAACTCGGGCACGGAGAGCTTTAAAAGCCTTTCGGGCTACGAAGTGCGCGTTTTGGACGATATATACAAGTCGAGCCGAAATTTTGACACTCTGAACAAAAAACTTGCGGCCGAAGTGCTCAAGGCGGCTAAGGAGAGCGACGTCTGCTATTGCGTGGACGGCTCCGTAACCGAGGACGAGGGCTGCAAGATAATACTTTCCCGCCACAAAGATTGCGAGGTGTTGGACAGCGTTTCCAAAGGCGCCGCCGCGTACGGCGCAGCCCGCTTAAGGGCCGTGCAGCCCGTGTATGTTTCGGCGTATTCGGTGGGCGACCTCAAAAGCTGCCGCGCCGCGTGCGTGTACGACGTGGACTGCGAGTATATCGCGGGGGAAGTGAAAATCAGGCTGTCCGACATATTCGGCGAGGAGACGGAGTGCGCCTTCATAAGCGGCGGGCGGGCCAAAAAAATCAGGATATACGAGATAGACCGCCAGAAAGAGTACGGCGAAAATTGCGCCGTGGCCGTGGAGGAGGCGGACTTTTTGCAGCGTGACCGCTACGACTTTTACGACCTTGTGCATATGGTCAAGCTCCTGCGCGCCCCGGGCGGCTGTCCTTGGGACAGGGCCCAGACCTCGGAGTCCATAAAGACTAATATGATCGAGGAGGCCTACGAGCTGGTTGACGCAATCGAGCGGGGCGACGCCGACGGCATGGAGGAGGAAGCGGGCGACGTGTTGCTGCAGGCCGCCTTCCACTCTGTCATGGAGGAGGAAAAGGGGGAGTTCACCGCGGCCGACGCTTTGACCCGCGTGGTAAAAAAACTCATCTTCCGCCACTCGCACATATTCGGCAAGGACAAGGCGGGCAGCGAAACCGAAGCCCTCGGCGTGTGGGAAAAGAACAAGGAGAAGGAAAAGGGGCAGACCACCTTTACCGAAACCCTCTTGGCGGTGCCCAAAAATTTCCCCGCCTGCATGCGCGCCCAAAAGGTGGGCAAGCGGGCCGCAAAGTGCGGATTTGACTTTCTGTCCTCCGTTTCCGCTTCCGAAAAAATCTGGGAGGAAGTGCAGGAGATGGTGGACCGCCAGTTGGAGGAGGACAAGGAGGGCACCTTTGAGGAGGCGGGCGACGTGCTGTTCGCCGCGATAAACACCGTCAGGCTTGCGGGGGTCGACGCGGAGGAAGCCCTGCGCGCCGCGACCGATAAATTTATAGAGCGCTTTGCCGCCTGCGAAAGGCTGATAACCGAAGACGGCAAAAACATAAAGGACGTAACGGGGGACGGACTCCTGTTCGATTACTACTGGGAGATGGCTAAAAATGCGCTTGACACAGATAAAAATAGGTGAACTTACCACGCCTACAAATGTATTTCTCGCCCCGCTTGCGGGCTATTCCAACGCGGTTTTCCGCGAAATGTGCTATAACTTAGGCGCGGGCCTGACTTTTACCGAGATGGTTTCGGCAAAGGCGCTGTGCCGCGGCAGCAAAAAAACGGAGGACCTGCTGTACGTCACTCCGACCTACGGCGGCCTCAAGGCCTGCCAGATTTTCGGCGCCGACCACGACTATATGCGCAGGGCGTGCGAGAGCGAGGCCTTGGCCCCGTTTGACATAGTGGACATAAATATGGGCTGCCCCATGCCCAAAATTTACAAAAACGGCGAGGGGAGCGAGTTGCTCAAAAATCTCGATACCGCCGCCATGATAATTTCACAGTGCAAAAAGAGCGGCAAAACCATCACGGTCAAGTGTCGCATAGGCGTGGACGAATCCAACTACGTCACCGCGCAGTTTGCAAAGATGTGCGAGGATTCGGGCGCGGACATGCTCACCGTGCACGGCAGAACGCGCGACAAGATATATGCCGGCGAAGTTAACTGGCGGGAGATAGCCGCGGCCAAAAACGCCGTAAAAAGAATACCCGTCATAGCAAACGGCGGCATATTCTGCGTAACCGACGCCGAAAAGCTGATGGTAAAAACGGGAGCGGACGGGGTGATGATAGCCCGCGGCGCGCTGTTCAACCCGTGGTTGTTTGCCGAGATCACGGGCAGGGACGCGGGCGACAAGCGCGGCGCGGTGCTCCGTCAGATCGCCGCCACGCGCGAGACCATGGGCGAACGTTTCGCCTGCGTGTACATGCGCAAACTTGCGGGCTTCTACGTCAAGGGAAAGACGGGCGCAACCTCCCTGCGCTTAAAACTTTTAAACTGCAAAACCACGCAGGAGTTGGAGGAATTGATTGCCGATATCGATTTTTAACAAAAAAAACAGGGGCCGCGGACGTTTAAAGTCCGCGGCTTTTAAAGTGCCATAATTCGTCAAAAATCGCCATAATAACCCGCTTTTCGGCCCGCGCCGATACGCTATAATACTCTCTGCAATGGAAGTCTATATCGAGTTTGCGCTCCTTGAAAACTTCTGCATGGACTATACGCTCCTCTACTGCGCCAAGCTCGTTTCCAAAAACGGCGCGGGGTGGAGGCGGGTCGCGGTTGCCTCCGTTACGGGCGCGTGTTTTGCCGTGCTGTTCCCGCTCTTCGGGCTTCGCGGCGCGTGGGCGGCGGTCATTAAGATTTTGTCGGGTCTCGCGCTCTGCGCCGTGGCGGGCAAATTTGCCTCATTCAAAGGATATGTTAAGTTTTCCGCAATTTTTTTGGCTTTTTCCGCAGTCCTTGCGGGCGCGCTCATAGGCATATTTTCGGCGTCGGGGTTGTCGTACGCGCAGGGGGAGGGCTACATACTGTCCCCCGTGCCCGCGGGCATACCGATGTTCGGCGCGCTGCTTTTGATAATCTTTGCGCGCAAGATAAAACACAGGCTGACAAAGGCCGGCAAAACAGAGGTTAATTGCACCATATATGCGGGGCAATCGCATATAAGCCTGAACGGATTTTTCGACAGCGGCAACAGGGTAAGCTATATGGGGCAGCCCGTCTCGGTGATACCCGAGTCCGCCGCAAAAAAAATTATCGACGTGGAAAGTATAAACTGTTACCTCAAAATACATACTGTAGCGGGAAGCAAAAAAATCAAGATATTCACCGCCGACCGAATGGAAATAGACTGCGGCGGAAAAATAAAAACGTACAGGGGCGTAAAGATAGGCATAGCCGGGCACGGCGCGTGCGCCGTCCTGCACCCCGACCTTCCGGAGGACTGATGTTTGAAAAAATAAAGCGGCTACTGCACGCCATATTCGGCAAAAATACTCTCGACTACATATGCGGCACCGAAGCCCTGCCGCTGCCCTACTCGCAGGAGGAGGAGAGCGACAAAATTTCCAAACTCGAGGAGGGCGACGAACAGGCCAAGGCCGAGCTGGTGGAACATAATTTAAGGTTGGTGGTGTACATAGCCAAGAAGTTCGAAGGCTCGGGCGCGGACGGCGACGACCTCGTTTCGGTGGGCACTATAGGCCTGATAAAGGCCATAAACTCCTTCCGTTCGGATAAAAACATCAAACTCGCCACATACGCCTCGCGCTGCATCGAAAACGAAATACTTATGTATTTAAGGCGCATGTCCCGCCTCAAGCAGGAAGTCAGCTTCGACGAGCCGCTCAACACCGATTGGGAGGGGAACGAGCTGTTGCTCTCCGACGTGGTGGGCACCGACGCGGACAGCGTCTATTCGGACATAGAGGGCGGCGTGGAGCGCGAACTTTTAAAGGCTTCTCTTTCCAAGCTTTCCCCGCGCGAACAGCGCATAATGAAGATGCGTTTCGGGCTGGACGGCGGCGAAAGCATGACGCAAAAGGACGTGGCGGACAGTTTGGGCATCTCCCAAAGCTACATATCGCGGCTGGAAAAAAAGATAATTTCCAAGCTTAAAAAGGACATAACCGGGCACATAACTTAAAAAGCGCCTAAAATCGTCAAAAAACGATAATCGCGGCATATTGCGGGGGCAACCGAAATATCAAAAAACCGCAAAAAACGATAATTAAGGCATATTGCGGGGCCAATCCCCAAATTCCCTCCTGTACATAATTGTTGTAAGGGGGGATTTTTATGTTGCAAAAAGTTGTAATTTGCGGAGTGGACACTTCGGGACTGCCAAAGCTGTCCGCCGCCGAACAGACCGAACTTATAAAAAAACTCAAGGCGGGGGACGAAGCCGCGCGTGAACGCTTTATAGTGGGCAATATGCGGCTTGTATTGTCGCTCGTCCGCAGGTTTTGGGCAAAAAACGCCAACGCCGACGACGTGTTTCAGGCGGGTTGCGTGGGGCTCATCAAGGCCATAGACAACTTCAACGAAAGTTTCAACGTGCGCTTTTCAACCTATGCCGTGCCGATGATTTTGGGTGAGATAAAGAGGTATTTGAGGGACGGAAATTCCCTGCGCGTTTCGCGTTCGATAAGGGATACTGCCTACCGAATCCTCAAAGTGCGCGAAAAGTTGGAGGAGGACGGCGACGACGTGACCTACGACAAAATCGCGCGCGAGATGAACATCGCCGTCTCCGAAGTGGCGTACGCTTTGGACGCCATCTCCGACCCCGTGTCGTTGTACGAGCCGGTCTACAACAAGTCGGGCGACACCCTTTTATTGATGGACCAGATCTTCGACGACAAGAACAACGACGAGGTCTGGACGGAAAAGGCGGCGCTGTACGAGGCGATAGAGCGGCTGGAAGGGCGGGAGAAAAAGATACTGTTTTTGCGCTACTTCGAGGGCAAAACGCAGACTGAAATCTCCGCCGAAGTGGGCATCTCGCAGGCGCAGGTTTCCCGCCTCGAAAAGACGGCGCTGAAGCAAATCCGCGCGTGTATATCGTAAGTAATTCACAAAAATCCCAAGCGGGCGTGCTTGGGATTTTTTGCTCCCGCCAACGGGTGATAAACTTCGCAATACTGTGTTGCGCTCCGCTTGTCCGCGGGTCACGTACGTCTATGTACGCTCCCCTTGTCAATGCTCGCGCGCCTTGTCTTGCTCGTTTCTGACCCGTTGCCTACTTCGTAAGGGCGGCTCCCGCAATTTTAAAATAATTGCAACGCAAGTTAAGCCGTGTCATTTCGAGGGCGGAGCCCGAGAGAATCCCCCTGTGGCTGCTCTTGGCTGGATGAAACAGCGTTCCCACTTGGCTCCCCGTAGTAAGGACGAGCGCGGAGTCCTCAAAACAGCACAGTGCGCTGTTTTGCCGCGCGAGATGAGTGAGCGCATTCGTCCCGCGCGAACGGTGACCGAACACGGCGTTGTCCTTACGCCGTGTGAGAAAGCTGTCGAGCAAAGCGAGACTGAGGGGATTGTTATTCAAGTTTGACCTGCAAAAAACCTTGTCAGGCGTTATCGCAATTAAGAAACTTGGATGTAACGACACGTTGCTTGGGCACCCCGTGCGTTACAGCCTCAACTTTCGTTAGCCATACATTCCGCTGAACGCTACAAACCGTTTCAACATACAAGCGGCGGGCGCGAAAATTCGCGCCCGCCGCAAACGTGGACAGTTGTTGGGAACAGACTTTATTTAATTTCCAAGAATTGCGCGGGAGTAAGTATTTTGGGATAGGATAACCCGGCGTCAAGCAGGTCAAAGTCACCTGTAACTATTATGTCGGCTTTTGCGGCAATGGCGGCGCGGAGGATAGGCCTGTCATCGATATCACGAACCTGCTCTTCCGATTTATGCACATTATCCGGTATGGGCACAATTGTTAAAGTCAGCATCGATAGTGCCAAAAAGGATTCCAGCGCTCCGATTTTATTCGGGAATTTGCGATTGAACACACGGCGCATTTCGTCTATGTTCTGTTCGCAAATCACGGCCTGGTTTGGCGAAGTAACAGCTTTCAAAAAGGCTTTAAAAGGCGTTCCGTTCCTGTTTAAAGCCGAGGATATGAGCACGTTCGTGTCAATCAGTATTTTCATCGGGCGTACCTTCACGGCGAATTTCTTTTACAAGTTCCATAACTTTTTCGTCCGAGTCAAGCCCAAGCCGCTCGGCTTCGCCGTCAAGCTCGTTTTGGAGCATTTGCATGGCAAAAACGGCGGCGTTCATTATACGGACGGAATTGCCGTCAACGACGAAAGAAACGCGGTCCCCGACAGAAATGCCCAGCGCCTTGCGCACGTCGATGGGGATAGTAATTTGTCCCTTTGCCATAACTTTTGCGCTATCTATAAAGACATTTGAATTTTGCATAATAACCTCCCTATTTTTATGGAAAAGTAGGGAAAACCCTACTTATGGTTATTATACGCGATTTTGACGAAAATGTCAACAGGAAATTAAAAAATTTAAGCAATGGTGGCAGTCTGCTAAATTTAGATTTTTAAAACTAAAGCCGCACGCAAATGTTTGCGTGCGGCGCATTTTGTATATTTAGTTGTATTTTACGATAATTTAACTTGCCCGCGATTACATCGTGTGCAAAAATGCGTTTAAAAACGCGCTCGAAAACTCGCTGTTTCCTTCTCTCTCGTCACAGTCCTTGATTTCTCCAAAAAGTTCGTAAATCATATTTATATACTCCTTTAAAAAAAGTTTTTATCTGTATTTAGCAGCCCGCGGTCCTTGCCGCCCCCCGCTGTTTTCGCCTTAAGTATAGTGCTCCGCTCACTGTTAGTCAATCACATTTTAAAAATTTTCCAAAAGAATATTTTTGTTATTTATTAACATAATTTTCTGATAATAATTATAATTCCGCCTCAAACCGCGTTATAACCGAAAATAAATCACAAATTAACATTTTTAAAATTTGTTAAAATAAAAAATTAACACACCTGTTGACACGCCGCCCGCCGTGTGCTACACTATATAAAAAGTCACAAAAAAAGGAGCAAGGCATGAACATCTGGCACGACATAGCCGAAAGCCGCATAACCAAAAACCGCTTCGAGGCGCTGATAGAAATCCCCAAGGGCTGCAAGAGCAAGTACGAGTTGGATAAGGAGACGGGCATGCTCCGCCTCGACAGGGTGCTGTACACCTCGACGGTATATCCCGCAAACTACGGTTTTATCCCCAAAACGCTTGCGGAGGACGGCGACCCGCTGGACGTGCTTGTGCTCTGTTCCGACCCGATATATCCCATGACCCTCGTCACCTGCGTCCCGATAGGAGTAATTTTAATGACCGACGACGGCGAAAAGGACGAAAAGATAATAGCCGTGCCGCAAAACGACCCCATGTATAAGGATTATCTGGATATAGACGAGCTGCCCCAACACATCTTCGACGAGATGATGCACTTTTTCGAGGTGTACAAAGTGCTGGAGCACAAGGTGGCCACGGTAAACAAAATTTGCCACAAGCACGAGGCGCTCGAAATAGTGGAGCGCTGCATGCAAAACTACAGGGCCAAATACGGCGGTAAGTAGTCAAAAAGCCGCGGCGGGCAAAAATCTTTGCCCGCCGCGGCTTTTTTATTTAAAGTCAAAACGTCATACGGTCGGTGGACTCCCGCAAAATCATGTCCGTGCTGACGGTTATCGTGCGCGAAGGGATGCCGGGGTTCTCTATTCTGGTCACAAGCGTATTCATCGTCTCCCTGCCCAAAAACTCCTTGTTCACCGAAAAGGTGGTCAGGGCTGGGCTCAGGGCCGTGGCCTCGGCCACGTCGTCAAAGCCCGTCACCATAGCCTGCTGCGGCACGCGTATCCCCAAACTTTTCAGCGCATGGCACACGTTGCGCGCCACAAAGTCGTTGCAGCAAATAAAACATTCGGGTCTGTACTTCAGCTTTAAAATCTCCGTCTTGATAGCTTCGGCGTTGCCGTAGTCAAAACTTTCGTCGTTGCAGAGTATGTCGTCCTTCTTGGAGTGCGCCCCCTTGGAACTTATAACCCCCTTCACCATGCCCATATACCGCTCGTGAAAGCTCATGCAGTGCCTGTTGTCTCCCACAAAGGTAAAGGAGGACAGGCCGTACTTGTTTATCAGTGTTTTTACAAGGTCGCACACCGATTTTTCGTCGTTGGTGCTTATTATGTCAAACTTTTTGTCGCTGCGCAAATCGTACGCGGTAAAGTCGATAAAGCAGATGGGCGTGCCGAGATTTATAAGTTTTGCAATAAAATTTTTGTCAAAGCACTCTATCGCCACAATCCCGTCCGGGCGCAGCTCCTTGACGTAGTCGGCAAAGCCCGAAAAGGGGGTCCTGTTCACGTTATAGGTGTGCTGCGAAAGCTCAAAGTTCCTTTCGTAGCAATAATTTTCTATGCCCTGCAGAATGGGCACGAAATAATTCATATTGTTCAGGGGCTTGCCCGAAACAAGCAATATCCTGTATTTTTTTCTCCCCACCTCGATATGGGTCAGGTTCAGGGACTTATAGTTCATTTCCTTGGCTTTTTTAAGCACTATTTCCCGCGTTTTTTCGGGGACGTACTGCCCGTTGAGCGCCTTTGCCACGGTATTGCGCGAAAGATTCAGCTGTTCGGCAATGTCCTTTATCGTAACCGCTTTTTTCATTTCCTTATCCCGTAAAAATTTTTTGTATTCTGCCGCAGAATACAGTTGCCCCGCGGGGCAAACAATGCTAATAGGTCCGCGCACGCGTTGTGCGCACATTGATTATACTACGTATTGTATAATAAATCAACTTTTCAAATGCACAATTTTATAAAATATTATTATTTGCAAATGCACAAAATTATTTTACTGTATTGACATTGCGCTCTTTTACAAAATAATATTGCGGCACAGCAAGATATGCACCGAGCGCAGGCGCATATAATTGTAAAAAACTGATAAAAAGGGGACAAAATGAAAAAGATATCCAAGTTATTGAGTATTCTTTCGGCTTTGGTTATGGGCGCCACGGTGTGCCTTACCGCCTGCGGAAGCGGCGAAGCGGCCGAGCACGACCACGTTTGGAACAGCGGCGAAATAACCACCGAACCCACCTGCCATTCCGAGGGCTTAAAAACCTATCGTTGCACGGTGGAGGGCTGCACGCAGACCAAAACCGAGCCCGTGGGCAAAACCGCGCACAACTGGGACAACGGCACGGTAACCACGCCAGCCAAGTGCGACGCCGAGGGCGAAAAAACCTATAAATGCCAAAACGAGGGCTGCACGGAGACCAGAAAGGAGCACATAGACAAGATTTCCCACAGCTGGAAGGACGGCGAAATTATAAAGGCCCCCGACTTTTTGAATAAGGGCAGCATGCAGCGCGTTTGCGGGGAATGTCAAGCCACGACAACGGCGGAATTGCCCGCCGCAGCCGACTTCGGGGCACAGTTCTACGGCGACCTCACGGCGGCCAACAACTGGAAATACGGCTACGCCGAATCCTATGATGCCCAAACGGGCGCCGTGGATTTTGTCGGCCTTACGGAAGTTAACGGCGGCGTGTGGAAGAGCGGCAACGTTGAAATAAGCAAGGGCCACATTGTTTCCGGCGGCGATAGCAACGCGGTAGTTGCCTATACTTTCACCGAGCCCCTCACCCAAAAAATGCAGACAAACGTCAAAATAACCTTTACGGGCGACGAGGCGAACACCAACGTCAAGGCCCACCTTATGGTAAACGCGGGCGAGCTTACGACGGTGGAACTCAACAACGACGGCAAAAAGGACTGGACGTATCAGACCGAAGAACCCATAGATATTGCCCGCAACGTGACCGTATGGCTCGTATTCGAAAATGTAGGTCAAGGCAAGGCGGGCGGCGAGCTCAGCGTAACGCTGACGGCTCCCTGCGTGCACATTTGGAACGACGGCAGCGTAAAGACCCCCGCAACCTGCCAGGCAACGGGCGTTATGGAATATTCCTGCCTCAACTGCAGCGCAACGTACGAGGGCGTTATCCAAAAAGCTCCCCACAACTGGGATAGCGGCGTTGTGGAAAAAGAGCCCACCGAAACGGAAGAGGGCGTAAAGAAATTCACCTGCCAAAACACCGACGCGGGCTGTCACGAGACCAAGACGGAACCCATTCCCAAGCTTGCACCCTCCACGTTCAACGGCGCGGACTTTGCAAGGGATTTCAGCACCACGGCCCAGCCCAACTGGGAGTACGGCTTCACTAAAAATTATGATTTCGGCGCAAACACCTTCACGTTCGAAAAGGCTAAGCCCGTAGGCGAGGACGCGTGGAAGGACAACGGCAGCATAGAGATAAAGAGCGGCTGGATAAACAACGAAACGGACGGCTCCATGGCGGTTATAAGATATATAATGCCCGAAACGCGCGAGATAACCGTGGCAATGTCGTTCACGGGCGACAACGACGTTACGCGTATGTCCGCAAGGCTGCACGTAACCGACGCTTCCGGCAACCTCGACGGCAGTATCGAAGGCAACCCCGTATTTATATATGACAAAAACAGCAAGGACTGGAGCCTTACCAAGACGATTACCGTTCAAAAGGGCGGAGTTATATCGGTAATATTCACAAGAGAGGGCGGCAACGGCTGGTGGCACGGCGGGTTCAACATGACCCTCACCGCCACGGGCGCCGCTCCCACCGAAACGGAAATTGCCAACTACTTTGAGGACTTCGGCAACGAGGAAGTCTGGGTTTACGGTTATTCCACGGACTATCAGTGGGGTACGGACAACTTTACGTTCAATCCTCTCACGAAAGACGGCGAAGGCAACTACACGTCGATAGACGGCGACAACAAGCTGGAAATCAAAAAGGATTTCGTAAACAGTGAATACGGCGGCAGGGATCTTGCGATAGGCTACAAGGTTCCCGCGGGACAGAGCAAGTTAAAGGTCAACGTAGACTTTGCAGGTTCAAGAGAAGAAACGCAGATTGCGCCCCGCATACTTGTGGTAAGAAATAACGCAACGCAGAGCGCGCAGTTCTTCGGCGATTGCGAAAACAAGCAAAACTGGAACATAACGCACGAAGTAAACGTTGCCGAGGGCGATATCGTCTATGTGATACTCTTCCCCAAGGCGGATACGGGCTATAAGCACGGCAAACTGCAAATCATAATCAGCGGCCAAGCGCAGCAGTCCTCAACAACCACGGTAGTTTCCGATTTCCACGACGATTTCCACGATAACACGGTGACGGAAAGCAATTGGGAATACGGCAGCGCGGATTACGGTTGGGACGGCAACCACTCCATAAAAGCAAACGACGGCAACACCGAATCTTTTGACTATACCAAGTCGGAAACGTACGA
>CANRKK010000033.1 GCA_947631195.1 uncultured Clostridia bacterium
TTCGCAATACTGTGTTGCGCTCCGCTTGCCTGCGGGTCACGTACGTCTATGTACGCTCCCCTTGTCAATGCTCGCGCGCCTTGTCTTGCTCGTTTCTGACCCGTTGCTAACTTCGTAAATGCAGGGGAACCCCTTGGCTCCCTTTAGTAAGGGGAGCTGTCACCCGCCCTTTCCCCTCTTGGCTCCCTTTAGTAAGGGGAGCTGTCACCGATAGGTGACTGAGGGGATTGTCACATTAAATTTACATACATATATTAATTATTCCTTTTATATTTTGTCCCGCCCACCCCCCCAATATTGTTAAAAATAAAGGGACTGGCCACTCAACTCACGAAAAAACCAGACATCGCCGAATGTCTGGTTTTTGTGAACATTGTTGAAACGGTATTGTAGCGCTCAGCGGAATGTATGGCTAACGCGTTTTGAGGCCGAAACGCTCATTCCGCCCAAAAAAACTATTATATCGGCGGTTGCCGTTAACAAAAACTCCCCGGGTGCGGTTGCAGGGGAGTTTTATAAACCAAAATTTTTATTTGTGCGGCAGGATCGTAACCGAGCCCGACGGCCCGATTTTTACCACCTCGGCGGCAATCTGTCCGCCCACGGGTCTGAAGTCCGTTTCGGGGGCGGGCAGCCCCGCGGCAAATTCCCCGTCCGCGGCGGCGCTTTCCAATTCCCGCCGCATCAGCGATACGACCATTCCGCACACCATTTTTTTGAGGGACTGCGCGGAGAGGATAAGGGTGTCCGCGTTGCTCTTTATCTCCGTGTTGCGGAGCGAGCAGTAAAAATCGTCGAACGAAAAGGCGAACAAGTCCACGGCTACGGCGCACTTTATATGCGCGGTGCAGCCCGAACAGGTGGTTATTTCCTCGTCTATCTGATAGGTTTCGTTGACCCGGTGATACCAATACAGGGTGACGTTTTTATATTCCTTGGAAAAGGCGGGTTTTTTCAGCCCGCTGAAAAAGGTGTTGTTTATAAAAAACTTTTTTTCGCCGTCGCCCGTCGTAACGAAACCCGCGTGCACGCCGTTTTGGCAGGCAAAGAGAATTGTGTGCGGCCCCACGCTCACGGGGGCGTCCTTTGGATAATTGCACAGTTTTGAAGCGAGCAGGACGGGTTCTTCGGGACTTCTCGGTTCCCTGATGCAAAGCGCCATAATTTCTCCTTGCAGTGTATTTATATATAGATAGTATCAAACCGAGTGCTAAAAAAGTGCTAAAAACGGGCCGTTTAAAAATTTATTTATGCAAAAAATAAACCTCCGCCGCAAAAATATGCGTTCGGAGGCCTTTTATTTATTCCTGTTTGTCGCGTTCTTCGCGTTCCTGTTCCTTCGTCACGTCCACCTGTCCGTCGGCGTTCTTTTTGACCTTTCTGTGCTTGCCCGTAACCACAAAGGTTATGTAGCCCACGGCGATCAGCACAAGCGCCACCACAACCAGCACCAAAACCACGGTGCGCACGTTGTCGGAATAGTCGGGGGAGGGGTCGGCAATGTTCGAGGCGCCGTCCTCGTCGATGGGGGGATAGTTCAAATCGCTTATAAATTCGGCGGCAACGTAGCCGTATTCGCCCTTGGAATTTTTAATTATGTAAAAGTCGTGCGCAAGCACGGGCGCGTCCGAAGCCTTTGCCGAGTACAGTACTTCCACCACCTCGGCGGGGGCCAGACGCTCAGAGCGCGTGGCGTTGCAAAGATAGGGCAGCGCGTAACAGTACTCGTCTGCGTTCACCGTCGCCGTCGTGCCCTGTTTTACGGGGGTTAACGGCAGCTCAGCCAAATCCGTAGCCTGACCGGCGTCTATTATATAGCAGTTCTGTCCGTCGGCTATCACCCGCAGCGAGCCGGCTTCCGCAAGCAGCAGCGCCTGCCCGCCCGAGGGGAACGTGACGGTGCTTTTTCTCGGGTCGGAAACGCCGAACACGCCGCTCAAAGGTTCGTTTAAGTCTATCTTCGTGGCCGTCGCGCCCTCGGCTATGTTCACCGTCTTTACTGCCTGCCCGTACGTTTCATACTCGCCCAACTTTTGGGGGATGTCGCCCGCGGGGATCTTTGTCAGCAGGTCGTAGTTGGAATACACTATTTCCACCGCCGTGCGGCTCTCGCCCTCCAACTCCATCAGGGAGTTGTCCTCGATAACGTACAGCGTGCCGTTATATTTTTTTATCCTCGTGCAGCCCTCTAAAACAACTGTGCTCTCGCCGCTCGTCCCGTCCCTGTACAGCAGGGTCAGCGCGCCGTTTGCGGCGTTGTAAAAATATTGCAGGTTGTCCACTATTATGTCTTTAGAAAAGTCGGGCATAACGTAGTTTGAAAGTTGGTTTCCGGGCAGAGAATACACCCTTTCGTCCCCTTTCAGCGAATAGTAAAACACGCCGTCCGAATAGTCGAGGGCGGAAATATCGCTGTCAAAGGAATACCTCGTCAGATCTTCGTTTTTAAGATATAAAATTTCCTTTCCGTCGGCAAAGGCGAAGGAGTTGCCCTCACCCACGGCATAGTCGCTGAGCGCCTCGAAGGTGAGGGGCGCGTCGTAGATGTCGGGATAATAGGGCCCTTCCGCGGCCGAAGCCGCAACCGCGGGCGCAGACGCGGCAACCGCCGCCGTGCACAGCGAAACCGCTGTAAACAAAACTTTTTTCATCACAAAAATTATATCACACCTTTAATTTATTTGTAAACAGTTTGTTTTAATAAAAAATCCGAATTGTTACGCCGCGGACACAAAAAAATTAAAAAAATACTTAAAAAAATTTTTTAAATATGCGTTTACTGTCATATTTAGCGTTTATAATTCAGTTGTATAACAAACAAATGTTCGTTTATGTTTGGATAGAATATGATAAAGAGTAAAAAAATTCTGCGTTTTTATTTTAATGCGGACGGGCTGGAGAGGACGCTCGACAAGTTCATATTGGCGGCGGCGTGCCGTTCGGCGGGGACGTATGCGGCGGAGGAGTGCGCAAACGGGATAATAGAGCTGATTGCGGCAAAGGACAAACTTGCCGAACTGTGGGAGAGGGTGGACGGGATAATAGGGGGGCTGAGCGCGGGCGAGCGGCAAACGCTGGAAAGCTATGCCTTTTTGCGGTGCGGCATAAGGCGGCTGGAGGAGGCGAGGCAGAGGGAGATCCGCAGGGCCGTGATAAAGTTTACGAGGCACGCGCGGGGGATAGAGCGCTATGCGGACGCGCTTAAACTGGTGGGGGAGTACTACTGTTTTTTGTGACCTTTTCTGCCCGTAAAAATCAGCACTATCACGGCAGCGGCGGCGAGGGCGGCTATAATCAGCGCGGGGATCACGGCCCCGTCCCCGTCGGGCGCGCCGCCGTTCCCCTCCGAAAAGGTGGGGGCGGAGGGAATCTCGTTTTTTTCGTAGCCGTAAATTTCCCCCTCCACATAGCCGAAAACGCCGTTGTATTTAAGATATATGTACGGGGTATTGGCGCGGTAAAAGTTGCCGTAAAAGGCGGCCGTCACGGTGAGTTCGAGGGCGGGCAGACCGTACTTTTTGTCCTCGCCCGAAGTAAGAGTGACCTGCACGGGATAGTTTAAATAGGGGTTTTGCGGCGTGTCTGCCAAAATAAGCAGGTTGTCCTTTTTGCAATAGCCTATAATCTCCTCGTAAAACCCGTCGTCCTCGCCGTACGCCACGCGGTACCAGTCGTCGTATTCGCGCAAAATTTCCACGCAGTAGGTTGCGGGCAGGGCAAACAGCTCGGTGTTGCGCTCCATCTCGTCGTAGATATACACGTCGTCGGTGAGGGCCATGGCATACGTCGCGCTCCCCGCCGCCTGCGCCGTGCGTGAGAGGGAGAGCAAAATTACAGCAAACGAAAACAGCGCGCACAGCGCCGCTTTAACTACTTTCATACCAACAAATTGTATACCTTAATACAGGTAAATATTTGAGAGGTTTTGTCTTAAAATGTCTATGCAGCGGGAAGAAATATTAAAACGTATCGAGTTTATCGAAAACGAGCTTAAAAAACGGCGGGAATCCAACCGCCTCAACTTTTACAACACGGGCAGAAAAAAGCACAAAAAGCAGCTCGCCTTCCACAAGTGCAAAAAGCGCAACCGCTGGGTGTTCGGCGGCAACCGTTCGGGCAAGACGGAGTGCGGGGCGGTGGAGTGTCTGTGGATGCTCCGCGGCATACACCCCTACCGCAAAAACAGGCGGGACGTGTTCGGCTGGTGCGTGTCGCTCTCGCAGCAGGTGCAGCGGGACGTGGCGCAGGCAAAGATTTTGTATTACCTGCCGAAGAGCTGGATAGCCGATATCGTGATGCTTTCGGGGCGGCGGGACAGCCCGTCCGGCGGGGTGATAGACCAGATAAAAATCAAAAACATATTCGGCGGAATTTCCACGCTCGGCTTCAAGAGCTGCGACCAAGGCAGGGAGAAATTTCAGGGTTCGAGTCTGGACTTCGTGTGGTTCGACGAGGAGCCCCCGCGCGACGTTTACGAGGAGTGCGTGATGCGCGTTATGGACAGACGGGGCGATATTTTCGGCACGATGACCCCCTTGAAGGGCAAGACGTTTATCTATAACGAGATCTACCTCAACGCGCGCAAAAACCCCGAGATATGGCACGAGTTTATGACCTGGGAGGACAACCCCTTCCTTTCGAAAAAGGAGATAGAGCTGCTTGAAACTTCGCTTGACAAGAGCGCGCTCGATTCCCGCCGCTACGGCAGGTTTTCCGAGGGGGAGGGGCTGGTATATCCCGAATTCGACGAGAGCGTGCACGTCATCGAGCCCTTTCCCGTCCCCAAGGAGTGGCAGGACCGGATTTCCATCGACCCGGGCCTGAACAATCCCCTGTCGGCGCACTGGTACTGCGTGGACTGGGACGGCAACGTCTACGTGGTGGCGGAGCACTTTGCGGCGGGCAGGGACGTGGACTATCACGCCGCCGCCATAGGGGAGATAAGCGACAAACTCGGCTGGAAAAGGGATTCCTGCGGCAGGCTGCACGCGCTGATAGATTCGGCGGCCAACCAGCGCACGCTCGCCGCTTCCAAGTCGGTCACCGAGCTGTTTTTCGAGCGGGGCATAGTTGCAAATCCGAACGTAAACAAGGACGTTTTTGCGGGCATATCCCGCGTAAAGGGCTTTTTAAAGAGCGGCAACGGGGAGGGCAATTTGTATATTTTCAACACCTGCGTGAATATGATCGACGAATTCAAGGGCTATTTCTGGGCGGGCGGCGACGCGCCCGTGAAGCGGGACGACCACTGCATGGACGAGCTGCGCTACTACATAATGACCCGCCCCTCGCCGCACAGGCGGGAGACTGCGGTTTCGGCGGTGGAGCAGGACAAACTCAAGCGCATAAAAAGGCTGAGGCGGCGCAAAACGGAGGAGTAAAAATGGGCAAAATATGCATACGTGTTGAGTTTTTGCACGGGGGAGGTGTGCCATACAGACAGACGACGCGGTAAAAAAGGCGCTTATGCGCTGCGCCACCGGGCTATCGGCAAGCGAGACGGTGGAGGAGTTCACGGTGGAAAACGGCGAGCTCAGACTTGTTAAAAAAAAGGTGACCAAGCGGGAAATTCCGCCCGATATCAAGGCGGTAAAACTGCTTATGGACGGCAGCGGGGAACTCACCGACGAGGAACTCGAGGCCGAAAGACAAAAATTACTCGATATGTTAAAGGAGGATTGAATGACCGAACAACAAAAAACAAACGAAAAGGCGCTTTGCGACGAGGTGGAGGAGCAGTTTTTGAGGCTGCAGGAGGACAGAAAGGAGCTGGAGCGGCAGTGGGAGCTGAATCTGAACTTCGTTAACGGCAACCAATACTGTTCGCTCGCTTCGGGCGACATCGCCGTTACGGAAAAGACCTACGACTGGGAACAGCGCAGGATATTCAACCACATAGCCCCGATTATAGACACACGCCTTTCCAAACTTTCGCGCATACGTCCCGCCCTTGCGGTGCGCGCGGCCTCGGGCGACGGTGGGGACAGGGCGGCCGCAAAGCTGGCCTCCTACATACTCTCCGCGGTGCAGGAGGAGTGCGATTTGGACGGCATAATGAGCGAGGCCACGGCGTGGTCGGAAATTTGCGGCACGGCCTTTTATAAGGTCATATGGAATTCCGCGGGCGGGGCTACCGTGGGACAGACGGAGAGCGGCCGCGCGGTGAAGGAGGGCAGCGTTGCAGTTTGCGCCGTTTCGCCCTTTGAAGTTTACCCCGCTTCCCTCTTCGAGGAGGACCTCGAAAGCCAGCCGATGATAATCCATGCCTCGTTGGTTGCGGTGGAGAGAATAGCCGAGATGTACGGCGTGGAGATAGCGGGCAGGGACATAGGCGCGTTCAGACAGCCCTACGCCGTTGCGGGCAAGACGGGCGGCGCGGGGAAAAATGCCGAAACGGGCTGCAACTACGAGATAGTTCTGGAGAGATATATCCGCCCCTCGCCCGTAAATCCCAAGGGCAGGTTCACAGTGGTTGCGGGCGGCGCGCTGCTGTGGGACGGCGATCTGCCCTACGTCAACGGCGCAAACGGCCAGCGCACCTACCCCTTCGTAAAACAGACGGCCATACCCAACCCTGGCAACTTTTTCGGGTCGGGCGTGGTGGAGAGGCTCATACCCATACAGCGCGCCTTTAACGCCGTCAAAAACCGCAAGCACGAGTACCTCAACCGCATTTCCATGGGAACTTTGGCGGTGGAGGACGGCGCTGTGGACGTGGACGAGCTAACCGACGGCGGACTTGCGCCCGGCAAGGTGATAGTGTACAGACAGGGCGGCACCCCTCCCGAAATGCTCACTTTGGGCAACGTGCCCGAAGAATTCTGGAAGGAGGAGGAGAGCCTTTTGTCCGAGTTTGCAAAGGTGTCGGGCACGGGGGACCTTTCGGAAAACGCCGACAGCTTTGCGGGAGTCACTTCGGCGACGGGCCTGCAATTAATCATAGACCAGGACGACGCCCGCCTCAACACCGCCTACCAGAGCATAAAGCGAGCGGCAAAGAGCATAGGCAAGCAGATTTTGCGGCTTTTCAGGCAGTTTGCGACGGACGTGCGGCTCCTTAAATATTCCAACGGCTGCACCGAAACGGAACTTATATATTTCAAGGGCAGCGACATAACTGCCGACGACGTTGTTTTGGACGCCGACACCGACCTCAACATGACCCCGGCTCAGAGGCGCACGGTTATTTTCGAGCTGATGGACAGGGGGCTTTTATCCGACGGCGACGGCAAAATGAGCGTCGCGGTCAAGAAAAAAATACTCAATATTTTGGGTTACGCTTCGCTTGCCGAAACTGTAACCGCACAGGAGGAAAAGTAAAATGACAACCGAAAACTCAACATATATCGACAATACGGCACACGATGCTGCAACAGAGGACAACCCCGGAAGCAACTTGCAGGAGACGGCGGAACCCGCGGAGGCGGAAAAGTCAGTTGAAGCCGCGCACGGCACCGGCAAGTTTAAAAGCGTAGAGGCCCTCATGTCGGCGTACCTCGCTCTGGAGGCGGAGTTCACCCGGCGCAGCCAGAGGCTCAAGGAGCTGGAGGAGAACAAGGCGGCGACGGCGCCCTCTCCCGCGTGCCTTTCGGAGGAACAGCTTGTGTCCGCAGCTCTCGGCAACCCTGCGGTAAAGGACAGGGTCGTGGGCGAATACTTAAAGGAAGTAGCGGGCGGCAGGAGCGTTCCCGTGGTTATGGGCGGCATATCGTGCGCCGCTCCGGGCAGCAGCCCCAAATCCGTGAGGGAAGCGGGTGAGCTTGCAAAAAATTTTTTTAAAAATTAAAAAGGAGAATTAAAAATTGATCACAATCGAAAATGCCGATAAGGCTTTAAAAGACTACTATCTTCAGGCGGTTTCCGCCCAGCTCAACAACAACGTATCGCCCTTTTTCGCCGCAATCGAAAAAAATACCGACAACGTTTACGGCAAGGACGTAAAGGTGGCCGTAGTGCGCGGCAATACCGAGGGCATTATGGCCTGCGCCGAGGACGCGGGAATTCCCGAACCCTACGCAAACAGATATCTGCAGATCTCCCTGCCCCTTAAAAACATCTACGGCACCATCGAGGTCAGCGACAAGGCCATGCGCGCCTCCCGCGACAGCTCGGGCGCGTTCGTCAACCTCGTCAACGCAGAAATGGAAGGGCTCGTGTCGGGCGCAAAATATAACTTCCAGCGCATGCTCTACGGCGACGGCAACGGCACGCTCGCAAAGATTGTTTCGGCCGACGCTTCGGCTTCAAGCAACTTCAAGTACACGGTGGACAACGTTTCAAAGCTCTCCGTCGGAATGAAAGTAGAAACGGTCACAAGCGCAAGCGTAAAAACCGAGGGCCTGACGATATCCGCCGTTGACTCCGAAACAAAGACGGTGACCTTCAACAAGCAGATAACGGGCACCGCGGAGGGCGCGCTCGTCACAATCGCGGGCGCGTACGGCAACGAACTCACGGGGCTGGGCGCCATCTTCGGCGAGGGCAAACTCTACGGCTACGACAAAACGGAGGAGCCCTACTTCGCGCCATACTCCAAGTCCCTGTCATCGGCGCTTACCGAGGACGACATCACCGACGTTCTCGACCACATGGAGGAGCATTTCAACAGCAAGATAAACATGATACTCTGCTCCTTTTCGACGAGGAAAAAGATAGCCAAGCTCGCTGCCGAAAACAGGAGAATAGTCAACACCATCGACGCAGCGGCGGGCTTCGGCGTGGTGACGGTGAACGGCGTGCCCGTGTATGCCGACAGATTCTGCCCCGACGGCCTGATATATTTTGTTAACACCGAGGACTTCAGCCTGTGCCAGCTCTGCGACTGGGAATGGCTCGAGGACGAGGACGGCAAAATTTTAAAGCAGGTGCCCGGCAAGGCGGCCTACGGCGCAACCCTCGTAAAGTACGCCGAACTCATTTGCAAAAAGCCCTGCGCGCAGGCAGTGCTTACCAACGTGTGAGGCCGTTTATGAGCATCCGCAAAATTTTGGCCGCGGCCCTCAGGTTTGTCGGCAGGGAGGACCTTGCCGCCGATATCGAAGACGGCGGGGAACCCTACGGCGAGGGCGGCGAAGCGGTTAAAACGCTGATGTATTGCATAAACGCGGTGGAGGACGAGCTCGCGCGGTACTATTTCCCGCTGGAATGTACCGAGGAGCTCTCCTCGGAAGACAACTTTTTCCCGTTTTCCTCCTTTTCGCACACCCCCGTGAGGATACTTTCCGTAACTTGCGGCGGCAAAAGGGCGGAACACACGCTCACGCAGACGGGCGTTTCGGCCGTCGCGCCAAAAATCACGGTCACCTACCACTATGCTCCGTCCGAAAACACGGTGGAGGGGGAAAGCGCGTTCGGCGACCTCGGGGACGGAATGATAACCGCCCTCGGCGCGGCGGCGGAGTATTGCCTCATCTGCGGCGAGGCCTCCCTTGCGGAAGTTTGGGAGACGCGCTACCGCGAGGCCATAGACAGGGCGCATAGCCGTATCGGAAGAAGCGCCTGCGTCCCTCCCCGGAGGTGGATTTAGTGGAGAGATACAAAAAAGTTAAAAAGGTCCGCATAAATCTTTTGGACGGGCCGCGCGTGCTGCCTTTCGGCGCGTTCGTAAAAAACGGGCAGGTTACCCCGGGCTTTACGTGGCAAAACCAGCGCACCGTGCCCCCCGAAAGGATCGTGGGCATGCTCAATTCCAACTTCGGCAACTGCCTTTTGGCAACCACGTACGACGGCGGGGTGTACTACGCTACGCGCGCGGGCGCCACGAAGCTGGCAAGGATTTATAGCGACGGCGGCAGTTCGGGCTTCCTGCTCGACGTCAGGGACGACGGCGGCAAAAAGGCGATAGCGTTCAGCGGCAGCTACTACACCAGCCAGAGCGGCGGCACGCGGCGGCACGGGGAATATCCCAACCCGCTGTGCTGCGGCGTGATAAAAAACGGCAGGCTGTTCGGCGCCGACCTCTCGGACAGGTACGTCTTGAGGTGGTCGGGCAAAAACGGCTGGGACGACGGAACGGCGGGCATAACCGACGCGGGCAGCTTTGCTTTCGGCGGAAACTGGGGCTATATAAGGGATATCTTCGACGTCGGCGGCGAACTCATCGTGATGTTTGAAACGGGGCTCGGGCGGATGTCCGTGGGCGGCAATCCCGAAAATTTCAAGGTGGTGGAGGTGCAGAGCCTGCCCATGTTCAGCAGATATACCGCCGCCGTGTACGACGGCTGCATATACTTTGTAAACGAGTGCGGCTTTATGCGCTATAAGGACGGCAAAGTCACCAAGGTAGAGGGGCTGATAAGCGACGACATATCCGCGGCGACGTCCGCCTTTATATGGCACGGGCAATACTACTTCGTGTGCGGAACTTCCCGCTCCCTCGGCAGAAAAGTGATATACGTCTACGATATTTTCTGCGACAAATACCAGATGGTCGACGTGCCCGCCTACTTCGTGTACTACGACATGAACTCGGTTATAGCCTACACCGAGTCCACGGTCTACCGCCTGAACACGGGCAAGAACTGGATGTATTCGGTGGAGGCCGAAAATATCGACTTCGGCGCGGAGGGGCGCAAACTTGTCACCTGCATAGAGGCCGACTGCGACGAGGACGTGTCCGTCAGCATTTCAAACGGGGTCTACACCCGCACGCTGTACGGCATAACCAAAAAAATCCGCCTCAACATGCGCGGGGATACGTTTAAGGTCACGTTCAGCGGCGCAAACGGGTCGGTGCGCTCGGCATATCTCACTGCGGAGGTGCCCGCATGACCTTTGACATTCTCGAATACAGCGACGAGGAGTTGGAAAAACTCACAACCATACAGATGCAGCTTCTCCGCACGGCGCAAAAGAGCAAAAACGAACTCACCCACAATCTCGAAAAAAATCTCGAGATGTTCAAAATGCAGATTATGGGCAACGGCACGTCCAACATGGATCTGTACGAACTCAAACGCCGCGAATTGCAGGCCGAATACGACTACCGCGTGGACATTTTAAAGGAGCAGCTCATCTACAGCATGGGGCTCAACGAACCCGTGCCCGACGCCGACAGCGACCAGGAAAAGGTGGGGTATATCGTGGATTATTCGCTGTCCTACACCGACCGCTACAACATCGTGCGCGCCTACTATCTGTCTATAGAAAACCCCGTCGAAAGGATGAACCTCTACTCCAACGACGAAGTTGCCAAACGCTACCTCGCCAACTACTACGCAACGCTCTACAACGTGCTGTCAATGTACAGCCAATAAAGGGGACGTACTTGTTTTTTGGGCGCAACGGGCCGCTCGCCCGCCCGCACGCGAGCCATACATTCCGCTTGCGCTACGTCCCCGCACGCTGCGGGCAAAATCCGCGCCGCTTTTGCGGCGCGGAAAAACTTTACTTTTTTGCTTTACATTTTTATCGCCGTTTGGTATAATTTACCCTATGAAAATCGCAAACGGTTGGCGGGACTACAGGATAATAGCCACGTCCGGCGGAATGAAACTCGAAAACTGGAACGGCGTAAAACTTCTCCGCCCCGACCCGCAGGTTATATGGAGCGGGCGGGACCTGTTCGCGGAGGACTTCGACGCCGTCTACCGCCGCAGCGAAAAGGGCGGGGGCGCGTGGGAAATAAAGAGGCCCTTCCCCCCCGAATGGACGGTTAACTACGGCGACATGACCTTTTTGGTAAAGCCTATGGGTTTCAAACACACGGGGCTGTTCCCCGAACAGGCGGTAAACTGGGAGGAGTGCAGGCGGCTCATCGGCGAGGCAAAGGCAAAATACCCGCGGCGGGAGATAAAAGTTTTAAATCTCTTCGCCTACACGGGCGCGGCCTCGGTTGCCTGCGCCAAGGCGGGGGCACTGGTCACCCACGTGGACGCGGCAAAGGGAATGGTGGAGCGCGCGGGCGAAAACGCGCGGCTCTCGGGCGTAGAGAGCGGGATACGTTATATCGTTGACGACTGCATGAAGTTCGTCGCGCGCGAGATGCGCCGCGGCAACCGCTACGACTGCATAATAATGGACCCGCCGAGCTACGGCAGGGGCCCCGGCGGCGAGACGTGGAAGATAGAGCAAAACCTCTTCGGCTTCGTAACCGACTGCGCGCGGCTCCTTTCGGACGCCCCCGTGTTCTTTTTGATAAACAGCTACACAACGGGTTTGCAGCCCGCCGTTTTAAAAAACATTTTGACCCTCGCCCTCGCAGGCAGGGCGGGCAGAACGGAAGCGTACGAGGTGGGCATAGCCACGGAGGAGGGTATTCCCCTGCCCTGCGGCGCAAGCGGATTGTTTATAGGTGAGGAATATGCAGGATAGTTTGAATATTCTCTACGAGGACAACCATATAATCGTGGTCTTAAAGCCGCAGATGACGGCGTGCTGCCCCGACGAGAGCGGGGACGATAACCTCTTCGATATGGTAAAGGAGTACATAAAGGAGACCTACTCAAAGCCGGGCAACGTCTATTTGGGGCTTATACACAGGCTTGACAGGCCCACGGGCGGCGTGATGGTGTTTGCCAAAACCTCCAAGGCGGCGGCGCGGCTTTCGGAGCAGATGAAAAACGGCGGGTTCGAAAAAAAGTACTTCGCCGTGCTCTGCGGCGTTCCGGGCAGGGACAAGGCAACCCTTACAAACTACCTCAGAAAAAACTCCGTAAACAACATGGTGTACGTCTGCACCGAGAGCGAGGAGGGGGCGAAGTTCGCCTCTCTCGCCTACGAAATAAGGGGCAAGCACGGCGGGCTCAGCCTTGCGGAAATCACCCTGCACACGGGCAGAACGCACCAGATTCGCGTGCAGACGGCGGCCATAAACTGCCCCGTTTACGGCGACATGCGCTACGGCGGGGCCAAGGCGGTAAAGGGCAGGCTGGCGCTGTGGGCCTATTCGCTGCGGTTTACCCATCCCGTCACGGGCGAAGCGCTGAGGTTTATCGCGGAGCCCCCCAAGGAGGAAAATCCCTGGAAATTGTTTGATTTTGAGGTGTTATAACCCAAAAAAATCAATTCCGCGCCCAAAATTTATTGACAACGCCTTTTATATTATTGTAATATAGTTAAGTATTTAAAATAAAGTTCAATATTTCAAATAATCCACCTTTGAAAAAGTGAGAAAGCTATGAAGTCTTTAAAAATCAAAATCAGCCTGATAATATCGCTGTTATTCGCAATGATTCTGTCATTGGGCGCCTTTCTGGGGCTCAGCGCGTCGGCCAACAGGTATGTGACCATAAGCGGGACAAGCATATTCAACACCTCGGGGGACGCCGAAGTGTGGGCGCACGCCGTAACCACGGAGGAGGACGGCTCGGAAATAGCCGACGAAGCGGACTATTATTACTATTCGCTGTTCACTTTTAAAAACAACTCCGACAATATAACTTACAGGCGCAACCTCGCCTACAAGTGGTACTATAACGCGCTCGATACCGACGACTATGCAAACGAAGGGGAAGAAGAGGGCGGAGAAGAAGCCGCTCCCTCCGAGCCCGAAGCTCCCGTAGCGGAGCCCGGCACAGGCTACTTCAATATGCAGATAGGCTTTGAAGAGCTCAACTTCAAAAAATTCGTAATCACGTTCGAAAGCCAGCAGTATGTCATGACGAAGGACGAAAAGACCACAAACTACGTGATTTTTATTCCCGCTGCAGAAGGGGGCAAAGTAAACGCCGTAATAACCGACGACGGCAAAACGGCAGAGGCAAAGGCGGAGGATATCGACGTATCCGAATGTACCGCGCTCGGCAGCGACAACATAGTAATATCCCTGGGCGAGGGCGACGGCAACGGCACGTTCAACGTAGAAATTTATAACGTCGGCCGCGACGGCGCAAAGGGCAGCGTTTCCCAGACGGGCGTATTCAACAACATAGGCAACATGTATGCAAAATACGTTTCCTCCTCTACGAAACCCGTAACGCCCCTTACTTTCGCCGCAGACTTCGGCGAGGACGAGGACGGAACGGCGCAAGAGAGCGCAACCCGCGCCCGGATGGCTTTGTACAGCCTCAACGGCCAGTCGTTCGTGCTCAACAGGAATTCGGACGGCGAAAAGACTAGCACCTCGCGCGATATAAGGACGGTTGAAATAGACGACGTAAAGCACTACGAGGGCGGACAGGTCAACGACACGTGCCCCCCCGTGCTCTGCCTCGACGCGGGCATAACCTATATCAAGGAGGGCAGCGAGCTTTCCTTCAGCTACACGGCGGTGGACGTTTTGACGCAGTCCCCCGCGACGGTTACGGGCTATTTCATGCCCACATACGAACAGATAACTAACAACGTCAACGCCGACAACTACGAGGCCGAAAGGCTCTTCAGAACGGTTACGAGCGACGACGACCTGTACATCTATCCCCACGCCGAAAACTACGTTCCCACGGCGGAAGATTTGGAGGGATTGGCTTTCGGGGAGGATTTGGAACCCGTAGCCATAATAAAGATATATCTCAAACTCACCGACACTTCGTCCACGGGCGGACAGTCGACGTACGTATTCCTCGACTGGTTTGTGGATGACAGCTATATCATAAATAAGGGCAGCAGGTATATCGCCGTTGCAACCGACGGGCAGGGCGCGCGCTTTGCCTACGAGGGCATGGCGGACGGCGTGAACTCGCAGGAGTGGAAGGACGCGGTCAGCGCATACCAGCAAAAGGTGGACGAGGCCGCCAAGGACCTCTACGCGGGCAAGGACGACTTCTATCTTCCCTCGCTCGAAACGCTCGTCTCCGACAACTCCACGGCATACACCGATATGACGTTCGGTATATACTATATGGTAAATACGGCGAGCGGCCCCTCTTCGGCGACGGGCAAAAAGAGCTCGCAGCTCTCGATAGATCTCAACAACGCGGGCGAGTATATCTTTACGGTCTACGCAAACGATTCCTCCTCCAACAGCATGTGGTACACCGACAAGGACGGCGAAAAGGTTGAATTCACCTCGAGCGACATCTGGACGATGTACGACGACGAGGACGGCGAGGGTTTAAGGGACTATCTGCCGTGGTTCACCTTTACGGCGGGCATCTCCGACATAACGGTGGAGGACCCCGGCGAGCAGGACACCGCGTACGTAGGCACCACCTACACGGCGGACTCCTTCGAGGTGGAGGGAATCTCAACCTCGACGGGCTATTCGCTCTACCGCTTCAACAACGACTTATACTTTGAAGAAAACGGCAAAGTGCTGACCTATCAGGACTTTATGGCGCAGAAAAAGGAGCTGTTCGAGGGCGAGGGCAGAAAGTATTTCACCAACATCACCGCCCAGTCCAAGCTCGATAAAAACAGCGCCGAGTACGAGGAGTACAACGCATACGCGTGGAACCCTTCAAGCCGTTCGTTCGTTCCGCAGGACGCAAACGGGCTGTATCTCATAGTCTGCGAGGCGACCAGCACGCAGTTCCCCACCCAGCCCGCGGTGACCGAATACATGGGCATAGCTGCTTCGGCAACCCCCCGTCCCATAGCGGGCGAGGACACGTGGCTGCAGGACAACATCGCCTCGATAATCCTGCTTTCGATAGCGGGCGCGGCGCTGATAGGCATAATCCTGCTGCTCGTGATAAAACCCAAAAACAAGGGCGATATAGACGAACAGTTTGACGCGGAAGTGGCGTCCAAGAAGAAGTAAATAAAAAAACGGCGTTCCGCACGGAACGCCTTTTTTGCTCCCGCCAACGGGTGATAAACTTCGCAATACTTTGTTGCGCTGCGCTTGTCTGCGGGTCACGTACGTCTATGTACGCTCCCCTTGCCAATGCTCGCGCGCCTTGTCTTGCTCGTTTCTGACCCGTTGCAGCTCCCGCAAGCGGATTATAAGCGGCGCATAACTTTGTTGCGCTGCGGCAACTTTCAGTTGTGTACGTCTATGTACACTCCTGTCGTCGGTGCTCGCTTTTCTTGCTCTGCTTGCTTCTAACCGCTTTCAACTTCGTAAGGGCACCGCACCCACTTGGCTCCCCGTAGTAGGGGGAGCTGTCACCGCCCTTTCCTCCTTGGCTCCCTTTAGTAAGGGGAGCTGTCACCGATAGGTGACTGAGGGGATTGTCATTCAAGTTTGACGTGCGAAAAACTCTGTTTATCGTCAACGCAATAAAGAAACCCGGCCGCGGCGACACGCCGTCAAGCGGAACGCTTGCAATGTCACGTTGCTTTTTTATTTTGTCAGTAAAAATTTATCGATATCTAATTGACAGGTTGGCGCGGTTATGATAACTTATATATAACAAAAATATTGATGGAGATTTTCGGCCTGCCGCGGCGGGGAAAGGACACAAACCGCGCCGCCCGCATAAGCTGAAAATGCAGGAAAACCGTATGACAAAGAAACTCATTGTAAAACTCTCGTGCTTATTGCTTATAGCGTCCATTTTCTTTGCCTGTTTTGTCCCGATGCTCGGCGATAAGGGCATAACGGCGTTTGCCGACTATTTCCAACCGGACGACTCGCTCACCGCTCCCGACGAGCAGAGCGAGGGCGTTGTGCGCCCCGAAGATATTGACGAGGGGCTCTCCGCAAACAGCCTCGAGGACATCCGCGGCCGCCGCGTTACCGTCCGCCAGCCCGTAATGGAGATAGTGGAAAAAGATATCGCCCGCAAGCCCGCAGACGTGTTGTCCGACGTCTACGAGATGAGAAATTTCAAGACGGGCGACATTATGAACGAGCTTGCCAAAATCGATTTTGCAAGCAATCCCGATCTTCAGCTTGGCAACAAGGACCACCCCAGATACCCTATGAAGGGGCTGGACCGTTCGGAAAAGGACTCCGAGGGCAACGTTTCCAAGCAGAAATATTTTTCGCCGTTTACCAAGTACATGCTGTTGAGGCAGGCGTACTATTTCAACACGCACGTAAACGAGATAATCGAAAAGAAGGAGCTTAAAAAGCATCCTGCGGCGGACTACATATACGGCAAGATTTCCGACGACGTCAAGGCCGTAAAGATGCATATAATCACCGATCCCATCTACCGTTCCCCCATGACGACGGGGCTCTATCTCGTGCCCGGCGAAGTGGCAACGGTAAAGATAAAGGGCCTTAAACAGGGCGAAACGGTCACTCTGTACACCCACCATCAGGACACGATGGGCTATTTGGGCTATAGAGAGGACGGCAAGGGCTTTAATAAGATGGAGGACTACCTCGATTATTGGGACGCAAAGATAATCAAGGAGGCCGAGCGCGCCCAAAAAGAGGACGATCAGCCCGATTTTGAACAGTTCGGCTACGGGCTCCACGGCCAGTGGCAGTGGCAAAACCAAAAGGTACCCTGCATGGGCACAACGTTCAACATAGTCGGCACGGGCGAGGAGACGGTGGTGGAGATAGGCAGCATGTACGGCGGCCCGCTGTACGTAAAGCCCACTTCAAGCACGGTCGATATGGAAATATCGGGCGCCGTACTCACGCCGCACTTCGTGTTGGGCGTAACCACGGTTGAGGAATTCAACGAGCAGCTGCGCAACGCGCCCGGTCTCGTGGCCACTTTGGACGTGGAAAACGGCCAGCTCATAGGCCCCGCCGAGGCAATGCGCAACGCGGACGACATAGAAAAATTGGCCTACTTCTGGCACAGCGTGTTTGCAATCGATATCTCCCTCAACGGCAGGGACTACAACTACAACATGACTATGTGCTACGACATGCACGTTCCCGCGGGCGAGGCGGTTGCGCTCAACTCCAACTTCTGCGCCCAGCCCGAATATTGGTTCCCCATATGTATGAATTATGAAACGTTGTCCACCAAGGGCAACTGGGGCACCTTCCACGAGTTGGGGCACGTGCAGGCCAAAACGCACGGCGTAAACTGGGGATTTTGCGACGGCGACGGCGAGGTGTGGAATAACACCCTCATATTGCTTATCTACAGCATGCTCTGCAATATGGACAGCCGCGTAATACCCGTCGAACACGGCGAATACGTTCACCCGTACACGGCGGTCGTGCGCTCGCAGAGCATAACGCAGCAGTATCAGGACAAGGCGACGGGGCAGATGCACCAGATAACCGACTACGGGCAGATTAACGACGGCAAGGGCGCGCACTTTGACCAGCTTTCAATGTACGCGACGCTTTTGCACAGTTTCGGCCCCGAAAAGTTTGTGGATATGTTCTATACCTACAAGATGAACCCCGCCTATTGCGCCAACAAGCGCGCCGACTTTGTTTACCGCATCGGCGTCGTGGATCGCGTAAATATTCTTAAATGGGTAAACGACAACTACTTTGCTGGCATCACGAACAATATGTTTACCGCAAGCCAGCTTGAATTTTTGAACACCCTGCCCGCCTTCGTGCCCGTGGCATACCGCTGGGCAAACGGCATAGACGGCCACGAGACGGCCCGCAAATACGACGTGGACGGCAAAAACCCCACCGTGTTCGACCTCGACGGCGACAATATCTCCTCGCCCAAAGACGTGGAGATAGTCTCCGTAACGGACGGCGTTTACGGCCATACCGATTATGATAAAGAAAATAAAAGGGTGGTGTACACCCCTCCCGAAGACGCAACAGAATACGACCGCTTTGACATCATAGTAAAGACGGAGGGCGGCAGGCGCGTCACTTTGAACGTCAACATGCGCCTCGTCTACAGGGGGCTCTACGGCAAGGTCTGGGATTTGGGCGGCAAATCAAACTTCGGCGGCAATAACCCCTCTGTTGAACAGGCCCGCCAGAAGGCAGACGGCCAACAATACAGCTACACCGTAACTTCCCCTTCCGCGGGGCTGGAATTTACTCACGATACTATAGAATATCTCAACCTGCAGCTCAAATACCGCGCACCCCAAAGCGGCGACTATAAGTTTTACGTAAAAGCCGACGACGTCGCCGAAGTGGACTTCCGTAAGGGCAATATCGACGGGGATAAGTACGGCACCGTTTCGGTTAAGCACGACACGACCAGCTTCACGCAGTATAACAACGTCGACGCAAAACTCAACGAAAACGATATAGTGTTTATAGATTGCCAACTTGTAAACTGGGGCGGCAAGGGCCACGCCCACATCGGCGTGCTTGCGCCGGGGGCAAAGGAGATTGAAGAATTGCCCTCCGACCAGATAATAAGCGCAGGCGTAAAGGACGAAGAGCTTGCAACCGTGGACAGTTTCAAGGGCTGGCAGCCCCGCTTTGTGGACAGCATCAAAAACGCAACCATAGACTACCAGCTGCCCAAGGACGGGTGGCAAGTTATCGAGGCCCCCGAAAACGAGGGCGGCAGCGTGCGCGATCATTTGCTGGACGGCGACGAGGGCACAATCTATCACTCAAAATACAACGGCCAGAAAGTCAATCCGCCCCACGTGTTCGTGATAGACACAACAAAGGACCAGGATTTCAACTTCTTCGAGTTCGTCCGCCGCACCAACGGCAACGACAAGCTGGTTAAATTTGCGCTGTACGCGTGCACGGAAAACGCGTATTTGTCAGTTCAAAAGAATACGACCGACACGAGCGGCTGGACTCAGCTGTATGACGGCTCGAGTTCAAACGTCAACGCCGCCCGCCAAAGGATAAGTTTCTCCCGCATAAAGGCGCGGTATTTCAAGTTTATCGTGCGCGACAACAACGGCGGACACACCGTTTTAAAGGAGATATACGCGGGCACCGAGTCGCAGCTCAACCAAACGGTAAAACCCGCCAACTACAAGGTTGACCAAAAGGACTTTGAAGAAAATTCCGCAAACGGCAAAATCACCTCCAAAAAAGCGGGCGCAACTTTCGTGTTTGAATTTTTGGGGAGCGGCTTTGAGCTGTTTGCCGACACCGACCCCGATTTCGGTAGCGCTTCCATAAAGGTGGACGATGCCGACAAGGGCACGATATCCCTCAACGACAAGCCGCTTTTCAACAAGCAGGTATTCTTCAGCGAGGATTTGGATATGGGCGTTCACAGGGTGACAGTCACCACGCTGGACGAAAAGCCCTTCAACATAAGTTTTATAAACGTGAGATACGGCACGCCCGTCGCTGCCGACGAGACCCCCGCACAAGACTACGGCAATATAGAGGTTGATAGGCAGTTTACAAGGGAGTGGAAGACCTACGTCAAGGACTACAAGTCGATTACAAGCATCAAGTTTTTAAAGTCGGCCCCGCAGGATTACAATGACACCTACGTGCGCATAGATACCTATATCCGCCTGTACCGCGACGGAAACAGGATAGCTTTCGTATATCCCGGCACGATACTTGCGCCCATAGCGTGCGATTCGCTGTTTGCGGGCTGCGAAAATCTCGCCGAGCTGCAGTTGGATAACTTCAACACCTCCAATATGCGCGGCACGATGAGCATGTTCTACAATTGCAGGTCCATTCAATCGATTTCTCTTTCGGATTTCAACACGGACGAAGTGCTCAGCTACGGCAAAATGTTCGGCAACTGCAGCAAACTCATCTCCGTTGACCTCAGCAGCTTCGAGTTGGACGAAAACGCCAACCTCACCCGCATGTTCGAAAACTGCACCGAGCTAAAAACGATAAAGCTGCCCAACAAGATAGAGGGCACAATTTCCTGCGAGCTGCCCTACGTATATATGGATACAACCACAAAAGAGTTTGCCTACGAGTTCGAACTCAGTCAGGACCTCGCGGGGCACGTGCTTGAAGTGCACGCAGAACACACTTTCAACAACCCCGACCTCCAACACCAGTATATTGCTCCCACTTGCTTGGAGGACGGCAAAGTCGCCTACCAAACCTGCACAACTTGCGGCTGCGACTTTGATTTGGATACGGGCAAAAACCTGTTAAGGGAGGGCGAACTCGAAATACCCGAATTGGGGCACCATTATAACTACGTTCCGTCATTCGAGCCCGGAACGCAGCCGAATTGCACAAGACCCGGGGAAGGCGGTTCGTATGTATGCTATACTTGCGGTGACGAAGTGGAAGTGGAGGGCGACACGCCCGCTCTCGGCCACACGTACGAGATGGATTTGACAAAGGGCGATTTGGAAAACGGCTGCAAAGGCTACAAGATAGAGTATCGCTCCGACGGCACGGCCAAAGTTACAGTATATCTTAAATGCATGAGTTACACCGAATGGTTTGAATTTACGCCGTGCGGACACGAAACGGAAGTAGTCATCATCGTTAACTACGACACGCACCAGAACGCCACCTGCGATGAAGCGGAGTTTTACTCCTTTGAGGACGTTATCTACAGGGAACGCGTGGAGGAGAATATGCGTTTGCAGGACACCGAAGATACGGTTCAGGATTATTTGCCCGTATCCACTGATGCCCCTATAAATATTTTGGTGCGCGGCACTGCGCAGGCTGCGGAGGCAAACGGTCACTCTTGGCAAACCGTTAACGCTTTTGCACCCACATGCACGGCATACGGCAGCACGGAAGGGCAAATCTGCACCGTTTGCGGTCTCACCGAAGGCGTTACGGCAATAGAACCCCTCAAACACGATATGCATTACCGCGAGGCCCTTGCGGCCACCTGCACCGAAGACGGACACACGGCGGGCGAGGTTTGCACAAGGTGCGGCGAGTTGGGCGAAGGCGTTCGGCGTCTGCCTGCGCTTGACCACGATTTCTCCGTGGACATAGCCGAAGAATCCCCCACCTGCACCAAAGTGGGCCACCGCGCGGGCAAAAAGTGCTCCCGCTGCGACGCTATAGAGGGCTGCGAGCTTATAGACGACCTCGGCCACGAAATTGAGGTTATGGAGGGCAGGGCGCCCACGGCGACGGAGAGCGGCCTCACCGACGGCTTGCACTGTTCGCGCTGCGGCGAGATATTTGAAGAGCAGCAGGTCATTCCCGCGCTCGGCGTTATGGAAACCGCCCCCGCCCCCGACTCAAAGGCGTGGATTTGGGCGATTGTAGGCGTAGGCGCGGCGCTTGTGGTTGCGGGCGCGGCCGTGGGAGTGATATTCATTCTCAAGAAAAAACGTAGATAAACAATTCACAAAAATCCCAAGCAAGCCGTGCTTGGGATTTTTCGTGATTTTGGGCGGCTTTTTCTCACACGTTGTAAGGACAACAACGTGTTCGGGCACCGCTCGCGCCTTTCTCTATGCGCTCGCTCATCTCGCGCGGCAAAACAGCGCACTGTGCTGTTTTGAAAATTCCGCGCTCGTCCCACTGCCTGCGATTTTAAGTGCCTGCAATTATATAATCGCAGGCATTCACCCCGCTGAGGCGCAGGTGTGCGCAAATCGGGTCTTGCTGCGCAAAAGCGTGGTTTTGCTTGCAACGTTATTATTTTTAAATATTCCTTGTCTTGCTCGTTTCTGACCCGTTGCAACGCAAGCGGATTATAAGCTGCGCATAACTTTGTTGCCTTTGCGTTTTTGCTCAGTAAGGCTAAAGCCTTCGGTGCGACACGTACGTCTATGTACGCTCCTGTCGCAAAATCCGCAGGCGCCTCGTTCTGCTTGCTTCTAACCGCTTGCTAACTT
>CANRKK010000034.1 GCA_947631195.1 uncultured Clostridia bacterium
TTCGCAATACTGTGTTGCGCTCCGCTTGCCTGCGGGTCACGTACGTCTATGTACGCTCCCCTTGTCAATGCTCGCGCTCCTTGTCTTGCTCGTTTCTGACCCGTTGCAACGCAAGCGGATTATAAGCTGCGCATAACTTTGTTGCCTTTGCGTTTTTGCTAAGTCACGTACGTCTATGTACGCTCCTGTCGCAAAATCCGCAGGCGCCTCGTTCTGCTTGCTTCTAACCGCTTGCTAACTTCGTAACTTCAGCTCCCGCAATTTTTAATATTTGCTCCGCAAGTTAAGGCTTGTCATTTCGAGCGTGAGCGAAGCGGTAAGCGAGAGAATCCCCCCGTGGGTCGGTCGAGGTTGGATAAGACGGCAACCCTCCCTTGGCTCCCTTTGAGTCAAGGGGAGCTGTCACCGATAGGTGACTGAGGGGATTGTTACATTAAATAAATTAAATAATAATTTCCTTTTTTATTTTGTCCCACCCCCCCAATATTGTTAACACAGTTCACAAAAATTTTCGTGTGGTTGCGCACACTCACGCGAGCGAAGCGACGCTTTGCGCACCTTATAATAAATATTTCAAATAATAAGCCGCAAAATTTTTCGTGAGTTTGGGCGGCGCTGCCGCCCTTGCCGCGATTAATAAGGGCGCGCATATTATATAATCGTGGCAATTCACACCGCTCAGGCGCAGGTATGCGCAAATTGGGTGCGCTGGCGCAGGGGAACCCTGCTTGCGCCGTGAATTATTTTAAATATTTGCACCGCAACCTTGCCCTCTTCCGTGTCAACGGGGGAGGGTGCCCTGAAAGGGCGGGTGGGAGCAACCACTCCTTGTCCACCTTTGAGGCAAGCGGGGGCATTGTCGCCAAAATAATAAAAAATCGCTTTACATTTTTATTTTTAAAGGCTATAATATATCCGACAACTAAATTATAAAGGCAATAATAAAGGACAAGGCCCTTTTGTCTATCGCTTTTCAGAGAGACTGCGGTCGGTGCAAGCAGTCAAGCGGGCATTTGGGATATCACCTTTTAGCTTATTTTCCGAACGGCAACAACTAAGAAAATACGGAGGCGCACCGTCATAGGCGCGGCAAATGTCAGTTTGTTTTGGTGGTTTACAAGCGTTTTTTTACGTCCGAGGCAATCCCCTCGGGCGTTTTGTTTATAATAAACGGTGCAAGCAAGCTGCGCTCGGGAGCAGGCACGGCCTGCCGAGAATTTTGTGAACCGTTTTAAAATAATTAACGTTGCAAGCAAAACCACGCTTTTGCGCAGCAAGACCCAATTTGCGCATACCTGCGCCTGAGCGAGGTGAATGCCTGCGATTATATAATCGTGGGCCCTTAAAAAATCGCAGGCAGAGGACGAGTAGTCCTAAAACTCACGAAAATTCGCAGGCACGGCCTGCCGAGAATTTTGTGAACAAGGAGGATTTATGTATAAAAAGGTTGACACTTCATTAAATTTTGTCGAACGCGAAAAGGAAATCATCGATTTCTGGAAAAAGAACAACGTGTTTGAAGAGAGCATAAAGGAGAACGAGGGAGGCGAGGAATTTTCCTTCTACGACGGTCCCCCCACGGCCAACGGCAAGCCGCACATAGGCCACATTTTAACGCGCGTAATGAAGGATCTGATTCCCCGCTATCAGACGATGAAGGGCAAGCACGTGTTGCGCAAAGCGGGCTGGGACACGCACGGCCTGCCCGTGGAGCTCGAGGTGGAAAAATCGCTCGGCCTCGACGGCAAGCCGCAGATAGAGAGCTACGGCATAGAGCCCTTTATAAAGAGCTGCAAGCAATCGGTGTGGAAATACAAGCACGCGTGGGAGGACATGAGCGACCGCGTGGGCTATTGGGTGGACATGGACAACCCCTACGTCACCTACGACGACAAATATATCGAGTCGGAGTGGTGGGCGCTCAAGCAGATGCACAACAAGGGGCTCTTGTACAAGGGCCACAAGATAGTGCCCTATTGCCCCCGTTGCGGCACCGCGCTCTCCTCGCACGAGGTAGCGCAGGGCTACAAACTCGTAAAGGAAAATTCGGCCGTTGCGCGCTTTAAGGTCAAGGGAGAGGCCGGCACCTACATTTTGGCGTGGACAACGACGCCTTGGACTTTGCCCTCCAACGTCGCGCTCTGCGTCAACCCCGATGAGCCCTACGTAAAAATCGCCGCGGACTCGGCAAAGTATATCCTTGCCGAAGCGCTTGCGGACAAATTTTTCACCGAATACACGGTTTTGGAAAGGAAAATCGGAAGAGAGTGGGAGGGGCTGGAATACGAGCCGCTCTTCCCCGAAACGGTCACCGAAATCAAGCGCATAAGCCCCGCCAACGCCCCCTTAAAGGCGCACTACATCGTCTGCGACGGCTATGTAACCATGGGCGACGGCACGGGCGTAGTGCACATCGCGCCCGCGTTCGGCGAGGACGACTACAAGGTCGGCAAAAAATACAACCTGCCCGTAGTCCAGCTCGTCAACGAAAGGGGCTGTTTTGACGGGCGTTTCCCCCGCCTCAACGGCCTGTTCGCCAAAAAAGCCGACAAAACGATCCTTGAACTTTTGGGAAGCAGCGGCAACCTGTTCAGGGTTTTGCCCTTCGAGCACGACTATCCCCATTGCTGGCGGTGCGACACGCCCCTTTTGTACTATGCAAAGTCGAGCTGGTTTATCGAGGTCACAAAGGTCAAGGAGGACATAATCGCCTCCAACCGCTCGGTAAACTGGATGCCCGACAACATAAAGGAGGGCAGAATGGGCAACTTCCTCGAAAACGTTGTGGACTGGGGCCTCTCGCGCGACAGATATTGGGGCACCCCGCTGCCCGTTTGGATTTGCCCCGACTGCGGCGAAATAGAGGTCATAGGCTCCAAGGCCGAATTAAAGGAAAAGTGCGGCGTTGCGGGCGATATAGAGCTTCACCGCCCCTACCTCGACAACCTCACCTGCAAGTGCCCCAAGTGCGGCGGCAAGATGAAGCGCACGCCCGAAGTCATTGACTGCTGGTTCGATTCGGGCTCCATGCCCTTCGCGCAGTATCACTATCCCTTCGAAAACGAAGCCCTGTTCAAGGAGACCTTCCCCGCCGACTTCATCTCCGAGGCGGTGGACCAAACCCGCGGCTGGTTCTACGTGCTTTTGGTTATCAACACCATACTTTTCGGCAGGGCGCCCTTCAAAAACTGCATAGTTTTGGGGCACGTCAACGATAAAAACGGCATAAAGATGTCCAAGCACAAGGGCAACGTCGTCGACCCGTGGAGCGTTCTCGACAAGCAGGGCGCGGACGCCGTCAGGTGGTATTTCTACACGGCTTCGGCGCCGTGGCTGCCCTCGCGCTTCTACGAGGAGGCCGTCTCCGAGGCCCAGCGCAAGTATATGGGCACGCTGTGGAACACCTACGCGTTCTTCTGCCTGTATGCCGAAATAGACGGCTACGACCCCTCGAAATTCAGCCTTGCAAGCTGCAAACTGTCCCTGATGGACAAGTGGATTCTCTCCAAACTCAACACGCTTATAAAGTTTGTGGATGACGGGCTCGCCGCATACAACATAACCGACACCTCGCGCGCGCTGCAGGACTTCGTGGACGTGCTGTCCAACTGGTACGTCCGCCGCGGCAGGGAACGCTATTGGGGCCCCGAAATGACCGAGGACAAGGCGGCGGCATACACCACGCTCTACACCGTATTGGTTACGCTTTCAAAGCTCACCGCGCCCTACACGCCCTTTGTGGCAGAGATGATGTATCAAAACCTCGTGCCCGCTTTCTTCAGGCGGGAGCCCGTATCGGTGCACCTTTGCAAATTCCCCGTTTCCGACGCAAGCTATATAGACAAGACGTTGGAGGCGGGCATGGACGAGGTGTTGGACATAGTGATATTGGGCCGCGCGGCAAGGAACGCGGGCAACCTCAAAAACCGCCAGCCCCTCTCCGAGATGGTGGTAGTCTCCCAAAGGCAGGTCAAGCTATCCCCCGACGAAATTTCCATCGTTTTGGACGAGCTCAACGTAAAACAATTCAAACTTGCCGAAAACGCGGAAAAATATATAACCTACAAACTAAAGCCACAGCTCAAAACGCTCGGCCCCAAGTACGGCAAAAGATTGGGCGCAATCTCGGCTTTCCTCTCCTCCTGCAACGCAAAGGAGGTAGTGGAGGCGGTAAAGGGCGGCGGCTCCTTTGAAATCCCCGGTTTGGACGTAGAGTTAAAGCAGGAGGACCTGCAGATCTTCACCGAGAGCGCAAACGGCTACGTGGCCGCCGAGGACAAGGGCATAACCGTGGCCTTAAACTCCGAACTCACCGAGGAGCTCATAGAGGAGGGCATAGAGCGCGAACTCGTGTCCAAAATACAGAACATGCGCAAGGAAGCGGGCTTCGAGGTGACCGACCGCATAAAGATTTACTACAGGGCGGACGGCAGAACGCTCGCCGCGCTGCAAAAGGGCGCGATAGCCGCGGACGTGCTTGCAAATTCCGTCGAGGAAGGCGAGGCAAAGGGCTTCACTAAGGAGCAGAACGTCAACGGCGAAAAGGTAACTTTAACGCTCGTAAAGGTATAAACTATCCCTTCAAACCTCATAATTTAACCGCGGCGGTCATAGTTTAAACTATGACCGTTTTAAATTTAAAAAAGGGAGAGAGGGCGCGGGTGACCGCGGTAAACGCAGCGGGCGCGGAGGGTGCAAGGCTGTCGGCTTTGGGCCTGAAAAACGGCACATATGTGCAGGTTTTGGGCTATTCGCTCTTTAAAAGTTCGGTGCTTTTGGGCTTCGGCGCGGTGCGGCTTTCGGTGCGCTCCTCCCTCGCCTCCCGCATAGAGGTGGCAAAGTGAAAATAGTACTTGCGGGCGCGCCCAACGCGGGCAAAACGACCCTTTTCAACGCACTCACGCGCAGCAATCTCCGCACGGGCAACTTTCACGGAGTCACAACCTCGGCCGCCTCTAAAACGGTAAAGGGCGTAACATACGTGGACGTGCCGGGCGCATACAATTTTTCGCCCTATTCCATGGAGGAGAAGTGCGCCGTGGAGGAGATAAAGTCGGCCGACGTAATAATAAACGTGGTGGACAGCCTCACCCTTGCAAACAGCCTCGGCCTGACCAAGGCCCTTTTGGCGCAAAACAAAAACACGGCGGTATATCTCACCAAAACCGCGCAGCTAAGGCGCAGGGGCGGCAGCGTGGACCCCGAAAAACTTGCGGGATATCTCGGCGCGCCCGTGTTCTGCGGCTCCCCCAAACAGCTTAAAAAAGCGTTGCAAAGCGGCATAAATTTCAACGTGAAAAAACACCCCCGAATTTTGTTCGATGAGGCATATTGCGGGGGCAATCAGGCTTTAAACGCCGCCGACAGGCTGTTTTACAACAATATTTTTTCGCTATTTTTCTTTATCGCGTCCATAACGGCGATGTTCTTTTTGGCCTTTCATCCCCGAATGCCGGGCGCCCTCTTAAAGGGCCTTGCCGAAGACTTAATCTGCGTAAAGCTCAGCGGGTTGGTAACGGCGGGAATACAGAGCGCCGCGCTTGCCTCGTTCGTGTCGGATGGCGTTTTCGGCGGCATAGGCGGGGTGCTTTCCTTTTTGCCGCAGATTGCCGTTTTGTATCTTATGTTGACTTTTTTGGACGAGAGCGGCGTCATGTCCGCGCTGGCGTTCACGACCGACGGCATATTCCAAAAGGTAAAACTTTCGGGGCGGGCCGCCTTTTCGCTGGTGTCGGGCTTCGGCTGTACGGCGGCGGCCATACTCACAACTCGCGGCTATTCCACGCCGGGGGCGCAGAGGCGCACCATAGCCGTTTTGCCCTTCATTCCCTGCGGCGCAAAGATGCCCGTGTTTTTGACCTTTTTGTCCCCGCTGTTCAAAAACCCCTTCCCCGCAATCACCTGTTTCTATTTTGCGGGCGTTCTGGTAACTCTCGCCGCCTCGGCGATCATAAGGGGCGGGGAGGAGGGGCTTTTAAGCGAAGTTGCGCCAATCTCCCTGCCGTCGCCCAAAACGGTTGCAATTAAGTTGTGTTTTTATTTAAAAGGGTTTATAATAAAGGTGACGGGCCCCGTTGCGGTATTCTGCTGCGTATCGTGGGTTTTGTCTCATTTTTCCGTAACTTTTGCATACGTCCCCCCCGAAAGCAGCATGCTCGCCGCCCTTTCCCGCGCAATTTTGCCCCTGTTTATGCCGATGGGCGTTTCGGACTGGCGCATAGCCTACGCTGCGGTGTGCGGGTTTATCGCAAAGGAAAACGTGGCTGCAACCATAGCTCTCCTTTGCCCTGCGGGACCGGGGCTCGGCCTTGCGGCCACGATGGGGGTGTGTACTTTTATTTTGCTGTGCCCCGCCTGCGTTTCGGCCTTTTCCTCCTCCTGCAAGGAGGCGGGCCTCAAATTCACGCTCGAGTGCTTTTTTATCCAGCTTGCCATGGCGTTTGCGGGGGGATATATAGTGCATTTTTTGTTTTTGTTATGAAAGTTTTTATCTGCCGCCAATCCCAATCCCTCCGCGATTTCACCGATTGCACCTATCCGCAGGGCAGTTTTTGCTTTGCGCAGCTTCTCCGCGGGCGGGAAATTAAGATAAACGGCGCGCGTACGGACAGGGACGTGATGCTGAAAGCGGGGGACGAGGTGCAGTATTTCACCACGCCCAGGCAGGAGGCCATGCCCAGCCATACCGCCGCGTACGAGGACGAAAACGTCGCCGTTTTGGACAAGTTTTCGGGCGTTTCAAGCGAGGGATTGTGCGCAGAACTCAACACGTTCGGCCAATATTATCCCGTACACCGCCTCGACAGAAACACTTGCGGCCTGATTGTGTTCGCAAAGAACGAGCGGGCAGAGGGGGAACTTACTTCGGCGTTCAAAACCCGCCGCGTGCAAAAGACCTATTTAGCGGTGTGCAAGGACAGGTTCCCGTCGCCCGCTGGCACCCTCGAGGCGTATTTATTAAAGGACGAAAGGCGCGCGGAGGTAAAAATTTACGGCGCACCCGTCCGCGGCGCGCAAAAGATAGTCACGGGCTATAAAATTTTGGAGGAGCGGGACGGGCTCGCGCTTGCTGAAATCGAACTGCACACGGGCAAAACGCACCAGATCCGCGCGCATATGGCGCACATAGGCTGCCCCGTTTTGGGGGACGGCAAATACGGCGACGCGGAGCTGAACAAAAGATACGGCGCGGCGCGGCAGTGCCTCGTGGCGAAGCGGCTGGTTTTTTCGGGACTCGGCGGCGGACTTGCCGCAATTAACGGCAAAATCTTCGAAAGCGGCTTCAATCCCGACCTCTCAAAAATCCTTAAAAAACAGTAAAAATGCGGGGACGTATCGAGTTTTTCATAAAAAAAGCGGGCGGGCGCGCCTCAAAATTGCCAAAAGCGTTTTTTTGCGCCCCGCGCGGGTTATATAATATACAGAGGAGTATTTTATGCAACAGGTAAAATTGGTTTCCGCGGACAGCGAACTTAAATTTGCCCTTTCGGGCGAGATTGACGCCGCCACCAGCGAGGATTTTTACGCGCAGGTTTCTGCGGCTTACGAACACGGCAAAAAGGACGTGCTGTTCGATTGCTCCGCGCTCACCTTTATCGACAGCACCACTTTGGGCACGTTTGTAAAAATATTCAAAAAGCTCAAGGCGGACGGCCGATCGATGGTGCTCGAACACGTGCGGCCCAACGTAAAAAAGCTGTTCGACATATGCGCCCTCAACACCGTTATGGAGATACGTCCATGAAAGATTTTGAAGTAAAATTTTGCCTTGCGGACAGCGCGTACATCACCGCGCTCCGTCTTGTGGCGGGTGCCGTCTGTTCGCTGCACGACGCCGACATAGACGCCGCCGAGGACTTTAAGGTGTGCGTAACCGAAAGCGTGTTAATACTTAAGGGCTGCGGGTTCGATAGCGCAAAAATCACTTTTTCGGGCGGCGACGGGGTGGTTTGCACCGTAGAGGGCGAGGGCGGCAATCCCAAGCCCGGCGAAAACGAATTTTCGCTTGCGCTGATTTCCGCGCTCGTGGGCGAGTGCGACATAAAAGAGCGCGGCGGGATAATAGAGAGAGTAACCTTAAAGATATGATCTCGGAAAGGGACGCGGAGGAGCTGTTCCGCCAATACCGCCTTACGGGCGACGTTGCGCTGAGGAATAAGCTCGTTGAACACTATTTTTATATTGCCGAAATACTTGCCAAAAAGTTTTCGGGCAGAGGGGTGGAGTACGACGACCTCCTGCAGATTGCGAGCGAAGCGCTCATAGCGGGGGTGGAAAAATTCGACCCCGCTTTGGGCAACCGCTTTACAACCTATATAACGCCCACGATAACGGGCAACATTAAAAATTACTTCCGCGATTATTCCCGCTCGGTGCGGCTCCCGAGGCGGGTGTACGCGGTGGCGGCCAAGGTGCGCGAGGCGACCGACAAATACTACGGCGAGCACGGCCGCAAGCCCACGGTAAAGCAGCTGGCGCAAATTTTGGGTTGCGGCGAAGAGCTCGTAATAGAGGCCCTCGAGTGCCGCGCCCCCGTCAGCCTCGACGTAACGGTGCCCTCCCAAAACGGCGAGGACGAGGCCCCGCTGTACGACGTCATAAGCGACGGCGGCAACTCCTTCGAAGATTTTGAAAATTCCGAATCGCTCAAGGCCGAAATACAAAAACTCGACCCGACGGAGCAAAAGGTGGTCACCCTCCGCTTTTTGCAGGGCAAGTCGCAGTCCGAGGTGGGCAAAATTTTAGGCGTCAGCCAGATGTTCGTTTCCCGTGCTGAGCGCAAGATAGTTGAAAAACTGAAGGACGCGTTGCTTTGATTACTTTTAAGGTGGACAACTTAAAGGCGATGAGCGCAAACCTTGCCCTGTTCGCCGAATTTTTAAAGGCCTCCGACATCTCCGAAGAGGACGTGTTTTTAAGCCGCCTCGTCTCCTCGGAACTCATATCCAACGTCATCCGCCACGGCAGGGGGGAGGCGGAATTCAGGGGCGAACTCTTGGCGGACAGGATCTCCATCTCGGTGACGTCGCTCTGCCAGAGCGGCATAGATTTAAACCCGCCCAAACCCGACGCGCTGGCCGAGGGGGGCAGGGGGATATATATCATCAACGCGGTGAGCATAAACGGCATAGAGCGCGGCGAAAACGGCGAATTGAAAGTTTGCATCAAGCGCACCCGCTGAAATAATTGGCACGCAAGTTAAGGTTTTTTTGGGCGGGCCGAGCGTTGCAACCTCAAAACGCGTTAGCCATTCATTCCGCTGAGCGCTACAACCCCGTTTCAACCAGCAAGCGGGCGCGCCGTTCGGCGCGCCCGCAATTCTAAATAATTTCAGCGCAAATTAAGCCTTGTCATTTCGAGCGTGAGCGAAGCGGTAAGCGAGAGAATCCCCCCGTGGCTGCTCTTGGCTGTTTGGAACGGCACCCCCGTGGCTCCCCTTGAGTCAAGGGGAGCTGTCACCGATAGGTGACTGAGGGGATTGTCATTCAAGTTTGACGTGCGGCAATTCCAATCAAGCGTTATCGCAATAAAGAAACACGGATGCAACGTCACGTTGCTTTTTCTTTTTTATTTTGTCCCGCCCACCCCCCCAAATAATATTAAAAAATAAAGGGGAACGTCTACCGCAATTTTAAATATGTACGCGGCAAATTAAGCCGTGTCATTTCGAACGATATGAGACTACGTAGTGGGCGATTGAGTGAGAGAATCCCACGGTGGGTTGCTCGGGGCTGGATAAGACTGCACCTTAAAATACTTCGACCAATCCACGAGGGGATTATCTCGGGCTTCGCCCTCGAAATGACAAGTTTCATCGTACTGCGCACATATTAATAAGTCGCTGCGCGACAGATTCTTCGTCGGGCTGCGCCCGACTCAGAATGACAGAGAGGAGGAGAAGCCCTCGCGCAGAATGACAAGTAACGTGGTTACTCCCACCCGTCACTTCGTGACACCCTCCCCCGTCGGTGACGGAAGAGGGCATGGGATAGAGGCAGCACTCGTTTGTAAGTTGAAACGGCATTGTAGCGCTCAGCGGAATGAATGGCTAACGAAAGTTGAGGTTGTAACGCTCGTTTCGCCCAAAAAATTATTTAAAAATAATTGCAACAAACATTAAGCCGTGTCATTATAAATTGCACCGCAATTTTCAAATAATTGGCACGCCCATTACTCCGTGTCATTTCGAGTCGAAGGGAGAGCCGCTATAACGGGCGACCGAGCGAGAGAATCCCCTCGTGGGCTGCTCGGGGTCGGATAACTCGTCCCCCCCGTGGCTCCCCTTGAGTCAAGGGGAGCTGTCACCGATAGGTGACTGAGGGGATTGTCATTCACGTCTAACGTACTTCAATCAACCGCTCAACACAAAAAAACCGTCCGCTGGTGCGGACGGCGTATTTTTATATTTTTTTAAGCGCTCTTTGAAATTTCTTCGTAGAACTTTGCCATCAAACCTTCGGTTACCGTGCTCCTCACGTGGGGCAGGTATATGAACAGCGAGGAGAAGAACGCCGAGTTGTCGCCCCCCACCACGTAGTCGGGGATCATAGTCAGGTTGCCCACGCTCCGTTCGAGGAAGATGCGCGCAAATTCCACCTTTTCCTCATTGGTCAGCTTGCGGATAAAGCTGTCCGAAGGCCCGTTGTATATCGTATTCACGGTGTACACCACGTTCTTGGTCTCCACCACGGGCGCTTGGGGAGCGTCCTGCGGGGGCTTGGGCGGGTCGACGGGCTTTGTTTCGTCCTCAAAGGCGTATTCGTCGTCGGTGTCGGGGTGGTCGGCGTCCTCGTCGTGCTCCTCGGCAAGTTTTATAAGTTTGGCCGCCTTTCTGTGCCTCAAGAATCTTATAAGCGCAATCGTGAACTGCGCCAGCGCGAGCAGGGTGAGTAGGTACAGCCCCAGCCCGTAGCTGCCCGTCGTCGTCAAAACGGTGATATATATCACTATCAGCAGCACAAGCGCGAGGATATATCTTATCAGGTTGCATACAACCATAAACATATTGGTGCGCTTATTTATTCCGAACAAATTCAAAAGCAGGTTCAAAAGCACCAGCGCCGCAAGCGACAGGGCCGAATAGTTGAGTATGGCCGAGCTTATATTGTAGGAGAGGGCGGAGGGGTCAACGAGCGCCGTTTTAAAGAGCGTGCTGCCAAAGTACACCGTGCCGTTCAGCGAATACAGTCCCGCCGAAGTTTCAAAGGGGTGCCCCCCCTGCATTGCGGCGGCAAGGTTGCCTATCGCGTTGCCGAACGCGGGGATATTGTTGTACGGATTGGCCACGGCGAAGCACACCGCCACGGCCGAAAGAAGGAAGGTGCAGGTCTTTAAAATGGCAGGCCCGCGCAGATATATTATGCCCGTTACGATCAGCATAACAACCGTTACGGCCAGCGCGGCGAACACCGTCAGGTTCCATTCGGCCACGGGAGCGGCAAAGGATACCGAGCACAGAAGAATGAGCGTTGTAACGGCTATGTCCTCCAGCACGGCGGCCACCTTTCTCACGGCCCCGTTAGTCTTTTTGGTTATGCACAGCGGCACTAAAATTATCACGCAGACAAGGGTCACTAAGGCGTACAGCCACAGCAGAATCGCGCCTACGTCCAGCGCAATTCCCGCCGCGTTAACCGTAAAACTGAACGCGGGGGAGAGCGGACTGCCGAAGGGCAGCGTCTTTATCATTCCGAGGGCCGCAAGCGCGCCCGTAAGCTGCATAAGCGGCATATTGCCGAAATTCACTCCGCCGCCCGTAAAAGTGCCCGTGCCTATGGGCAGCGTGAGCCCTGCAATCAGGAACACGACCGCGATTATATAGGTTATCAGGGCGGGCATCTTGGTGCGGGGTTTATAAACTTTTGCCATTAATCTCATCTCCGGATTTATTTTAACGCATAACGCATAATTGGATATCTTAATAAGTATTTTAATACAACGCGCGCACGTTGTCAAGAATAAAGTACATTAATTTTCGTTAGTCGGGGCATATTAAGGGGGCAATTGCCGCCCTGCCCGCAATAAGAGTGTGTGCATAACTTGTAAAAAAATTACAAATTTAAAATCGCAGAGCAAATTTTTGCCCGTTTGTTGCAAATCGCGCAGTTTACTGGTATAATTGTTTGCAGGGAGAGGGGGCCCCGGGCCGCCGCAAAACTACCATGGATATATTCGATGATTTAACAAGGCAACAGCCGATAGAGGTGATAGGTCTGGACGAGGTGACCGCCCTTCTGACCAAGTCCCAGCGCGAAAAGCTCATCTCGGGCTACAACATAAAAAATTTGGCCAAAGTTTTCGAGGACGGCGGCATGATAAAGACGATAGAAACATTTTTGCAAAACGGTATGAACGTGTCGCTTACGGCAAGAATATTATATATGCACCGCAACACGCTCATATACAAACTGAACGCGATAAAAAAACTTACGGGCTTTGACTTGCGGGACTTCCGCATGGCGGTAACTTTCAGCATACTGCACAATCTATATATGATGAAGTGAGGTCAACATGGCATCAAAAACTAAACATATATTGAGTTTTTTTGTATTTTTTATTGTTATGGCGGTCGGGTTTGCGGCCCTTTCGGGGTGCGCCACCACCTCAAACTGGGTGCGCAACATGATCTGCCGCTACTACTACCGCTTCGACGGCGACTATTCCTTTCTTTCGGAGCTGAACGGCAAATCGGTGGAGGAGATGGTGGCGGAGCTCGACATTTACAGCGCCTACTACACCGCCGAAGAATACGCCGAACAGTTGCAGGCGAACAGCGGCCACAGGAGAGGCATAGGCATAAGCTACACCGTATCTTCCGACGGCTCTATAGCCGTAGTCTCCGTTTTTGGCGGCTCTCCCGCGCTGTCTGCGGGCTTAAAGGCGGGGGACGTGATAGTTTCCGCCGCGTACGGCCAAAACAGCGCGCAGGGCGAAGAGTTAGAGGATTTTATCAACTCATCGCCCGAAGGCGCCGAACTGCAACTCACCCTTTCGGACGGCAGAACCGTGTCGGTAACAAGGTGCAGTTACACGGCAAGTTACGCCTCTATGTACACCTCTTCGGGCAGCTATTCCTTCGAGTATAAAAACGGCGAACGCGTCTTAAATGAGGGGGACGACGGGATAGCCGAACTGCCCGTACATGCGGCATATATGCGGCTCAACCAGTTTTACGGAGCTGCCGCGGAGGAGATGGCCGAGCTTGCAAAAATATTCGGCGGGCTGGGCTGCAACACCCTCGTGCTCGACCTGCGCGGCAACGGGGGCGGCTATGTGGACGTGATGACCAAAATAGGCGGCCTGTTCACCTCGGCGGAGCATGAAAACGCGCTTGCGATGAGCGCAATTTATAAGGACGGGTCGTCCGAAAACACCTACTGCGCCTACTATTCCGAAGGGGGGTTCCCCGCGGGCACGAAGGTGTACGTGATGGCCGACGAAGACACCGCCAGCGCGTCCGAGGCGCTCATAGGCGTCCTCGTCAGTTATAATATTGCGGACTACCCCGATATATTCCTGTCCGACTACGGCGCGGACCCTCCCAAAAGCTACGGCAAGGGCATAATGCAGTCCATGTTCACCAACGCGGTCACGGGCGCGGCGCTCAAACTCACCGTGGCGGGCATATATTGGCCCAACGGAAAAACCATACACGGCACGGGGCTTACTTTGGAGGACGGCTGCACTTCCGCGCCCGCTTCCGACGACATAGTCACAGTGGGCTACGACGACGAGCTTGAAGCCGTCCTCAAAAAAATGGCCGAGGATTCCGCCGCATAGCCCGATAAAAACGCGGACATGTATTAAAAAATTGAAAATATAATATAAACGGCGGGAGGCGCACCGGTGCGCCTCCCGCCGTTAACTATACCAAAAAATCCCACGGCAAGCCCGACCTCCAATCTTGGCTCCCTTTGAGTCAAGGGGAGCTGTCACCGACAGGTGACTGAGGGGATTGTTTCAATTTTATTATTCTTTTGGGCGGACCGTGCGTTGCGGCATATATCGCGCGTTATCCATTCAAGCCGCTTGCGCTACAAGTTTAAAGGCGGACTTTAATTTATCCGCCTTACGTTCTTTATTCTGCGCGCGTTGAAGATTATGCACGCCAAAAACCCGTCCTCCGTGCGCGTTATTTCAACGTCGTAGCCGCCGTCCGTCTCAAAGTACTCCTCGGCCACACGCTTAAAATCCTTTATGAACAGCTCCTTTTCAAGTTCGGTCATGTCCTCCCTGTCGAGGGATAAAAGGCTTTTAACGGCATTCATATCTTGCTTCTCATTCTCCTTTTTATCATTCCGTTCAGCCCGCCGTAACCCTTTAAAACGTCGAACGTGTCGCCTTTTTTGCCCAAAAGCGCGCATGCCGCCGCCCTGAACGCGCACATCGTCCGCTTTTTCCATTTGCCGACGGCGACGGTGGGGTCCTCGGGCACGGAGGCAAGCAGGCCGAGTTTCAAAATCCCCGCAATCTGTTCGGCGGAGGGCACCTCGCCCGAAAGTATCTGCCCGCCGTTCAGCTTGTTTACGGCAAGCATTATGTTCTTTACGCCCCCGTCGGAGAGCGCGCTCTTGCACGCGTCCGCCGCCTTTAACGACGGCAGGTACGGCTCGGTGACTATCACTGCGCAATCGCAGATCTCGGGCGACGTTTTGTCGAGAATTATATAGTCGAACAGCCCCTCGACCTCCGCCACGGCGCGGGGGATAGCCGTCCTGTCCTTCAGCCCGAGGGAGGGCATTATGTAAAGGTTGCTCTGACCCGGGCAGGCGGCCGCCGTCTGTTTGGCGCGGCAGGCGGCTGCGGCGTAGTCCGCAAGCGTATATACCTGCATGTTTCCCATTCCCGCAACCGTCATTGCCGAGGCGCACCGGCTGTCCCCGTCGACGACCAGCGTCTTTTCGCCCTCGGCCGCCAGCGCGAGGGCCAGCCCCACGCACACCGTGGTGACCCCCGTGCCGCCCTTAAAACTTCCCGCATAAATTTTTTGTGCCATAACCGCCTCGATAAGTTTTTTTAATTCTAAACCCGCCCGCCCGCGCGAAAACTATACGTTTTTGTTAAAAAATAAAAATATTGGGCGCAATCCCCGCATAAAATACACCTATGAAACTGTTGCAACAAATTCTTTCGGAGCTCGGCGCGGACCTGTCCGCAAGCGTGACCCTCGTGCCGGGCTCTTGCTGCTATCTCAAGGGCGTAAAGACCATACTTTCGTTCTCCCCCGAGCTCATAACGCTGTCCGCGGGCAAACTCACCCTTTCGGTCGGGGGCGAAGACATGCAGGTCGGCGGCTACTTCGAGGGCGATCTTTTGATAAAGGGCGCGGTCCGGGAGGTGAAAGTTGAAAAATCTGACCGAAATTAACATAACGTCTCCCGCCGAAACGGCCTTAAAAAAGCTGCAGCGCGCCAATATAGCCGTGTACGACTGCAAAAAACGGGGCGCTGAATTTATATTTTGCGTAAAAGACAAAGATATAAAAAAAGTTTTTGCAATTTTCGCAAAGCCGTGTTATAATGTCCGTGTGGGGCGCGCAAGTTTAAAAAACCGTCTTTTGGGCGGGCTTATTCTCCGCGCGGGGCTGGTTGCGGGCGCGCTCATATTTGCCGTCGCCGCATACATATCGGGCTTTTTTATTCTCAAAATAGAGGTCGGGGGGAGCGGCGGCTATCTCGAAAGCGTCGTCTGCCGCATAGCGCGGGAGGAGGGAGCCTCCCTCTTAAAGCCCTTTTCCTCCTTCGACTCCCCCGTGGCGGCGGGCAGGATACTGTCCCTTCCGGGCGTCACCTTCTGCAACATTTCAAGGCGCGGCAGCGTGCTTGTAATCGACGTGGAGACGGGCGGGGAAGAGCCCTTTAAAGCCGTTCACGCCCCGCTGGTGTCCGACGTAAGCGGCAGGGTGCGCAAAATCGTAGCCATATGCGGCACCGCGGCGGTGGAGGCGGGCGCAAAAGTATCCGCGGGCGACATCCTCATTTATGCGGGCGCGCAGGCGGGCGAAGAGTGGATAGAGGGCATAGCGGCGGGCTTTGCCGAGATAGAGTGCTCCGCTACCGCCGAATACTTTGCCCCCGACGCCTCGGATAAGAGCATAGCGGCGGCCTACGCCTCCCTCGGTCTGCAATACGGGGACATAATTTCAAAAAAGCACAGCGTACTTCCGTCGGACGGCGGCGTGCGAATAATAATGGAAATAGAGTATTTGCACAAAATAAGCATAAATCTCACTTAAAAATATGAACGAAAGCGTACAAAAAATTTCGGCGGGCGGCTCGGACAGGCTCCAGAGGGTCCTGGGCGCGTTCGACGAAAATCTCAACTTGATAGCAAGCGAATTTGCCGTAAACATGCGCGTGGAGGGCGTGACCGTGATAATCGCGGGCGACGCCGAAAAAGTTGCGCAGGCCGCGAGCGTGGTGGAAAACCTGCTCGTTTTGGCGGCGGGCGGCGAGAGCTTCGACAGGGGCAAGGTGGCCTACTGCATAGAACTTGCCAAAGAGGGCAAGGCGGGGGACATAACCAAGCTGAATTCGGGCGTGGTGGCAATCACCTCCCGCGGGAAGCCGATAAAGTGCAAAACGGTGGGGCAAAAGCGGTATGTGGACGGCATAAAGAAGAACTCCGTTACGTTCGGCATCGGCCCCGCAGGCACGGGCAAAACCTATCTTGCGGTGTGCCTTGCCGTGCAGGCGCTCAAGCAAAAGCAGGTCGAAAAAATAATCCTCACCCGTCCCGCGGTGGAGGCGGGCGAAAAGCTGGGCTTTCTCCCGGGGGACCTCCAGACAAAGGTCGATCCCTATCTTAGGCCCCTCTACGACGCCTTGCAGGAGATGCTCGGGCTGGACACCTACACAAAGTTTATGGAGCGCGGCTCCATCGAGATAGCCCCGCTCGCCTATATGCGCGGCAGAACGCTCTCCAACGCCTTTATAATTCTGGACGAGGCACAAAACACCACGCGCGAGCAGATGAAGATGTTTTTGACCCGTTTGGGCGACGGCAGCAAGATGGTCATAACGGGCGACGTCACCCAGATTGACCTGCCCGACGGCAAAAAGAGCGGTTTGGAGCACGCGGCCGAAGTGTTGAAGGACGTCGAGGATATTTCGGTAATACGTTTAAGCGATAAAGACGTTGTCCGCAACCCGCTGGTCATGCGAATAGTCAGGGCGTACGAGGCGGACGGCAACAGGAGGAACAAACTTGAAGAGCCAATTGACCAATAAGGAACTTTGTTGCAGCATACTGTGCTTTTTACTGGGCATGTTGCTGTTCGGCACCGTGCTTTTCGCCACGCTGCTCATCACACAGCCCTCGCATATCATAGTCTACGTTATGAACAACGTGGACAACATCGCCACGGTGGCGGTCACCATCTTCGTCTTGTCGGCGATAACTTTCACCTATTTTTGGTTTGAAAACAAGCAGGTGCTCGCCAAGTGCACGCGCATACTCGAGATATTTATTCTGTTCAGCATAACGGCGGTAATTTCGGCGGCGGTGGGGACCTACGTGCACCCCGTCGCGCGCCCCAGCAGCTTTGTAGCCATGATGCTCATAATGCTTTTCAACCGCCGCGACGCAATCTTTTTGAACACCATCTACGCCATAGCCATGCTGGTTGTGGACAGATATTCCAATTATTTGCTCACCGATCTGGTATATGTCAGCTATGCGGGCTTTTTGTCCATCTTCTGTTCGGGCATAGTCGCCATTTTCCTGTTCAAAAGCATAAAGACGCGCGTCGGCAGCGTTATGTCGGCCTTCGTGCTGCTCTTGCCCGTATTGGTCATAAACGCGGCGATACTTCTTCCCAATACGCAGAACATCACCCTCAAGTATATCCTTACGGACTTCCTTTTGTACAGCGTGCTCGACTGCATCTTTTCGGTGTTGCTGTTCTTTTTCCTTTTGCCCGTGTTCGAGGTGGTGTTCAAGCATCTCACACCCTTCCGCATGCGCGAACTCACAAGCGAAAACGCAAAGATAATCAAGATGCTTAAAAACAACGCCCTCGGCACCTACAACCACTCGGTGGTGGTTGCGCAGCTTGCCGAAGCCTGCGCGGCGGCCATAGGAGAGGACCCCGAACTCGCAAGGGCGGCGGGATACTATCACGACGTGGGCAAGCTCAAAAATCCCGAGATGTTCTCCGAAAACCAGGGCGACGTAAACATACACCAGCAGCTCACCCCCGAACTTTCGGTGGACATAATCCGTTCCCACACGCGCGACGGCGCAAAACTTATAAAAAAGAACCACCTGCCCGACTTTTTGGCGGACGTGGCGGTGGAGCACCACGGCACCCTGCCCATAAAATACTTCTACGCAAAGGCGCTCAAGATGAGCGACGGCGAACTCAGAATGGGCAGCTATTCCTACACCGGCCCCACGCCCACCACGAAAATTGCGGCGATAATTATGGTTGCGGACGCGTCGGAGGCGGCCACGCGCTCCTTAAAGGACCGCTCCCCCGAAAAGGTTGAGGCGCTTGTAAAGAGCCTTATAGAGGAGAGAATGAACCTCGACCAGTTTGCCGACTGCGACATAACCATGCGCGAACTTTCGATAATAACCATGACTATAGTGGCGCAGCTCACGGGCGTATATCACTCCCGCGTGCAGTACCCCAAGCTGACCGTGTCCAACAAAAAGAGATAGTCCCGCGGAGGAAACATAGTGCTTATAATAGACTGCGAACAAGATTTTTCGGCTTTGGCCGCCGCTTTCGAGGGCGAATATACCGCCGACTGCAACCTTTCGGCCGAAGTTATAATTGTGGACGAGGACTACATACGCCGCCTCAACGCGGAGACGAGAAATATCGATAAAGTTACGGACGTGTTGAGTTTTCCCTCGCTGGACGGCATAAAGGGCAAGCCCTTAAAATTAAAAAAACACCCCGCCGAACGGGACGAAAACGGCAACCTGTTCATGGGCAGCATAGCCGTGTGCGAAAAGCGCGCAAGGGAGCAGGCCGAAGAATACGGGCACTCCTACGCGCGGGAACTGAACTATCTCGTCACGCACGGACTTTTGCATCTTTTGGGCTACGACCATATCGGAGAGGACGACAGGGCGGAGATGCGCGAGCGCGAGGAGCGCGTTTTGAAAAAGCTGAATTTACAGAGGGAGGAGCAATGAGAAGCGGAATAATCGCCGTTATAGGCAGGGCAAACGCGGGCAAATCCACCCTCGTGAACGTGCTCGTGGGCGAAAAGGTTTCCATAGTTTCCCCCAAGCCGCAGACCACGCGCAACGCAATAATGGGCGTTTTGACGGAGGACGGCTGCCAGCTTGTGTTTGTGGACACGCCGGGGCTGTACAAAAGCTCGAACAAGCTCACCGACATAATGATGAAGACCGCCGACGACGCCTCCAAGGACGTGGATTTTATATTGTACGTCCACGACGGCCACGGCGGGCTGTCCGACGCGGATATCGCGCTCATCAAGAAGTACGCAAACGGCAAAATCCCCGCGGCGATAGCCTATACCAAGATAGACATTATGCCCAAGGAACGGATAGCCGCCGACGTCAAGGAACTGTATGAAAACGGCATACGCGCCGACGTTTTCCCCGTTTCTGCGCGCAAGGGCACCAACCTCAAAAAACTAAAAAAATTTCTTGCGGAGGCCATGCCCGAGGGCGACAAGGTGATTGCGGACGACATTGTTTCGGACAAGAGCGAAAAGTTTATGATCGCCGAGATCATGCGCGAAAAGATACTTTTGAAGTTCGACGACGAAGTCCCCCACGGCATAGCCATAGTAGTAAACAAATTCGAGCGGCAGGAAAACGGAGTTTACGACATAAATCTCGACATAGTCTGCGAAAAACCCAACCACAAGGCCATTTTGATAGGCAAGGGGGGCAGGGCCATAAAGGAAGTTTCCTCCTTCGCACGTGAGGGCATGGAAAAATTTTTGGACGCCAAAGTGTTTTTAACCACCTACGTCCGCGTCGAAGAGGATTGGCGCAACAAAACGGGACTTATTAAAGATTTGGTTATAATTTAAAGTAAAGCGGGCGCGAACGGGGCTTAATAAAACGCAAATTCCTGCGCATACTGCCTTTAAGGGGGTGCGCATGAAAAAGGACAGGGACGCGGCCGAGCTCGCGTGGAAAATGTTTGAAAAGACGGGCAGCGTAAGCTACTACATGCTCTACAAAAAACTCAACGGCGAAAACTGAATTGTCAATATATGTTGAGTTTTTCGCCAAAAAGGCAAACAATGGAAATAAAAGTTAACGCTCTGATGCTCAGGGCCGCGGACTATGGCGAAAACGACAAAATCCTCACTCTTTTAACCGTGGAACAGGGCAAACTGTCCGCGGGGATAAAGGGCGTAAAAAAGGCGGGTGCAAAGCTCAAATTTGCCGCCCAGCCTTTTTGTTTTGCCGAATACGTCCTCGTGGGAAGGGGGCAAAAATATACCGTCAAGGGCTGCACGGAAATAGAGAGTTTCTATGACCTGCGCACCGACATAAACAAATTCTACGCCGCTTCCGCCGCCGCCGAAGCCGCCCTCGCCCTCGCCTTCGAGGGGGACGAAAGCCGCCGCCTGTTCTACGGTCTGGTGGACGCATATTCGGCCATGTGCACGGGGGACGAAAGTCTGGCGCTCGTCAATTTTTTAACGTTCGCCCTCGCGCAGTCGGGCTATGCAATCTCGGCGGGAGCGTGCCCCCACTGCGGCAAAAATCTCGTAGGACAAACGGCCCTGCGCTTCGATATGTCGCTCGGAGCGTTCACCTGCGCGGACTGCTGCGACGGCCCGGGCGCCAGCCGAGTTACATACAACGTGCTGCGCAAGGTGTTCGGCCTGCCCTGCGAGGAGGATTTTATAACCCCCGACGGCGTAAAGCGCGCCCTCCGCCTGTTGCGCGAATTTTATGTGTTTAAGACTGACAACCATTTCAAGGCCCTCGAAGAATACATTCGGTTGCTCCCGCCAAGCGGATTATAAGCTGCGCGCGGGCGCGAATTGTCGCGCCCGCCGCTAAAATTATGTACACAACCCCAAACCTTGCCCTCTTCCGTGATAACGGGGGAGGGTGCCCTGAAAGGGCAGGTGGGAGCAACCACCTTTTTGTCATTCCGTGCGAGCGAAGCGCCCCTTCTCTGTCATTCCGCGTGAGCGAGGCGCCTCTTCTCTGTCATTCTGCGCGAGGGCTTTGCCTGACGCCCTCGCCTTTGGCGAGAGGAGGGCGCAGCCCGACGAAGAATCTGTCGCGTAGCGACGTTTTAAAATAATTGCAACGCAAGTTAAGGCTTGTCATTTCGCGCGAGGGTTTTGCCCGACGTTCTCACACGGCGTAAGGACAACGCCGTGTTCGGTAAGGCTGTCGCCTTCGGTACGACACCGTTCGCGCGGGACGTATGCGCTCACTCATCTCGCGCAGCAAAACAGCGCACTGTGCTGTTTTGAGAAATCTGCGCTCGTCCCCCCGTGGCTGCTCGGGGTTCGATGAAACGCCCCCACCGTGGCTCCCCGTAGTAGGGGGAGCTGGCTGCGAAGCGGCCTGAGGGGATTGTCAATTCCCGTTTGATAAGCGATAATGTAAGTTAAGCGGTATGGTAATTAAAATACTCGGCTGCAGCGACACGCTGCTTTTTCTTTTTATATTTTGTCCCGCCCACCCCCCCCCAATATTGTAAATAATAGAGGAACGTCTATCGCAAATTTACAATAATTTTATCAACATTAAGCTGTGTGCATATTCACTGCATCGCTTACAGAATATTCTAAAAGTCAAGTCTGTTATAGAAAATTCTATATAATGTGGAGTGTGGAAGCTGATTTCAAAAAAATTTTACGCGAATTTTTAAGTGAAAACAATCTGACCCAAACGGCTTTTGCCAAAGAAATAGGCGCAAAGCCGGGGCAGGTGAGCGAATGGTTAAAGGGAAAGGCCAAGCCGGGCTACGATTATCTCAAAAGAATGTCGGAGGCATTTAACGTTTCGGCCGATTATTTCCTCGGCTTAAAGGAAGATTATTGATTTGCGTTGCCGTTTTTTTATAACGGCAATTTTTTTATATCGCCCGCCCTCGCCCCTTCTCTGTCATGCCGCGCGAGCGGGGCGCCCCTCTCTATCATTCCGCGCGAACGAAGCGACCCATCCCTCTCTGTCATTCTGAGGAGGGCACAGCCCGACGAAGAATCTGTCGCGCAGCGACGTTTTAAAATAATTGCAACGCAATTTAAGGTTTGTCATTCCGCGCGAGGCGGCTCCGCCGCCGCTGCCCTGCCGAGGGTTCCCCAAAGGGGAAACGGCAGAGGGCGGAGCCCGAGAGTTCTCACACGGCGTAAGGACAACGCCGTGTTCGGTAAGGCTGTCGCCTTCGGTACGACACCGTTCGCGCGGGACGTATGCGCTCACTCATCTCGCGCAGCAAAACAGCGCACTGTGCTGT
>CANRKK010000035.1 GCA_947631195.1 uncultured Clostridia bacterium
TATTACAGTATTTACGATAAACTTTTCAGAGAAAATTCGCAATTTCTCATATATATTGCTCTTACGGTAATGGCGGCGTCTGTCGTAACCTCGGCGGTCACCTGCTTTGTCAAAGACAATCGAAAAATACGGATAGCAAGCCATATCGTCTTTGTAGTTTCGGTTGTATTCTTTCTTGCTCTATTCTTTTATGCCATGCAGATTCAATATGGATATTGATTGATTTATAAATTTAAATTTGAAAAAGTATAAAAAGGCGAGGGCGTTTGTCCTCGCCTTTTGCATAGAAAAAAAGGACGTAAGTCGTTCAACTTACGTCCCACTTGGCGCAGAGAAGAGGATTTGAACCTCCGGACGGGTATCAGCCGCCACACGATTTCCAATCGTGCGCCTTAAGCCACTCAGCCATCTCTGCATCGTTGCCCAGCATTTTTTCAGCCCGGCTACTTAATGATATAAAATTTATCGGAAAAAATCAAGTGTTTTTGATTATTCCTTAATAATTTTATCTTAATTTTTGGTCGCCGCCCTAAGTTGCATAGTTTGCGCGCAACAGTTTGCCGAGATCGCTAAAATTTTCGGGATATGAGTTTTCGCCCCGATACCTCAGCTGTTTTCCGTCGGCAAATTTTATGGAAAGCTCCCAGCAACGTCCGCCGAAGCAATAATCCCTTATCTCATACCTCTTTTTCCACTTACCTATATTCAGCCCGCTGAACGCAGCCAAAAAATCGCTCTTTTTGCCGTAGCCGTAAAGTTTTAATTCGCCCGTGATGTATTTTTTATAATACTCCACCTGCTGCCCCTCCGCCTTTATCACAATGTTTACCGGACATAAAAATTTTTGCGCGGAAAAAGATATTTCCGTAAATTGCTGCATCCTTCTATCAAACCAGGAAATTCTTTTGTTAGCCATATCTTTGCCTCTTTTTAATATATTATAGGGCATTAATATGACTGATATTGTCATAATTAAAAATAAATTTTTGTTGACAGCAAAATTTTTATGTGATAAAATGCAAACTATGAAAGTTTTAAAAAAGCAAAGAAACAGCAAAATGTGTATTATGTGCGGACTTGACAACGAATACGGCGTCAAGGCGCCTTTCTATTCCATGGAAGACGGCAGCGTCATCACCCTTTTCTCCTATCGCGAACAGCACCAGAGCTATCCCGGGAGGGTACACGGCGGGTTGATTACCGCCATGCTCGACGAAATGGGATTGCGTGCGCTTTGGGCGCTGGAGCTGGATGAAAAGACTTTCGGCGTTACGATGTCGCTTGAAACGAAATACCGCAAGCCCGTACCTTACGGCGTTGAACTTTTGGGGCAAGGCAAGATTATTAAAGACACGGGTAATTTTTTGACTGCCGACGCACGCATCCTCGACCGCAACGGTCAGCTGCTTGCCAACGGGATCATAAAATACATAAAACTCGATCCGCAAAAAATACAAAAAGGCGTCCAGACGCACGAGGAAATGTGCTATCTTATAGAGGACGGCGTTACGGAAATAGATTTTTAAGGGCATAAAAAAGGTCTCCGGGTTTTTCGGAGACCTTGTTTTTATATTACTCTTATAACCGCTTCCACGTTTGTGTCGGCAAGGTCTTTGTTGATGGACGCCACCGCTTTTTTGACGTTGGATTCGCGCGTGGGGTGCGTCACTAAAATGAGGTTTACGTCCTCCTTGCCGCCGTCCTCGTTGTCCTGTACAACCTTGGCGACGCTTATGCCGTATTTGCCGAGCACCGACGTGATTTTTGAAAGTTCGCCCGCCTTGTCCGCGGCAAGAAATCTGAGATAGTACGCGCTTTCGAAATTGGTGACAAACTTTGTGTCGGGCGAAGCCGTAGCGGTGTTGTTGAAGGTTGAATACCTGTGCTGGGTGTGGGTTGCGCAATAAATGACGTCGCCGACAATCGCGCTGCCCGTGGGCAAGGCGCCCGCGCCCCTGCCGTAGAACATGACGTCCCCAACGCTGTCGCCCGTGATGTAAACCGCATTATAGCTGTCGTTTACGCTTGCCAACGGATGGCTTGCGCGCACAAACGCGGGATGGACGCGCACCTCCACCCCTTTTTTGGACTCCTTGCCGATGGCAAGCAATTTTATAACGTAGCCGAGTTTTTTCCCGTAGGCAATGTCTACCGCGGCGATATTTGTTATCCCCTCGCGGTATATGTTGGTATACGGAATTTTTTTATTAAAGCAGATGCTCGAGAGAATGGAAAGTTTATAGGCGGCGTCATAGCCCTCCACGTCCGCCGTGGGATCGGCTTCGGCGTATCCGAGCGATTGCGCCTCCTTGAGCACTTCGCCGTATGATTTGCCGCCGTCGGACATTTTTGTAAGAATATAGTTCGTAGTTCCGTTTATTATTCCTATCAGCGAAGTGATTTTGTTGCCCTGCAAATTGTCGAGCAGGGAGCGGATTATAGGCACGCCGCCAACGCACGTTGCCTCGTAAAATAGCCCCGCGTGGTTGTGTTTTGCGGCTTTTTCGAGTTCGTGACCGTATTTGCAGTAGAGTTCCTTATTGGAGGTGACAACGGATTTCCCCGCATTGAGCGCGGCAAGCACGTAGGATTTTGCGGGTTCAACCCCGCCTATCGTCTCTATAACTATATCCACTTCGGGATTGGAGCAAATTTCCGAAATGTTGGAGGCGATTCTGCCCTCCTCTACGCCGAGGGCCAGGGCACGCTCCCTTTGGACTTCGAGCACGCTTTCGACAATGATGTCTATGCCGTGGTCGCCGATATATTTTTGCCTGTGTTCGGTAAGTATTTTATAGGTGCCGCCGCCCACGACTCCGAGTCCCAAAATAGCTATGCCTATCTTTTTCATTGTTTCGCCTCCGTACAATTTAAGTTGTAAAGGTAATTTAAACCGTTAAGGGTAAGCAATTTATCGACCTCGTCTATACAGGAAATTTCCTTTGCTATAATCTCGGAAAAACCGCCCGTTGCCACAACTTTAACGTCCGCGCACTTCATTTCCCGCTTGATTTTTTTGACTATATATTCAACAAGCCCCGCAAACCCGTAAAATATGCCCGCCTGCATATTTGTAACCGTGTTTTTGCCTATTACTTTTTCGGGGCGCTCTATCTCCACTCTCGGCAGTTTGGCCGTTCCGTTTACAAGGCTGTCCAACGAACCCTTTATTCCGGGGGCGATCACTCCGCCTATAAATTGCGACTTGTCGTCTATCACGTTGAAAGTGGTCGCCGTGCCGAAGTCAATTATTATCAACGGATAGCCGTATTTTCTTACGGCGGCGACGTTGTTTACAACCCTGTCCGCCCCGACTTCTTTGGCGTCGTCCACCTTTAAGTTGAGGCCTGTTTTTATGCCGGGGCCGAGCATAAGCGGCTTGAATTTTAAATACGTTTGGCACATCCTGTCTAACGTGTAATCGAGCGGGGGCACGACCGAAGAAATTATACCGCCCGAAATTTGGGAGGGATCTATGCCGTTATTGCCCAAAATGGATATGAGCTGGCCGCCGTATTCGTCCGACGTACGCTTATGTTCGGTTGCTATGCGAAAGCTGAGTTTCAGCGTTTGACCGTCAAACACGGCATATTTGATATTGGTATTTCCCACATCGAGACAGAGAATCATTTTGCTCCTTTCGAACCCCCATTAAACGTTGAACATACCGAGGCTTCTGCCATAAAATTCTTTTGTGCTACCCCGGCGCCGGTTTTGGACGGCGCGATTTTTTTGTTTACCTTTTTTAAAACGGTAACATATACAGGTACAAGAATAAAGCAAGCCGCCAACTCGATGGGGAAATAGATAGCTATTGCAATTTCAAAAAGTTGACTGAAAATACCCAAAGCGTTCCCGGACCAGATATTAACGGCAGAAATATATAAGACGGTATTGGTTACAGACCCTACTACTCCTGCAACCGCTGCCGGCAATTTTTCGTTTACAAACTTGTTTTTACATTTTCCAAATAACCGCGAAAGTCCGAAATAGGTCCAATATGCGGTTATTCCTATAAACATGCGGGGCAAAACGCTGATTAACGGATTGGCGTAAAACACAAAAGACGGCAAAATCAAACAAAACAGACAACTTGCAAACCCGAGCAAAGTCCCGCCGAGAAAACTTTTGTGCCAATCGTCGTAGATACTCAAAGCAATCGACACGGGAAGGGACAAAATGCAAGCCGTGACTCCCACGCCGGCCAAAAGCGTGCTTTCCAGAATAAACAGCACAAAAATCAGTGCAGCCATAACGCCGACAAACGCTATAAAATGCGCCTTGTCCTTTTTCATAAAAACCTCCGTCGGGTTCAAATATGATACCCGCAGCAATAAAAAATTATACTTATATACGGTCTGATTTATTAAAATATCAGCCGAAAGTACCCAAAAACAAGGATAATTATATCATTTGCAAAAAAATTTGGCAAGCGATTGAACGGCGTGTAACATTTTAGCGGAAAAATAAATATTATTTAATATAAACTATACTGCACGCACTCTTTTAATATTACATACGCCGTGCAGCTTTATCAAAGGAGGAATTATGAACATTTTTTCGCAGTTTTGCGGCAACAACGGATGCCTTTGGATTTTAATACTTTTGCTTCTTGCGGCAAGTTGCAGCGGCAACGGAATTGAAAGCGTTCTCGCGGGGAGCTGTACGCCCATACTTATAGCGCTCGTTTACAGCATGTGGAGAAACGGCACGCTTGCAAATTTGCTCTACGGAAGCAACAACAGCTGCGGTTGCGGATGCAACGGCTGATATACCTTTCAACAAATAATCGGGGAGCCCTGCGGCTCCCCGATTATTTGTTTTCCAAAAGATATTTTAATACTGCCGTCACCGTTTTTGCGTCGGCAATTTCGCCGCGGGAAATCATAGCCTCCACCTCTTTGAGAGGGATAAACGCCGCGCTTAAAAACTCGCCGTCGTCAAGGTCCTGCACGGTTTGCACCGCGCTCTTTACCGAAAACAGGTAAATCACTTCATCGGTATATCCCGGCGAGGGATAAATATATCCGAGCGGCGACAACTCGCCCAGATATCCCGTTTCTTCGCGCAGTTCCCGCGCCGCAGCCTCAACGGGAGTCTCCCCCGCGTTTATCATTCCCGCAGGGATTTCGTATATCTCTTTGCCGTACGCATAGCGGAATTGCTTTACGAGCAAAACTTTGCCGTCTTTTACATACAGGACAGCCGCGCCGCCTGCATGCCGTATAATTTCCCTGCCGGCAACGTGCCCGTCGGACAGACGCACTTCGTCAACGTCCAACCTGAGAATTTTGCCTTTATAGACAGTACGTCCGCCTGTCTTTTCTTCATTAAAACTCATAAAAGCTGCTCATACAAAGTTATTTGGTTAATTAGGTCGGCCATGCCGCCGCTCACGCACCTGTTGTACATGGCAAAGTAGTTGTATCCGCAGATCAAGGCGTTGATGAGCGGCACATTTTCCTGCTTTACCGCCTCGAAAAGCTGCGTCAGCATTGCAAACGCGCCGTCCCTTTCTTCGGCGGGGATATCGGGATTTGTGGAAATATACTGCTTTTCTTCGGAAATAGCTAAATCGAGGGCCGATATCATGCCCGCCTTTGCGGAATTTACCGTGATACCGTCCTCCGCCAAAGCTACGGGCTGACGGAGTTCTTCGGCAAACACCTCGGCTATCGCGTCCTGCATGCCGCGGATGACGGTGTCGCAGAAAGCGTGATAACTTGCAAAGTAGCTGCCGTCCTCGGGGAAGTAAATCCTTAAAAACTCGTTAAAATCTATTGCTTCCCTGTCAAATTCCACCAAAAGGCAAAAACAAAAGGCAAGTTTTTTATCGGTAGGTTGCGGAAGAACGCAATAGCTGCGCTTGTATATTCCGTCCGTTTCGGTTACAAGGCACTGCGCACGCGCTGCAAGATAATTGAAATTTTGGGTAACTTCCTCAAATAAACGGTACAAATCCGGACAGTTTACAATACATTTGAGCAAATCTTTGATTTTGGCCGTCGCCATTATAAATTTGCAGTTTTCGAGTTCCCCGCACTTTTCAAAAAATGATAAAACCTGCTCTTTTGTACCCATAAAATTCCCCGTACTTATAATTTTTTTTTATTATATCACACAATTAATTAAATTTGAATTATTTTTAAAATAAAATATCTTGATTTTCACAAAAATATTATGGTATAATGATTTCACCTTTATTTATTCGGTAGTATTTTAAAGTTTTATGTTGAATACAGGCGAAACATCTGTAAACAAATTAATAATTCTGTTCGTCTTCGATAAGATGGAGAGCGCGCTCTCCGAGCGGACAATCGTCGACATGTGCTCCTCCTCCAATTCCTGGATGGGATATATGGACTGCGTCAACGTTATCCATAAACTTATCGACGACAATTTTATCTATGCCGTAAATGAAGGCGAAGATACTCTGTACACCATTACGCCTGACGGACGGGAAACGCTTGCCAACTTTTACATAAATATTCCCAAGAGCGTGCGCGAGGAAATTTCGATATTCGTTAAAAAGAACAGCGCGCGCTACAGAAACAGGCAGGAATGTCACAGCGACTATTACCAAAACATGGACGGCACCTACACCGTTGCCTTAAAAATTTTGGCGCCCGTCCAGCCCCTTTTGGATTTGAAGTTCGTTGTGCCCGACAAAAAAACAGCCAAAACCATCTATAAAAAATGGGAGGAAAAGGCTGCGGATCTGTATTCGGCCATATATGAAAATTTGTGTGATTAGGAGGTAAACAGTGTTTACATACACGACATCGGGAACGTGTTCGCGGCAAATAATTTTTGATGTAAAAGATAATAAACTTTACAACGTTAAATTTATAAGCGGGTGCAGCGGCAATCTTCAGGGCGTTGCAAAACTTGTTGAAGGCAGGGATCTGGACGAGGTTGAAAAGCTGCTTTCGGGCATCAAATGCCGCAACGGCACATCCTGCCCAGACCAGCTGTCGAAAGCCATCGCCGCCTATAAAAAGGCGCACGAAAACGTATAAAACCTAAATAAATTGCAAAAAGCGGGCCGCAAAGCCCGCTTTTATAGTGCGCCGAAAAAGTTATATGCTTGTAAGCACGTTGTAAAATGCGCCCATGTTGCCGTTTATGTCAAAGTAATAACATCTTCCCGCATAGCCGTTTTCCGAATTATAGCGGACAATATTGAATCCGGAATACTCGGGCACGACCCACACCAACAACTTTTCAAACGGCATTTCGCTATAGTATAACTTTTGCCCGAAGTCAAATTCGACCCACACCCCTCTGTTCATCGCCTCGCGAGTATCCTTGTCGAGGCTGACGCCGAAAGCGGGCATTTCTCTTGCGCCGCAAAGAATGTTTTTAAAACCGCTTATAACCAACTTAAAGCCCATTTGCGCGGGCAGGAGCCGCACCGCAGAGCCGTTATTATAGACCCCTATCTCCTTTACTTCGTCAAAGATTTGCTGTATAGTCGTTTCCATATCCGTTATTTTCTTTAAATTATAAATTTTTATTCCCGCCGCACAAATATTCGTCGATCGCCTTTGCCGCAGTTTTCCCCGCGCCCATAGCCAAAATCACCGTGGCCGCGCCCGTTACGGCGTCTCCGCCGGCATACACTCCGTCCTTGGAAGTTTTGCCCGTGCTCTCCTCCACTATGATGCCTCCGTGGCTGTTTACTTCAAGCCCCGACGTAGTGTTTTTGATCAGTGGATTGGGCCCCGTACCTATGGCCATAATCACGCAGTCCGTATCTATTACATATTCGCTGCCGGGAATTTCAACGGGCCTGCGGCGGCCCTTCGCGTCGGGCTCGCCCAACTCGCACTTAACAACTTTTATTCCCGTCACAAACCCGTTTTTGGGGTCGCGGCGGTCATCGGGATTATTGTATCCTATTATTTCAACGGGATTGCGCAACAGATCGAACTGTATTCCCTCTTCTGCGGCGTGTTCAACTTCCTCTTTTCTTGCGGGGAGCTCCTCCATGGAACGGCGGTAAATTATGTGCACCTCGGCGCCCAGCCTGAGAGCGGTCCGCGCGGCGTCCATGGCAACGTTTCCTCCGCCAACCACGGCCACCTTTTTTGCGCGCATTATAGGGGTTTGCGCGTCCTTTGTATAGGCTTTCATAAGGTTTGAGCGCGTTAAAAATTCGTTGGCCGAATACACGCCTTTGAGCGATTCGCCCGGTATGCCCATAAACTTAGGCAATCCCGCCCCGCTGCCGATAAACACGGCTTCGTAACCGTCCTCGAACAGCTCGTCGACCGTCAACGTTTTTCCTATAACAACGTTAGTCTGTATGTCTACGCCGTATTTTTTAAGCGTTTCAACCTCTTTTTTAACAATTTCTTTGGGCAGACGGAATTCGGGAATACCATATACGAGCACGCCGCCCGCAACGTGCAACGCTTCAAATACCGTCACCTTATATCCCTTTTTGGCAAGATCGCCCGCGCACGTCAAGCCCGACGGTCCCGACCCCACCACCGCAACTTTATGGCCGTTGGGTGCGGGCAATTCAATTTCTCCCGCGCAATTTGCGTTATGATAATCGGCGGCAAACCGCTCGAGGCGGCCTATGCCTACAGGCTCAAATTTTATACCGAGAGTACACTTGCTTTCGCACTGCGTTTCCTGCGGGCAAACCCTGCCGCACACTGCGGGCAACGAGGAACTCTTTGAAATCGTCCGATATGCTCCCTCATAGTCCCTTTCTTTGATTTTGGTAATGAAATCGGGGATTGCAATATTGACGGGGCACCCCGAAACGCAAGGTCTGTTTTTACAGTTCAGACAGCGTTGCGCCTCCGAAACGGCAATTTCTTCCGCATAGCCGAGGGCCACTTCGTTGAAATTATGCGCGCGTTCCTGCGGGGGCTGTACGGGCATATCGTGTTTTTTGGGCTGTATGGCCATCAGTTTACCTCCTTTTTAAAGAGATTGCAACATAGGTCTCTCTGCCTCTTTTCAAAATCGGCATACATCGAGGAGCGCGCTATCGCCTCGTCGAAGTCAACCTCAAAACCGTTGAAGTCGGGGCCGTCGACGCAGGCAAACTTTGTTTTGCCCCCGACGGTGAGGCGGCAACCTCCGCACATGCCCGTCCCGTCTATCATCAGGGGATTCATGGACACGGTTGTGGGGATATTGTACTGCCTTGTGACCTCGACAACGAACTTCATCATTATGAGCGGACCTATGGTTATTACTTCGTCATACCTTTCCCCGCTCTCGAGGGCCTCTTTAAGCGGCACGGTAACAACGCCCTGCCTGCCGTAGCTGCCGTCGTCGGTCATTACGGTAAGTTTATCCGAGCACGCCTTAAACTCATCCTCTAAAATCAGCAATTCTTTATTTCTGAAACCTATTATGGAATGAACCAACGCGCCCTGCCCATATAGCTTTTGGGCTACAGGCAACGCGATTGCGCAGCCCACGCCGCCGCCTATTATGCACACTTTTTTTAGCCCGTCTGTTTTTGTGGCACAGCCCAAAGGCCCCACAAAATCGGAAATATATTCCCCCGCCGATTTTCTGTTGAGGCGCATCGTGGCGCCGCCGACTATCTGGAAGATGATTTTAACAGTCCCGCCGTCGCGGTCATAGCCCGCAATGGTCAAAGGAATCCTCTCCCCGTCGTCATCTGCGCGCAATATAATAAATTGGCCCGCCTGCGCCTTTTTTGCCACAAGCGGTGCATAAATATCCATCATGGTTACGGTGGGATTCAGCTCCCTTTTATTTACTATCTTATACATCGTTTACAACCTTTTTATAACTTTTTATGCGTTTTATCAGATAAAACGGAAACGGAGAATCGAATTCGGTGGCATAGGCAGTTTTGCGGACAACGCCGTCCTGCAAATTATTATGCCTGCCTAACGGCGCGGTGACAATGTCGCCAACCTGTACTTCTTCATAATCGCAAAGATACCAATAGGTTAACCCTACAACGTTGGGATCATCGACAAATTCAACCGAAACAAAATAGTACATATCAATCATAATTGTAATTATTATATCAATATATATACATAATTGCAAGAATTTAAAAAAAATTTCAAGCCCGAAAATTGTAGTCGCCCGCTTTAAGTATCTTTTATTTTTTGCAAAAATATGAACGGTTTGCAAAGCAATCGCAAAATTTAGCTCTACCGCCCCCATTATCGCTTGACAAATATATATAAATTTATTAAAATTAGTCTATATTTGCGGACGTGGCGAAATTGGCAGACGCGCAGGTTTCAGGTTCCTGTGGGAGACCATGGGGGTTCAAGTCCCTTCGTCCGCACCACTTATAACGTAAGTTGAACCAAATTCGGCTTGCGTTATTTTTATGTAAAAACGAGGACAAACCGCCCTCGCTTTTACTAAATTGAAATTTATTATTCAGTGTAGAACTCGATCTTGCCGCACTTAGGACAAATAGCCGCTTTGATTTTTTTCTCCTCTTTTTCCTTTTTTAACGAAATATAAGCTAATAATGATGCACCGTGAATTTTTAACTCATAATTCATTTTCATTTCTTCATTGCAATGATTGCATTTCATTTTATTTTTCCTCCCTCAGATTCATGTTTATCATAATATGATTATAGCATAGAACTGCAAATAAATCAAATCAAAACGGGTCAACAATCAAAATCGCACTGTGGCGGGTGCTTGCGCGCGCGCCACAAAATAAACCGGCTAATGTAAAAACCAAAGTATGAACGCCGAGCGGAAGAACGCTCCGGCTATTTTTCTTTATGGCAATAGTCAGCAATATCCACATTTCAAATGTGGGTTTTTTATGCAATTTTGTCTACCCAAAGTAGAATCCGCCGGTGTGAAAGACAGTGTCTTGCTTTTTTGAAGCGCCGGATTATAATAGTTTTTGTACGGAGGATACGAATATGACTTTCGGAGAAAAAATAAAAAAATTAAGGAACGATAACAACCTGACGCAGGAACAGCTTGCTGAAAAATTATTTGTGACGCGCACCGCCGTCTCCAAGTGGGAAACGGACAGAGGTTTGCCTTCCATCGACACTTTGCAGGAAATTGCCAAGTTGTTTGGAGTGAGTTTAGACAGTTTGATTTCAGACGACGACATAGAGAGCAAAAGGTTGGCAGACAAAAAGCGGGCGCAGAGGTTTTACATTACAGCGATAATATTTTTAGCGCTTTCGGTGGGCTTTACCTTTGCCGCATATTTTGCCGCTAATAAATACTTTACGATAGGCAGCTGCATCGGCTCGGTAGGCTACGTTGTGTGCGCCCTCCTCTCCCGCCCCAAGTACAGGAGATTGGAGGCCAAAAAAATCATTTTGCCGTATATCATTTCCCGCATGGTCGTTTTGGCGGTTTTGTTGGGAGTGATTATTTATGCATTAGTTACTTTATAGAGTCAAAAACGAATAAATTGCAATCTGCAAAATTGAAGGACGTCTGCCGCTGCAGGCGTCCTTTTACGTCAATCCTCGAGCCCTGCCAAATAATCTATCGTAACGTCAAAATATTTGGCCATGGCGATGAGCTTTGAAAGCGTAGGCTCGCACTTGCCGAGTTCCCACAGACTGATTACAGATTTGCCGACATCAAGCTCCTTTGCAAGCTGGATTTGGCCTATTCCCTTTTCAAGGCGCAAAAAACGCAACCTTTCTCCAAAATTATTCATAAAATTATTTTCCCACAAAACTGGGAAAAATACTTGACTTCCCATTATACTGGGAATATAATGTAGACATCACTACAAAGGAGAAGACAAATGTTTTGTAAAAATTGCGGAAAAGAGATAGACGACAACGCCGTTATATGCCCGAATTGCGGAGTGCAAATAGCTAAATTTAATCAAGACGAACCAAAGCAAACCTGCACCATGGCGATAGTGGGCTTCGTTCTTTCGTTTTTAGTCTCTATCGCGGGACTGATTTGCAGCATAATCGCACGTAAAAAATGCCGCGAAGAAAATCTTGGCGGTGACGGTTTAGCGCTTGCGGGCATTATAATAAGTTCCGTTTCGTTGGCGTTTTCGGTCATATATGTGATAGCAGCATGCGCGATAGGTTGTGCAGCTTTAAGCGTCTATTAAAAATCATAAAAACACACGGCGCCCGCGGCAAAATGCTGCGGGCGCTTAACGTTTTCAGGGCCGTATAACAATTAAGACGGCGACGCAATGGTTGAGGTTGCGTCGCCGTCTCAGAGAGAATATGAAAAAAAGTTGTGTGTATTCCGTTTATTTCGGTTTGATTATAGCCAATCAATGTGAATTTTAAATGAAAATTGTATGATTTTTTATATTTTCGAAAATTTTTTCGGCAATTTTTATGCCGTCTGCCGCAGAACTCGTTATTCCGCCCGAATAGCCTGCCCCCTCTCCGCAGGGATAAAGCCCCGAAAGAGAAACGCTCTGCAAATTGTCGCCCCGCTCTATTTTTACGGGAGAGGAAAAACGTGTTTCCACGCCCGTTAACACCGCATGGGGATTGGCAAAACCTTTCAATCGTCTGTCCATGTCGGGGACGGCCGCCTTTAAAGCGCAGACGGCCATCGGCGGCAGCACCTCTTTGAGAGGAGCAAAGACGGTCCCCGCCGCATACGTGGGCAAAACCTCACCGAAACTTGCGGATACTTTGTCGGCGGCAAAATCACCTAACAACTGCACGGGCGCAGCATAGGTTCTTCCGCCCGCTTCAAAGGCTCTGCGCTCGATTTTCCGCTGGAATTCCATTCCCGCAAACAGGCCTTCCCCGAAATCCTCCCTTTTCATCTGCACCATCAGCGCGGAGTTGGAATTTATCCCGTTACGGGCATAGTCGGACATACCGTTCGCCACTACTCCGCCCTCCTCGCTTGCGGCAGGTATAACAACCCCGCCGGGGCACATGCAAAAGGTAAAAACAGTGCGCTCGTGGGCATGGCTGACAAGTTTATAGTCTGCCGCGGGAAGTTTATTGTACAATTTGCCGTACTGCGCCAAGCCGATTTCAGACGCCAAATGCTCGATTCTTACGCCTATAGCAAAATCGCGCGGCGTCATTTTTATGCCCGAACGGTCAAGCATTTCAAACGTATCGCGCGCGGAATGACCTATGGCCAACACCGCAACGTCCGTTAACAGCTCGCTCTCCTCTCCCGTCTTCGTATTTTTGAGCAGAATGGATCTCAAGCGTTTGCCCGCGCCGTCCGCAACGGTGTTGATTCCGATAAACCGGGTATCGAACAGATATTTTCCGCCGTTGTCCGTTATGTATTTGCGGATATTTAACAGAACCGATTTCAAACGGTCGCTGCCTATGTGCGGCTTGTTGAGATATAAAATTTCTTCTGGCGCGCCAAAACGCGCAAAATATTCCAGAACGTCGCGGTTAAACCCGTCGTGCGTTTGGGTGTTGAGCTTTCCGTCTGAAAAAGTGCCCGCGCCGCCCTCACCGAACTGCACGTTGGATTGCGTGTCCAAAATGCGGCAGTCGAAAAACTTTTGGGTTGACTTTATCCTGTCCTCCACGCACCCGCCCCGCTCGATTATTATCGGCGCTATGCCGTGTTCGGCAAGGCGGAGGGCGCACATCAGCCCCGCAGGACCGCTGCCTATTATCGCAACGCGCAACGGACTGCGCACCCTCTCCAATTCGGGTTTTGCAACTTCGGGTTGGTCTGAAAAAGCTATCGAATACACCCAAACGATATTATTTTTATCCCTTGCGTCAAGGGACTTTTTCAGAATTTTAAAGGCTTTTATCGGCTTTTTCAAATTTTTTTGAGCAATTTTGAGCAGTTCATGCTCGCTTTCACCGATATGCAGTTTTATATTATCTATCCGCTTCATATTTATTTTTCAGTTTTGAAATTATATCGTCCGCAACCGCAATCCCGCTTGCAAATGCCCAATGGAGATTATAGCCGCCGCAATCGCCGTCCACATCCAAAATTTCGCCCGCAAAATAGAGATTTTTGCAGAACCTGCTCTCGAGATTGGGCGTAACCTCCCCCATGTTTATGCCGCCCTGCGTCACTTGCGCATAGTCAAAGCCGAGAGTGCCAATAACCTCGAGCGTAAAATTTTTGAGGAGAGCCGCGATTTTATTCACGTCACATTCGCCCGCGCGGGCTATCACGGCGCGCGCAATTTGGTTATGCACTATCCCGCAGAGAACGTCGGGATAGCTTGTCCCGCCGCCGAGGCGGTCTTTTAATACTTTTACAATGCTTTCTTTGCTGTAATCGGGCAAAAAATCAATTTCCAGAATGCCGCCGCGCGCCGAAAGTGCGCTCGACAGATAAAAAGCCGCGTTGCCCGAAACGCCGTATTCGGTAAAAATTATGTCGGCAACCGTCTCTTTTTTTAAAATTCCGTCCACATACGCCCTTGCCGCGCAGTTGACACGAATCCCCTTTAGGCCTTTTATGTATCGTGTATCCGTTTTCAGCTGCACTATGGCGGGATAGAGCGGAGTTACGGAGTGCCCGAACGCTTGGGCAAGTTTATATGAGGATCCGTCCGTCATATACTGCTTTTGCGCCCGTCCACCCGTAGCCAACACCACAAAATCCGTGTCAAATTGTCTATCTCCGCAGTACACAATAAAACCTTTTTTGATGTTTGTCACCTTGGCCGACAGCAAGAGTTCCGCGCCGCCGTCCGAAAGCCTGCGCAAAAGTATATCCGTAAGGGATGACGCCTGCAAACTCTGCGGATATATTCTGCCGACAGAGTCGCACTTATAGAGCATCGGGCCGAAAATCCGCGAGCGCACCGAATCCGCCGCACTGCCGCGCACCGCTATGTCCGCAACAATATTGAGGTTGCCGCTGCGATAGTGTTCGGACGACATATCCATATTGCCGATATTGCCCTGGCCGTTGCCCGTTGCCGAAAGTTTTTTGCCCGCTCTCGCCCCCGCTTCGATTACCAAAACTTTTATGTTGCCGCTTTGCGAGAGGGCAACCGCACAGGCAAGGCCCGCCGCGCCCCCTCCGACAACTATTACATCGTACTTTTTCATCGGTTAAATTATACTGTATTTTTCAGCGCGATGTCAACCCATAAAATCATTCAAAATGCTTTTGAGCGTTTCGAGATGAAGCTCCTCGTCGGCGCGAATCCGTGAAACAATTTCGGCAACTTTTTTATTTTTAAGTTTGCTTAACATATGGTCATATTGGCAAATCGCCTGCCTTTCGCCTATGATATCATCCTCCAACATAAACTTGAGCGAGCGCGAATAGGCCACATACTTTGCGCTGTAAAAATCAAAGCCGTTGTAGGGGCACCTGCAGTACACGGGAGGTGCGCCGAGAGATAATATGGTTTGGCCGAGTAAATTCAAATGAATCATCTCCGCCACCGCTATAGATACAAGTTTTTGGGCAACCTCCCTATGCCCGCAATTTTTAAAATAATAGGAATGATAAATATATTGCAAGATAGCGTTGAGCTCGCCGGTAGACGAGGCGTATGCGGGAGAGATAAGCCGCAAGCTATAAGCGTCGTCGCTGATTTCATCCGTTGTTGGAAAAGGCTGGGGAAGCGTTAAAGGCTCAGGCATTCACAGGCACTCCTTATAGATATAATCCAAAGTATGAAAATACATAAAAATTTGTGTAGTCCTTAAATGTTTGTCCCAAACCTGCCAAAAGTGTACTGATTTTTACTGTTTATGCGTGACATAGTACTATATTTATGGCTCAAAACTATTGAAATCATATAAAAATACGGTCGCCAAGCACAAGACGACCGTATTTTTTAGTTGTGCAATCAAACGTTAAATTTTTAAAATTTTCTTCAGGAATTGCCCCGTATAGCTCTGCGGGCAGGCCGCTATATCTTCCGGAGAGCCGGTTGCGATTACCGTTCCGCCCTTGTCCCCGCCTTCGGGCCCCAAGTCTATTATCCAGTCTGCACACTTTATCACATCGAGATTGTGCTCTATGACCAGCACCGTATTTCCGCCCGCTCTTAAACGTGAAAGGATTTTTATAAGTTTGTCAACGTCGTAGCTGTGCAGTCCCGTTGTGGGTTCGTCAAGGATATAAAATGTTTTGCCTGTACTCCTCTTTGACAATTCCGTGGCGAGCTTTACCCTTTGGGCCTCGCCACCCGATAAGGTTGTGGAGCTTTGTCCGAGCTTTATATAGCCCAAGCCCACGTCGTTTAACGTAGAGATTTTGTTGTATATTGACGATATGGGCTTGAAAAATTCACAGGCTTCGGCAACCGTCATTTCAAGGACGTCGGAAATCGATTTGCCCTTGTATTTTACTTCCAATGTTTCACGGTTGTACCTCTTGCCTCCGCACACTTCGCAGGGAACATAGATATCCGGCAGGAAGTGCATTTCAATCTGTATTATCCCGTCGCCCTGGCAGTGTTCGCACCTGCCGCCCGCAATGTTGAATGAAAATCTGCCGCTCTTATATCCCCTCTCCTTTGCGTCGGGAGTTGCCGCAAACAAGTCGCGTATTGCTGTAAACACGCCCGTATAAGTTGCCGGGTTGCTCCTCGGCGTTCTGCCTATCGGCTGCTGGTCTATGGCGATGATTTTGTCAAAGTACTCGAGTCCCTCAAATTTGTCTGCGCTACCAAGCGGCTGCCGCGCGCGATTCAGTTCGTTGGCAAGATAAGGATAGATGATTTCGTTTACGAGGCTGGATTTGCCGCTGCCCGAAACGCCCGTCACTGCCGTTATAAGCCCCGCAGGTATCTCCACGTTGATATTTTTCAGATTGTTTTGCCTGCACCCGTAAACTTTCAGCCATTTATCGGAAGGCTTTAAACGGACTTCGGGCACGTCGATTTTTCTTCGTCCCGCAAGGAAATCCCCCGTTATCGAGCGCGGCTCGTTCATAATGTCTTCCTGCGTGCCGCAGGCGACAATTTCGCCGCCGTGAACGCCCGCCATGGGGCCTATGTCAACAATATAGTCGGCCGCGCGCATCGTGTCCTCGTCATGCTCGACTACAATCAGCGTGTTGCCGAGATCGCGCAGGCCCTTGAGCGAATTTAACAGCTTTTCGTTGTCGCGCTGGTGAAGCCCTATACTCGGCTCGTCCAAAATATACAAAACTCCCGTGAGCGCGCTGCCAATCTGCGTTGCAAGGCGGATCCTTTGGCTCTCGCCGCCCGAAAGCGTTGCCGCCGAGCGGGAAAGCGTAAGATAGCCTAAACCGACGTCCTCCAAAAAGTTTATTCTGCTGTCAATTTCCTTGATTATGCTGTCGGCTATAAGGTGTTCGGTTTTATTGAAAAACGAAAAATCGGCAAAGGATTTCAGGTCGTCAACCGACATATCGCACACTTCGGCAATGTTTTTGCCGCCGACCGTGACGGCCAAAGCCTCTTTTTTGAGCCTTTTTCCGTGGCAGAGCGGGCAGTCCGACGTGCGCATATACCGCTCGATATCCCATTTAACGCTTTCCGAGGAAGTTTGGTTGTAGCGCCGCTGCAGATTGGTTACAAAGCCCTCCCAGGCCGTTTTGTAACTGCCCGTAAACCTATACGCATTGTAGGCAAGGTCAATCTGTTCGCCGTTGTTGCCGTACATCAACATGTCGTAAATGCCGTCCGGCAGATCTTTTACTGGCACATCGAGCGAAAAACCATATACTTTTGCCAATGAAGTCAAATACATCTGTGTCATGGCCGAGCTGTCAAGGTTCCAGCCGCTTATCTTGATTGCACCCTCGCGCAGCGTTTTGGTTTTGTCGGGGCAGATTAAATCAGGGTCCACAATCTGCCTGAAACCGAGGCCGAAACACTCGGGACAGGCGCCCCACGGCGTGTTGAACGAAAAGAGGCGCGGTTCGATCTCTTCTATGGAAACTCCGCAGTCGGGACAGGCATAATTTGAGGAATAAAGTTCTTCCTTGCCATCGCAGTCGATTATAACCAGCCCGTTGGCAAGCGAAAGTGCGTTTTCAAGACTCTCGGTGAGCCGCTTTAAAATGCCGTCTTTGATTACGAGGCGGTCTATAACAACCGCTATATTGTGGCGGATATTTTTTTCGGGATGGATTTCTTCCTGCAAGTCATAAATTATGCCGTCGATTTTCACCCTGCCGTAACCGCTCTTTTTCCAACTTGCAAGCTCCTTTTGGAACTCGCCTTTTTTGCCGCGGACTACGGGGGCCTCAACAATTATCTTGCTGCCCGCAGGCATGGCCATAACGCGGTCGGCTATTTCGTCAACCGATTGTTTGCGAATTTCCCTGCCGCACTTGGGACAGTGAGGAATCCCCACGCGGGCAAAGAGCAGACGGAAATAATCGTAAATTTCCGTAACCGTGCCAACCGTCGAACGGGGATTGTGCGAAGTGGTTTTTTGATCGATGGAAATTGCAGGCGACAGCCCGTCAATAAGCTCCACGTCGGGCTTTTCCATCTGCCCCAAAAATTGACGGGCATAGGACGAGAGACTCTCTATATACCTGCGCTGACCCTCGGCAAAAATAGTGTCGAAGGCGAGCGTGGATTTGCCGCTGCCCGAAAGCCCCGTAAACACCGTTAAGGTATTGCGGGGGATGTGGACGTCGATATTTTTTAGGTTGTTTTCTTTTGCGCCTTTGACGTAAATTTCTTCTTTCATGATTTTTTGCTCGTTGCAAGTTTCTTTTTTAGTTGTGAAATTGTGTCGCGTATTTCGATAGCGCGCTCAAAATCGAGTTGCGACGACGCCACTTTCATAAGCGCCTTTAATTTTTCGATTTCGGCGGGAATGTCCTTTAATTTTATATCGTCGCCGACAGACTTTTTGCCGGTTATGCCGATAGAATTTTTGACTTCCTTGATTATGGTTTTCGGCACGATGCCGTGGGCTTTGTTGTATTCGCTTTGAATTTTACGGCGGCGGTTTGTTTCGTCTATGGCGCGCCGCATGCTGCCCGTGATTACGTCGGCATACATTATAACCCTGCCGTCGGCGTTTCTCGCCGCCCTGCCGATTGTCTGCACAAGTGAAGTTTCGCTGCGCAAAAAGCCCTCCTTGTCGGCGTCGAGAATGGCCACAAGTTTAACTTCGGGCAAGTCCAAGCCCTCGCGCAAAAGATTTATGCCGCACAATACGTCAAATTCGCCGCTTCGCAGGCCGTTGATTATGTCTATACGCTCCAAGGCGTCGATGTCGCTGTGCATATAGCGGACTTTTTGCCCGTGCTCTTTTAAATAGTCTGTAAGGCTCTCCGCCATGCGCTTCGTCATTGTGGTGACCAAAACTCTGCCCTGTTCGGAAATAACCTTTTTGATTTCGCCCAACAAATCGTCAATCTGCGTTTTGGTGGGGCGAACTTCCACCTCGGGGTCAAGTAGTCCCGTGGGGCGTATGAGCTGTTCCACAACATTGCCCGCCTGCTTCAATTCGTACTCTGCGGGGGTTGCCGAAACGCATATCAGCTGGGGCACGCGCTCATCAAATTCCTCAAACGTGAGCGGGCGGTTGTCATAGGCCGATTTTAAACGGAAACCGTAGTTGACCAAATTTTCCTTGCGGGAGCGGTCGCCGTGATACATTGCGCCTATCTGCGGAATGGTCATGTGACTCTCGTCGATAAAAACAAGGAATTTGCCCGCGGGAAAATAGTCCAAAAGAGTGAACGACGGCTCGCCCGGCAAACGCCCGTCAAAGTAACGGCTGTAATTTTCCACGCCGCTGCAATAGCCAATCTCGCGCATCATTTCAAGGTCGTATGTGGTGCGCTGTTCAAGGCGCTGCGCTTCCAAAAGTTTGCCCTCGTCGCGGAAGGCCTTTACCTCGTCGTGCATGTCCCGCTCTATCATTGAAAGCGCGGTCTGCATCTTGTCTGAGCCGACTGCATACTGCGACGCGGGAAATATCAAAACGTGCTTTAGCTCGGAAACAATATTGCCCGAAACCGCCTCTTCCTCGCAAATTCTGTCTATCTCATCGCCGAAAAACTCAACACGTATTGCGATTTCCGAGTTAGAGGCGGGGAAAATTTCCACAACGTCGCCGCGCACGCGGAAGGACGAACGCTGAAAATCTATATCCCTGCGCGCGTACTGAATTTCAACGAGACGGCGGATAAGCGCGTCCCTTTCAAGCTCCATGCCGGGGCGCAAACTTATCGCAAGGCGGAAATATTCCTCGGGCGCGCCCAGACCGTAGATACAGCTGACCGAAGCCACTACAATGACATCCTCCCGCTCGCCTAAAGAGCTTGTGGCCGAGTTGCGGAGCTTGTCTATTTCGTCGTTGAGGCTCATATCCTTTTCGATATAAGTGTCGGTTGACGGTATGTAGCTTTCGGGCTGGTAATAGTCGTAGTACGACACAAAATACTCCACGCGGTTGTTGGGGAAAAATTCCTTAAATTCGTTGCAGAGCTGCGCGGCAAGCGTTTTATTGTGCGCAATTACGAGCGTGGGGCGGTTTACGTTTTTTATGACGTTTGCCATGGTGAACGTTTTGCCGCTGCCCGTAACACCCAAAAGAACTTGGGTGCGGATGCCGTCCAGCACCCCCTCCGTCAGGCTCTCGATCGCCTGCGGCTGGTCGCCCGTGGGCTGAAATTTTGAATGTAACTCAAAAATTGCCATAGCTGAATTATACCCCTTTTTCGGCCGATTTACAACAATTTGCGGGGCAGGATAAAAAATAAACTTATGTTTGATTATAGCAAATTAGCCAAATTTTGTCAACCGACTTTAAACCCGCCCCCCTTATTTTAAAAACTTCTTGACTTTTTTATATTATAATGATATATTTTAAGTACCACATTTCACAAACTAAATAAACTGCGCGAATTTTTTGTGCTTTTTTACACATATTACTGTGTACTCAATGGCAGTGTGTATCTCTGTTTCTGTTGTGCATGGTATTTTGTGTAAATTTTCGCGCATACAGTTTGTGAGGTGTGGTAACCGTTAGAGATACCGTGCGGTGTGCTCTTTCGGGCACACCTTATTTTTTTACCGTACAAAGGAGATACAATGAAGAAAAAGCTGTTGATTTTGTTGTTGACTGTGGTTGCGGCTTTATGCTACGCTCTGTGTTTTGCCGCGTGCGGCGACAATTCGGGAAACGGCGGCGAAACCAACCAGACCCAGCAGGGCGGCTCTGATAACACAAGCGATACCGACAATAAAGATGACTCGCAAGAGCCCGAAAAAAAGACTTATGATATGAGTAAGGTGATTTTTGCGGATAAAAATGTTGTATATAATGGTGAACAACAATCTATTTTTGCAACAAATTTACCCGAAGGTGTTACCGTAGCTTATGACGGTAACGGAAAAGTGGATTCGGGTGTTTACACAGTAACCGCGCATTTTACGGGCGACGAAGTAAACTATAATCCGATTCCAGACAAAACCGCCAAACTTACGATTGAAAAAGCTGAATACGATATGAGTTCGGTGGTCTTTTCCGATTTCACGGTTACATACAACAACCAACCGCAGTCCATATTCGCAACAAATTTACCCGAAGGTGTTACCGTAACTTATGACGGTAACGGAAAAGTGGATTCGGGTGTTTACACAGTAACCGCGCACTTTGAAGGCGACGAAGTAAACCATAAGCCGATTGACGACAAAACCGCCACTCTTAAAATAGAAAAAGCCGAATACGATATGAGTTCGGTGGTCTTTTCCGATTTGATGGTTACATACAACAAACAGCCTCAGTCTATATTGGCAACAAATTTGCCTACGGGGGTTACCGTAACTTATGACGGTAACGGAAAGACGAACGCGGGCAATTACACTGTAACCGCGCACTTTAAAGGCGACGAAGTAAATCATAAGCCGATTGACGACAAAACCGCCACTCTTAAAATAGAAAAAGCCGAATACGATATGAGTTCGGTGGTCTTTTCCGATTTGACGGTTACATACAACAAACAACCGCAATCCATATTCGCAACAAATCTACCCGAAGGTGTTACCGTAACTTATGACGGTAACGGAAAAACGAACGCAGGCAACTACACTGTAACGGCGCACTTCACGGGCGATAGCCAAAATTATAAGGATATTCC
>CANRKK010000036.1 GCA_947631195.1 uncultured Clostridia bacterium
GCAAACGGCAACTACACGGGCAGCAAGGTTGTAAACTTCTCCATTCAAAAGGCCGATTTGACGGTTACCATAGACAGTGCGAAGAGCACCTACGGCGAAGAGATTGCTGCTCTTTCGGTAACGCTGGGCGGCAGCTACGTCGAGAGCGAGGCCGAGGAGATAAAGGCGGCGTTTAAGCTTTCGACGACGGCGCAGCAGTGGAGCGACGTGAACGGCTATCCCATAACCGCGCAATATTCGGAAAACGATGGCGTTCTTAAAAATTATAAAGTAAATCTGACAAACGCGGAAAACACCGCGTACACGGTTAATCCCAAGGACATTGCAGGGGCCGTGCTGAGCGTTACGGAGGAATACACCTACGACGGGCAGGCAAAGACTCCCGCGATAGGCGAAATCGGCGGCACGCTCGCGGGCTACGAGGGCTTTGCAACCGCGCTGAAAAACTTCACCGTTGGCGACTATCAGAACAACACCGCCGCGGGCACGAATACGGCAAGCGTAAAGGTTACGGCAAACGGCAACTACACGGGCAGCAAGGTTGTAAACTTCTCCATTCAAAAGGCCGATTTGACGGTTACCATAGACAGCGCTGAGAGCACCTACGGCGAAGAGATTGCAAAACTTTCGGTAACGCTGGGCGGCAGCTACGTCGAGAGCGAGGCCGAAAATATCAAAAAGGCGTTTACCCTTTCGACGACGGCGCAGCAGTGGAGCGACGTGAACAGCTATCCCATCACCGCGCAATATTCGGCGGACGCGGGCGTTCTTAAAAATTATAAAGTAAATCTGACCAACGCGCAGAACACCGCGTACACGGTAAATCCCAAGAGCATCGATGGGGCCGTGGTGGAAGTTACGGGCAAATACACCTATACGGGCAGCCCTATAGTTCCCAAGGGGGGCGAAGTTTCGGTAACGCTTGCGGGATATACGCCCACATACGATATATCTGCGAGCGGAAACACCAACGCCACCAAGGGGGGCGCGCTTGCCACCGTCACCCTTTCGGGCAACGGCAACTTCACGGGCAAGGCCGCGGGCAGCTTTGCGATTGCGCCCAAGCAGATAGAAGTTACCCTTCACGACCAGACCTTTGACTACAGCGGCGAAGTTCCCGCTCTCGACCAGTCGGCATACACTCCCGCGGACGGCGCAGTTTACGGCGAGGACGCGCTCGGGGTCAAGATAACCGCACCCGAAGCCAAAAAGGATCAGGGCAGCTATGCTTTGCAGGCTACGGCGTCGAACGAAAACTACACCGTTAAATTCTCAAAGGCGCAACTTGTCATAAACAAACTGGCCATAACGGTAAAAGCGGACGGCAAAGAGGCCTACTACGGCGACAGCCAACTGCCGCTAACCTACACCGCTACGGGGCTTGTGAAAAACGAACAGCCCGGGGACGTGTTGCAGGTGAACCTGCATCTGGACCGCACGCTGGGCGAGGCGGGCGACTATACCATCAGCGGCACGGGCAGCGCGCAGAACTATTCGTTTACCGTTGAAAGCGCAACCTACAAGGTTAAGCCCAAGGAAATAACGATAACCATAACCTCTGTAACCGCACCCTACACGGGCAAGGAACCCGTGATAGACCAGCGCGGCTGGACGGCGCAAGACGGAGCTATCATAAACAGCGATAACCTCTTTGTCGAACTCACCAAGGAGGAGGGCGTAGACGTAAAGGACGGCGGTTACAAGATAACCGGCAAGTACAACAACAAAAACTACAAAGTTACGTTTGTTGAGGGAACCTATACGTTTACCGCGCTGCCGATAGCAGTGAGAATCGGCGACCAGAGCGCAGTTTACGACTATCAGGCGGCAAACGACCACTCCTACGTCCTTAACGGCGGACAGTGGCAGGTTGACCAAGACGCTCAGTTTGCCGAGGGCGAAGGCGCAGAAGATCTCGGCGTTACGCTCTCCCTCGACAGGGAGCCGGGCGACGCGGGTCTGTACGCGATAAAGGGCGACTGGACCAACAAGAACTATGCCGTAACGTTTGCGGGCAGCTACCAAAATGAGGACGATCCTCTTAACGGCGTTGCGGGCGCGTACACCATAAATAAGCAGGACGTAAGCGGCAGCGCGATATTTATGCTGACCGTGGAAGGCGGCGTAAGCGAGGGCAGCCGCGTGGTCCGCGCAAAGTTCGAGGGCAAGAATATACCTCTCACGGGCGTGGCGACGGTGTTTGAGGGCGAAGAACCGAAAGAACTCGTCGTTAAGGTTGACGATGAACACGCAGAACTCACCGCCGTGGGCGAATACAGCGTTACGCTCACTATCGAGGACAAAAACTACAGCGGTTCCACCGTATTCAAAGTTATAATTACCGACGCGGAGGGCTACACGGCCCGTCTCAGGGAAGTTTTGGCACAACTTGCCGAACTTGCGGAGGGCATAGACTCCTCCGACTTCGGCGAGGAGGACTACGCAAAACTTGTTCAGATAAACAGCGCTCTCAATTCGCTGGACGAAAAGGAGAACGAAGTGGGCAGGGAGGAACTTGCGCAGTATAAGGCGCTTGTGGAGGCGTGGAACGCGCTTGCCGATACGGACAGCGTTATCGCCACGGCCGAAATAATCGCGGACGCACCCATCAAATCCCTGTTCGGGGCCGCAGCCGCTCTGACTGCGCTTGCGGCGCTGGCATATATCGCACTTAAGGGAGGATTACTGTAATGAAAAAGTTTATAGGTATTCTTGCATCGCTAACGATGTGTATGGCGCTTTTTGCGGGCTGCCAGATGTTGTCGGACGGCAATTTGGGCGGCCCGGGCGGGCAAACTCCCGAAGAGCAGACCGCTATCGAACTCGTCGAAGAAATGTATGAAAAAATTTCCCAAGCGACGGTTATCACCCGCGATATAAACGTCGCGAACGGCAGGCTGGTGCAGTACGAAAGCCACAGGACGTACACCCGCGACGGCGACGAATATCAGGTGACGGGCACGAGTAAAAAGCTCAGCCTGATTGATCCGGAAGCGGAGGGGGCCTACACCACCGCGACTGAGAACCTCACCTTGCCCGCCGCCGAGTTTGAAGCAAAACTCGATCTCAACGAAATATATTTTTCCAACACCCCCACCTATGAAAACGGCGTGCTGGAGGTTGGAATTGCGGACAACAGCGTTAAAACGGCGCTGGGCATAACGGAAGATCTTCCCGCGCCCGTCCACGGAATGAACCTGAAGATAACGACGGACAAAGGGTTTGTTACGGGTATTGAAATTACCTACGCGTCGAAGAGTTCAAACGTTACGATAACGCTCGGGTTCACGTATCAAGGAGATTAATACAATGCAAAACGACGGTGAAAACACGCAGCGGGAGACCCCCGCTGCGGAAAATCCCGCTGAAGAAAATCCCGGACGCAAGGAAGTCGTAAGCGTAAAGGGGTTATACAAGCGGTATTCCAAAAAGGCCGACTGGGCGGTCACAAACGTAAATTTTTCCTGCTACGAGGGCGAGATATTGGGCCTTCTCGGCCACAACGGCGCGGGCAAATCCACCACGCTGAAGTGCCTCGAGGGCATGCTCCCCTTTGAACGCGGGCAAATAACCATAGACGGGCACGATATCCAAAAGGAAGCCGAGGCCGCCAAGCAGAGCATGGGCTTCGTTACCGACAACCACGCAACTTTTGTAAAGATGACGGGCATGCAGTATATCAACTTTATGGCCGACGTCTACGAAGTGCCCACCGAAGTGCGGGCGGAGCGGCTTGCGGAGCTTGAAGAAATTTTCCGCCTCGGCAAACCCATTGAAAATCTGATTTCCTCCTATTCCCACGGCATGCGCCAGAAGATATGTATGATGGGTTCGCTTATCCACCATCCCAAACTGTGGATTTTGGACGAGCCGATGACGGGCCTCGACCCCCGCACGATGAAGGCCGTGCAGGACTGCATGCACAAGTACGTTGCCGAGGGCAACTCGATAATCTTTTCGTCGCACGCGCTCGACACCGTTGCAAAGCTCTGCGACCGCATCGTGCTCATCCGCAAGGGCGAGCAGGTGGACGGGCTAAACGTAAAGGAAATATACGCCGCCAATCCCAAATTCGACTTAGAGGAGTACTTCTTGCGCAATGAACGACAGGATTAAGGCGCGGCGCGGCAAAGCGGGCGCGACGAAAACAAAAAAGAGCTACGGGCGGGTCAATTTCCGCACGGTAAAAGCGCTCCTGCGCAAAGGCAGGGAGGAGCGCCGCTCGCAGTTTAAGGCGGGGCAATTCGATTTGGCGGGCTTTATCCTCAAATTGTTGTTGGTCGCCGCCATAGTTGCGCTGTTCGTCGTATTTTTCGGGCAGTTTACGGGGATGTACGTCAGCGTAAAAACGGCGGGACGTCCCGACGTTATGTCGCGCGCGACGGAACTTTTGACCATTTTATACACGGCCGTTATTTTGGGAATGGTGATAGGCGGAGTGGGGCAGCTCGGGCGGGAGCTGTTCGCCGCCGACGACATGAAGATATTTTCGGCCATGCCGATAAACGCCCGCACGCTGTTTGTGGCGCGGCTTATCTCCATATACAGGGGCCAGCTTTTGATTGCGCTCGTTACGGTACTTACCGTTAACGCAACGTTTGCGTGGAAAGTGGGCGTCACTGCCGCCTTTTGGGTTATGACGGTGGGCATATGCTTTATTTTGCCCCTCATAACCATAGGCATTGCGGCGGTTATAGTCCCCGTCTTTCAGGTGATAAAGCGTTTTTTGAGGGAGAGGTTTGTGCTTACTTTCATTCTCCTCACGGCGCTATTGGGGGCGGGATTCTGGCTGTATTCGCTGATATTGGGCGGCGTAAAGGCGCTGCTCCTCGGCGACAGCATACGCTACTTTTTCAATGAGGCCGTCCTGAACACCATAGGTAAAGTGTGCGCCGCGCTCTATCCCGCGCGGTGGTTTGCAAACATTATGACGGGCAGCGAATTTTTGTGGAGCTGGGTGGGGCTTGTGCTCACCGCGGCAGTGTCGATAGTTTTATCCCTTCTCATAATAAAAAATATTTTGGAGAGAGCGCTGCAGGCGAGAAACCAAAGTTCCTCCGTTTCCATTTTAAAGACAACAAAACTCACCAAACGGGGCAACAGGTTTACGGCCCTTTTAAAAAAGGAATTTTTGATGATTTTCCGCACCCCGTCCTATATGTTTTCCTATTTTTCGGTGGCGTTTATAATGCCGCTGATGGTGTATTTTTGCATGGACGTGAGCGCGTCGTTGGTTGAAAACTTAGTGGGGCTGGACTGCCGTTTGGAGCTTGCCCTGTTCCTCACCATACTGTTCGGCGCCCTCACCAATATATTCTGCGCGACAAACATCAGCCGCGACGGCGAAATGTTTTACACGGTAAAGGCGATGCCTCTGAGCTTTAAGACGGTGTTCTTTTCAAAGATTATACTGTGCCTTATAGTTACGGCCATCTCGCAGGCGGCCTCGGCGGTGATACTTGCCGCGACGGGCGCGCTCGGCGGCTGGGACTCGCTGTTTATAGCGGTTGCGGGCATGCTGTTCAGCTTTGTAAACATAGCCGTCGCCACGAGATACGACTTTAACCACGCCAAGTTCTCCACGGAGGACGACGGGGAAATAAAGGAATCGTCGGGCACCGTTTCAACCATAATAGTTATGGGTATGGTGCTCTCGTTCGCGGTGGGCGGCCTTGTGTTCGTGCTCAGGGTGCTCTCCCAGCTGAGGCAGTTTGAGTACGGCGGTTTGACGTATATTATAGTCAGCGCGCTGGCGGCGGTTGCCGTAGGGCTTGCGGCTTTTTATCTTCTGTTCCGCTTGAAGCGGAAGTACTATGAATTCTCGGGAGGAGGTATCTGATGCGTAAAACTCTTATTGCGCTGATGCTGGTGCTGCCGATGGCCTTTGTGCTGGTTATCTTCACTTCGGTAAACGCCGTAAGTTTGGGCGTGCCCATCTCCGCAAACGGCATAGCCATCCATGCCGAGGGCGCGGACGAAAACGGCACTCTGTTTATAGATATGGCCGACAAAACCGAGCATACGGTGACGGCCGAAGTTACGCCCGGGAACGCAACCGAAAAGGGATATACCCTGTCCTCCAGCGACCCCGACCTTGTGGACGTTACGGGCGACGGCAGGATAATCCCCAAGCGGGAGGGCACCGTTTCCATAACGGCGACCAGCAACGACAAATCCTTTACCGACAGCATGTCGGTGGTTGTGGTGTCGTCCAAACCCTATGACTTTGACTTTTCCATACAGGACAAGGACGGCCAAAACATTTTAAAAGAGACCGAAAACGGATACGAGGGGACCCTGCCCGCGGGCAGATATTCCTATCAAATGGCGGTTGAGCCTGTGGAATTCACCCAATACAGCATCGTGCGCGAGGGCGAACTGCATGCCGAAGCGGACAGGGGCGCAAAGGAAATATTCTTGCCCTTCTCGGGCGACGCCGAATTTTCCGTCACCGTGCCGGGCGGCGTAAGCGGGGATATCCGCAAACAGGTGCTGCTGCACGTCCAAAACCCCTCGAACGATGTTCTTATTAACGGGGAGAAGGACTTCGACGGCGTGGAAATAGCCGCGGGCACAACCCAAACGCAGCTGTTTGTAGAGTGCAGAGGGGGCAGACCCTCCTTCTCGTCGGAACACGCCTCTTGCAACGTGACGGGCACGAACGACAGATATATTCTCGACATAACGATAGACGACGGAGCGGAGGAAAGTTTTCTTGCCAAAATCACGGCGGGCGGAAAGACCTGTTCGTTTTGGTTTTCGGTAACCGACTTTGCCTTTACCGTCACGTCGGACATGGAGATAAATGAGGGGAAGGTTACCTTATTGACGGGCAACGACGCCACGTTCTACGCCGTGGCTTCCTCGGGAGCCAAGGGCGTGGAATACGAGTGGGAGTTTTCGGGCCCCGCCGAGTATATCGCCGTAGACGGCGACACCGCAACGGTCAACGCTCTGCGCGGCGGGCAATACACGCTGTCCGTAACGGCAACCTACGGCACGCACGTCGCCACGCAGGAGATAGAGCTTTCTATAATAAATAAAATAAGCGTAGTCCAGATAGCGGGCGACGTAAGTTCAGGCCTTGCCGCAAACTACACCGTGGCGGGATTGACATACGGCGAGGGGTTGGTTAAAACGGACAACACTTTCCCCCTTACGGTATATACCTATTCCACGTCGGGCGTCAGCAAGGCGAGCAACGACGACGTCGAATACACCGTTTCGGACGACGGCATTGCCGAAATAGATACGCAGAGCGGCTCGCCCGTGCTCATTCCGCGCGGAACGGGCAAGGTGACGATAACCGCCGCATGGAAGGGCAACGAGGCTTTCAAAACCAATATCCGCGGCGAACTCACCCTTAACATCGTAAAGGAGGGCGTGGCGGTTAAAAACGCGCCCGAGCTGATAAAGGCCATGGAGGAGGGCGTTGCCGCCGTGCTCGTAAAGGACATCAAGTTGGGCGTAAACGCCGACGGAAGCGTGATGTCGCTGGATGAGCGGGAGGCATACCTCAAGGCGCACCGCATGAAGTCCACGTACAACACCGAGTGGTACAAACACGCCGCGGGCATGTCGGAGCAGAACGCATATATCTCCTACGTGCTGGAATTTACGAACAGCGTGTACGGCAACGGCAAGGAAATAGACGCGGACTACTTCACCCACGCGCACGATAGCAGCGGCAAACCGCTGTTAAACTCCTATAAAAATCCGCTGTATTTTGTAAAATACCAGGAGGTGGCCTCCGTTGCGGGGCAGGACAACTGTGCCTTTTTGATAAGGAAGGACGGCATAAAGCTGTACGGCGTAAACCTTTTGGGCTGTTCGGACGACTCGCTGATGAACGCGAGCGGCACCTACGACTTAACGCAGCTTAACCTGACGGGGACCACGCTGGAAGTCAACGCCGACTGCGAGATAATAAACTGCCGCATACGCAACGGCAGAAACGTGTTGAGAATTTACGGCGGCAACCGCAACGGCGACAAGTACTTTATAGACAGCCTCAGCGAAAACACAAACGGGGTTGACGGCGAGCGCATAAACGTAACAATAGACGGCTGCATACTCTCGCAGGGCAGGGAATTTATCCTGAAAACGGGCGCAAACAGGGCCCTCCGCGCCACCTCGGCAACCATGGGGGCCGAGCCCGCGCTCTTAAACCAAAACGGCAGGGCGTATTCCGAAAGCGGCGCTTCCAACCGCTATGACGACGGCAAACTGTATGAGGACGATTGGTTCTATAGCCACTATGTCTTGACGGACGTCACCTTAAAGGACAGCGTGCTTGAAACGAGCGGACTCTTTACCGTGGGCATAGAGAGCAACTTTGCGGGCAAGATGCTCGCGCCGGGCTACTCGGGCGATTTCAGCGCCGCCACCAAGGATTGGCAATATTCGGGCGGCACCTCGTTCGCCGCCGTGCTGAGGCTCGAGGGGGACGTGCGGCTGTATGACTGGAAAGATCTGTCCCTTGTGGACTCCTCTACGCTGATAGAGTCTCCTCTGGGCACGGGCGCGCTCTCGGGTTGGCTCAAGCTGGATATTAACGCCATGCTTGACTTTGTGTCCAAAAACAAGCCCGACCTCTACGGCGAATTTATCGAAACGACATCCGACGGTAAACAATACGTGCACGGCGGAATCGCGCTGTACGGAGGCGGCAGAAACTACTCCGCGGTGGATTTAAGCGGGCTGAACGAAGGTCTTGCCGACCTTAATTATATGAACATCAACATCTCGGTGCTTAAAGATGGCGGCGGTCTGATGGAACAGCAGGGCACAAAGCTGCCGCTGGCTGCGGGCACGCACGACTTCAACTTTTATATGTACGGCAAAGAGAGCGCAAACAACTATGCCGCCCAGCGCGCGGCCGAACAGAACGGCACAAAATACAAGGGCGTTGCGCCCGTCCCCCTCTTTTGACGGCCGGGCATACAACAACTGATTATAATAAATGTTTGATGAAACTTGTCATTTCGAGCGTGAGCGAAGCGGTAAGCGAGATAATCCCCTCGTGGGCCGGTCGAGGTAAGTTAAGGCGGTGTTTCAAACGGCCAAGAGCAGCCACAGGGGGATTCTCTCACTCAATCGCCCGCTTTCAGCGGGTCTCATATCGTTCGAAATGACACGAAGTAAGCTACTTTGCAATTTTTTAAAACAAAGAAGCGGGGCTGCCTTTGAAGGGCGGCCCCCGTTTGGCTTTTAAAGGAAATCCGCGCGCAGGTGTTGCAAAACTACGCGCAGTTTGATATAATGGCAAAAACGGCCGCAAAAAGGGAAAACTGTTTATATGGGCGCAATCAAAAGACGTATTTGCATATTTTTTATAATTTTATTCGGCTGTTCGGCAATTATCGCGGGCGGTCTTTTGTCGCGCGGAGAAAACCCTGCGGCTTTTGCGGCAACCGCAACAAGCTATGCTCTGCCCGAAGATATCGGAGATCTTTTTACGGACTACACCTGCACCGAACTTGCGGACAAAGACCTTTCGCTTGAAGATATAGCAAAGCTCAAAGCCGCTCACGGCGACGCGGCCTCCCAAAAATATCTCAACCGGGCGGAGCAAATAATAACGGGCAACGTACGTTACAGCGGGCTGAGCGAATTCACCGACGCCAACGGCAAAATCGTGCAGGCGGGCAACCTCGACGCAAATTCTTCAAGGTTAAATTTAAGATACTACGCGAGCGATCTGATTGTAACGGGCGTCTACGGGCTGACGAACGAGGAAATCCGCGTGTTTGTGAAGGCGGAGAGCGATTGCCTGCCCGACTTGATAATCACCCAAAACCACGGCTTCTGGAACGGCGGATACAGGCAAAAAATTACCTTAAGCAAGGGCATGAACGTGTTTACCTACTCCGACTTCGTCAGCGGCTCCACCCACATAAACAGGAGCGAAGTAAAAGGCGGCGCGATATATCTTTGCAACCCATACACGCACGAAAGGCAGGGCGGCGTAAAAGTTTATATCGAGGGCTGCGGATACTACCCCGTGTATAAAAAGGGGGAGGACGAGGGCGCGTTTTTGGGCATGCTGAAAGAATACGAAGCCAACAGAAAAAAGGACGCGGGCGGCATGCCCGATATGGCGGAACTTATTACCGACCACACGATTATAACCACCACGTCCTCAAGTCTTTACGAAACGTATATAGCGCAAAACGCAATTTCCCCCGCGCTCAATCTTGCGCTTTGGGGACAGTTTATGACCGGCCTTCTCGAGTTCAACGGCATTGCAACCTCCCCGCAGTCCCCAAACGATAATTGGGCGGAAGCCAACGAACACCTGAATATAAATTTCAGATATATGAGCGTCCAGCCCGATTCGGGCGCATACACGACGAGCTATCACATAGGCTTTTATTATGAACACGCATGGTTTGCAAATTTTTACGCGAATATCGACTCCCAGTGGATCTACAACATCGCCCACGAGATAGGGCACCAGATAGACACGGGCAGGCGGGCGATAGACGAAACAACCAACAACATGACGGCGACGTACGCGTACGTCGTGTTGCTCGGGCGGCCCGCAACTTCAAAGTGGCAGCCGTTCGACAGGGGATTTAACGCGCTGTCAAGCGACAACGGCCTCGGCACGGACGCCTTTAAGGACGGGCACATCTTATATCCTCAAAACGATATCCGTGACCGCAACTATATGTTGTGGTGGTATTTGGAGTCCGTTTTCCCTAACTTTTGGGCGGATTTGAACAATATGTTCAGGGAGGACCCCGAAAAGGGCCTTACCGACAACGAAAAGATGGTTTACTACTCCTCGCTGGTAACGGGCGTTGATCTGTCGGAATATTACGAGCGTTGGGGCTTTTTCAAAGAATCCCAATACAATAAATTCAACAGAAAAAGCACGTCCGAGACCTTTAAAAAGTTGATGCAGAGCGACAAAATAAAGGGGACGTACTCGCATTTTTGGCTTGTGGACAGCGCGGAATACGACTATATCCGAAAAAATTCAAACGTCGGCGAAAAGGACAAAGAGTATATCGGCGGCGCGCCCGCAATCGCAAGCGTGCAAAAGACGGACGAGGGGCGGAAAATCGTCCTTTCCAACGCACGGTGCGCAAGCCATCTCGGGTACGAGATATACGTTACTACGGACGGCGACGGCTACAAAATCGCGGGCTTCACCTATTCGGACTCCTTTGTGGATACGCACGGCTACGGCGGCGCAACGCCGACATACAAAGCCATTGCCGTAAACAGATACTTTAAAACTACGGACTACGGCGACTCCGCCTCGGAGGGGCAAACTTCCGCGCCGCTGTACGCTTGCAGGGTGGGGGATAAGGGCTTTGTCACGCTCGGGGAGGCCATGTACGCCGTCACCAAGACCGACGAATACAAGGGCAAGACCGTCTATTTGCTGGCCGATTGCCACATAGACAAATATGAGTTTTTCCCCGAAGTAAAAATAGAGGTTGCGCCTGAAATTAATAACGATATTACCGTAACGGGCGGCAGCGACTATCTGTTTAAGTCCAACTATCATTTCAGCATGAAAGGGCGGGAGGACGCGAGGATAATAATCGAGGGCGGCCCTTTGAACCGTGCGCACGGCGCGTTTTATCTGGGCAGCGGCGACGATTTGTTTGAATACGTAACTTTCCAAAACTGCAAAACGGCGGACAGGGGAGGGGCAATTTGCCAAGTTTACGGCAACGTCACCCTCAAAAACTGCAAATTTATAAACTGTTCAAGCGCAAAAGACGACTGCGCGCTGTATTTCCAGACCCCTACGGGCGCAAAATCTTTAAAAATTTATAACTGCGAGTTTGAAAACGACAACACGGATATCTATTTCAATGCAGGCAATTTCAATTTGGTTTTCGACGGCGGCGTGCCCGAAGTCACCCTCGGCTTCCCGCAGACGGAGGAAAGCGCAACCGTCAAGTGCGAAAATTTCCTCCCTTCGGAGAGCGATCTCGCAAGGATAAGTTTTGCCGACCCGCAATACTTCGCCGCGGTGAAGGACGGCGGCATACAGATCTCCGCGCGCAATTTCAAGCTGACTTTTGACGACGGCGGCAGGCTGTACCAAACGTCCCTCAAGGGCGCGGAATTCGTTTTCGGCAGCGAAAAGTTAGAGGGCTTCGACGACAAAAAGTACATTGCCAATTATCGCGACGAAGAAACGGGCCGCGACTACAGGGCGGGCGACGTGCTCGAAGTGGACGGGGACAAAAATTTTGTTATAACCGTCAAGGACAAGTTTGCTTTGACCCTCGAATACATGCAGGGCGCGGCAACCGAATATTTTGCCGAAGGAGAGGGCGTATATCTGCCGCTTTTAGACGGCGCGGGCAACAAAATTTGCGGCTGGACGGGAGATGAGCGCTATCCCGCGGGCGGCGTTTACAAAGAAGGCAGGGGCCAGACGCTCAGGGCCGATTACGTCGGCTATTTCAGGGCGGAGTTTTGGGTGAACGGCAGCCTGCAGGAATATTATTACAGCCGTCACGGCGGGCAAATCACCACCCCCGCTTGCGGCGAGCCCGACTTTAAGGGCTGGTTTGCGGGCGGAGAGCTGACGGGCGCAAACGAGGCCTACTCCGTAGAGCGGGACATAGCTTTTACGGCGGCTATCGGGGACTATATAGTCGATTTAAGCGGGGCGCGGATTGAAATCGCCGGCGGGGACTTTACCTATACCGGCCGCACGATCGAACCGCCCGTTAAGGTGTTTATCAACGACGAGGAGCTGTCCCCCGGGCTGTACTCGGTTGAGTACGGCGGCAACACGGAGGCGGGCAGGGCAACGGTAACGATAAAGCCGCTCGCCGCAAACGTGACGGGGCAAAAAACGGCAACGTTTATAATAGTCCCCAGGCGGCTTGCCGAAGGGGACGTGCAGCTTTCGGGCATAGAAAACTTCACCTACGACGGCAGGGAAAAGAGCGCGGCCCCCGCCGTGGAGTGGGGCGGGACGACGCTGGAAGAGGGCCGCGACTATGACGTAACCTATACGGGCGACCGCGTAAACGCGGGGACGGTGGGCTTTACGATATCGTTCAAGGGCAATTTTGCGGGCTCCGTCGGCGGCAGCTTTACAATCGCAAAGGCGCAGTCGCCGCGCGTAGGGCAGACAACGTTGTATGCGGAGAGCGGCGCGCAAACGTTGGCCGACGTGCCCCTGCCCGATAATTTCGAGTGGGTGGACGGCAGCATACAGATCAGCGGCAACAAACTTTCCGCGCGGGCAAGATATACGGGCAGCGACGCTGACAATTACGAAACGACGGAAGTGTTGTTTGAAATCGAAGTTGAAAGCGCGCCCGAACCCGAACCGGAGCCCGAACCCGAACCGCCCGCGGAGGATAGCGGGGGCGGAAAGGATAGCGGGTTTAACGGGGCGGCGGTGTGGCTTGCGGCGCTGATTCCCGTCATAATAATTGTCGGCGCGGCCGCCGCGTTTATAGCGTTCCGCAACAAAAAGCGCTGAAAAGGGGGTACGTCATTCTTTTTTTGGACGAAACGTGCGTTGCGGTCTCAACGCGCGTCAGCCATACATTCCGCTGAACGCTACAACACCGTTTCAACCGACTTCAGGCGGGCGTTCCCGCAAAAATCATCATAATATTAAAGGAGTAAAGTCATGGACGAATTGAAATTGACGAAAGAGTGGGACAAAGTATTTGCAAAGAGCGAGAAGGTTGAGCACAGCAAGGCGACGTTCCATAACCGTTACGGAATAACGCTCGCCTGCGACGTGTACAAGCCGAAAAACGCAGGCGGAAAACTTCCCGCAATCGCCGTTTGCGGTCCGTTCGGGGCAGTCAAGGAACAATCTTCGGGGCTGTATGCACAGGAACTTGCAAAGCGCGGCTTCCTTGCCGTCGCGTTCGACCCCTCGTTTACGGGCGAGAGCGGCGGAACGCCCCGCTATGTTGCCTCGCCCGACATCAACACCGAGGACTTCTCGGCGGCGGTGGATTACCTCTCCTGCCGCGAGGACGTAGACGCGGATAAAATCGGCATATTGGGCATCTGCGGTTGGGGCGGAATGGCGCTCAACGCCGCGGCAATGGACACGAGAATCAAGGCGACGGTCGCCTCTACCATGTACGACATGACGCGCGTGAACGCCAAAGGCTATTTCGACGCGGCGGACAGCGAGGAAGCGCGCTTTGAAACGAAGAAGGCTCTCAACGAACAGCGCACCGCCGATTATAAAAACGGAAATTATGAACTCGGCGGCGGGGTCGTCGATCCCCTCCCCGACGACGCGCCCTTCTTCGTGAAAGATTACTATGACTACTATAAGACCGCGCGCGGCTATCATCCCCGTTCCCTCAACAGCAACGGCGGTTGGAACAAAACTTCCTCGCTCTCCTTTATGAATATGCCCATTTTGGCATACAGCAACGAGATAAGGAGCGCGGTCCTCATCGTTCACGGCGAAAAGGCGCACTCCTGCTATTTCTCGAAGGACGCCTACGCCGCAATGACGAAGGACAGCAAATACGCGGCAAATAAGGAACTTCTCATTATCCCGAACGCCGTGCATACCGACCTCTACGACAGGCTCGACGTCATTCCGTTCGACAAGATCGAGGCGTTCTTCAAAACAAATTTATAAAAGGGCAAAGTCGCAGGGACGATACCCGAAAAGGCAACCGTGCGTGCCGCCGAAAAAACAAAAAAGAGCATACGTCATGCTCTTTTTTTGCGTTTTGCGGTTGTTTTTTAAAATTTACGCGTATCTTCTCTTTGCGGGCAGCAGGGCGGGGCAAGCCGTCTTAACGGTGCTTTGCTCAGTCTTATTTGGCCGCTCCGCGCCGTTTATCTTGTAGTACCTGTCTAAAAGCAAATCAAAATATCCCGTAAAACTGTTCTGTCCCATTGCTCCCGTTACGGACCCTACAATCACGCCCTCGCAGTCTATCCAGATGGAAGTGGGGTACGCCTTAGCTATATTTTCAAAGTGCGCCGAAAGCCATCTGTCGTGCGCCGCCATCGTCATCGGGATATGCTCGGTTATTTTTTTGGTTCTTATGGCGTCGGTGGAGTCGGTGCAGTTTATCATAACCACCGCTATTTCGTCGCTGTATTTCTCCCCGTACGCGCTCACGGAATTGTACGCGCTTACAAAAGCGGGCAATTCATAGTTGCACGCGCCGCACGAATTGAAATACATGTTGATAAAAATGCCCTTGTACTCCTTTAAAAGCGCGCCCAAAGAGGTCTTGTAGTCGTTTGCCGAGCTCTCCTCCACGACGGTAAAGGGGTCGTCTATTATAACCGACCCTATGGCGTATCTTCCGTGCGTTTCGGTTACGAATTCTATGGGAGCGGCGGGAATCTTTATTACCGCGTCGCTCTCGCCGGGGATAAGGGGATAGCTCTCCTGCGGGATATATCCTTCGGGCAGGCCGCTCACTTCAACGTAAAAAATCTGGTCGGAGGGCAGCGTTATCGCGTATTCGAACGCGTCCGCCGCGCCCTTTTGCAGGCCGTCCTTGTCCCTTACCGTTATCGTCGGCGTTGAAGTTCGGGGCAGGCTGTCCCCGTTCGTCTTTAAAAGTTTTATGTTGTAGGTCACCTCGGGTTGGGAGTAGTGCAGGCTGTCTATTTTCGTTTCGCCCGTCCTGTATCCGCAGCCCTCCCTTTTGCAGTGGTGGGACTTCAATCCGTCCTCGAAAAAGGTGGGTTCCTTGTCTATGTCCCAGGAATTTTCGTCTATGTCGTGACCTTTGGGTTCGATTTCAAATTCCTGCTTATCGCGGCAATATTCACATTCGCACAGTTTGCGCCCGGGGTTTTGGCAGTCCGCGTCGTATAACACCGCGACGTCCTTCCATTTGTGGCCCGTCCGCGGCAGAGTCACGACGTCCTTTTCCGCCCCGCAATACAGGCATTTTTGCATGCGTTTGCCGTCGCTGAGACAGGTGGCGGCAGGGTTTTCAACCAATTTGTAAACGTGGTCGGTCTTAGACAGAATTTTTGTTTTTGTGTCCCCGCAACTGCATTTTCCCGTCGCCAGCCCCTCGTGCTTGCAGTCGGCCGCGCTCACCGTCGTCCAAACGTAGCTGTGCTCGTGCGCGCTTTGCCCGCCGCCGCACCCCGCAAGCGCAAAACTGCCCGCGGCCAAAGCCAACGCAACCGAAAGTATTATTTTGCCCAAAATTTTCGTTCTCATTTAAAATCCTTTATATATAAGATGCCGCATGTTCGCTCTTTTTATTATTATACCATAAAAACAAAAAAAAGCAAGCGTCTGCCCGTAAGCCTTGACAGCCTGCCGCAATGTGATAAAATAATAAAAAAACGAGGGGGAGAAAGGGCGTGACCTACGTAGTTTCGGACATACACGCGGAGTACGGGCTGTTTATGAGGCTGTTGGACGAGATAAAATTTTCCGACGGCGACGCGCTGATATCCTGCGGGGACATAATCGAAAAGGGCAGGGACTCGGTGCGGCTTTTGAAGTTTATCAAGGATATGCCCAACGCCCGCTGCATAAACGGCAACCACGAGTATATGTTTTTGAAGTACTATTGGAGCCTTATGCGCGAATCGCCCGACAACTTCGGCTATGTGTTGAAAAAATTGCAGGACTACTTCCCCGACGACGGCCGCTTGCTCGACTGGGAGACGGTCGATTGGGTGGAAAGCCTGCCCTTTTACATTGAGGAGAGGGATTTTTTGTGCGTGCACGCGGGCATACCGCTGGACGAAAAGGGGCGGACTATCCCGCCCGAAAAGGCCACGCGCGAACAGCTCGTGTACGACAGAAATTTCAAAAACCCGCAGCTTGTCGTAAAGGACAGCAAGTGCGTATTGTTCGGCCACACGCCCGCAAGCTACGTTTGGCCCGACGGGTCGGCAAGGATAATAGCCTACCCGCGGGAAAAGATACTAAAGGACAGCTATAAAATAACCGATTTTTACAAAATCCACCTGGACACGGGCACGTGGTCGGACGGCGTTTTGGGCTGCCTCTGCATAGAAAACTGCAGGGTGTACTACGTCAAAAAGTAGCGCGCGCTATTTTTTGCATACGGGGTAGATTTTGCCCCCGTCCGCCGTCAGTCCGTCCGCGGTTACGGCCTGCGCGTTTACGCCCGTTATGCTCGTCAGAATCTCAGACAGCCCGTCCGCAGCGGCCCCGCCGCGCGCTTCCGCAATTACAAGCAGCTTGTCGCCCGCGACTATTTGGTATCTGCCCGTCAGGGCGGGATATTTTTTTATGGCAAACTCTATCTGGGAGGGATAAATCTTACAGCCCTTGTAAAAAATCACGTCGTCCGTTCTGCCCTCCGTTTTAACGAGCCGCTTTCCCGTTCTGCCGCAGGGGCAGGGGGAGGAGTCTATAGCGGCTATGTCGTGCGTGCGGTAGCGTATCAGCGGCAGCCCCGTCTTTGCGAGGGTGGTTATAACGAGTTCCCCCAAGACGTTGTCCCCCGCGGGCTCGTCCCCGTTCACTATTTCGGCGTATATCATATCTTCGGGAATATGTTTCCCCCTATTGAAGCTGCAGGGGGCGAACACGTTGGTCATTTCCGCGCTGCCGTAAACGTCGTACACGTCCGCGCCCAACTTGGCCGCGATAATCTCCGCCGTGCCCTCGGGCGGCCGTTCCCCCGCTATAAAACAGCTTTTAAGGGCAAAATCTTCCCTTTTAAGGCCGAGTTTTTCCGCCTCGCAGGCTATGTGTAGCACATAGGAGGGGGTGCCGCACAAAATGTCCGTCTTAAATTCGCGCATAAACTCTATCTGCCGCGCGGTGTTGCCCACCGAAGTGGGGATAACTACCGCCCCCAATTTTTCGGCGGCCGCCTGTATGCCGTGCCCGCCGACGAACATGCTGTAGCCGAAGGTGTTTTGCACTACGGAATTTTTGCCGCAGCCGAGCATTGTCAAAGCGCGGCAAAGCCCCTCGCAAAACAGCTCCAAATCGCGCGCCGTGCAGGGGATAACAAGCATTTTCCCGCTTGTCCCCGATGTGCCGTGCAGCCGCACGACGTCCCCGCGCAAAACGGGGGTCCCGATATCTTCGCGGTCGGTAAACGGCAGTTTTTTTATGTCGTCTATGGTGCGTATATCCTGCGGCTCTATGCCCGCCGCCCGCAATTTTTTTGCGTACGGCAGCCCGTTGCGGCAAATAAATTCCAAGCGGCTTTTTAAAAGTTCCGCCTGAAGTTTTTCAATCTGTTCCCGCGGCGCACATTCGGCCTGCGGGTTATAGTATATTTGTTTCATGTCTTTTCAGATCCGAAATATCCATTGAAAACAGGCACATGTCAAACAGTTCGCCGCCCCGTCTGCACGCGCCGCGCAGCGTGCCCTCGTACACGAACCCGACCTTTTTCATAAGTTTCAGGGAGGGCTCGTTCTGCGCAAACACCCACGCGGAGAGCCGCTCGCAGCTCTTCAGCAGCGCGGGAATAACGGCCGAAAGCGCCTCGGTCATCAGCCCCTTGCCCGCATATTCGGGGGCCATCCACCCCGAAAGCTCTTTGGAGTTCACGTGGTAGCGCATAAGGTCGTCCTTGACGTATATGCAGCCTATAACGGACATATCCCGCTTATCTATGATAGCTATCGCGGGATATTTTTTGAGTTCCCTTGCTATATCCTCCGCCGTGCAGGGCTCGTACAGGTTGTATCTCTGCACGAAGGGAGTGTTGCGCCCCCTTGCAAGGCTCTGCGCGTCCCGCCCGTCTGCCGCGCGCAAAATGAGGTTTAAAGTCTCTATGTTTATGCCGTCCATAAAAATTCCCAATTAAATACCGCAAACCAAACGATTTGCGGCATAGGTTATCGTAGTTTTTCGTTTATGAGTATGGCGGATTTCAAGTATGCCGCCTTTTCCGCGTTGGAGCCGGGCAGCATATCGTTGCGGAACAGCTCCGAAACGAAGTATGCAAGCGCCTTAAACTGCACCCTGAACAGTTCGCACATGTTCTTGTCGCGCAGGTGAATGTTGCCCGTCGCCGAAAAATTTTCGCCGTAGCAGGTGGGGCACACGTTGCGGATAATGCACTCCTTGCACTTTTCGGTGTAGCTCTTTTCGTCGTTTACCGAGTTCGTAAAGTCTATTTTAAGGGACTTGAGCGCCTTTTCGCGGCCTATCGAAATGGGCAAAAAGTGCTGGCAGGGATATACCTGTCCGTCGTAGTCGTACGCCTTCATGGCGTATCCCGCGCCGCAGTACCTCTTGTATTCCCCCAAATTGTAGGACAAAAATTTAAGTCTTTCCACGTCGAGCATCGCGCACGGCTTTGCTTTAGGGTGGGCGATGTAGTAGGCGATCAGCTTTTTCAGCTGTTCCCCCAGAAGGGAGATATTTTCGGGCGCGGACCAGTCTATGCCGTACGCGAGATTGCACGACACGTCAAACCCCTGTTCCGTGCAGAAGATAACCCCGTCCGCAAGCGAGGGCAGCGTTTCGGCCGAAACAGTCATTTTAACCGCCTGCAGGGGATAAACGCTCCTGAAAAAGCCGAGGTCTATCTTGTCGAACGAGTCGTTGCGGTTCAGGTTGTGCATCTGGCGGGTGCCGTCCAAACTCAGCCCCATTTGCAGACGGTCCGTATTCTGTTTAAGCCAGTTTTTGCGCTCGTCGTCCAGCAATACGCCGTTTGTGGTTATAAAAAATATGTATTGTTTGGGGTAGTTTTGGGTTTTGCAATACTCCACAAGGCGGCGCACGGTGTCAAATTCCAGCAGAGGTTCCCCGCCGAACAGGTCTATCTCCACGTCGTCTATCCCGTCGTCGAGGGTCAGCTCGTAGTCGCTTATGCGGCGGGCCGTTTCAAACGGCATGGTCTGGTTGTCCTTGTGCTTTTCATAGCAATAGACGCAATGCAAATTACACCGGTGCGTAAGTACCAGTGTAATGTTTTTTTGATGGATTTCAGATTCCATTTGGCTTATTTGCCGTTCCTCTTGCACTTATACGCGCAGTTTTCGGCGCAGCTGTTGGAGCAGTCCATGCAGCCGCCGAAAAAGCGTGCGCCGTCCAAATGCTCCTTGTATTCGGCGCTTACAAAGCTGTTCATCATTTCAAGTACGTCGTTGCCGATATTAAACATTTATATTGCCTCCTTTTTATTACTGATTATATTGTATTCCAAAACGCAAACCATGTCAACATTTTTTTAAAATTTTCCTTCCGGCTGCGGGCAGGGGAAACGGTTGCCCGCCGCGGACAAGGCGAATTTTTATCTTTTCTATTGCTTTTGCCGCCGAAAAATGTTATGCTGTAAGGGAAGAAGAATTTCAAGGAGG
>CANRKK010000037.1 GCA_947631195.1 uncultured Clostridia bacterium
TTATAAGATACTGCGTGAAGCTTCGAGCCGCAGTGTGCACAAAATATATTTCCGCCGAGCAATGCCGCCCCTCGTGTTGTTAATGCCATATTGCTCTTTTGGGTCGTTAATATGTTCCTTGCTGCAAGGATCTTTTGTGCCTCTTCAAACGTTTTTTCGTCTATTATCTTCAGTTCCTCTATTAGCCCCGATCGCTTGCCACCTCGAACGAAATATCCTGTATAAGTCGGATTCTTTAATATCCTGTTTATGGTATTGGGCGAGAACTTCGAGCCTTTATGTGTCTTATATCCCTGTGCATTTATTATATTACACAGTCGCCACGTTCCAAAGCCCTCGTCCACTGTCTTATGAAAAATGAATTTGATAAGTTCGGCTTCTTCGGGTACTATCTGCAATGCAAGCAGTTCTCTGCCCTTCTTGGTCATTACTCCGCTGCGAATAAATCTATATCCGTAAATTGCAGCTCCGCCGGTAAACCTTCCCTCTTCCACGAGTTGCCCAAGCCTTGTCTTGACTCGGAGCGAAGTCTTTTTGCTCTCTCCGCCAGCTTGCCAAAAACGTATGTAGTTCATAAGATAATCGCAGTCATTCTCGAACGTCTGCTGTCCTTCCTTTGTACTCCACACCTGTATTCCGTTCTTTACAAACCATTCGAGGACGAATGGCGTTTCGTTGGGGATCCTGCCAAGCCTATCGAACATAAAGACGAGGAGGATATCAAACTCCTTCTTTTCTGCCGCCACTTTTAAGTCTTGTATGGCGTCCCTGTTCTCCGCCGAAACTTTATAGCCCGAAACGCCTTTCTCGTAAAACTCCTTGCATATAGTCCAGCCCATCTTTTCGGCAAACAGACGGCACTCTTGCTTTTGCATCGGAATGTCGTCCTTGTCTACCTGTCCTTTTGTAGATACTCTGTATAAGCAATATACTCGCTCCATATTACTTTTCCCCCTTGCTTTCGCTCGTCATAAGAGTTCAGAAGTATTTCCTTCACTCTTTCCATTACATTATCTTTATTTGTCTTTTTGAATCTCAATATTACGTTTACTCCTTGAATGTTCAGCTGCAAAATCTTCTCTTCACAGCTGCTTTTATTGTTATTAATCGTTTATGTATCATCCTTATATTTTCTCCGTAATTATGCCGATTAAGGCATTACGTTTCACTCTTCGAAGCAAGAGACTTTTTTAAGGATTCGTATCCGGCGCATATAAGGTCGACCTTTGTCAATTTATTCTCCTTCAAAAAGGCGTCCTCCTCGGCGTACTTCCGTCCGAGGCTCGTTCCCCATACCTTATTCTTTTCCTTGCGCTCTACGCTATGCTTCTCTTCGTACCTTCTGCGTATTATTCGCTGCTGCGTATCCTTTCTTTTTTCCATTCCTAACCTTCCTTAATCCACATAGACAAGTTCATTGAGTATTTCTTCCTCGATGGCTTTGTTCATTGCCTCTATCCTACGATAATCTTCCATAAAATCCCCTGTTCGCTTATACTGCTCGGACTTCGAGAGTTTATCGCGAAGTACCTTGCCGAGATCTTCGGCTTGTCTGTCTATGCCGTGCAAATATTTCGGCAGGTCTATTATGGTCATTAGCTTATATCGTTGATGTTCTTCTATGTATTTGAGAGCCAATGTTCCGTACTTGCCGTAAACGTGATTTACAGGCTTTACAATTTCGTTGTACCTTATCACTTCCTCTACGGTCAACTGCTCGCCTCTATCTGCCTTGGCTATAAGTTCTTTATCTGTCATTTTTACAACCTCCGTTTTTCTTGCGTCGTATTAATACGATTACCACTTTTATCGGATCTTGTCAAGTGTTTTTAGGTAGATTTTTCGGAATTATTTTGTCCTTTGCCTTAAGCGTTTTTCCTCGCCTATGGCGGAAAGTGGGTCTCCCACTTGTCCCCACTCGAATCGGGATTTATCCCAGTTTCCTTTACCTGCTTACCAAAAACTTCGATTTTAGTCCCACTTTTTACATTTCTTTCGCCTCCTTGATTTTGCAATTTTGGGGTAGTTTTTATTTCGGTTTTTCCTGTTGGTTTCTATGCGTTACCTCTCTCACTTGGTAGCCGGCGACAAGGCGTAAATAACAAAGAAAATTCGAAATTAATTTTGTCCCTCACTTGGTAGCCGGCGAGAATGCCAAAAATGTCACGCATACTGAGAAATATTTTTCTCTCCCACTTGGTAGCCGGCGACAAGGCGTAAATAACAAAGAAAATTCGAAATTAATTTTGTCCCTCACTTGGTAGCCGGCGAGAATGCCAAAAATGTCACGCATACTGAGAAATATTTTTCTCTCCCACTTGGTAGCCAACGAAAAGGCACAAATTATAAAGGAATTCCGAAAATAATTTATCCCCTCACTTGGTAGGCAGCGAAAACGCCAAAAATATCACGCCTAATCTAAAATTTCATCAAACTTTTACTTTTGCTCTGTCTCATCACATTGCCACACAAAAAGGAAGTCCCTCTCGAAACTTCCTTTGACTGCTTACTTGGTTTTACTTTGCGCAATTTTATATTTTCGTTAGAACGATATACGCGAATTTATTTCTCTTTTCAAATCTTTAAGAGCTTCAATTATTTCATCAAATGACGGAATTTCGCCGTAAATCATTTCTCTCATTTGTATATAATCTTTTTTTAGTTCTTCAAATCTATTGTCTTCAGGCACAAGTTTGAATTTTCCGATAAGACAATCGTTATAACACGACCAATTACTTCGATAAAATTTACTTTTGAACAATACGATCTTTTCAAGCAAATCTCTGTCTTCGAGCGAACTCTCTCGATATTGAGTTTTGCTGAGCCGATATAAATCATAATAATGGCGCGAATATCTTGTCGGCATAGCTTTAGCCAAATCACGATGTGCTTCGCTATGTAAAATTGTTGCCTTTTCCCAAAAAGTTCTTTGAGGCATAACTGTCAAAACATTTGTTGCTTTTTGCCTTAATGCAGTTGGTATTATATCTGCAATATACGGAGAAATGCTTATTTTTTCTGATGGTGCCCAAGCGGCAAGCGGACCGATTTCCAAACTGATTTGCGGCTTTATATACTTTATATCATACAACTTCGGATAGAAGAAATTGATCATTTGCTTATTATTTACATCGATTTCAAATTCACATTTGCTACCAAGCAATACAGACAAGTTTTCTTGCAAATCGGTAAGAATTCTTTCCTTTATAAATCGTTCGGCTAAACCTTCCAAATACTTATTATATTCGTCTTGTTTAGTATTGCTCCTTTCCATAAGCGGCTCATCTTTGCCCACGCCCAAAATTCGCCAGTCCAAAATAAGATCTATATCTTCGGAAAATCGGTTAATTACATTAAAGCCTTTAGATAGGCTTGTGCCGCCCTTAAAAACAAAAGCTTTCTTATATTTGGATTTATTGAACAAATAGTCGAGAATAAGATTGATAAAGCGACGGTAAGTTTTTTAATACATAGACCCTCAAGTGCTGAGCCTAAAAAAGTTAAAGATTACGTGGAACAACGGTTTAAGCGAAATTTCGCTGATTATATTAAAATTCACTATCAGAAAGATGCTGAATATGCAGATAAAGTTATCCGCATGATAGAAAAATATCTTAATCCCATGCTTATAAAAATTTCTAAGAGCTATACAAATCTTTTTTTGTTTGATGATACTCCAAATACTTGAGCGGTGTCAAATAAATGGGTACGTCAATATCAACAAAAGGAGAAGATTTATCAAAATAAACTTCTTCTACCTCGAAAAATTCATTACCTTTATAAAAAAGACATGCCATGAGCGCAAAGCCATAGCCGTCCTCTGTCTCGAATCTATAGTCGTAACCCGAAAGCGAAAGCGAGCTGTCGTAAAGCTCGGTTCTGTCGTAGGAAACTATCGGCTCGTCAAAGAAAGCAAAAAAAGCTTTGTCGGCTTCGTCGAGTTCGTCCGCATGCAACACTGCGACGGGCAAAGACGCGACGCTCAAAACAATTGTCATCAACAAACATCCAAGTAACTTTTTCATAATATTCTCCTTTGTAAAAACGTTGCCTATATGACGAATACACGCGAAAAAATTTTGCAATATGGCGACTGTATAAAATCCGTTACGGGTTGCGCCTTTTATGTTTTCTCCCTAAAAAACAAAACGGCACCCGATAAAAATTTTGGCCCGGCCGGATACATTCGCAAGAATTTGCAAAGAGTTGGATCTTTCCGCCAATTTATGCTTGGCCTCGAATATTAATTTTTTCTCTCTTGTAAGTCCTTTTCGAGCATTTCTTTATCCCAAACTCATTCTCCGATAAATTGTTGTGTAAAGGTGCCTGTTTCGTTGACTGTTTTACTTATTTATGAGCTTGCCGAACAATATTGCAATTGTTTCGACGTGGTCGGCACATTCTGTTACTTCGTAATAATCGAGAAGCGACTTAAAATTTATATATGGAAGCTTGAATTGTTTTTTGGCAAGTTCGAAAATATCAATCATATTGCCGAATATGCGGTATCTGCCCAAAAAGATTTTTGTAAATTCCTTTGCGGTTGTTACGAGCGGCAACCCCTCGCTAAATTCTTCGAACAACTCCACCACTTGGTCGAGGTCAGGAGCGTCAGACAAGTCGTCATCGGTTATACCGGTCAGGTCTTTAATTTTTTCGGGAAGCGGGTGCGGGCAGACAACAAATGACGAAAAGTTCTCCTTTTTGCCTCCCGATACTTTGCAAGCGGCGAATTTAATTACATTGTCGTTTCCGCTAAACCCCGTCGTTTCGATATCGAACGCCACATATCCGTTATATTTGTATCCGTCATAATTGTACTTACGCACAGCCGCCTCGAGGTTGGATTTTATCTTCTCCCTGAGCGTTTGCGGCGAAATTATCTCGATATGATTAAGGTATTGCATCGCCCAATATTCCATAGCCGTAGGGCTGACTTTGCACGAAACTTTGATTTTTCCCGCACCCATATCCCAAATTCCGATATTTTCGCCCAGCCAATCTATAACTTGATCGATAATATACGGCGCGGCGATAAACTCTATGCGGCACGGCTCGTCCGAAAACATATACGGCATGGACGCGAGCGCTCGGTAGTTTATTCCGCTCTTGTATCCTTGGATGGAACGAACGTCGACGGCGGGCTTTTCGGTCTTAACTATCTCCGTAATGTGATCGAGGCGATAATAGACAATCTTCTTCCAATAATCCTCGTACGTCATAATATAATAGCGCTGATTATGAAGTAAAAGTTGCAGCGGAGTTGCAACGTGCCGAGCGCTTCTATGTAGCTTTTTGTCGAGCCCGTACTTATTATACACGAAAGCGATTTGCCTACTTTCGTTTATTGCTTCGGTGACTACATCGATATTGTAGAAAACGGCACAGTTCTCGGTCTTGGACCAGGCGTCGACCGAATAAACATGCTTTACGCTCGGCTTAAAGTACACGTTGGACTGCTTTATGAGTTTATCGATAAGTTCTTTGGAGTGCTTAGGGGTTATGTATCTGCTCGACAATACCCCATCTATCAAAAGCCGCAATTCGCTGTTCTCGAAGTCGCGACGGGCAAGATAGCATCCCCTTCTGCTCGATTCTATATCGTAGCCCGCATCGATGAGAAGCGAAATGTTGCGACTTATCGCCTTTCGCTCGAGGTCGATGCCGTACTCGCTTGAAAGTTTGTTCGCTATGTCCTCTTGAAGCAACGGATGATCCTCGTCACTATAATTGAACAGTATCTCGAATATACGCAGCAGTGCCAACTTTTTAGGTTCGAAATCCATAATATGTCCCCTCTTTTTTCTTATTGTAGCATAAGTTATGTACCGAAAACGGGACATAACTATTCCGCTTAAAATCTACCATAAATCTTTCCGAAAGTCAAGTATTATGTCCCGAAATCGGGACACGGTTTGCGATATAATGCTTACACTATGAATGCAAAACTTATGACAAAAATCCTTACGGAACATTTAAAATGCCGCCCCGACATCCGCATTTATCGCGAACGACCGATCGGCGGGAACATTTGCGACCTCATGGTCGTATCCGACTGTCTCGAAGGATACGAATTAAAGAGCGACGTTGACGACTACTCTCGCTTACAAAAACAAGTAAAATCGTACGACCTTTACTTTGACAAAAACTATCTCGTGGTCGGCGCGTCACACTTAAATTCGGCAAAGGACCATGTCGGTTCGCATTGGGGAATAATTGTCGTCAGGGAGGACGGCGTGCAAACGGTGCGCGAGGCAAAACGAAATAACGCCCCCATCAAGAACCAACTCGGCTTTTTGTGGAAAATCGAACTCGAAAATCTTCTTTTAAGAAACGGCTTGCCGCTTTACGCTCAGCGCGAACGCCCGTTCATTATAGACAAGCTATGTTCTTTGATGCCTAAAAGCAAGCTCGCTCCTCAAATCGCGGAAGAACTCAAAAGTCGCGACTTATCGACTTTCATCCCGGCGGACGACGGTCAGGTCGCGGGAATTTTCAAAAGCACGCTTATCGAAGCTCTTTCCGAGGAGAACTTCGAGGAATTTACGTTAGACAAATGGATCGAACTATACAGAGGGGCAAAAGAAGTCGGACGCAAAAAACGCATTGTCGAACAAACCTATATCGCCAAGCGGCCGCACACTGTTCCTTATACCGATATAGAGGTTTCGCTCGGCGCGCCCTGGATAAGCGCGGAAATAATAAACGATTTTTCAGCTTATCTTCTGCACTTTGACAGCGACGGCTTTACCGATTGGAGCAGAGAACATTTTTGGGAAAGCCGCCCGCAAATAGTCAAGCACGAGCCGATTACCGGCAATTGGCACATAAACTACAAACATTGGCTCGGCAATACCGTTTACGGAACTCAAACGTACGGAACGCCACGCTGTAACGCTTTGGAGATAATAGAGGCGTCGCTCAATTTGCGGGAAATTAAAATCCACGACGCGAACCGCAAATTCGACGAGGCGGAAACGCTCGCCGCTCTCGACAAACAAAAAAAGATAATCGAGGAATTTAATGCGTGGATTTGGAAGGACAAAAACAGACGCTACGAAGTCGAGGAAATGTATAATGCAATCTTTGCGGACATTCGGCCCGTTAAGTACAACGGCAGCAAACTCGCCTTCCCCGACCAAAACCCTTCCATAACGTTATACGATTACCAAAAAGACGCCGTGGAACGCATACTGTCCACCAAAAACACTTTGCTCGCCTTTGACGTGGGAGCAGGCAAAACGTTTATCATGATATCCGCAGCCATGGAAATGAGGCGGCGCGGAATATCCAGAAAAAACCTGTTTGTCGTCCCCAACAACATTGTCGGGCAATGGGCGGATATGTTTTTAAAATTGTTCCCAAAGGCAAAAATCCTGAGCATAGAGCCCAAAACGTTTAAGCCCGATATGCGGCGCCAAGGTGCTTTCGCAAATGCAGAACGGCGACTATGACGGCATCATCATCGCATACAGTTGCTTTGAGTCCATTCACCTGTCAAATGAATACGTTATGAACAAAATTTCCTCGGAGATAAAACGAATACAAGAGGATCTCGACGCGCTGAAAACACACACCGCCGTTGACGACGTGCCGATTACGAGACTGCAGGAATACATAAAAACCACTCTGGGAAGCCTTATAACAAGTACGGCAACCGACGCGGTCACTTTTGACAGCCTCGAAATCAACACAATATTCCTCGACGAGGCGCATAACTACAAGAACGTGCCCATCAAAACTCACCTCAAAAACATTCGCGGCATCAACCCCGCAGGCTCCAAAAAGTGCCTCGATATGCTCGAAAAGGTGCGCTGCGTCCAAGCGCAAAACGGAGGACGGGGTGCTGTTTTCGCAACGGGAACGCCGCTATGTAACTCAATATCGGACGCATACGTTATGCAACTTTATCTTCAGCCCGAGCGGCTCGAAAAAGCAAATCTTTTGTCATTCGACAATTGGGTCAAGACATTCGCCCGCCCCGAACAAAGTTTCGAAATCGACGTAAATATTTCCTCGTACCGCATAATTAGAAGGTTTACGAAGTTCTTTAATCTCCCCGAGCTTTCGCTCCTCTTCTCGGAAATTTCCGGCTTTTATTTTATTGAAAAGAAGGACCTTCCGTACTTTGACGATTACAACGACGTCGTTTTGAAAGGCAACGAAAATTTAAAAAATTACATGGCGGAACTTACCCGAAGGACCGAAAAAATTCGCAGCAAGGACGTTCATCCCGAGAAAGACAATATGCTTAAAGTTACTTCAGACGGCAGAGCGGCTGCGCTCGACCTCACCTTGGTGGAAAGGCGGCAGCCCTATGACGACAGCAGCAAAATCATGCGCTGCGTCGGCGAGGTATATAATATCTACCATAGCTATGAAGGCTGCTCGCAACTTATCTTTTGCGACCTTTCAACGCCCAAGGGTACCTTTAATGTCTATAACGAACTGAAACGGCGATTTGTGGATTTGGGTATTCCCGAAAAGGAAATCGCGTTCGCCCACTCTTATCACTCCGAATCGTCGCGGCTCAAGCTGTACGAAAACGTCAATAACGGCATAGTACGCATTTTGATAGGTTCAACCTTTAAGCTGGGGATAGGCGCAAACGTGCAAACCAAACTCAAAGCCGTTCATCACCTCGACGTTCCATGGCGGCCCGCCGACGTCGTCCAGCGCGAGGGCAGAATTTTGCGACGCGACAACGAAAATGAACAAATCTTCATTTTCAGATATATTATAGAGGGCAGTTTCGACGCCTACTCATGGCAAATCCTCGAAACAAAGCAACGGTTTATTTCTCAGTTTTTGAGCGGCTCGGTAAGCGGAAGGACTATCTCCGACCTCGAGGACAGCGTCCTGACCTATGCCGAAGTCAAGGCGCTCGCATTAAACGAGCCGAAAATGCGAGAACTTTCCGAAAAAGAAAACGAACTGCGCAACTTGAAAATCCTTCATATGAAAGAACTCGAATCGCGTGATGCCCTCAAAAAAGAGTGCACCGAACTTCAAGAGGAAATCGAGGGTCTCGAAGAAAAATATCGCCTGTCCGAACTTAACGGGCAATATGTCCGTTCAATTGACCTTGCCGGCGAAAAGCCCTCGCTTATGAACTTCTTTGTTGCGCTCGATATCACGCGACTGACTAAGGTCAACGAAAAAATCGGAACCGTGGGAGAATTTCAAATAATTACGCCGCTTAAGCAGTCGCTTCAAAAGCCGTTTATATACCTAAGCCGCCTCGGAGTATCCTATATCCTGGAGCTCGGTAATAGCGCCGGCGGCAACGTTCGGCGAATTGTCAACTTCTTTGAAAAGTTCGATAAAACCACTCAAAATTTTGCTCGCTTATCGTGCGAGAAAAAAGAGCATGTCAAAAAAATACAAGCCGAACTTTCCTCGCCCCTCTCATTTCCAAAAAAGATCGAGCGACTGTCCGCCGAAGTCGAGCGGCTATTCAAAACAATTCGCGGCGAACTTCAAAAAGGAGATTCTCCTTAACATAACCCCCGGCAAGACTGCTTCCTGTCGGGGGTTATATGTTATTCGTTTGATATAAAAAGATTTTACTTCGCGTTACGCTCGATTACTACTGTTTTTTTTGTCAAAACCGGTGTTATAGGCTTTGATAATATTTTTTGCAAGACACGTGATATAAGCGTCTTCATTTGATGTCGCCTGTTTACGGTTAAACTTCCATTCGACGATAATATTGTCATGATTGCCATTTGGCTCAAAGGTATTCACGTCAACAAGGAGTTCATTTTTATTGCTTTTTGTATATTCATCAACCTCTTCTTTGAACCAATCTTCGGTTATATATTTCCAATCCTCGAATTTTCCTTCTTCAAAAATGCACATATATAAAGAACATTTGTCTGCACAAACGGAAAATATCGGATTGCCGCCATTTGTGGCAATCAGTTCCGCGTCCTTATAATATTTGATTTTGTCCATTCCCTTGCATGAGTCTTTTTCTTGTATCGATATTGCCTCATTCTCACACTGCTTATCCAACTCTTTCTTCAGTTCGTTAAAAAATTCCTTTTTTATTGCGTCGCGAGCAACGGTATAGGCTTCATAAACCGCATTAGCCGCTTTGAATGCTTTTGCACTATCAATTATAATTTCCGCATTAGCCATAGTTTCTCTCTCCTTTTGTAATATTTCCTTGTACCATTTTGCGATTATAGCGCCGTCATTATACGAATTTTCCCCCATTACCGTATTAAGCCATTTGATTATATCCTCGTAACTCAACCGCCTATACTTCGATTTGACTTGCCCGCAATATTCCGATTTTTTGTCGCATTTATTCAATGCGGGACACTCCAAGCTGTATGACGAGGCTTCTTTGCCGTTCGGTGTAAGATAAACAACATGTACCTCTTTGTCTTTGTGTTTGCGGCAAAAATAATTGTAGTAACGAAGCAGTTGACGCGGTTGATCGCTTGCCCCCACCTTGACCTCTATGGGGATTATGTAGTCTTTTGCGGTAATCAAAATATCTATCGAACCGTCTTTGTCCCATTCGCAGTCCATGAATTTTTCTATGGGGTATTCACAAACGCATTCCGGTTTGTCGCCCAACTTATTTTCTTCCAGCCCCAATTGCTCTCGCAATATGTTTGTCTTGAACGATCTCCAAAACTTTTCTATCAAATATCGCAAAATTCTGCAATGAGTTCGCTCATCGCGTTCTTTTTCGAGAATGGCAAATATATTGTCGTCGGCTATAACGGCTTTTTGCTCCGTTTGCTCCGATATGCGTTCAAGCAACTCTTTAACATCCTCATCGACACAAGCATCTTGTTCGTCGGGCAGTTCTTCACTTTTTTCGTTCATTCTTGATTCTCCTTGTTTGATTATATCACAACCGAGCGGCTATGTCAATTTATTTCCTTTCAACGCCTTCATCACCTTGTGATAGACCGTCTTATTGGGCAGATATTTTTCATTCGAAAAGATGTCTATGCCCTTGCGAAAGAAATGCTCGGATATGGCTGCGGCAACAGCGGCGCTACGCGATTGTCCGTACATGCATTGACAAATAATTACGTCGGCTTTATCCTTGACGCCGTTCACAAATTCGGCAATTTGCCTTGCCTGCTTGTCGGCTATAAGTTTGTACCCTTTTTTGTCCGCTTCTCTCAACTCGTTAAATTCGGCAAGAGTAATATCGTCGAAGTGAAGTTCGAGAACAAACTCCGGCTTGTTTTTAAGTGTCGGCGAGCTGTCGTCCGAATCGCTTATGCTTATAAGCGCAACGCGTTCGGCAAAAGGTGTTTCGGCGAGCCGCTCAAGCTGCTCCTTTCCGCAAATTTTAAGTTTCATCCTCGCTCCTTACAAGCACCATAAGCGCCCGATATTTTTCGCCGAGTTTGCTTAGCGCTGTTTCGCATTCGTCAAACTCGAGCCTGTTTTCGTCCGAAAAAGCCGTCGCCCCGTCCTTCATAATTCGATTCGCTCCGTCCGCTATGACCGTTTCGCACGGATGGGCGGAAATAAGTTCGTCGATGGCGCGAACGGTAGTCGCCATCGGGCAATCGACGACCTCGACATTCTTGACTTCTTCGAGCATAAATCTTTTATAAAGTTCGTTTCGGTCCTTAACCGAGGAATGCTCGCCGCAATACCTATTAAGTATGCGTTCGGCATTCATTAAATGCATGTCGCATATAACCGCCGAAATCGGCTCGACAAGCGAAAGATACAAAACTTTTCCCCGTTCGGCTTGCTCCAAAGCCGCGGAAATCGCTACCCATGTCCTATTTTCTCGTTTTGCGTTGACCGTTATGCAATGTCCGTTGTCCATATTCTTCTCCTAAAACGGAAAGCCCTCTTCCGCACTTGAATTATTATATTCATCGTCGGTCTTTTCCGCCTCCGAATGCGCATCGTCTTCCATCTCTTCCTCATCATAGCAGACGATTTTTATAAACAACTGCGCAAAGGCAAGCGCCCAACCGAGAGCGTCCTTGCGCACATACCAATCCTTTTTATCGTACAAATTCGAAAATATGAAAATATCGTATTTTTCAAGTATTTGTTCGATATCAGGCTCTTCGGGCAAAAGACCGGACAAGCGAATGGCGGACAGAGTTTCGTATGGCTCTTCTTGCTCTCTTATCGCCCCTTTGAACTTAAAGCACAAGTATACATCATAAATCGAAATGAGCGGATTATCGAACACGTATCCGTACTTTTCCGCCTCTTTGCAAAATATCCGATAAGGATTGGACGGGCGTTTTTCCGAACTCACCGCAACGATTGTCGCACCTTCGCAAAAAGAATGAACCCTTTTGCAGACTTCTTCGAGCGAGGGCGCCCCGATAAGGTGCTCCGGGTAAATCCCCAACCTGTTAATGTCGTAATACGAAAATTCGATGTCTGCCGCATAATAGCCGTCGAGGGCAACGAACGTCGAAAAATGCTCGGCTATCTCCATCTCTTTGATTTTTACGGCAGCAACTTCGATAATTCTGTCTCCGATATTGACGGACTCCCACTTTCCCGTCGTAAACTCTTCTATCCAATTCACCGTAGCAAAAGTCAAAACCACATAAGTTTTATCCGAATCCGACATAATTTTAACTCCTTTTATAGCGATTTCTCCGAAAACAACAAAAAATTCTGCATTAAAATCAAAATCGATCTAATTCTTTCAATTATAAATCGCCCTCCGTTCTCACGAAAGAATAATAGCACACTCGATGTACCAAAATCGGGACAAAAACAGTTCGGCTCATGGTTTCTCCTCTTTTATAGCACACAAATGTTTTGATTTCAAGCACGACTTTATAGCGGCTAATGACATTCTGTTATTAATTCTTGCAATGAATCCATTTGTTGTATTCCCCTTGTCACTAAAACCATACAACTTTTGTGACAAAAGTCAAGTGATTACGGGAGTTAATTTTATGCTCGGTTCTTGCCCGTTAAATGTGATCACGTATCCACGAAAGCAAGTCGTCGTAGCCTGTTTTGCCGCTTGCAAGCGACAAGCCGATCGTAACAATCTCATCGTCGGTCGCATTCACGGGCAAGCCGTTGACTTCGAGAAATGTCATAAGCGCAAGAATGCCTATCCGCTTGTTGCCGTCGATAAACGCGTGGTTTTTTACAAGTCCGATTCCTAATCGAGCTGCCTTTTCGGCAATCGACGGATAGAGCTTCTTTCCGCCGAACTCGGCATCGGGAGCATACAGTGCGGACTCGAGCAGGCCTTCGTCTCGAAGTCCGACTGTCCCGCCCGTCTCGGCTATAAGCAACTCATGCAGCTTCTCAGCGCTTAACTTATCTATCTTTATCATTTGCCAAGCTCCTCAAAAGCCGCTTTGTGCGCCGAAAGTATACGTCTGGCGGTTATTTCTATCTTTTCTTCGTCGGTAAAGGCTGCACATTCCTTTTGCGAAGCCGCATCTTCGCCTTCGCTATCTCCTATAAGTCTTTCGACAAAAGCGTCGCTTACCTCCGACACTTTTATTCCATCGATATTATTATCAATTCTTTTCTTTACTCTGCTTTTTTCCATATTACCAACTTCCTCATTCTCCCGCATAAACTCGATGAAGATCTCTTTTAAGATAACGTTCCTTCTATAATGTCCTTAACTTGCTTAGCGTTGTCATTCAAACACTTCGCTTTGCCAAGAAGTTTTTGATAAAATTTTTTAACATCGTAATCTCTTAAAACGCCTTTGACCTGGCTGTTTTCCGCCCCTATTCTGAACAGCTCATCCGACTCCGCCTGCGACCAATCCGCAACGCTTTTAAGCTGAGCAATGACCGAATGCGTCGTTGCAAAATTTCGTGAATTTTCCAAAGCCAAGATCATTTCGGCTTTTGCCCTGTCCTCTTTGCTTTGATTTTCGTCCGCCGATCTTTGCTCTTTTATTTTGTCGCTGAAGATTCGTTCCAGCTTTTCGTTTGCGGCAGTTCTGTCGATTATCGACTTTACGATTTCGTCCAGCTCCTTCCCTTCGGAATAGTCCGCCGGAGCGTAATATTTGATCCTTCCTTCTCGCATCATTTTATATGCCTGCGTTTTGTCTCCGGTCGTCGGATTGTATACGGCAATCGAATGCCCGCCGTTGGACGTTACCAATTTCATGCACGGAATATCCGTATCGCTGTCCCCTATGTAAATAAAGTTCCTGAACGGAACGCGAACTTTGTCCGGATCGAAACTTTCGTTGACACTCGGATCGTTGATATTAAGCGTCCCCTTTTCTATCCTGAATAAAAATTGCGTCTTGTTAGTATAATTGACGACCTGAGCCGGCCAAACGGCTACTCCTTTTTCGTCATAATAAAAAGAACTTGCATATATCTTTTCGAATTCGTCGGCGACTTTTGTCCCCTCTATCATTTCCTTCAGTCCGGAGGATATGATATAATGCTCGACAATTACCTCATGGCTTATTCCATATCGACGAATCCTGTCAAACCATTCGACTACGCCCGGGAAAAACGTTATATCCTTGCCCTTTTCCTTCAAGGTTTCTTTTGTAAAAAGCATTATTCCGCGTGCCATAGTGCGCATTTTGTACATATACGCCAGATTTTGATCCATGTCGTTGTTCTCGGCGAGAGTGTTGGACTCGTTCCAGAATTCGCTCGAATTTTCGTACCCTACCGCTTGTATGTATCCTTGCTCCTGCATGTTGTCCGGCGTCAAAGTTTTATCAAAGTCATAACATATCGCAACAACAGGTTTGCTTTCTTTATGCTTCCGCGTATCCTTGTAATCCTTCATAAATGCTCCACAACGTGTATTTTACATTATGATTTTACCAAAAATCGGCACAAAAGTCAATAGAACGGCAAGACGAAAAAAGGGTTGTCCTTTGGGATGATTTATCTTTATGCTTAATTGCTTATCAATACTTTTTACCTTACATATTTGTCTTGCCTTATATATTTGTATTTTATATGATAAAATGACGCGCTTTTAGTGAAAAACACGCCATTTTTAGGTTTGGCGCCCCACGTTGCACCTCAACTGAACTATTTTGGCAGACCAAACAATATTTTAATTTGACTTTTATATTACAAATCGCTATACTTATATCAAAAGATATTATAAAGGGAATTGTATATGAACATTAGCGAAAGAGCAATCTTCTGGAAAACGTTATGCACTTTAGACGGCAGAGATCTTATATCAGATAGTCTAAAACTTCGTGAAGTCATTAAATATCCTAAAACTCAAACTTTATGCAGATATAGGAATGTTTCATCTCACACTATTGAGGCTTTACAAACAAATAAACTTTATTTTTCTTCGGCGGACTATTATGATGATCCTTTTGACACTACCTCAAGGCTAACACCACCTATTACATCGCGATATTCTTATGCGATATCACCGGTACTTATTTGGGCGGCACCGAGTGCACCGTATCCAACCTGCAATTCATCATATATTGATAAGCTACGAATGGCTTATTAGGAAACCACAGTACAACAAATGACCCTTTGAATTCTTTATTCGGAGGGTCATTTTTTACACTCTTTTCCGATTGAAGGAATAAATCCCGAGAACTACCGAGGCCTTTAAACTCTATTTTCCAAAAAAATATTTTTCGGGCAGTGCCAAAAATAAATCAAATGATTGAGTAAATTGATGGTCGACATTTTCCAATATGTCGACTTTCATATTCGGTTTTTCGGTTTTTGTTATTAAAGGAATAAATTTAGCCGATGGATCTTGATTTCCGAAAACAAATTGTATATCGACTTTACTTTTTTCGATCCCGTCTGAAAGTTTATTATAATTAATTTGAATGACAGGATTTATTGATAAAACTTTTTGAATCTGCGCATATTTATATGCCTTTGCAACAGCCATTGTCCCGCCTGCCGATGTTCCCATAACATATAATTTAAAATCGGTGATTTTTAATTCTTTATAATACTCTTCGATAACCTGCATCGCTGCTTCAAAAAGCGTGTCGAATTCCGACCAACTTTCGACAGACACGACGAACACGCTTGCGTTGTGCTTTAGCACGAGGTTGCTTGCAATTATGTTATACTTCCCATTGTATCCGTCAACACTTCCGCCAATGCCCGTAAAAATCAAAACGCCAAGCTCGCTGTTTACGTGATATATTCTCATTCTGTTTAGATTTATTATATTGTCCATTTTCCAACCTCCCGATTATATTTATAATCAAATTTTGAATATCCCGCAATTTGTTTATTGTTATTTTTTGCTCCCGCTTTTCACTGCTCTTCAATGATAAGTTTATGCCGAAAGCTTTATAGTGGCTATGCGACATTCTCTCTCTTGCAATGACTCCATTTGCTCCTCTTATCACTAAAACTCTACAACTTTTGTGACAAAAAGTCAAGCAATAACGTTTATGCAAAATTTGAATGCCTTTATGCGTTTCGTGCTTATTAATCTCCTAATATTTGCTTTCGGCAATACTCAAATTGCTCGTCCGAGAGCATACCGAACTCTTTTACTGCCGTAGCGTAAATAATTATTTCGTCATAGTCTTGACTGTCCTTGGTTTTTATGTACTTATCTTTCATATAAAGAATTGCCTCCGATTTTTTTATATTGGGATTACTTTTTATCAGTTGTTTCATAATATCGAATCTGAAATCATCCAACTTTCGTTGCTCGGCAAGTTGCTCGACTTTCCCTGTATCCAATGCAAATATTCTTTTGACGGCAATATAAAAATCACAAAAACGAATAAATATATTGTAATCGAAAACCTTGACGCTCAATATATTTTCATCCAGAAGTATATTGTGTTCACTTGAAATTGTTTCTATTGCCCGTAGCACCGCTCCATTTACAGAAGCCTTGCTCTCTTCCTCAAATTGCTTTAATGTGTTACCATTATCAGTTAAAAACATATCGCCATCCTTGTCAATCAGTTCAAAAGAAATTTCGGTATCATTGAAAGTGGTTATAAATACCTTATTTTCTTTTTGCGTAACCTTGAGCCCATTTTTAACCTTATTCAGCAATATCATCTTTTTCAAATCTATTGGTTTTGCATTTATCGTCAAGTCGATAAGTCTTACATTGACTTTTTCTCCGTTGATAATATCGGATTTTTTATCATCTTTTTCGTCATCATTATCTTTCTCGTCATCATTGTCTTTCTCGCCATCATCATCGTCGTCATCTAAGCCATTAAAATATTCCATTAACCTTTTTCTACTTTCCGCCAAACTCTTCAACATATTTATGCTCTCATCGTCGTCATCATCTTTCTCATCATCATTATTGTCGTCATAATGTACTCTATAGTCATTGTGGTCATCAATCAAATTCGTGCTATCCGTAGGGCGTTGCTCATTCTTCTTCGGCGATTCGACGTCACTCTGCTTTGATCGAATGAAATAGACGTAATAATTTTCACCATCGTAAATTACAGGTGACGTCTTTATAATCTTATAAACAATATCCTTTCTGCCATAGAACAAGGTATATTTACGAGTTCAACGAAAGACAGATTGGAAGAACTCGAAAAAAAGAAAAACAATCTATTATATAAGCTAACGCAAGAGCAATCCAACAATAGACTGTTAATAAATAAAGACGATATAAGTAAGCATTTGGTATCCGCCTTAAAAAAGGATCCCAGACCTATGGTTGACTCACTCGTAAAAAAAGTGATCCTGTACAACGACAAAGTGGAAATTTATTTGAATTATGGCAACAAAAAAAGACCTGATGACGAAGAAGATCATCAGGTCTTTATTTTTTATACTTCGCATAGAAGATATGAAATAGAGCCGAAACATTTTTCGGATAAAGTCATTGTAATTGAGCTTGAAATAGTCTTATTGGCTTAAATAACGGTAAAATGGCATAAAAAGTACCCAAATGAGCCATTTTACAGGTTCAGTTGGGTACAACTTGGCGCCTCAGGTAGGATTTGAACCTACGACATTTCGGTTACTTCACTACATCGCTTTTGCATTGTAGTCCGGACTTTGTCTTTACCGTGAGCTTTCGCTTTTAGGTATCCCGTGTAAAGTCTCTACACATAGAACAGAGTTTTACGTTCCTTGCTCGGCGTTATCTTATCTTTCGACTTAGATTTCTCCGAATTA
>CANRKK010000038.1 GCA_947631195.1 uncultured Clostridia bacterium
TAACTATAACGGTCCTAAGGTAGCGAAATTCCTTGTCAGGTAAGTTCTGACCCGCATGAATGGCGTAACGATTTGGGCGCTGTCTCAACAATGGACCCGGCGAAATTGTAGTATATGTGAAGATGCATATTACCTGCGACTGGACGGAAAGACCCCGTAGAGCTTTACTGTAGCTTGGCATTGAATTTCGGTAAAGATTGTACAGGATAGGTGGGAGGCAGAGAAGCAGGCGCGTCAGCGCTTGCGGAGCCACCGTTGGGATACCACCCTATCTTTGCTGAGGTTCTAACGCATAGCATTGAATCATGAGTGCGGACAATGTCAGGTGGGCAGTTTGACTGGGGCGGTCGCCTCCTAAAGAGTAACGGAGGCGTCCAAAGGTTCCCTCAGAATGGTTGGAAACCATTCGAAGAGCATAAAGGTATAAGGGAGCTTGACTGTAAGACATACAAGTCGAGCAGATACGAAAGTAGGGCTTAGTGATCCGGCGGTAGAGAATGGAATTGCCGTCGCTTAACGGATAAAAGTTACCTCGGGGATAACAGGCTTATCTCCCCCAAGAGTTCACATCGACGGGGAGGTTTGGCACCTCGATGTCGGCTCGTCACATCCTGGGGCTGTAGTAGGTCCCAAGGGTTCGGCTGTTCGCCGATTAAAGTGGCACGCGAGCTGGGTTCAGAACGTCGTGAGACAGTTCGGTCCCTATCCATCGCAGGCGTAGGATATTTGAGAGGATTTGCCCCTAGTACGAGAGGACCGGGGTGAACGCACCAATTGTGCACCAGTTGTCACGCCAGTGGCACGGCTGGGTAGCGAAGTGCGGACGAGATAAACGCTGAAAGCATCTAAGCGTGAAGCCGACCTCAAGATAAGATATCCCAATAGACCCCTTGAAGACTACAAGGTTGATAGGTCAGAGGTGTAAGTGCGGAAACGCATTTAGCTGACTGATACTAATAGGTCGATTGGCTTTATCACTGACTTGCAAAAATAATGTAAATAACTGACAAAGACTGCTTTTACTTACGGTATGATCGGACTAAGTGTTATGTTGTTGTGAGTGCGCTAAGCGCTCAGCCATAGTGGTGACCATATCACAGGGGATCCACCCGTTCTCATTCCGAACACGGAAGTTAAGCCCTGTAGAGCCAATGGTACTAATTCGGAGACGAGTTGGGAGAGTAGGACGTCGCCACTTTTCTTTTTAGCCTCAGTGGCTCAGTGGTTAGAGCGTTCGGCTGTTAACCGAAATGTCGTAGGTTCAAATCCTACCTGAGGCGCCAACCCATAAAATGACGTGTTTTTCGCTAAATACACGTCATTTTATCATATAATAGACAAAATATATAAGGCAATGAGAATAATTAAGGACAAACCTTGTTTTTCACCTTGCCGTTCTATTGATTTGTGCCGAAATTTGGTAAAATATATAATTAGAGAGATATAAAGGTTAGTTGTAATCGGCATAATTACGGAGAAAATATAAGGATGATAGTCAAGCAACTGTTGCAAATTTTGCAACGGTTCAAACCGAAGGAGAACGCAAGGTATTTTCAGGGTTGGATTTATAGGGAACAAAGAGGTTGAGCATTTTCGGCAGATAGAGTAACCGTTTCGGGAGGTCATCGAAAAACTTCTTAACGAAAAAGAGTTTGTCGAGTTCTATGTCGGACGGAACGGGAGTTTGACATCATGGTCGCCTCGGTCATTAAGAGTATTCAACGCGACCAAGGGACGTACAACAACAGTTTGATAGTTGTTCTTCCGTATCCCGTCGCAGACTACGAGAGTTACGAGAAATACTACGATGAGGTATTGATCCCGCGGGAACTCAACATCACTCATTTTAAGGCGGCAATTAAGAAGCGGAACGAGTGATCATCGATAAATTCGACTTGCTTATAATGCACGTCGTTCGGGAAGCAGGCAACTCCGCAAAGTGCAAGCGGAAAGCAGAGAAGATAGGGCGGCGGATAATAAACTTGACTTATGACGACGAAAACAGTTAACTGAAATAAATAGTGACGTTCGACAAAAAGTCGGACGTTTTTCATTTGTCCGACTTTACTTTCCCGAAGAAAACTCTTATTTTTGAACCCATGTGTGCATTTAGAGACTTTTAACTTAGAAGGATGCGGTTAATGGCAGATATATCGGTAGGCGAAAAGGGTGAAAAATGACCCTCCGAGTAAAAATTGAGGGTCATTTTTTTACTAACTAACCACGTTAAAGCTAATAAGCCCTGTTTGGCTTATCAACATTTGATGAATTGCAGGTTGGATACGGTGCACTCGGTGCCGCCCAAATAATTACCGGTGGTGTCGCATAAGAATATTGCGATGTAATAGGTGGTGTCAGCCTTGAGGTAATAAACTTGGTCGCTCCAATAATCGTTAAATCTCGTACTTTCGAAAATCGCCGCTCCGTTGAAATTATTTTCTTTGCCGGTTTCGTAACTTAAGTAATAGCTACCTTCATCCCAGCCCAAGGGCATGTCCTTTGTAGGCGTATACTCGATCCAAAGTATAGGCAATATATTTTCATCCTGTACATAGTTCGGATTTCTGCCGCAAAGGCGTCCGGTATAAGTTTTGTTCTCCTCATACTTATACGGAGCGTACCAAGCGCCGGTTTCCCATCGTGCGTCGCCATACTTGGCGTAAAGAGTAACCGTGCTTTCGTTATCCTTAACTATAGGCGCGTAAGGCGGAAGAACAAGCTCGCCCCAATCGCCATTTTCGCCGCTACGGGTGTACCAGCCGAGGAAAAATTCACCGTCCTTGGTGGGGGCAGGGTAGTCGTTAAGGATAGCGTCCGTTATGTCCCAAATAAAGTCGGCGCCGTTATATTTTCCGCCGTTGAGCTCGAACTCAAATGTGATTTCCTTGGTTTCCTTGATAAGCAGCGCATAATTCGGATCGATAGAATAGAGAGCGGCATAGTAAGCGTTTGCGCAACCCTCCGGTACTTTGATTTCGAGGCTTTGGTTGTTGGGGAACAATTCGGCAAACTGATAACTTGCATTCAGAAAGAACTCGGGCGGATTTGTGCCCATAAATATTACTTCGCTAAGCAAATAGTCGCCCGAGAAGATACAATCGTCGACTTTCTTCAATGTAGCGGGGAATGTAATTTTTTTAAGTCCCTTTTCGGTACCCTGAATAGGTCGCCGATTTTCGTCGCGTTCAACGAAATAGTTCTGCTCGAAAGCGTAAGCGCCGATCTCTTCGAGTTGGCTTTCGGAAAAGTCTATTTCCTCGAGATTGAGGGTGTAATACATTCCGTCGGCACTTATTTTTTTAAGCGAAGCCGGAGCTTTCCAGGTTGTTTTGGTATAGCCGGCAGGGAAAGCCAATATTTCCGTCATATCGGCATTGAACAGCACACCGTCGGCAGCGGCTTTAAGGTGAGTGTTGCCGTCGGCTACTTCGTATTTTTGCAACGCCCGACCGAACAATGCTACGCCTATGCTTTCGACATATTTGGGTATTCTAAACGAAATTACGCTACTGTTGGCTGCGATCGTTGACGGCAAATAGGTGATTTTTGCGTTTTCGTCAATGATGAGTTCGGTAAGGTTGCCTTGCTCTATAAATGCGCCGTACTGACCGTTTAACACTACTCCGCCGAATCCGTGCGCGCCGGCGAATACGCCGTCCATTTCGGGGAATTGGTCTTCTATTTTTTCCAAGGAAGCAGGGAGAACAACCTTTTTAAGCGACATTTCAAGTGTGTTGTTGCCGGAACAGCCGTCGGCAAAGGCTTGAGGTATCACTTTCACACCCTCGGAAACGGTGAGGTTTTTTAGGTGCGTCTGATAAGCAAATGCAAAGGAGTCGAATCGCTTTACCGAAGTCGGTGTGGTGTAGTCTGTGGCAAGATTGCCGTTTGCGTAAAGCATTATTTTATCGCCCTCGTCGCCGCTGCCCTTTTCTATAAGTACGCCGTTTTGAAGAGTGTATTTGCCGTTGACAGTGGTGGCGCCACCTGTCATCGTCAATTTTAACTCGCAGTATCGACTGTTTTCTATAGCTGCTTCGCCTATCTCTTCGACGGTATTGGGAATGGATAATTCGCAGAGGTCCGCTTGCCATAATGCGCCCATGCCTATTTTCTTAAGTCCTGTGGGGAAAACAAGAGGCTTTGTCCAACTTGCGTCAAGAGTGGTTCCGTATTTTGTTCCGCACATATAAAACGCTTGTTGTCCGAGCTCTTCAACATAAGCTCCGTCGTCGAAAGTTATTTCGTTGAGCCTGAGGTCGCCATTGAAAGCTTGGGATCCTATACGTGTCAATTTTCCGCTTATTCTGAGCGAAACTATATCGTTACGCCCATCGCACATATTGTCGGGTATTTCGCTTACGGTAGCGGGAATGACAATGGAAATATCCTCACCCGTGTAAGGTACCGAAACTATTTTCGTATTGTTGTCCGTCATCAGCAGTCCGTTGCTCATCGTAAGGTTTGCGCCCTCGGCTATTTCTATTGAGGTTATGTACGGACTTATATAGCAACCTACTTTATTAAGTGTTGACGGGAAAGATACTTTATCTACAATGTTCTGATATTCCGGCCAATCGGACCACTTCACCTCTACTTCGGTGGAAACTCCGGCGTTATACAGAGCCATGTCGCCGATCTCTTCCACGCCCTCATCGAAAATGATTTCTTTTATCGGCGCGCCTACGAATGATTCATCGTCTACTTTTTTAATGCTTCCCGGTACATAAACTATGTTTGCAGTGAGTCCGTTTACCGATTTTAATTCGGTAACGGGTTTACCTTCGTAACTGTCCGGCAATGCTATTTTGCCGCTGTTTATTTTCGTCGCATCAAAATATTCTTGTAGCGAAAGTATGTAACCGCTGCCGTCTTCGTTGTCCTCGTAGATGTACGCTTCGATCGAGGTCGGGTGGTAGGCGAACACCGGTTTGAACGTCGTGTCTTGGGTAAGACCGATAAGTGAGTTGTCCCAGCCCGTTTGCTCGTAGCACCAATTGTATTTGTGTACGAGAGTGTTGCCGGGACCTACCGCGTTTCCTCCCATTTTGACCTCTTCGGAAGAGAATATTTCTCCGTCCTCGTCAAGGAAAGTCGCCGTAACCGTTTTGGGGACGTCCGCGTGCAGCTGCCACTGCCCGGTGAAAGTTACGTCTTTCTCTTCGGCGAGTGTGTACTCGGAACCTGCCGCATAAGTGCCTTTCCCGTCGTTCCAACCAAGGAAGTCATAGCCGTCGCGCGTAGGCGCCGCCGCCAGGGTAAACTTTTCTCCGAGTTTTACCTTTTCTCCGTCGAATGTTTGGGCGCCGAAACCCGGATCGTAAGTTATTGCATAGGTCTTTTCGGTGTTTTTGCCGCCATTGCAGGCAATTACGCCGAGCGAAACAGCAAAACACATCACGCAAGCCAATACAAATATCAGCTTCTTTTTCATTTTACACTTTCTCCTTATAAGGTTTTTCGAATAGGTGAGGCGTAAAACCTTATCCATTCATAAATAATATACACTAATAAAAGTTATATGTCAAGAAAAATTTATCCGATTTTTGTGAAATTTACAAATTAGTATCGCAACAAACACCGTTGTGTGTTATAATACAAGCAGAAATGCTTGCTTGCAAGGGCATTTCTGCGACGTAGATGAGCAAAAAGCATTTTGCGGAGCAAAAAAGGGCGTTAGCCCACAAAATCTATGATTTTGTAGCTTTTAATGCTATAATAAGATAGATATGTACATCTTATACTGCGTATAGTATAACCGTATGACTAATAAAATACTAAACAAAAAGGTTGGAAACCATGAGCAAAATCGACGAGCATTTGTATGAAAAAGACGGATATATGTATAATAAAGAAACGGGAGCACCCGTATGCAATTATTGGACGAACGAGCCGTACAAAGAAGAGGATATTTATTTTCAATGGATCGGCACGATGGTGGACTTCATTTTCAGTAACATCAATAAGAATTTTCTTAATCCGCTGAAAGAAAAAGAAGAGGGTTGCAATACCATGCGGCAAAAGTTACCGTCTGTTTATCGCAAGGTTCTTTCCGCATTGTGGACGGCGAGCGAAGATATTACCGTGGGGCATCTTGCCAAATTGCTCGGCATGACAAACAGCAATCTCACTCCCGAACTGAACCGTATGGAATCCGACGGCTATATTCGCAGAGAAATTTCAAAAGTTTCTCGCCGTTGCATAAACGTCTACCTTACCGAAAAGGGGTTGGAGGTTATGGTGGACTTCCACTACAAAGCCGACGGAATTTGGGGCGATATACTTCGCGCCGTTTTGAGCAAGGAAGAAGCCAAGGATATGTTTTATATCATGTGCAAGCTCAATTATTATCTCAATCGATTCGATGAGAAAAACAAGATATACTATTCCGAGTCGGAAAGCTTTTTCGAACGCAAATTGCCCGATGAGCAGTTTGTTGCGGATTACGACGACATAAAGATCGAATTTTACCCGGGCTATAAAGACGCCATAAGTAAAATACGCGAAAAATTCCTCGCCACCGTATGAGGTTTTTGCCATAGCATAGCAGATCGTAGACGGGTTGAAAGACAAATATGTCCACCACGATACCGTGGCAAGATTTGTCGTGCCGTCGGTGCTTCTCGGTACAGACAAGTGTAACGGGATTGGGAGAGGTCAGCGCAGAGGCTTTCGGTAAATTGATTTTCTTCATTTTATCCGATCCTTGTATTTATAATATTGATTTTACCAATTCATTTTGTGAACTGCTGCAAATTGTCAAACCGAAAAAAGCAATTAACAAATAAAAGCCGAGAGGAGCGTTTCCTCTCGGCTTGTCTGTTCTTTTATTGTTGCGGACAAGATTTTAAGATTGTTGCACTTCTTCGAATTCTACCGAAACGGTTTTCTCATCGTCCATTTTCACATCGAAGGTGCCGTCGTTTTTGACGTCTACCGCGCTTTCGTTAACGGTGACGCTTTTTACGGTGTAGCCGTCCTTGGGGGTAACCGTAAAGGTTACGACCGTGCCCTCGTAGAAGCTGTCGGAAGCTTCGGTCGGCGATATTTCGACGGAGCCTTTGCTTTCGTCGTACTGCAAGTTGACTTTATACTGAGCCGTTTCACCCGATTCGGGAACGAAAATGACCTGTATTCTCGTATTTTCGATTATTGTAAAGCTGAATTTGTTATCTTTCAAAGTTTGCGGCGTGCCGTTGAGGTAGACGGTTTGGATTTTGTAGCCGGCGTTAGGCGTAACGGTAACTTCGATTACCGTGCCCTCGAGGTAGATCATATCGTCCTCGTGAGGATTCAAATCGACTGTTATACCTCCAAGCGAAACGGAGTAGGGGAGAAATGTAACGCACGCTCGCCCTCAAAAGTTTTTGCTCTGCTTTTCTCAAAAAGTGGAAGCCCTCAAAGTTTTTGCTCTGCTTTTTATGCAGATAAAAAGCGGACTTCGCCGTAGTAGAGCCGTTCGGTTTGGTCGCCTATGAGAATCAGCAAGGCTCCGTCGGCGTCGATGCCGACCGCAACGCCGATACCTTTCTCACATTCAACGGTTTTGCCGAGTGTGATGCAATTCGCATTGGCAAACTCGATGTCGGGCGAGGCGAGCTCGTGAAAAAAGCCGTTGATGACCGACGCCGCAAGCACATTCGGATCGATCGGGGCATTGAGCGAAGCCGCCTTAGAGGCGAGGTCGTCGGGGATAGAGGAGTTGAGGTTTATGCCAATGCCGATCGCGGCAATATCGCCTCGACGTTCGGCGAGAATACCGCACACCTTTTTACCTGCGACGTAGACGTCGTTCACCCACTTGATTTTGGCGTCTATGCCGAAGAGGTTCAGAGCCTTGGCGACGGCAATGCCCGCCGAAACGGTCAGCCTGCCCGCCGAAAAGGGGATAAGAGCGCCGCTTCCGAGCCGAATTTGATTTTCCTCGAAAAAAAGAGCGATACTGAAATACAAGCCGCCCTCGCCCGAAAAGAAACTTCTGCCGTTTCTGCCACGCCCCTTGGTTTGAGTGCGAGCAAAGACGGTTGCGCCCGTATTCAAAGCGCAGTCGTTGGTGCTTTCGACGCAGTCATAGACGAGGACGTCGCGGACATTGCCGGCAATGAGCAGTTTTTCTATTTCGGTCTTGACTATCTTTTTCATCTCGAAATATATATTACAACATTTTTTTATTTAACACAACTTTTTTCGTTAAATTAACTTTACTTTTTTGAATATATGATATATAATTATAATATATAATTATAACGAGTATCGGGAGCGTGGCGGTCATGTTTTTTAATTCGTTGCTTTCATCCGCTTTTGGCGACTTTATCAAAAGCAATTATGTCTGGATAATCTTGGTCGCAACTTTACTTGCCATCCTTGTTATTATCTTCGTCACGTTAAGACTGAAAAAGAAGCCGTCGGAATATCATTCGGACGAGATCGACGCATCCGTCGACCGCGCCGCTAAGGAAAAAGCCGAACGCCGTCTTGAACTCGAACGCGCCGACTCGCAGTCGCAACAGTCGAATCGACCGCGCCGCAAAAACTCCAAGGTTGCGGCTAATCCCTCGGCTCCCAAGGAAGAGGTCGAGGAACCCGAAATTAAGCCTGCGGAAGCAAAGCCCGAAGTCAAGTCGGAAGCAAAGCCCGAGGTTGAGGCTAAGGGGGCTAAGACGAAAGTCGAGGCAAAGTCGCCCGAAGCCGGGACCAAGGACCAAAATAAACAGGGGAAGGAGGCTAAGTCCATGAGTGTGGAACAAAAGTCCGAAGAGGAAGTTGTTGTCAAAAGCGATAGCAAGCGACCGCAAAGTTATCGTATCTTGTACGACAAGGAAACCGAAACGTGGGAAGTGCGCAAGGACAATGCCAAGCGCGTTATTCGCAGGGTCAAAACCAAGAAAGAAGCGCTTGAAATTGCCAAAGAACTCAGTCAAAATCAAGACCTCAATCTCGTTGTGCACAAAAAAGACGGAAAATTCCAAAAGAAAAGGTGATCTGCTTTTTGAAAACAGATCAAAAACTTTTGAGGGCGTCTGCTTTTTGTTTCCACTTTTTATAAAAAGTGGAGCAAAAATTTTTGAGGGCTAACGGACATTACTTTTTTGCCCTATCGCCGTTTCGCTTGGAGGTGTAATTATAATCGGAGCGAAGCGACACAATTAAAAAAGATGCCCTTTGTTATCAAACAAAGGAAGTCGGTGGCACAAATCGCCGCCTACGATAAGCAGGAGTCGCCTAATGGTATGGCATCAGCTTCCCAAGCTGACTTTTGCGGGTTCGAGCCCCGTCTCTTGCTCCAAATCAATGAAAAATGGAGATTAAGTTCTCCATTTTTTCTATTTCAGTTCTTTGGACTATGTTCGCTTGATTGGACGTATGCAGTTATTCTTACATTTGATTACCTTTCGGCTAATAGGGCGTTATTCGTATGATATCGAGTTAATTGTATACTTGCATTTTTTTATAAGGATAATCCCCTCAGCCACAGCACGCTGTCGCTTAGCTGTGTCAGCTCCCCTTGTTTGACAACAAAGGGCGCCTTTTTTTAATGGCTGCTCCGCAGGATTTATATCAAGAAGATTACTTTTATAAGGTCACAACTTTTACGTGTTAAAATTGTGAACTATCAATTCTCTTTCATGTCCTCGACAACTCGTAAAACTCCCTAAAAATTACAAAAATTTGTGAAAATCCCCTTGCTTTGGGTAAAAACAGGGGGATTTTTGCTATTTTCGATTGTGAAAGGGATAATAAAAAAAGGTACATAGAATAAGTTATTCTATGTACCTGATTATTGAAAATATACCCATATATGAACTTAACGTGAGTTGAAATTGGGTGCTTCTTTCACAATTTTCATCATAGTTTGGGGGTTTTACGTAAAATAAGCAAATAAAATGCCATAATATTAAAAAATTTTCGAATATTTGCTTGACATTGCTTTGTAAAGGTGCTAAAATATTTGATATAAGTACATAGAATAACTTATTCTATGTACCTGATTCGGCGGAAAGAGCAGGGTGGAAAGATGCTCGGATTGCCCGCTGAACGTTATGTGAAGATTATAGTTTAGAGAAATACTGCTTCATATAACCGAAGCTTACCCCGAAAGGAAGCTCCCGGAAAGGGACTCCCGAAAAAGGGGGCTCCCGAAAGAACGCCCCCGAGAGGAAACTCCCGAAAAGGGTCACTCCCCGAAAGGAACTTCCCCCTCAACGGAACCACGGAGAAATGCTACTTCCCGTAGCCCAAATCTTCCCGAAAGGAGCCGCAAAAAACCGAAAGAACGCTACCCCACGCGTAGTCCGACTTTCGAAACCGCTAGGAGAGATTCCGCCAATTCCATACGAACATTATAGTTTTATACTTCTAAGGTCCCGACACAAGGCTTTTGCAGCAAATGCAGTACTCGATAATCGCCTTACGGTGGGGCGGACGGGGCATAAAATTAGGTGTTAATATATTAAATCTATTTTTAAGGAGGCACTATGAAAAAGATCTTTTTACCGATCGTGCTTTGTGTGCTGATGGCAATAAGTTCGCTTCTTTTGGCTTGTACGCCGATAGGCGAGCATGAGCACACCTTAGTCTGGAAAGACGAAGTAAAAGCTACTTGTGTTCAAGATGGTATTCAAGGACACAATGTGTGCACCATCTGCGGCTATTGGTTCGACAAAGCCGGCAATAAGATTGACGAAAAGGATTGTGTGATCGAAGCAACCGGCGAACATACGTTCAAAGACGGAAAATGTACCGTTTGCGACACACCCGATCCCAACTGGAAAGGCGATGAGCCCGAGCCGACCGACCAACTTGCTTGGCTGAAAGGCGAGTGGAAAGAGGAGGTCCAAAGCGAACAAGTAAAGCCTTGGACGGTAACTTTCGACGGCACGACCTTGAAGATCTCGTACTATCGTAACGAGGAACTTAAAGAGGTGACGGCAACGTCGTTTAAGGCGGAGGGTGACGACAAGGTTACATTTGTAGTACCGGAAGGAACCCAAGGCGAGTTCAGCATCACCAAGTTTGATGATGCGACGATAACGCTCACCTTTGGTTTTGATAAAGTAAACCTTATCAAACAGGGTGGTTCGTCCGAGCCCACCGACGGGTACGCTACCGGTGTGAGAAACTTGGTAAATGCAGGCTTTGTTCTTACCAAGTACTCAAATGCGGCAGGACAGTATTTCGACTTTGCGAGCGACAAGATAAAAGTCGGCAGCCAAGTGGAAATAAAGTACACCTACAAGGATTATTCCAATTCCAACGATGGCATAACGGTAAAACTTGACGGTGTTTACGATATCGATCGCGCAAGCAGTGCCGGCGCCGGTTCTTCCACCTGGTACATCCATATCAAGAAGCTTGCAAATTATGTATCCTGGAGCGGATTTGCCGATTTTCCGGGTGACTTCGATTGGATGGGCGAGGCAGGAAAGCGAGGCGATACGGCTTGGGTACTGCCCGGCGAGGATTACATCGAGTTCCGCAGCGACAAAACCTTGGTAAAGGTTGGCGCCGATAAGGAATTCGTTTTCCCCGAAGATATCAAGGAGAGCATTACCGGCATTTGGAATAACTCCTACGTAAGCGGAAAAGATGTAGTCGATACAGAGATAACCATAGATGCGGAAAAGAACATCTTTACCTATACCAAAACCACAACATATGGTACAGCCGGATTAAGCCCCAAGACCGATATATATGTCGGTGCATTTGACGATTATTTTACAAGGGCAGCCTACGCTTCCGATAACTTCTATATGTTGCATTATACGACCAACGTAGGATACGATTGGCTCAGGTACAATCCCTACAACAACAAACTTATAGAGATGTATCAGGGACAACGTCAACGAGAATACAGAGTTTACGAGAAAGACGTCGATAGGGTCATCCCCTATGTAGGCGAACTTCCCGCCGATCTTCAAGGCAAATACACTCTTGCAGCCAAGGGCACCTACGCATTTAACGGCGTAAACGCTGTATTCACTCCCGCAAGCGGCGACAAAGTCAACTACGTTATCACCGACGTTACGAACGGCGAAACCGAAACCACCAAGAAGATCACTCTTACCGTCGCAAACGACAAGGAAACGACGATTGAATTTATCTACGACCTCGAGAAAAACACTCTTACAAGCGGAGCAGACGTCTACACGGGCGAAAACCTCTATCTTAAGGGTGCAACCAACCTGCCCGCAACGCTTACCGGTACATACAAGTACATCGGAACGGATGCTTCCGATTGGCGTTATTCCTTTGACGGCTACAAGGTTACGAGCCACGAAACATCGGGCGAAGAGGTGACCTATTATGTAACCGAGTATAAAGAGGATACCAAGACCCTTACCTTGATCGAGGTAACCAATATCGAAACAGGTCACAAGGTAAACAAAGACGGCGTAACGCCCAAGACCATGACCTTTGTTTACGACGACGCAAAGAATACCCTTACCCTCGACGGCAACAAGGTATTCGAGTCGAGCGAAATCGATGAAAAGGTAGAACTTCCCGCCAACATCACGGGTACCTACTACATCGAGGGCAGCAAGACCAACTACTTTGACATTTTCAACTACGATGTTATTATGGCGGGATTTAAGGACGCCAAACTCAATGGAGAGTTTACTATCGTCGGTAACACAGACGGCGCAATTACTCTTTCCGCTAAGGATAAGAGCGTAAACGGCGAGGACCCCATTACGGTTACGTTTAAGGACAACACCATTACCTATAACTCAACCGTATTCACCAAGGGTCGTCCCGTCAAGTTCACCGGCGACTTCTACGACCTTACCGCAAAGTACACCGTAAGCGAAACCACCATTACCAAGGTCGACAACAGCGGCAAGGTAACGACCTACACCATCAGTACCGACAAGGAAGAGGAAAAGATAAGCACCGACACCTCCGCAAACTCCCTCGTTAAGGGTCATTATGGTTGGTACATAACGGCGAAAGAGAACAGCGGTACCGGCTCCATATTTATGTGGTACGACTATATCTTGGACGCATGCTCCGAGCAAGCTTACCTTCCCTTAAAGTACTATCGTAAGCCCGCATCCTCGACGGCAGGCGTTCCCGAAGTAATTCAAGGCACGTACTTTATTATGTCAAAGAGCGGCAACTCGTACGTTACGACCAAGCTTACTATCGCATTTGCCGAGGTAGATTCGCATTCCGAGGGCACGGTAATTTGCGGCAATAACCGTTACTTCATCACAGGTTGGGACGGACAGAACAAGCAACTTATCACTGTTACGCCGGGCGGCACGGAGTATAAGTTCGGGTTCGGCGCAGACTTCGACGAAAAGACACAGCCCGAAGAAGTAACCGATATCGGACACAGCAACACGATCTACTACAAAGAACTTTCGGTTGAGGATCTTCCCACGAAATTGCAGACCGAATGCTCGTTCTATTGCACGATCGAAACCATAACCTTCGATCCGACCAACTTGGTTGTAAAGATCGCTCCGGCTAAGGGCAAAGACAAGGATAGCTACGGCAAAGTTAAGCCCTCTACGCCCGTCGAATACTACATCGCAAAGATAAACGACGGCACGCTCACCCTTAAACCGTTTGTTTCGGGCGCGGAAAGGACACTTTACTACGACGCTACGAGCGACAGCATCAAACTCAGCAAGGACGGAGCGGTATACGCTACCCATACGTGCGAAAAGGCAACCAACGTTTCCGTGCTCAGGGGCACGTTCAAGAAGGACACCGTTACGCTTACCTTCGACGGAACCGCCGAAGTTATAGGCAAGGACGGCAGCGCCTACTATCAATACATCGTTAAGTCGTTCGATAGGGATGCAGGCAAGATCACCTTGTTCGCAGGCGGAGCCGACGGCGAGATCGAATTCACCTACGACGCCGCTAAGAGCACGCTTACCGCAGGCGAGGACGTGTACACGATCGACAGCCTCCCCGTAGGTTTTGACGGAACTTACAAGACGAGCGACGGCAAAAAGCAAATGGATATCTATATGGGCTGCATGATCATTACGATTTCGTCGGCTCAATACGATGTTTACACCATTGCTTACGAGAATAGCCAAAAGCTCACGATTTATTGCACACCGGATAACAACAGACAACACAGCGGCTTCCAGCTTACTGTCGGCAGTGACGGCAAGCAGTTGTCGAATAGCGCAGAAGGCGTCATCGGTACCTACGTTAAGGAAGGAACCGATGAACCGGGACCCGAAGAACCGGGCTTCAAATTCCCCGAGAACTTCTTCGGCAAGTATTCGTACGACAGCACGACGTACATCGAGATACGCGAAGACGCAACCGCAACCTGGAAGCGACCCGGTTACGGCATCGAGGGTGAATGGAAGATCGTAAACTGGGACGGAACATACCTTACCATGGATAAGATAGACGGATCCATGACGAATGCGGTATTGAGCTGGACACAAAAGTCTTCCGGTGACATGACCCTTACCTATTCGGGCACCTCGTACACCAAGAAGGCAGCGGCTACAAAGCCTGTACCTGCAACCAATCTTCCCAAGGAAGTTACGGGCAAGTATGACAGAGACGGCAGCGGCTTGTTCTACTACGAGTTCAACGGAACGGACGTAGTTTTCCACCAAAACGGTCAAACCGACGTCAACTATGTCGTTACCAAGTACGACGAGAGCACCAAGACGATCACGATAGCAAGCGCCAACAACGCTTCTGTAACCAAAACGCTTACTTACGACGACGTCAACGACACAATTACCGACGGCAGCACCAAGTACAGCAAGAATTTCGATAAACCTACTGTAACTCTTCCCGACGGTCTTAAAAACAACGCTACGTTCTTTGATACGGGTGCAACCTATGTCTTTGACGCCGAGGCGTTGACCATGACAATGACGCAGTATTTCAGCGATACCAAAGGCGAGACAATCGTTTTCGATATTACAAAATACGTGTCGGGCTATATTGACCTTAAACAACAGGGCGGCGCAAGAACCGAAAAATGGTACTTCGACGAAACCAAAAACGAACTTAAACTCAGTGTAACCGACGACGTCGCAATCGGTCGTATGCCCACCACGCTTGCCACCAACTTCACCCTCGAGGGTAAGTTCTTGGACGAAGAAGCGGATAGCAGCATCGCTTGGGTATTCGACGGCACGACGCACGTGTTCAAGCTTGACGGCACATACGCTCAATACTATGTAACCAAGTTCGAGGAAGCAAGCGGCAAGATCACCTTGTCCGCCGGAAGTTCCATTAAGACCATTACCTACGATAAGACAGCAAAGACCATCACCGAAGAAGTTGTTGTAGAGGATAAACCCGCAACAAAGACCTACAAACTCGAGGGCGCGGAAGAACCGACTTACAGCCTTGAATGGCTCGTAGGCGAATGGTCCGAAGATGCGACCGTTGAAAAGTGGACGGTAATTTTCACCGGCACTAAATTGACGATCAGCTATATGAACCACGGCAGCTTTGAGGTCACTCTTGAAGCAACATCTTTCGAACCGATAAGCGAAACCCAAGTTGTATTCAACGCTTCGGGCTACCCCAACAGCACCATAACCAGAGTCGGCAATACTATCACGGTAACGCTTTCGAACTACGGCGGTGCAACCGGTCTTGTCAGAAAGAGCGAAGAAAAGCCCTCGTTCCCCGACCTCGAAGGTCTTGACGGAGCATACTACGCTAAGGACGGCAAGATTTGGACATTCGACGGCGTAAATGTAACGGCAGAGGACTTTGAAGGTAACTTTGAGTATTGGACGATCACCGCTTCGGAAAACGGAACATTTACCCTTACTCCGAGTGCAGGTGAAAAAACCAAATCGTGGTACTTCAAAGACGGCTTGATTTATGCAAGCAATAAATCGACTTCTCTTGCCGACGCAAGACCGGTACCCGAAAATGCGGTAGCAATACCCGAACTTACCGGTACGTTTATAAATGCCAATGCTAATCAAAGATACCTCTTCAACGGTACGGCACGAGTAATTCAAGAAAGGTTAAGTGGTGAAAAATGGAGTGTACTCACTCAACTTTATATTGTCAAGTATGACGAAAGTACCGGCGAAATGGAATTGCTTGCCGCCGCTGTAACGAAAGATACAAATACTCAAAAAGGAAAGTTCTTAAAATCCGAACCCAACAAGGTAACGGTTAGCAACAATAAGGATTGCATTAAGGAAGAGGAGGCTCCCTCTTACCCCGACCTTGAAGGTCTTAACGGCAAGTACTTTGCTAAGGACGGCAAGATTTGGACATTCGACGGCATAAACGTAACGGCAGAGGACATAAACGGCACTGTTGAAAATTGGAAAATAACAAGCAGTGAAAACGGAACCTTTACGCTTACTCTGAATGCAGGCGAAAAAACCAAAACGTGGTATTACAATAAAGAAAAGAACCAAATCTTATTAAACAACAAGTCGACCACTACCGACGCGCTTGCAATGCCCGAAACTACGGTAAATGTACCCGAACTTGACGGCGAGTATTTAAATGGCGCAGGTAATCAAAAGTTCGTATTCAACGGTACTTATCGTGTACTTCAATATTTGGCATTACCGGGTACCGCGACGGCTACGTTGGCAAGTCAGCTTTGCATTGTTAAGTACGATGCGGCTACCGGTGAATTTGAAATGCTTTCGGCATTAGCTTCAACCGGCGTAGCAATGAAGTGTACTTTCTCGAAAGAAACTCCCAACAAGATTACGGTTAGCGGTACCGAGTACACCAAGGAAGTGGAGGAAGAGGAGCCGACTATCAGTCTTGATTGGTTGATAGGCGAGTGGTCGGAAGACGCTACTATCGAAAAATGGACGGTAAGTTTCGACGGTAAGAAATTGGCTGTCAGCTATATGAACCACGGCAGCTTTATCGTCAATCTTGATGTAACATCTTTCGAAGCAAAAAGCGCAACCGAAGTT
>CANRKK010000039.1 GCA_947631195.1 uncultured Clostridia bacterium
TGGGACGGCAACCACTCCATAAAAGCAAACGACGGCAACACCGAATCTTTTGACTATACCAAGTCGGAAACGTACGATTCGGAAAACGGCGCGTGGACGGCCGACGGCATAGAGATTAAGGCCGATTGGATAAAGTTCGAACGCAACGCCGTGATACTTTACAAGGCTCCCGCAGGCGGAGATGCCGACTTCCACATCACGTTCAAGGGCGAGGACGGCAAAAACACTTGGTCGGCCGTAAGAATAATAATAACGGACGAGAATAACAACTTCAAGGGGCGCGAGGAGATTTGGGACGGCAAAAACGCCAGCCAATACGATAAAACGTTCAGCAAAACGTTAGCGGCGGGCGACAAAGTTTACTTTATATTCTTCAGCGAAGGTACAAACGATTCAGGTGTCGCCACCGATAATAATTATGGCCATATAACCCTTACGGTATCTTTGAAAACCACCCAACAGCCCGGGGCTTCCTTTGAGGGCGCAAACTTCGCCGACGATTTCCATGACAATACGGTGACGGAAAGCAATTGGGAATACGGCAGCGCAAATTACGGCTGGGACGGCAGCCACTCCATCAAAGCAAACGACGGCAACACCGAATCTTTTGACTATACCAAGTCGGAAACGTACGATTCGGAAAACGGCGCGTGGACGGCCGACGGCATAGAGATAAAGGCAGATTGGATAAAGTTCGAACGCAATGCCGTGATATTGTTTAAGGCTCCCGCAGGCGGAGATGTTGAATTCCACATCACGTTCAAGGGTGAGGACGGCAAAAACACTTGGTCGGCCGTAAGAATAATAATAACGGATGAGAATAACAACTTCAAGGGGCGCGAGGAGATTTGGGACGGCAAAAACAACAGCCAATACGATAAGACGTTCAGCAAAACGTTAGCGGCGGGCGACAAAGTTTACTTTATATTCTTCAGCGAAGGTACAAACGATTCCGGTGTCGCCACCGATAACAAGTTTGGCCATATAACCCTTACCGTCGCGAAAGCATAACTCAAAATATACTTCTTACATTTTACCCTCTTTGGAGAATGCGGCGAAAAACGCCGCATTTTTCATATGCACAACAATCGGCGATTGTATATTTTGCATTTGCACAAAATATTTGTCGACGGTTGACACGTATTTCCGCCATATATAAAATGTTTATATCTACAATATTTTGAAAAATATTGACACTTATATCACCTTGGGGGATATTTATGGAAAAAGGCAAAACAAAGAGTATTATCCTGGCATTTTTAACGGTCGTTATGCTTTTTGCGCTTTCGCTTGGGCTTGCCGCGTTCGGCTTTAAGCCCCTTTCGGCAAGCGCGATGGAAATGTCCGACGACTACGACGGCGCATACCGCAACCGTCTTGCGTTTTCGGCAAAGCGCGGCTGGAACAACGACCCCAACGGCCTTTTGTACGTGGACGGCACCTGGCATATGTATTATCAGTACAACTACAACAGCGCCGACAACTCCACCGACACGGGCTGGGGCCACATGAGCTGGGGGCACGCAACCAGCACGGATTTGGTGCATTGGACTGAAAAGAAGGTGGCCATTCCCGCCCACATGCAGGCTCCCGACGGCGTAACGTTCGACATGGCCTTTTCGGGCAGCGCGGTGTACGACGAAAACAACACCAGCGGCCTGTTCGACGTTGACCCCGTAACCAAAAAAGTTGTGGCGGGGCAGGGCATTGTCGCCATATTCACCGAGCCCACTGGCGGGCAGCAGCAGATGCTTGCATGCAGCAAGGACGGCGGCGACAGCTTTGAAATCGTGCGCGAAATAATCTCCAAAAACGACGACGGCGGCAAAAACGACGGCGAATTCCGCGATCCCAAGGTTTTTTGGAATGAAAAATTGGGCGAGTGGCTGATGGCAGTCGGCGGCGGCTCCATAAGAATGTACAGCTCCGAAAACCTGCTCGACTGGGAATATCTGGGCGAAACGGGCTATTGGGGCGAGTGTCCCGACATCTCCCGCTACACGGTAGACGGCGCGGAGAAGTACGTTTTGATGATGTCCCCCGAAGATAAGGTAAACAGCCACAAATACAACGGCACGAACCGCGCCGAAACATACTATCCCGCGGAATACTACGTTGTGGGCAGCCTGAACGAAGAGGGGCTGTTCGTCGGGGAAGGCGAGGTGACGAGGCTCAACGAGGGCATAGACTGCTACGCGGTGCAGACTTGGAACAACGCTCCCGACGGCAAGGTCTACGGCATAAGCTGGTCCGCAAGCTGGAAAACCTGCGATTCCTACAGGGACATAAGAAAGACCTATAACGGCGGCATGACGGTAGTGACCGAATTCGCGCTCCAAAAAGAGGGCGACGGCTACGTTTTGACCCGCAACCCCGCGGCAAAATACAAGGATTTGCGCGCGGCCGGTAAACTTGCGTCCTATTCGGGCAAGCTCGCCGCGAACGAAGAAAAACTCACCGAAGTAAAGGCCGACGTGGCCGACATAGAGATGGAGCTTGACTTTACGGGCGGCAAGGCAACCTATGCCGAACTTTGGTTGCGCGTCTCCGCCGCGGAAAATATCAGGCTCACGTACAACGCGGTGAACGGGCTCTTGACCTTAGACAGGTCCCAAAGCTCCCTGCTCGCCGAAAATTCGCCCCTCTACACCGTGCCCTATTCCAGGCACGTAGAATTGAAGGACGGCAAGCTCCCGCTCAGAATTTTGCTCGACAGGGCGTTCATCTCCGTGTTTGCCAACGGAGGCAGGGATAACTTCTTCTCGGCAGTGTTCCCCTCGCCCCTTTCAAACGGAATGAAACTTACGGCCGACGGCGATCTGAACGTCAAGTACGACGTATATGAGTTAAACGGCATTTTCGATCAGGAAGATAAGGACGAACTTATCCTGTCCACAAACAAGATAGACGGTCTCGTCGGCAAAACCTATCCCGTTCTGGCGGGCTCGTTCGCGTCGGACCTAGGCGCAGACGACGTAACGTTTGCGGCTTCGGAGGGAGGGGAGCATATCAAAATCACCCAGAGCGGCGCAACGGCCTATATAACCCTCCTCGACAAGGGCTTCGCGAAAGTGCATGTAACCTACGGCGGGCAGTCGCAGGACATAGAGATATACAGCTACGAAAACGGCTGGGTAAGCGACGTGGAGTACGAATACAACAACGGCGGCTTCTCGTTCTATAACGAAAACGGCATGCATCTGGACAATTGGGGCGGGGACGCGTTCCGCTTCAGCAGCACGGGCGGCAAAAACTACATCTATTCCGCCGAGTTCACCCCCGAGTCCGGCTCGCAGGCGGCTGCGCTGATATTCAACGTAAGCGACAATCTCACCTCGTACTACGTTGCAACGGCCGACCTCTTCGACGGCGTAGTCAAACTGTGGCGCGCGCCCGGCGACGTTTTAAAGCAGACGTCCTACGCCTTTGAGGCGGATAAGCCGGTAAAACTGACCGTAGTGGTCAACGACGGCACGGCCAAGATATTTGTAAACGACGACAAGATTGCCGCGCTCACGTACGCGATAGAAAACTATGCGGGCGGCAAAGTCGGTCTCAACGTGTTCAAGGGCAACTTCAACGTAAACAACGTCAAATTCATAAAGACGGACGTTCCCGGCGGAGACATCTATATCGGCGGCTACACGGTGGAAAAGGTAGTCAACCTCACCGACGGCAACTACAAACTCGCAGAGGGCGAATACGCGGCCGAGGGCGGATTTATAACCGTTTCCGACAGCTATCTCAAATCGCTCGAGGCGGGCAAGGAATACAAATTCAGGGCGGTAACTTCCTTCACCGATTTCAACTTTGCGGTAACGACCTCCTTTACGGCGGCAACCGCGTCGCCCTCCGCAGACAAGTACTACAATGACGACGACGTTTTGATAGAACTCAGCGGCAACGCGAACGTTAAAAAGATTCTTATAGACGGCAAGGAAGTTACCTTCACGCAGGAGGGAGGCAAGGTTACGATACCGGCCGAGCAGATAAACACCCTGTCCACGGGCAGCCACAACGTTAAGCTCTACACCGACAAGGGCCGCCCCGAAACTTCCATCACCGTGTCCGAGCGCGTTGAAACGATAACCGAGCCCGTTCAAAGGGAATCGCACGTATTCCTCTGGATAGACCTTGCGATATTCGCATCGGCGATAATAGGCTACGTAACCTACTCGGTAATCAGTAAGCGCAAAAAGAAGTAATTTTTCAAATGCAAAAAAATGCAGTCTGATTTTTGGTGCAAATGCAAAAAAATTCGGGCGTTTATTGACAATATAATATAACCGTTTATACTTGAACAAAAGTAACTAATTTTGAATTAAATTAACAACTCTATAAAGGAGGAAAAATATGGCAAACGATGCAACGTCTTCCGTGGCGGACGCCGTAGACGAGGAACTGGTCGAGCAGGCCTACGAAGCGCTTGACGGCAGCGCGCCCTCAGCGCCCCAAGCCCCCGTCAAGCAAACGAAATGGCAGAAGTGGAAGGACAATTTCAAGCGCAAGGGCTGGATACTCGTGTTTATAATCCCCGCGCTCATCTACGTTATAATTTTCTGCTACGTTCCCATGTACGGCATCCTGGTGGCCTTTCAGGACTACATGCCGGGCGATCAGGTCATAGGTCCCGAAACGGTCTGGGTCGGCTGGAAAAACTTTAACACATTCTTCTCTAACCCCAATTTCGGATCGTACTTTTTAAATACTTTCGTGTTGTGTATATTGGGCTTTATAGTGGGTTTCCCGCTGCCCATAATAGTTGCGCTTCTTTTAAATTCGGTGCGCCCCAAAAAGATCAAAAAGGGTCTGCAGATTCTCTACTACGCACCCCACTTTATCTCCCTCGTCGTATTGGTCGGCATGCTCAAGTTTATGTTCGGTTCCGAAGGACTTTTGGATAACCTCAGCAAGAACATGGGCGGCGGCGGACTGGATCTGTTTTTAAAGGCCGAGGCGTTCAGACCGCTGTTCATCTTCTCGGGCAACTGGCAGGACTTCGGCTGGTCGGCAATAATCTATCTTGCGGCGCTCTCGGGCGTTGACCCCGCGTTGCACGAGGCGGCAAAGGTGGACGGCGCTTCGCGGTTCAGAAGAATCTTCAGCGTAGACCTGCCCGCAATTCTGCCCACGATAGTAATGCTGATGATTCTCTCCGTGGGCAACCTGATGAGCTGCGGCTACGAAAAGGTACTCTTGATGCAGACGGACGGCAATATCGAAAACAGTGAAATTTTATCGACCTACGTGTACAACTTCGGCTTAAAAGGCGGTCAGTACGGCTTAGGTACGGCGGCGGGCCTCTTCAACTCGGTAATAAACGTGGCGCTGCTGATAATTGCAAACTTCACATCCAAAAAACTTTCCGGTAACAGCATGTGGTAAGGTGGCAAATATGGATATGCAGGAAATCAACGCTTTAAAAAAGCAAAACAAAATAAAAGAGAGCAAGACGGACTATGTCTACTACGTCATCTGCGGATTCATCCTTTTCCTTCTTGCCGTTATAGTAATTTATCCTCTTTGGTATATTATAGTTGCGTCCGTATCCGATCCCGACGCCGTTATGACGGGCGACGTGTGGCTCTATCCCGTAAAGATAACTTTTTCGGGCTACGCCAACCTGTTTAAGCGGGACGACGTGTGGAGGGGCTACTTCAACACCCTCGCATACACGGGCTTGGGCACGGTGTTCAACGTTGCGCTCACTATACCCGCGGGCTGGGCGCTCTCCAGGGACTATCTCCCCTGCAGAAAGCTCATAATGGCGCTCCTCATCATAACGATGTTCTTCGGAGGCGGCCTCGTGCCCTACGTTATAGTTTGCCGCGCGTTGGGGCTCTACCAAAACCCGCTCATTCTGATAATCGGCGGCGGCGTAAGCGTGTACAACGTGTTCATGTGCAAATCGTTCTTCCAGTCGAACGTCCCGCAGGAAGTTTTGGAAGCGGCGGCGATTGACGGCGCGGGCGAGATAAGGACCTTCTTCGACCTCATTCTCCCCATAGCAAAGTCGATAATCAGCGTTATGGTACTGTTCTATGCCGTCGGCCACTGGAACAACTATATCGACGCCTACATCTTCAGCATCGACAAAAACTTCTACCCGCTGCAGACCGTTATAAACGAACTGCTCTCCGCAACCGCGGGCGGCGAAGGCGACGTGGTGCTCGAACAGATGAGGCTGGCAACACAAATAAAGTTCACCTCGATAATAATCGCCACGGTGCCCATTCTCGTAATCTATCCCATGATAGAAAAGCACTTCGGGCAGGGTGTATTGGTAGGTTCGTTCAAGTAATAAACGGGGGCAATCATGAAAAAAGCAATTATCGGAATATCTGTAGCCGTTATATGGCTTGTGTGCGTTGTAGCTTTTGCGGTGGCCGCCGCAGATACGGGCGGCGCCGAGCACCAGTTCACGGTGCTCACCGTAAAGGAGGACGCGGTAAAGGACTACAACTCCATGCCCGTATTTAAGGAACTTGCCGAGGACACGGGCATAGAAGTGCACTGGACCTACAACACGTCCGCGCAGTACAGCAACAACATCGACCCGGTTGCCATAAAGGGCATAGACGCGATATATCATTCGGGTTTTTCCAATCTTAAGCTCTATGACTACGGCAGGCGCGGCAGAATAGTTGCGATAGACAAATATCTTTCCAGCATGCCCAACTTCTCCAAGATACTCAATTCTCGTCCCGACATACGCGAAGCGCTCAAATCTCCCGACGGGCACATCTATTCCCTTCCGAGAGTGGAGGAGATGGGGCTCAAAGCCTATCCCAACATCCTGTATTTAAACAAGGCGTGGGTTGAAAAACTGATCGACGAAAACCATATGCCCGCGGGCGTAACCCTTGCAAAGGAAGATTTAAAGGACGGGCTGGACATTTCCCGCAGCGACTTCAAGGCGATTTTGCAGGAGTTTGCAAACCGCGACATGGACGGCGACGGCAAAACCAACAACGAGGTGCCCCTCGCGTTCGTCAGCGGCAACTGGCAGGGCAACGAGAGCGACCTCATAGCTTCCTTCGGCGTTCCCGAAAACAGGGAACACAAGACGATAGTGAACGGCAAGGTTACGTTTACCATCGAGGACGAAAAGTGGTTTAACGCGGTGCACGAGCTTGCCGACTGGTACCAGAGGGGAATAATCCATTCCTCGGCGTTCACCCAATCGGACAACGAATTTCTCGCCCGCGGACAGGACGGCAGATACGGCGCCTTCTACTGGTGGGAAAAGGATACGGTTATCGGCAAGGACAAGAGGGACGACTACATCATAGTTTTGCCGCTTAAAGACGACGACGGCAACCGCTACGTGGGCGTGAGCAACGAGCTTGAAGTTGAAAAGGGCGAGTGCGTGATCCTCGATTCCTGCAGCGACAAAGAGGGACTGTTATCCTATTTTGATAAATTTTTCGAGCCGGAGTATTCGGCGCAGCTCAACTACGGCTCCGTAAAGTCGGGCGCGTTCCTTCCTTCCAAAGTGAACGGCAAGCTCGTTCCCAACGACGACCACGGCAACCAGAGCGCGGACGACTTCCGTATGAAGAACGCCCCCTACGGCGTGGTATATCTCACGCAGGAAGTCTGGGAAAATTCGGTTGAAATGGAGTCCCGTGCAAAGCTGAGGCTCGAAAACCTCGAAAACTACGTAAAGCCCTACACCTTTGAGGGCGTGACGTCCATTCCCAACTTAAACTACACGCAGGACGAACTATTGGAACTCAACACCTACGAGTTGTCCCTGTCAAACAACATAGCAAGCTGGTTTACTGGCGCGATAACGGGCGGCGGCATACCTTCGAGGGAGTCGTGGCAGGCCCTGCTTAATACAAACAGGACGTCCATCGATACCGTTTTGGAATTGAACCAAAGGGCGTACGACAGATACGTCGAGGCAACCAAAACGGAAGCGTAAGTAATTTTTGCGGAGGATTAAATGAAGGGCCTGAGACTTTTCGGCGACTATGCGTTTGAATTTCTTGTCGTGACCGTTCTTGTCGCTCTCTCCGCAGCTTCGGTAATATTTTTCGTCCCGATGGTGGTGGGGGTTACGGGCTATTTTAAAAACGGCATAGACGCCCGTCGCTTTAAGGACATATTCACGACCATCGGCAAAAACTGGAAAATACTGATATTTTATACCGTTTTCCAACTGGTAATAATAGTTTTTCCCGTACTCAACATCTACTTTTTCAACACACATCCCGACAATATCAACTATTTTGTCTTGGCGGTCAGCGTAATAGCGCTTATAGTTGGACTAATATATCTTGCAACGGCGCCCACGGTGATAGTCAACATGGACTTAAAGTTCCGCCAGCTTATATACAACGGGATAATGATGCTTTTCGGCTCCCTGTGGCGCAGCTTGCTTGCGGTGATGCTGATAGCGGGAGTGGTGGCGCTCGTGATATACTATCCCTACGCGTTGCCCCTCACGCCCTACGCGGTGCCGCTGGCAATCTCCAAACTGATGGACGAAAACTTTTATCACTTAAAGGCAAAGGCTCTCAACGTAAGCGTGTTTGAGCTTAAAAAGAAAGAAAACCAGGACGATTATATCGACGAAACGGGCGCGATCAAGCGCGACGAAATGGAGAAAGAAAATGAAAAAGACTAAATTTTTGGCAATACCCGTGCTTGCGGCAATAATGTTGGGCGGCTGTTCCGCCGCTTCTGCGGAGCCCGTAAACAAGGCCCCCGCCGTTGTGGGCGTAAAGGACATCCAATGTATGGTAAACAGCACGGTTGACTTTCTCGACGGTGTGGCCGCGCTCGACAACGAGGACGGCGACATAACCCCCGGCCTTGAAATCACCGTTTCGCCCGAAGTGACGGTGGAAAACGGCTACGCGACGTTCACGCAGGTGGGCTCGTACACCGTCAGCTACACCGTCAGGGACAGCGGCGGCAGAACGGCGCAAAAGAAGGCGTACGTTGACGTCATGGACCGCGAAACATACAAAACTTTCGCCCTGCCCGAGGGCTTCTCCGCACAGGCCTACGGCAAGGCCGAAATAACGGTATGCGGAATGGAAAACGGCGCTTTCGGGCTCTCCGCACAGGGCGGCGAGATTGCCGAAGACGTAGTGCTCAGCCGCACGTATACGGTGAGCGACACGTACAACGCCGAGGGCGGCCCCTGCACTTTCCGCTATAATATCGAGTCGGACGCGGCGGGCAAGGTAAAGGTTATTGCAAACGGCGATGACTGCGCCGAAATCAACGTAACGGAGGGACATAACGTGCTCACGTTTATGTACGCCCCCGTGCACGGCGGAAAGGCCGACGGGGAAGTGACGGTGGACGTCTGTCTCGGCAATCTCGGCACGATGAACCTCACCGTCGGCAACGTCGAAATAGAATATCCCCAGCAGGCAGGCAGGGAGATAGAGCGCGCCGGAGAATTTAAATTCGGCGGCAAGATAGAGGCGAGAATAGACACCAAGGCGGGCCTGAGCGATGAAGAAAAGGCCGACCCCGCTTTAACCAACGGGCTTGTGGGCAACACGTGGGCGGCCGATGGCGGCAACGAGGCTCACCTCGAAATAACCAGTCCCAGCACAAAACCCGAAACGGTCTGGGCGGGCGGCATGTTCATAAACACGGGCATTGCGCTCAAATCGGGCGTAACGTACAGGGTTTCTCTCGACTGCCATTGCGACGCACTCGACGGCAGGGAGCCCGGAAACGACCGGTTTGAAATCCACTACCAAAACAAACAGTGGGGCTCCGACGACGAGGTCATGATAGATAAACTGTTCAACCCCGAAGGTCCCCAAACGACCGAGCTCAAAATAACAGACAAATTTGCGGGCTCGCTGTGGATATACGTGATGTCGGGCATGCAGGCTAACGAAATCACAATCAAAGACCTCAGCGTCGTTGAAATTCTCGCGCCCGCGGGCAAGGACAGCTACTCGATAGAGGACTTCACTTGCAACGGCGGCAAACTTGAAACCAAGGACGGCGGATTTAAGTTCCAAGTTGCGGAATTTAAAGAAAACGGCGGCGACACGGCGGTTGAAAGCCCCTCCTTCAACGTGGCGGGCAGCGGCGGCAACTATGTTTTGACCTTCAAGGCAAAGGCTTCCAAGCCCGTGGACGTGGTTGTTGCAATCCCCGTTGCGGGCGGCTGGGACCCCACCATTTTATGGCAGCAGATAAAGCTCGGCGAAGAGGAAACGATATACACGTTTATGTGCAACAAGAACGACGGCGACAGGCTGCACAAGATAGCATGGCAGTTCGGTTCGGCGCTGAACACCCAATATACGGACGTAACGATAGAAATAAGCGACATAAAGATATGTCTTAAAAACAGTCAACTGGATAGCTAAATGACGGACAAAATCAAATCGGCAAACAAATATATAGAAAAATCCCGCTGTACGGTAAACAACGAATATCGGCTCAGATATCACATGATGCCGCCGATAGGCTGGCTCAACGACCCCAACGGCCTGATATATTTCAACGGCAAATATCACCTCTACTACCAATTCAATCCCTATGCCAGCGAACCGGGCAAGATGTTTTGGGGGCACTTCGTTTCGGACGACCTCATCGGCTACTTCGACGACGGCGTTGCGCTCAAACCCGACATGGAGGACGCAAGCGCGTATTCGGGCGGCGCGATAGAGATTGGCGGCAAGATACACGCCTTTTACACCCTGCACAGGGAAAACGAAAACGGCAAGACGGAGGAGGTCTACAAGGCGACCTCGTCGCTCGGCTTCTGCTTTGACCAGGGCGTCAAAGTTTTCGACAACGGGGAACTTCCCCAAAACGTGTGCCGCACCGACTTCCGCGACCCCTGCCCCGTAAAAGTGGGGGACACGTACTACGTTTTTGTGGGCGGCAAGGACAGGATTTTAAACAAGGGTCTGATAATAGTGTTGCGCGGCGACGACCCCTCGCACCTGCAATACGCCTTTACGCTCGGCCCCTACTACGAGCTGGGCGACATGGGCGAGTGCCCCTCCTACTTCAGGATAGGCGGCAAGGACGTGATAGTAGTTTCGGGCTGCAACGTGCCCGCGCGCGGCAACGACTTCAAAAATATCAATTCCAGCGTGTTTATAGTCGGCGATCTCGACTTCGGAAAGGGAGAGATGCAGATAGATTACATACGGGAGATAGATAAGGGCGATTCCTTTTATGCCCCGCAGTTTATCAGGGGAACGGATACCCCCGTCATGATAGGCTGGCTGGAAATGTGGGAGAGGAAGTACCCGACGAGGGAAAAAAACCACGGCTGGGTGGGCGCGTTTTCGATACCGAGGGAAATTTCCTTCGAGAACGGCCAAATCCTGCAAAAGCCCGTAAAAAACCTGCAAAACCACATGCTGCCCGTCAAGGGAAAGACGGTGCCGAGGTGCGCAAGCATAACCTTCAGGTTCGGCGGCGAGGGCGAATTTAAAATCAAGGGCGCCGACGGCGAAGTCACGGTAGGCAACGACGGCAGCGTATATCTCGACACAAACCTCACGAACAACCTGTTCGGTTGCGTGCGCAAAACGAACGGCGTCTATAAGGACTGCGAGGTGCAGATCCTCCTCGACGTTTCAAGTATAGAAGTGTTTGTGGACGGCGGCAGGGAAGTAATAAGCAGCAGAATTTACATTGACGGAGACTACACGGCCGAAGTCAGTGGCAACATATCTCAAATCCTAATAAAGGAAATAGGTGAAAAATAATGAAAAAGATGTGGGCAATACCCGTTTTGGCGGCGGCAATATGCGTTGGGACTACGGCGTGTGCCGCAGGCAACGGAGGAATAAACCAAAAGGGCGCGAACGTTTTCCCCGTTTCGACTTCGGAGGAAGGACTGGACGTAACCATGGGCGACGTTATGCCTTTTTATGACGACGGCGTGATGAATATCTATCATCTCCGCAACAGCACGGGCACAAACAGCCTGTTCTATCACCCCATAGCGCGGCTTACGACTTCCGACTATATCCACTACACCGACGAGGGCGTTGCTTTAAACTTTGAAGAGGACGTTTCCTCGGTGGACACCGCGCTCGGCACGGGCTCCTTTATCAAGGACAATAACGGCCTGTATCACGCCTTTTACACCGGCCACAACGACAAGGCGGGCGACGAGGGCCTGCAACACACCGAGGTTATCCGCCACGCCACAAGCACAGACCAAAAGGAATGGGTCAAGGACGAGGACTTTAAGCTGTACGGCGATTCGGACGGCAAGGACTACACCAAAAACGACTTCCGCGACCCGTATGTGTATTGGGACAGCGTCGATAACTGTTACTACATGCTCATAACCACCCGCGAAAAAACGGATACCGAAAAGGCCGTAATCAAGCGTTACAGCGCAGAATCGCTCAGCGCAACCTCGGCGGAGTGGACGGATGAGGGCAATTTCTTCGAAAACGACGAAGGCACCTACAACATGGAGTGCCCCTCGTATATAGAACTCAACGGCTACTACTATCTCGCTTACAGCGAGCAGGGCGACAACCGCGTAACCCACTACCGCTACAGAACTACTCACGACGGCGAATGGCAAAAGTTCGAGCGCGACAGCATAGACTCCGCGGGCTTCTACGCGGGCAGGCTGGAAAAGGCGGGCGACAAGCTCTACGCGTTTGCATGGTGCGCGCGCCTTTCGGGCGGGTCCTCGGGCGGCTTTGACTGGGGCGGCAGCCTCGTCACGCACGAGATACATCAGGATCCCGCCACGGGCGAACTGAGCGCGGTAATTCCCCAAAATTACAAAGATTTCTTCAATCATAAGATGGACTACAATTCGGTCGGCGGCGGAAAGATAGAGGGCTACGAATTCGACGGACAAAAGTTTGAGGCACACGGCGTGCAGCAACTTCCCGAAAACGTCGTGCGCGTCTCCTTCAATATCCAAAGCAACGACTTAAAGGGCGATTTCGGACTTTCGTTCGGGCTGGACGGCAACTACAACAACCGTTTGGGCAGCGCGGTTATAGCGTTTGACCCCGTGCAAAACCAAATCGTCTGCTACAACGGCGTTTCAAGCATACTCCGCTACGGCGCCCCGCTCACGAGCGTAGCGTTCACATTCGAAAAGGATAAGAGCTATGCAGCCGACGTCATAATAGACGGCGAGGTCGTAACCTTATATCTCGGCGGCGAAGTTGCGCTCACCGCAAGAATAACCGAGATGGTGCAAAACAACTTCGCGTTCTATTCCAACGGCGCGCAGGCCAAGATACAGGACATAAATATCTATGAGTAAACTCTATTCCATAGGCGAGCTGTTGATTGACTTCCAATCGGTGGGCACGGGTTCAATCAAGGACACCAAACAGTTTGTAAAAAAGGCGGGCGGCGCCCCTGCAAACGTGTGCGTGCAGGCTGTAAAGCTCGGACAGCAGGCCGTATATCTCACAAAGGTCGGCAACGACGGCTTCGGGGACTTTTTGATTGAAACCTTAAAAAACGAGGGCGTGGACACGCAATATATCACAAAGAGCAACGAACACGACACCTCGCTTGCATTCGTAAGTTTCACCCCGGACGGCGAAAGGGAGTTCAGCTTTTTCAGAAAGGCGGCCGCAGACTTATACTTCACGACGGGCGACTTCAAGGACGTGGAGTTCCAAAAGGGCGACATTCTCGAATTCGGCAGCGTGGCCCTCAAAACGTTCGTCGCGAGGAGCACGCACAAATATCTGATCGACAAGGCAAGGGCGGCCGGCGCGCTCATCTGTTTTGACCCCAACCTGCGGTTTAACCTCTGGGAGGACGGCGAGGAGCTCAAACAGGTGGTAAACGAATTCGCCGCGTATGCCGACGTCATAAAGGCCGGCGAGGACGAGCTGGAATTTATAACGGGCTTAAAGGGCGAAAACGGCGTTAACGCGGTGTTCGGGGGCAACTTAAAGGCGCTTCTCCTCACCAACGGGGGCAAGGGCGCAAAGCTCTATCTCTCCGACGGCAAATACGAGGAGTGCGGCGGCTACAAGGTCGCAACGGTGGACACCACCGGCGCGGGCGATTCCTTCTTCGGCGCGTTCATAGCGCAGCTTCTACAGGTCGGGGCCACGCCCGAAAATTTGCTCTCGGGCAACTATAACTACAGGGGTATGCTCGATTTTGCATGTAAGTGCGGCGCATACACCACCACAAACTTCGGCGCAATCTCTGCAATGGGAAATAAAGAAAATGTTGACAAGGCGGTAAAATAAAAATGGCATCTGTTAAACTCATAAATGTAAACAAAGTATATGACGGCGGCGTTCATGCCGTGCACGACTTTTCGATCGACATCAAGGACAAGGAATTCATTGTTTTCGTCGGCCCCTCGGGCTGCGGCAAATCCACGACCTTGAGAATGATCGCGGGGCTCGAGGAGATATCCTACGGCGAGTTCTATATAGACGACAAACTCATGAACAGCGCCGCGCCCAAGGACAGGGACATAGCCATGGTATTCCAATCCTATGCCCTCTATCCCCAGATGACGGTCTACAACAACATGGCCTACGCCTTAAAACTCCGCAAAGTTCCCAAGGAGGAAATAGACAGGCGTGTGCGCGAAGCGGCGGCGATACTTAAACTTACGCCCTACCTCGACAGAAAGCCCCGCGCTCTCTCGGGCGGCCAAAGACAGAGGGTTGCGCTCGGCAGATCGATAGTCCGCCGTCCCAAAGTGTTCCTTATGGACGAACCTCTCTCCAACCTCGACGCAAAACTGCGCGTTGCGATGCGCAGCGAGATAGTGCGCATCCACGAGGAAGTGGGGGCCACAACCATATATGTAACCCACGACCAGATAGAGGCCATGACAATGGCTTCCCGCATAGTCGTAATGAAGGACGGCTTTATCCAGCAGATAGGCACCCCCAACGAAGTGTACCAGCACCCCGCAAACCTGTTTGTGGCAGGCTTTATCGGCACGCCCGCAATGAACTTCCTCTACGGCAAGCTCCAAAACGGCAAATTCGAAATCAACGGCTGCGACCAAAAGATTAACATGCAGCCCGCCCAGCTCGAATTGCTCAAGGAGTACGAGGGCCACGGCCTCGTCTACGGCGTCCGCCCCGAAAACCTCATCTTCGAACAGGACGAACGCTACGAAAGATTCAAGGACGCCTCCTTTGAAATGAAGGTTGGCATAGTCGAACTTTTGGGCGACATACTCAACGTTCACGGCACCGTGGGTTCCACCGAAACGATAATCAAAATGCCCAACAAGTACAGCATAAAGGAGGGGGACGTCATCAGAGTTGCCATCGAAAGCGGCTACGAGCGTTTCTTCAATGAAACCACCACCAAGGCCATCACCCCCGACCACTGCGCCTACGAGGAGATAGAGGTCACGCAGTCTCTCGACGAGGACAATGTCACCATCATAGACCAGGGCAAAAAGGGCCTGTTCTCCAAAATAAAGAGCAAGTTCGGCAAAGACAAAAAGAATTAAACCCCATAAAACAAACGGCGCGCGGGTCCCCTCCCGCGCGCATTTTAAATTTATATACATATATTAATTTTTTGGCGGCCCGAGCGTTACACCCTCAACTTTCGTTATCCATTCATTCCGCTGAGCGCTACAAACCGTTTCAACATACAAGCGGCGGAGCACCAAAGTGCCCCGCCTGTTTTGGCGCAGAGAGAGGGATTCGAACCCCCGGAAGCTTTCACTTCAACGGTTTTCAAGACCGCCGCGATCGACCACTCCGCCATCTCTGCTTAAAGTATATTAAATTCATGCAACGGCTTTATTTTGGGGCAAAGGCCCGCAAAAGTAAAGCCGACGGTTTGACGCGATTGCGCCGTTGGCGAACAATCGCTATTCCGTCGCCTGCGGCTCCTTACAAGACCGCCGCGATCGACCACTCCGCCATCTCTGCTTAAGGTATATTAAATTCGTGCAACGGCTTTATTTTGGGGCAAAGGCCCGCAAAAGTAAAGCCGACGGTTTGACGCGATTGCGCCGTTGGCGAACAATCGCTATTCCGTCGCCTGCGGCTCCTTACAAGACCGCCGCGTCGTCGCCGCAAACTTCGCTTTGAGCTATTTTGGCAAAGCCAAAACAGCAAGCGCGCTCCGTTGCGGCTCCTCTTTCGCAAAAATCAGCGATTTTTGCGAATTGTTTTTTGTCCTGTAATTTTAAGCGATGCCTGCAACGGTTGGGGAAACTCCCGAAAAAATTTAACGCAAACTTCGCTTTGAGCTATTTTGGCAAAGCCAAAACAGCAAGCGCGCTCCGTTGCGGCTCCTCTTTCGCAAAAA
>CANRKK010000040.1 GCA_947631195.1 uncultured Clostridia bacterium
TTGCAGACGTGCATGAAGTCCTCGATTTTGAGCGCGGGGCTTCTCGCAACCTCTTTGGGGTTGTCGCTCTCGCCCGCAATCGGGCAGTGCTACATCGTTCCCTTCAACGACAAGAAGAAGGGGAAGGTCGCAACGTTCATTCTCGGTTGGCGCGGATATGTACAACTCGCAACACGGACGGGGTACTATGACAGGATCCACGTCATCGAAATCAAGGAAGGGGAACTCCTCAAAGCAGACCTTATCAACGACGAGTATGTGTTCGCGCCCATTCAAGACCCCGAGAAGAGAGAGCGGGCAAAGACGATCGGCTACTACGCCTATTTCAGATACAACGAACGCTCGGGCGGTTTCAGCAAGGGGCTGTATTGGTCGAAGGAGAAAATGCTCCACCATGCAGATCGCTACTCGCAAGCCTTCCACCTCGAAGCCGTCAAGAGCAACGAGCCGAACAAGTCGCGCGTGTCCTATGCGGACTACGAGGCGGGCAAGTACCCCAAGACGGATGAGTGGAAGTACAGTTCGTTTTGGTACAAGGACTTCGACGGAATGGCAAAGAAAACAATGGTGCGTCAGCTTATCGGCAAGTGGGGTATCATGAGTTCCGACTTCCTGCAAGCATACGAGGCGGACGGAAACGCCCTTGAAACCACGAATGGAGTGATTACGGTGCAACCCGTCGAAGAGGAACCGCTCATTCTTCCGAACCCTATCGACGACGGAAGAGACGACGAGGGCGAAGAGGAAGTCACGGCAGACGAGGACGGCGTTGTTGTCGAGGAGAAGCCTGTCGAGAAGAAGCGCGGGAGAAAGCCTGCGACGCCGCCTGCTGACAGCGCGGCGGTGCAAGCGGCGTTCTTCGATGAGAACTGACGGGAAATAAAGTTGCAATCGGCTCCCCCGATCTCGTAGGGGAAAGGGGGAGAAAACAAAGCGGGAGAAACAATGGCACACGGGAACGAAATCAACAGCAAACGCTTTTATTGGCTGAAGATGGACAGGCACTTCTTCAACGACGCGCGCATCAAAAAATTGCGCAAGTCGCCGAAGGGTGACACCTGCGTCATCATCTACCTGAAGCTCCTTCTTTTGAGCGTTGAATACGGCGGCGTTCTCGTTTATGAGCAAATTGAGGACACCTTCGAAAAGGAGATGGCATTAAAGCTCGAAGAAAAAGATATGCCGACCGAAACGACGATTCAGTATCTGAAACAGCAGGGATTACTTGTCCCCGTTGAAGGGAAGGACGATGAATTCTTCCTTCTTCAAGCTCAAAATTCTATCGGAAGTGAAACGAAAAGTAACGTCTACAAGCGCCAAAAACGGGGCGAAAAAGAGTGGTTGGAAAAATTCCAACCAAATTCCAACCAAATTCCAATAGAGTCAGAGTCAGAGTCAGAGATAGAGAAAGAGTTAGATATAAACGAAGAAAGTAAGAAAGGAAATAAAAACGAAGATGAATCACCCGAGGGCGCGCGCGCAGAAGAGCCTCTCAAGAGCTATGACGACATTATGGCGGATTGGGAAGTCGGCCCTGCGCTTCGGGCGGCGCTCGGACAATTCATTCAACACTGCGCCCTTAACGGGAAGAAGCTCACGAATGCCAAACTGGAAGATATTATCTTTCGTCTCCAAAATGGAATTTGTTACGCCGAATATGGGGACAGCTGCGACCGCGAACAGGCGAATGAAGTCTATCGGGCAATCAACGGCGGCTACTTCGACATCAAGGTCGGGAGGAAATAATAATGAATAACGGGATTAAGTGTGTTCGTGAAGGGTGCCAATATTCGGGGAAGCCGTGTGCCTTGTGGAATGACTGCATTGGATTCTTGGTTGAAAGGAACAACGGGAAGGACTCGTTCCGCATAACAGAGGACGAGGTTCAGGAAGCCGTCGTCGAATTTTGCGACCTTGTGCATGTCGCCTGCGTACATATCCCGAACGAGAGCAAGCGTAGCCAAGCCTACGGCGCGAAAATGAAGCGTATGGGCTTGCGGAAGGGCTTCCCCGACCTGTTTCTCCCGATGGCGCGGAAAGGCTTCCACGGGCTGTTTATTGAGCTCAAACGGGACAGGCATTCTCCTCCCACCAAGGAGCAGCTCGGGTGGATTGATAAATTGAACAAGGAAGGGTACCGAGCAGTCATCTGTCACGGAATAGATGAGACGATTGCCGAAATCAAAGATTACACGGGGATTAAGTGAGGAAACCATGAGCGATTATGAGAGATTGACGAAGCGCGGCGGTGTTGAGAAGATCGAGGATTTCAAAGAGGAGTACGGGTACAGCACGATTTACCAACGGCTCTCCGAGTTGGAGGATAAGATCGAGAACGGAGAGCTTCTTGAGTTTCCGAGAAAAGAGTACGGCAGATATGGGTACAAAGATTTTCGCTCCGTTCTTATTGTGGACAAGGAGGGGCATGTCCGCGCGTATCACTTCGAAACAGAAGAGTATGCCGACGCATTCATGAAAAAGACGAAAGAAGAAATGCGGAGGCGAGCAAATATTGTCGCAGACCCCGACCGCATGGTGCCGCTCACGAAACTCGAATTCCTCAATCCCGACGGCTCTGTTGCGTATGCACTCGACGGGACTTATAAGCGCGGTTACGGCTATCCTGACAGCAGGGCATTCATACAGGACGGCAGGCTCAACATCTCACTCAACAACGGGCAGCGAAGGACGGCTTCTGTGCGGTTTGAAAACCTCGACAATGCCTTTGACTACAATCTCAACAGGCTGTGGTTTGGACGCCGTGTGCGGCTTTCCAAGGGCGTTGTGTTGAGTGATGGGACGCCTTACTATATCCCGCAAGGAGTATTCTACTTAAACTCTCCCAAGACGGGGTGGCGACCGAGCGGAAGGACTGCGGAATATCAGCTCGTGGATAAGTGGGCGTATCTCGACGGAACACTCTTCGGCAGTCTCGAAAACACCTATGAAGTAAAAAGGCGTACAAATATTTTCGCGGCAATGCAAGGTATACTCAGCCTCTCGATTTACGACCATAAGCCTACAACGGTTTGCGAAGATAAAATCGACGGCGTGACGCCCGTTTTCACGGATTACTACAACGCAGCTGACAAGTTCGTCATGATTGACGGCGAGAAGGTGCAGATGAATCTCACACCCAAAACCGTTACGACGTCAATGGGCGGCACATACGGGCAAGTGCTCCTTGACTTGAACGCCATGATAGCGGGGTGGATAGGATATGACAGAACGGGCGCGCTCCGCGTGGACGCTTCCGATGATGATATTGATGACAGCAAGAAGCCCGTCATGTGGAGCTTTTCCGAGAATAGCAAGACATTCTTGGGGATGGAAGAGACGGCGAATCCCGCGCAGGTCTATAACGACGTGATTATTTGGGGCGAAAGTATAGATGGCTCGGTCGTTGGCGCGCGGGCAATCAATGATGACCCGATGAGCGATACGAGCGTCAATCGAATTGGCAGGAAAACCTTCGTTGAAAGTAGCGATGTCAATTATTCGAACGAGCAATGCGCCGCCCTTGCAAGATGGTATTTGAAGCGAAAAACAGTATTGCAGAAGTCTATCACAATTACTTGCTCGCAGATGTTCCACCTGCGTGAGAACAACCTCGTCTCCGTGCTTCGGACGGACAAGCCGAACAGTCCCTTGGAGAAGCATCTCATACAGTCGATTTCCATTCCGCTGAGTCAAAAGGGAACTATGCAGATTACTGCGACAAGCGTGCAGGACTTCCCCGAGTCGAAAACAATCCCGCTTGACGACCAACTTTTGGGAGGCAATGGTTGATGGCAACTTATAGAGATGCAGACGCCCTCATTCGCCAGCTGAAGCCGATAATCGACAAGTGCATTGAAAATCACCCGCTCGTGAAGTCGGCGATAAAAGCAAAGAAGGCGGTGGTATGGGCGGCACCCGATACAGTGGCGCACACCGTGGCAGTGAAGTTCCCGTCCGATTTGCTCGACGGAAGTTCCAGTCCGACAACGTTTCCCTACAATCCCAAAATTCCCGAGAGCGAACTCGCGGTCGGGAAAGCTGTGAGTGTATGGTACTATCAGTCTCTCTCAAACGGGGTAGTCATGGAAAACGCGACGTGGAGCTTATAAGGAGAAAGAATCTATGGCATACAACAAAATCAAAGTCAAAGAAAGACAAACAGTTCCGATTGCCACGCAGACGAAGCGCCTTGTCGCGGCGAAGAGCTCCGAGACAAACAAGGCAGTTTCTCCCGTCATCTACGAGAATAATGACATCCTTCGTTCGGCAAACGTAGCGGCATTGCCTTCCTCGACAGTTCAGCCGCTCGGCATCGTCTCCGAAGTTCCTATGAACGAATGGGACGCGGCAATCCCTTATGAAAAACTGAATCTCGTCACCTATAAAGGCGGCACGTTCCTTGCCAAGCGCCAAAACAAAAACATGCCTCCGCTTGACACTGACGGTTGGCGGGATATTTGGATGCCGCTTTTGAACGGAGTCGGGATTTCCTCGTCTATCGTGGAATATGCAGTCAGTGACGGGCAATACAAGGAGCCGCCGAAAGACGGGTGGGGCTCGGAAATCCCCGCATTGGAGGCAGGGCAGTACCTTTGGATTCGCGTCACGATTACATACACTGACGGGGAGCGGACTGTATACTACTCCTTGGGCGCCGCCGCGACTGCCGCGAAGACGAGCGACCTCATCAATGATGGCGACGGTACGAGCCCGTTTGCGACCGAGAAACAACTTCAAGCTGAAATTGACCGTGCAGGGGGCGCAGAAAAGACGCTTGACAGTCGCGTAGGGGCAATCGAGAGCAAAATTCCCACGCAGGCGAGCCCGACTAATCAGCTCGCAGACAAGGCGTTCGTAAACTCCTCAATCAACGCACTCGCCGCTTATTACATCACCTATAATGCAAACGGCGACGCATTCCCGACCCGCGCGGCGCTCTTGGGCGCTACGACGTTTTATCAGGCGGGGAAAACGCGCGTGCCTACGCAGAATGACTATGCAATCGTTCTTGCCGACGAGAGCCAAGCGAAAGGCGTAGACGGCACCTATCCCACGACGCGCTATTCATACCAAGGCGGCACCTATCCTGCGGGGCAGTGGGATTTTCAATACATCGTCAACAATACTTCGCTGACGCAGGCGCAAGTGGACGCTCTCAACAGCGGCATTACTGCGGCGGGTGTCGCACAAATCGAAGCAAATAGGGTAGCGGCGAGCAATGCACAGAAGCGCGCCGATGTTTCCGTGCGCTTCGACGAAGTTCAGTCCTTGACTGCAGAGCAAAAGAGCCGTGCGCTGTCGAATATCGGCGGACTCGCGACGGGGGCAGCGGCAGGCGGCGACCTCACGGGGCAGTACCCGAATCCGACCATTAAGGAAGGTGCAGTAACGCCCGAGAAATTGAAGGACGGCTCCACCTATGTCCGCAATAATGCCGCGCTTCTCACGACAAACAACTTTGGCGGGAGAAAACTCTACATCAGCAAAATCGACAACTTCCTCTTCTGCGCCGATAAGCGCTGGGTCGTCACGGCATCTGTCTATAATGCCGCCAATGGTGCGCTCATCAAAGAAATCGACGCTACGCACGTCGCCGCGCTCTTCGATGGGCGTGTCGGCAACGTCGGCATAGACATAGAGCAGGGGCAGTACGCGAAAATCCTCTTCGATTTTTCGCAGGGCGGTACAACCTATTTCCCCGGTTATCCTTACGGGCATTTTTATCTCTCGTTCTATGCGGGGCGCATTGCAGAGGTCTCCAACGGATTGCCGCATGTCACCGCAAGGGTTTATCAGCAAAAGTACACGGGGCAAGGAGTTGGCTGGCATAACCTCGTAAACAAGGGGAATATATCGATCAATCCGAACAGCACAATGATAGTCGACCTGCAAAACAGCTGGTACGCTATCGAGCAACTCGAAATCACCGTTTACGGCAAGGGCACGGCGAACACGGATTCTGTAGAGACGGGCATCACGCGCCTTGCCGAAATCGAATTATTCCTCGATAGAGACGAAGCAAAGCCTTCGTCCCCGTTTGTCACGAAATACAACCCCGAAGTTCTTTACTATTCCCTCACCGCCCCCGAATTCATCGAAGGCGGCGTGTCCCTCTCCGAAAAATACGCCTTGAAATCCGCAATCCCCGACGTGTCGAAGTTTGTCACCATCAACACCGAGCAAACAATTACGGAAAAAAAGAATTTTTCAAAAGGCATTGTAACTTCGGATTACGACATGCCTTCGGAGGACGGCGGCGTAAGAATCAATGACCCTGCGGGGAAATATACAACTGTATTCTCGGCGAAACAGATTATCATGACGAATCTTTCCGCCGAAAAATCCTACAACATTAACCTGCCTTCCGATGGGGGTACACTTGCTCGCATAGAAGACATTCCATCTTTGACCGCGACAAACATCGGCCCGGGGGTTGATGGCAACGGCATTGCGTACATTGCGGTACACGGACACACAATTGAATATGTAAGAGGGAAGTTCGCGACCACCGCAGTCGCCACGTACGACGCAAACGGCCTTATGTCCTCAACGGACAAGAAAAACTTCGATGACGCATTGTCCAAGTTGGATAATATCGTCACGCTCGATACGGAACAAACAATTACGGGGAATAAAGCATTCCAAGGAGACGTTACAAGCACGAATGGATTTGTAACATCTGCAAAAGTAGGGAAGCTCGGGTCAAGCAGAGTAGAGTACCTGAACAGCGGTATCAACTACTTCTACAGACCCGATAGGACTGGCGCCGTGGGGAAAACATATAATTATAATTTCCCCAAAAAGAGCGGCGTGTTTGCGCTCCAAGAGGACTTGACAAACCTCGTCACCACCGATACAGAGCAGGAAATTACGGGAACCAAGTGGTTTGATGGAGCCGTCTATTTTTCGTACCCGCTTGAAATTTCGGAGGGCAGAGGACACAATTTAACGCGCTTTGAAGCTGGAAAAATAACCTATACCGACGAAACAACGCTTAAAAGCTACGAGTACAGCTACCCCGCAAATACTGGCACACTTGCGCTCACCACCGACATCACATGGGCGAACACTTCGGGGAAGCCTTCTTGGATTGGCTCCTCGAAGCCGTCTTATTCCTATACGGAAATCACTGGGCTCACCGATTACGTTGATAACAAGATACCCGATACGAGCAACCTCGTCACCACCGATACACAGCAAACGATTTCCGCATCTAAAACATTTGGAACGGGAACGCCCTCTGCCAATAACCCGCACACGGTAATAAGAATTTTGCCATACTCGGGGAGTTCTCCGATGCGCACTTATGGCGTAGAAATTGAGGCTGGAACGAGCAGAACGGTTTATTCCTCGTCTGGTATCACTCGTTATGTCGGCGATAAATCCATGGTTTTAATGCTTCCCGAAAATGGCGGTACGTTAGCCCTTAAAGAAGACCTCAATGACTATGTGCCGAAGTCGGGGGATTATGAAATTTATGACTTAAAGTCATTTTCGCGCATTCAAATTGGTGTTGATGGCGGTCCCATATTCGAAACAGATGAAACTCGTTGCCTCAATGTCGGCGTTTCTTATGGCGGTGTCAACTTCAATTTCAATGATGATGACTATGCAAGGGGACTTGCGCTGAATGGCGATTATGGAGCGAAAGGGCAGGTTTTGACATCGAACGGAGAGTTCGGCGCCCCCAAGTGGACAACCATTCAAATCCCGACGTCTCTTCCACCGAGCGGAAATGCCGGCGGCGACCTCACCGGCTCCTATCCAAGCCCTACAATCGGGGCAGGGAAGGTCACGAAGGCGAAGCTCTCCAGTGAACTGCAATCGGCAATCGATAAGGCGAATTCCGCCGTGCAGTCTATCCCGAATATCGGCATTACGAACAGCGGGAGCGGCAATGCAGTAACGGCAATCACTGCAAGCGGCCATACGCTCACGGTGACGAAAGGTGAGACATTCGCGAAGAACGCCGACCTCACGGCGCTCACGTCGCGCGTTTCGACCATAGAGGGGAAAATTCCCACGCAGGCGAGCCCGACTAATCAGCTCGCAGACAAGGCTTTCGTCAATTCCACCGTGCAGACTGCCACGGCGAATTTCCGTGGGAATTGGACGAACTGGGCGGCCATTCCTACCGATGTTGCGCTGTATCCCTCCGACTACGCGGGCGGCTACACGCCCACGGTGAACGACTACCTCGTCGTGCAGAATGCGAGCGACTACTTGGCGGAAACCCTAACGGGCACTTGGCGTTTCAAATATACGGGCACGTGGGCGACGAACGGCAAGAACGGTTGGAGACCCGAATACCAAGTCAACGAGCAACCGCTTACTGCGGCACAGCTCACAGCACTCAACAGCGGCATCACTGCGGCAGGTGTAACGCAGATTACTACAAACAAAAACGATATAGCCGCGCTCAAGACAAAGAACACAGAGCAGGACACGTCTATTTCCTCCCTGACAACGCGCGTGGGTGCTATCGAAACGAAGAACACTTCGCAAGATACGGCAATCAGCAATGCGGCGAATGCGGCGGCAGCGGCACAAAAGTCGGCAGACAGCAAGGTATCAAAGGCGGGCGATACTATGACAGGGGCGTTGAAGTTCGAACAAAGCGCGTGTTTAGACGCAGACGGTCCTTCGTATTTGTTGTCTATGACCTCGTTCAGCGCAGGAGGAGAAGTCAAGTATACCCATGTAAGAAATCTTACAAGTAAAGGCAACCTTCAATGGACATCTGCGACGCATACAAACGCTACTGGATATTTATTTGACGGTAACTATATCCCTACAATAAACACGCTCGCCTATTGGAACGGCGCGTATCAAAACACTTCAAGCAATCTCACTTACTGCGCAGACGGCGAAATCCTTTCCAAGAGCGGCGGCACGCTCACGGCAAGCGCACAGCTCCAAAGGGCGGGAATCAGCAAGACGTGGGTAAAAGGTCGCGAAGCGGCTATTATTCGCACCACCTCTGCGGGCTCCACTTCAAGTCCTTTCTACGCACCTATTTTTTCCCAAAAGACTGCAAACGGCTCGTGGGAGTTCGGCGCATACACAAGCGACATCGCCCACCTTTCCTATATCACGGACACGGACTATTCCTCGAATAACAATGCGCAAACGGCAGATTATCAATTTGCCGCGAATAAGAAAGGGGTGGTAGCTGTAACTACCGACATCACATGGGCGAACACTTCGGGGAAGCCTTCTTGGATTGGGAGCTCGAAGCCCTCCTATACTTGGTCGGAGATTGGCTCTAAACCCGCATGGATTGGTGATACGAAACCTTCATATGGGTGGACAGAAATCACTGGAAAACCCTCTTGGATAGGCTCTTCAAAGCCGTCTTATTCCTATACGGAAATCACTGGGCTCACCGATTACGTTGATAACAAGATACCCGATACGAGCAACCTCGTCACCACCGATACAGAGCAGGAAATTACGGGAACCAAGTGGTTTGATGGAGCCGTCTATTTTTCGTACCCGCTTGAAATTTCGGAGGGCAGAGGACACAATTTAACGCGCTTTGAAGCTGGAAAAATAACCTATACCGACGAAACAACGCTTAAAAGCTACGAGTACAGCTACCCCGCAAAAAATGGTACGTTAGCCCTTACGTCCGATATTAAGACCTATACTCAAGGGACAGGGATTTCCATTTCGGCCGCAAACGCAATCTCTACAGTTGCCGCGACTTCGTCCGTTGCAGGGCACGTCACAACTGCGGCGCAGACCTTCGCTGGGCTCAAAACCTTTAATGGCGGTATCAGTATCCCGACTGGTGCAACGATTCAACTCGCGGGAAGTAGCGGAACTTCTGGACAGGTTTTGACCTCAAACGGGACAAGTTCGCCGTCATGGAAAGCATTGCCGTCCTCTCTCAAAAATCCTTATTCCTTGTCCATAACGGTAAATGGCACCACTACGACTTATGACGGCTCGCAGACGAAGTCGATAAGTATCACCACGAGCGGCGGCTCATCGTACACGGCGGGAACAGGCGTTTCGATTTCCCCTACACATGTTATTTCCACCGTTGCCGCCTCAACTTCTGCGGCGGGGCACGTCACAACTGCGGCGCAGACCTTCGCGGGACTCAAAACGTTTAATGGCGGTATCAATATCCCGCCTGGTATGACAATCAAAGTCAATGGAAGCGGAGGCGGTTCATCACAAATTTTGGCCTCAAACAGCAAAGGTGAGTTGATATGGGAGAATGTGCTTGGATTCATTAAAACGGTGTATAGTGTTGCAACTATTACAACTGGCAATAAATCGGTAGAGCCCATTACTGCAAGGGGGATACTGGTTATAACAGTTGAAAATGAAAAAAACGAACGCTTTATAATGTCTATTCCGGGGGCTCAATTTACAAGTAATAGTACATATAGATACAAATTAGACGGTTCAGACCCTGATACAAGCAGATGGTTCATATTTAAGTATGTAAGCCGTGCAACAATTAACATTGATAATGTCGGTGGATTCAAAAACCTTTACATTTATGAGGTGTACTAATGGAATTCAAAGAAGGAATTAAGTATCAAAAAGAAGAAGCAGGCAACATCTACAAATGGTGGTTGACTCATCAAGAATACGATGTCAACGAATATGAAGACTATATCGAGGTTGCTAAAAGACCCAATTGGGAAGAGGAGCAATTAGAGCGTCTTCGGCGCGAGAGAGCGCGCGTCTGCTTTTCCGTCATCAATCGCGGACAAGCATGGTATGCAACACTTACACCCGAACAAAATGAGGAATTGCAAGCGTGGTATCGTGCATGGCTCGACGTCACGGAGACAAAAGTAGTCCCTGAAACACCGAGTTGGATTTAAGTGCGCTGTTCCAACGGCAATCGGGTAGGGGGCTTTCCGTTGACATAGAAAAGGCGGCTCCCCCGCAATCGAGCAAACCGCCTTTCGTCATGCCGTTCTGCTCAGACTGCCACGCCGCCGAAGATTCCGTTGAGATTGGTCGCTACTCGCTCGGGGCAGAGCTGGCTCGCATAGATGAGGGTCGTGGAGTAGTTCTCGTGCCCGAGGAGCGCCTGTATCTCCTGTATCGGCACGCCATGAGTGAGCATGTAGCTCGCGTAGGAATGGCGCAGGTCGTGCGTTCCTATTCCCCCGTGTCCCGTGAGACGGTAGACGTAGCTCTTGACGAGACGCGTGATATTTTGACGGGTGAATTGGTGCGCCTTGCCGTCCTCTCCGACATAGTCGAACAATAACGCCGCCTTGGGCGCGTCATGTGCTCCGTAGCGGCTGTTCAGATATTCCCCGACAAATCCCTCGGCGAGGCAGGGAAACGTCACAGCGCGCTTTTTATCGCCTTTCCCGTGGCGCACGGTGACAACGTGCTTTTTGAAGTCCAAATCCCCGATGCGCAAGTTGATGAGTTCCGAAACACGCACGCCGCTCGTGAGGACGAGGATAACAATGGCTCTGTTCCGAACGCTCGTCGCGCTCATGGAATCGGGCGGGATTTTGCCCGACAGAATCTTCTCGATTTCCTGTTCGGAGAGCAGGTCGTATTCGACGGCTTCCTTTTTCGGAAAGTCGCCTTTGCCAACGGGCTGTTCCGTAAAAATCTTGTGCTCGATAGACCACTTGAAAAAGCTGTGCAGAAGGGTGAGGTAGTGGCGCAGGGTATTGTTCCCAAGCCCCCGCGCCGCCTTGACCTCGTTCCGCCAACCGACGATGAAGAGGGGAGGGACTTCTGCTTCTTCCCCGCCGTGAGCCTTGACGTACTTCGCGAAGTCGCCGAGGACGAACGTGTATTCCTCGTGAGTGGACTTGCTCTTCGTGATGATTTTGAGGGACGCAAGGTATTCTTCCCGCGTCTGTTCGTACTTTTCGTATAAAGTCATTTTGTCGCCTCCTTTGCGTAGATGAGCATTCCCTTGGTAGAGAGGCTCTCGCATCCGCGCTTGTACGGCGCAAGGAGCTGGACCATGATAAATTCGTACTGTTCAAACCCTTTGACGTCGTGGATAAGATTCCCATTGTACTCGTTCCCTCTCCCGTCGGGGAAGTGGGGCGTTTTCTCATAGGGTGCCATGGCGATGTCATAGAGCGACGCGTGGCGGAGCCTCCTGTTCAGCTTGCAGTTGATGAAGCCGTTCGCCTTGAGCGACTTTTCGATTTTCCGCAGGCTTGCTTGCTCTACAAGCTCGTTGAATTGTTCGATTTTCATGTCTGTTTTCCTCCGATTTTTGATTCCGATTTTGTTGTATTTTCCGACCCCATATCGATATTTGATATGGTTAAGGCCGTTTCTTCCTCGCCTGCTTTTCGGCAATGCGGGCGGCCTCACGTTTATGGCGTTTTGGCCCGTTCTCTCCGACTTCGCCCGCGTCGATCGCTCGCCGCGCTTCCTGCTCCGTTTCGAAGTATGTCTCCGAGAGGGTCGCCGCCCTGTTCTTCGACTTGCGGCGGTAGGGGACGACCGTGCCGTCCGGGAGCGTCTTTCTCACGCTGTACCCGAGGAGCCGCCGCTCCCCGTTATAGGGGAACGTGTGCCGCCGAATTTCAAAGCCCTTGTAAAACGTCTGTTCTATCATGATTCCCTCCTGTTCATGCCGTTTGTCTGCCTTGAAGTATTGCCTGTACGTCGTAGTAGGCATTTGCCGTCCATCTCGCGGAGCGCGGTCCGCATTTTTGCATGTCGGCAAGCAGCTTCTTCTCGTTCGTCCTCCATGAAGTGGTGCCGTCGGTATGCACAAGCAGAAGGCTCCCGTCTTTCAGCTCATACACTTCTCGAATTTTCTTGCTCATTCTGTTCTCCTTTGCCCTGCCAATCATCAGGCGCGGTGGGGCGGTTCCGCGCGACGCTTCCCCGAAGAGGGGAGCGTTTCGGCTGTTCATTATCCTTGCTTCTCCGCAAGTCTGCGGCGGTTATAGTCGGGGTATTCTTCGTGGAGGCGGTCAAGGGTATTGCCGATTTCGAGCGCCTTTTCTTCTTCTCCGAGCTCAAAATACGCGTGCCCGACAGCTTCCCACCTGTCATTGATTTTTACAAAGTCCTCATATCTCATTTCCCGTCCTCCTGTTCAGTGACTTCTCTCCATAGAGGATATATGCGGCAATCTGCCGCTCTGTGGGCTGTTCGATGCCGTGGAGTATCAACGCCCCGCGCGCCTCGTGCCGAACGCACTCATACCACTCTGCCGCGCTTGCACGCTCCTTCTGTTCCGTCGTTTTGCTGTTCATGCCGTTTCTCCTCAAAGTCCGACCGCTTCCGCAAGCGCGTCCGCGTAAGTGTAAATCGACTTGCTTTTGCCGTCATAGCGGTAGTAGGTTTCGTACTTGTTCACCCATGATACGCCCTGCGGGAGCTGTTCTCTGTGCGCTGTAATGCGTATGCTTCTGCAATGTTCCCGCAACCACCCGATAAACTTCACGGGGAGTTTCAAGCCGTACTTCTCTGCCAAAAGTTCAAAGTCGGAGGGGGAGATGAAGTCCCCCGCACGGAGGCTCTGTTCTGCCTGTTCCGTCCAACGCACCTCTTTCTCACGTTCGGCAGCTTCATAAGCCCGCTGTTCTGCAAGTCGCCGTTGTTCTTCCTCGTACTTCTCGCGGTCCCGCTGTTCATAGATTGCGGCGCGGTTTTTCCTCGCC
>CANRKK010000041.1 GCA_947631195.1 uncultured Clostridia bacterium
CTCGCTCATCTCGCTCGGCACGCACAGCGCACTGTGCTGTGCTATGAAATGCCTCGCTCGTCCTTGCCGCCATTCTAAGGGCGCACATATTATATAATGGCGGCAATTCCCACTGCCGAGGCGCAGGTGTGCGCAAATGTGGTGCGCTGGCGCAGGGGAACCCTGCTTGCGCCGTTTATTATTATCGGTTCACAAAAATTTTCGTGCGGTTGCAACTTTGTAATTGCAGTATAAATATATGGATGCAACGTCACGTTGCTTTTTTGGGCGGAACGAGCGTTACAACCTCAACTTTCGTTAGCCATACATTCCGCTGAACGCTACAAACCGTTTGCAACATACAGTCGTGTGCCACCGCTTCCCCGTGCCCTCTTCCGTCGTCTAAGCACAGGGCTCCCAAAAATTGCACCATAGCGCAATTTTTGGGAAGAGGAGCCGCAACATGGCAACTTTGCCGTTTACGCGAAGTGTAAATCGGCTTATAGCCAATGTTTGCGGCGACGAGTGGCAGGGTGTCACGAAGTGACGGGTGGGAGTGTATGTTGCCATTTTATTTCCCCTCCCATCACCCGCTACGCGCGCGCCGTTTCTCCCCAAAGGGGAAGAAGCCACTGTTGTGGTTCCTCTGTCATTCTGCGCGAGGGACCTCCCCCCCTGTCATTCTGAGGAGGGCGCAGCCCGACGAAGAATCTGTCGCGCAGCGACTTTTTTGGGTCGCCTTTTCATCCAGCCTCGACCAGCCCACAGGGGGATTATCTCGCGCTCCGCGACTCGAAATGACAAGCCTTAATTTGCGTTGCAATTATTTTAAAATTGCGATATCGCGTTCCCCTATGTTTTTAACAATATTGGGGGGGTGGGTGGGACAAAATATAAAAAGAAAAATTGTTATTTATTTGTTAAATTTAAAGTGACAATCCCCTCAGTCTGCTTCGCAGCCAGCTTTCTCACACGGCGTAAGGAATAACGCCGTATTCGGGCACCGTGCGCGCCTTGCACTATGCGCGCACTCATCTCGCGCGGCAAAACAGCGCACTGTGCTGTTTTGAGAACTCCGCGCTCGTCCCCCCAAAGGGGAAGAAGCCACTGTTGTGGTTCCTCTGTCATTCTGCGCGAGGGACCTTCCTCCCCCCCCTGTCATTCTGAGGAGGGCGCAGCCCGACGAAGAATCTGTCGCGCAGCGACTTTTTTGGGTCGCCGTTTCATCAAACCTCGACCAGCCCACCGTGGGATTCTCTCGCTCGGTCGCCCGCTTACAGCGGGTCTCCCTTCGACGCGAAATGACAAGCCTTAACTTGCGTTGCAATTATTTTAAAATTGCGGTATCGCGTTCCCCCACTTTTTTAACAATATTGGGGGGGTGGGTGGGACAAAATATAAAAAGAAAATTAATATATGTATGCGTTTCTCCCACCCGTCGACTACGTCGCCACCCTCCCCCGTTACACGGAAGAGGGCACGTTTTAGGGTTACCGTCTTATCCAGCCCCGAGCAACCCACCATGGGATTCTCTCGCTCGGTCGCCCGCTTACAGCGGGTCTCCCTTCGACTCGAAATGACACGGCTTAATGTTTGTTGCAATTATTTTAAAATTGCGGGAGCTGATTTTACGAAGTCTGCAAGCGGTTAGAAGCAAGCAGAACGAGGCGCCTGCGGATTTTGCGACGGGAGTGTACATAAACGTACGTGACTGAGCAAAAACGTAAAGGCAACAAAGTTATGCGCCGCTTATAATCCGCTTGGCGGGAGCTAAATACATGCCGCTCGGAAGTTATTTTTTAAGCACAAGATGCACCGCAAACCCGCCGAACTCGTCCTTAAGATACGCCACGTTCATAACGCCCTCGGCGTTGTATTTGAAGGAGCTTTCGTCGGCCTCGTAGCCGCGGAGTTTAAGCTGGTAGACGGCGCGCTTTACCGAATTGGTTGCGACGGCTATGTGTCCGCACGCGCCCCTGCCGGGCTTTTTCATCATTTCCATGTACGTTGCGGCGAAAACCGAGCTGTTGCCCACCTTTTTGGTGAACCCGAACGCCCTGTCGAACTCGTCGGCAACGGCCTCGGCCTCTGCGGGGTCGGCGCAGTTTATTCCTACGTGGACCATTTCAAAGCCGAGCATCTTGTCTATCGCCTCGCGGCAGAGCTTGGTTATGCCCGCCCAGTCCTCCGCTTCAAGAAGTTTTGCGGGAACTATCCAGCTGCCGCCGCAGCAAACTATCTTTTTGTAGGCAAGGTAGGTGTTTAGGTTGTCGGCCGTAACGCCGCCCGTGGGCATAAAGCGCATCGTGGTGTAGGGTCCGCAGACCGACTTGATGTAGGGTAGCCCGCCCGCCTGCTCGGCGGGGAAGAACTTGGCAAAATCCAGCCCTAACTCCAGCGCCTGCTCTATTTCGCTTGCAGACGAAAGCCCGGGCGCGAACGGTATGCCGCTGTCGAGGCAGTGCTTTACTACCTTGGGATTCAGACCGGGGGCCACGCAGAACTTTGCGCCCGCAGCATATGCCGCGTCGGCCTGTTCGCAGGTCAAAACGGTGCCCGCTCCGACGAGCATGTCGGGATAGGCCTTGACCATCCTGCGGATGACCTCGTCCGCCCCCGCCGCACGGAAAGTCACTTCCGCGCAGTTGATGCCGCCATCCCTTAAAGCCTTGGCCAGAGCCTCGGCGTTTTCCACCTTATCGAGCTTGATGACGGGGACTATCCCCACGTTGCCCAGCTCCTCTACCAGTGCGTTGATTTTTTCTTTTACCGTCATAATTTTTCTCCTTATCAAAGAGCATTTTATCACGCTATACATTATATATTATAAATCAAGCGATTTCTATGCACAAAACGGATTGGTTTATTCATTTTTCGGTTGCAAAATATGATTGTTCCGCGCGGTGGAGTGTCTTATCGCGCGGTTTGGGGAATAATGTTATAGGGGGTGTAAAAAATGGACGGCGGATATTATGAGATGGGCGCGGAAGAAGTTTTGGGCGCGCTTGAAACGGGCGCGGAGGGGCTTGCGGCGGACGAGGCGGCGGCGCGGCTTGAAAAGTACGGCAAAAACGAGCTTGCCGCAAAGAAGAAAAAACCTGCCGTGCTGCGCTTTTTTGCACAGTTTGCCGACGCGATGATAATCGTCTTGCTGGTTGCGGCGGGCGTTTCGGCGGGGTTTGCGATATACGGCATGGCGCACGGAGGCGAGGCGACGGAGCTTATCGACGCGTGCATAATTTTAGTCATCGTGTTCGTAAACGCCGCCGTGGGGTTTGCCCAGGAAAACAAGGCGGAAAACGCGCTCGAGGCGCTGCGGGCGAAAAACAAGCCCTTCGCCAAGGTAATAAGGGACGGGGAACAAGTCCAAATTCCCGCCGACGAACTCACCGTGGGGGACATAGTGGTTTTGGAAGCGGGGGACGCCGTGCCCGCGGACATAAGGCTGACGGAGACGGCCTCGCTGAAAATCGAGGAGGCCGCGCTCACGGGGGAGTCCGTCCCCTGCGAAAAGAGGGCGCAGGCGGTATGCAAGCCCGGAACGCCGCTCGGCGACAGGGAAAACATGGCCTATCTCGGCGGCACGGTGACGTACGGCCGCGGCAGGGGCGCGGTGTGCGACGTCGGCGGAAACACCGAGATGGGCAAAATAGCGTACATGCTGCAAAACGCAAAGGAGGAGCCCTCACCCCTGAACAGGCAGCTCTCCAAGACGGCAAAGATTTTGTCGGCGGTGGTTCTTGTAGTTGCGGCGATAATTTTTGCCGTGTGCATGGCGCGGGACCCCTCCTCCGGCGCGGAGGCGTTCATGACGGCGGTGGCAATAGCCGTGGCGGCAATTCCCGAGGGGCTGCCCGCCGTAGTCACCGTAGTGCTGGCGATGGGCGTGCAGAAGATGTCGCGGCGGAACGCGATTATAAAAAATTTGTCCGCCGTGGAAACTTTGGGCTGCTGCGAGGTTATCTGTTCGGATAAGACGGGCACCCTCACGCTGAACAAAATGACGGTAAAGGAGATGTACGCGCCCTCGGGAAACGAAGAGCTGTTAAAGGAGATTTTTGCGCTGTGCAACGACTCGGTCGCGTCGGCGGACGGGATCGGGGGCGACCCCACCGAAACGGCGCTCGTGGCCGCGTCTTTCGGGCCAAAGGGTGCGGGATATGCCGCGTTTATTCAAAATAACCCGCGAATAGACGAGCTGCCCTTCGACAGCGTGAGAAAGCTGATGACGACCGTCCACAGACGAAAGGACGGCACATATTCCTATACCAAAGGCGCGCCGGACGTGCTTTTGGGGCGGTGCGACAGGGTCCTCACGCGGGAGGGCGTAAAGCCGTTGACCCCCGACTATGCCGCAGATATCGAAAAAGCCAACGCGCAGATGGCAAAAAGGGCCATGAGAGTGTTGGCGGCGGCATATTGCGGGGGCAACAGCCTGAAAGAGCACAATCTGATATTCGTGGGGCTTGCGGGAATGATAGACCCGCCCCGACCCGAAGTCAAGGCGGCGGTACAAAAGTGCCGCGCCGCGGGAATGAAGCCGCTGATGATAACGGGCGACCACCCCGACACGGCCAAGGCCATCGCCGCGGAGCTCGGAATACTCTGCGAGGGCGATCTGACCGCCACGGGCGCGGAGCTCGACAAGATGACGGACGAACAGTTGGGCGCGGATATCATGCGGTATTCGGTGTTTTCCCGCGTTAGTCCCGAAAACAAAATCAGGATAGTCAGGGCCTTCCGCGCGCAGGGCAAGGTGACGGCGATGACGGGCGACGGCGTAAACGACGCACCCTCTATAAAGGAGGCCGACATAGGCGTCGGCATGGGGATAACGGGCACGCAGGTCTCGAAAGAGGCGGCGGACATGGTGCTCTCCGACGACAACTTCGCCACCATCGTGGACGCCGTCGGGGAGGGCAGGAAGATATATTCCAACATAACCAAGGCGATACAGTTTTTGCTTTCGGCAAACATCGCCGAGGTGCTGTGCCTGTTCGTCGCCACCGTCATTCTGGGCGAAAGATTTTTGACGCCCGTGATGATACTGTGGGTCAATCTGATAACCGACTCCCTCCCCGCTCTCGCCCTCGGCAGGGAGGCCGCCGAAAGGGACGTGATGGGCCTGCCGCCCCGAAAGACGGGCAAATCGCTGTTTGCGGGGGCCATGGGCAGGGACATACTCGTACAGGGCGCGCTGCAGACGGCGCTGGTGCTTGCGGCGTACCTTATCGGCGAGCACGTTCTCGACACTTCGCACCACGAAGTGTCGATGACGATGGCCTTCGTCAGCCTGTGCTTCATACAGCTCTTCCACTCCTTCAACCTGCGCTCGCAAAAAAACAGTATCTTAAACAAGGGCATTTTCGGCAATATGTATCTGAATATTTCCTTTTTGTTGGGAGTTTTGCTCACCGTGCCCGTCGCCGTCGTCCCCTTTTTCAACGACATTTTCCGCACCGCGCCCCTGAACGTTGCGGAGTGGCTGACCGCCGTCGGCGTGGCGTTTGCGATAATCCCGCTTGTGGAGCTGGAAAAACTCATAGCAAAACTTTTCCGCAAAAAAAGTCAGCCCCCGCCCAAGCGCGCTTGAGCAAAGTATTTTTATTTAAGAATTAAGCTGCGCATATATTTTTTCTTTTTGGGCGAAACGAGCGTTAATTCCTCAACCTACGTTAGCCATACATTCCGCTGAACGCTACAAACCGTTTCAAACAAGTTCACAAAAATCCCAAGCAAGCCGTGCTTGGGATTTTTCGTGAGTTTGGGCGGCTCTGCCGCCCTTGCCGCCATTTTTAGGGCGCACATATTATATAATGGCGGCAATTCCCACCGCTCAGGCGCAGGTATGCGCAAATTGAGTGCGCGGGCGCAGGGGAACCCTGCTTGCGCCGTTAATTATTTTGAAATGTGAATTCCGCTTCCCCTTGCCCTCTTCCGTCACCGACGGGGGAGGGTGTCACGAAGTGACGGGTGGGAGAGGCGGTCGCCTTTTTATTTTCCCTCCCATCACCCGCTACGCGGGAGCTGTCTCACACGGCGTAAGGACAACGCCGTGTTCGGGCACCGTGCGCGCGGAACATATGCGCTCACTCATCTCGCGCGGCAAAACAGCGCACTGTGCTGTTTTGAGAACTCCGCGCTCGTCCCCTCGTGGATTGGTCGAAGTATTTTAAGGTGCAGTCTTATCCAGCCCCGAGCAACCCACCGTGGGATTCTCTCACTCAATCGCCCACTACGTAGTCTCATATCGTTCGAAATGACACGGCTTAATTTGCGTTGCAAATATTTAAAAACAATTATGTTGCAAGCAAAACCACGCTTTTGCGCAGCAAGACCCAATTTGCAAACACTTTTGCCTCGGCAGTGGGAATTGCCGCCATTATATAATATGTGCGCCCTTAGAATGGCGGCAAGGGCGGCTGGCCGCCCAAACTCACGAAAAATTTGAGTGTGCGCAACCGCACGAAAATTTTTGTGAACTATGTTAACAATATTGGGGGGGGGGGTGGGCGGGACAAAATGTAAAAAGGAAAATTATTAATATTTGTTAAATTTAAGTGCCAATTCCCGTTTGATTTGCGCTGTCAATTGTCAAGTAGTAATACAATTAAGATATCAGGCAGTGGCGACACGCCACCCCCTCAGTCACCTATCGGTGACAGCTCCCCTTGCTAAGGGGCGCCAAGGAGAGGGGAAACGATGCCTCTCCCGCTTACTAGGGGGAGCCAAGTTGGGGGGCGTTGCTTTAAACCCCGCGGCAATTTGCCGCGGGGCGTTAGTTTTGACCCGAAGCATAAAAGGCGTTATGCCGACCTGATGGCCGCATAATCGGCATAATATCTGAGTTGGTGCACGTCGTCGGCCAACTTCGAACTTGTTTGGTTGCTTTCTTCCAAAAGCGCATTGCTCAATCTCGTTTCCGAGGACAGCTCGGCGATGGCGCCCGCAAGCCCCGCCACATTTTGCGAGACGTTTGCCACTTGCTCCGACACGCCCGCTACGCCTTCCATAATTATTGCGTTTTGCCTCGTCATCTCGTTCGTGAGAGTTGCAAAGCACACGCGCATATCGTTTTGCAACCGCGCCAGCCCAGCGGTAATGGAGCGGCATATGGCCGCGCTGGCCATGGCTACAGCTTCCAATATCCTGTTTGTCTGTTCCTCCCTGTCGGCTAGCTGCAAAGCCTCCTTAACGCTGTCCGCCCTGCCCGTTTCCATGGAATATATAAGATAATCGAGATTGCCCCAGTCGCGCACGTCCACCAACTGACCGAACGCCGCTTGCAATCCGTCGAAAAGCGCAATGCACGCCATACCGATCGGCTTGAGATATTCTATAAGCGCCGCTTTGCCCGCGGTAAGGCTGAGATTCAATGCGGCCGCCTGCCTTTTGCCTTTTTCCTGCACTTCTCGCAGCTCGTTTTCCAGCTTGGTAACATAAGCTTGAGCTTTGTCCATTGTTTGTTTTGCGGTATTCATAGCCTGTCTTTCGCCGTCAAGTCTTTTCCTTGCCGCGCGAAGTGTCTTTGCATGACCTGTATAGGCGTGAAATTTATCGGTAAAAAAACCGTTACACCAGCCGCAAAGAGCTAAAATAATAAATCCTATACCCCCGATTAATCCTCCCCACATTGCTATCGGTCCTGTACCGTCATTCACCCAACCGAACAGGGCGTTTAAAACAACATTGTCAACGCTTTTTTCTTTCAGACCGCCAAAAAACCAAATCGGAGCCATAATACCGTAGATTAGTAAACCCACACCCAATAGCGACGTCAACATGCCTAATATTATGCCAAACGACTTTTTAAGCCTTCCGCTGAAATCTGCCCGTCGCGCACGCGAAAGCGAACATTCGGCAATGTCACGCGTTTCTTCATATTTGACGCGACATTCGTCGTACTTTTTCTTTTTTTCGGAATGATCTTTTTTTGCGTTGGCAATAGCCCTGTTTACACGGGCTTCCTCTCCGCTTTGACTGTCTTGAAGATTTTTTGTCTGAGCGGCGCGGTTTTTCTCGTTTTCTGCAAGGCGGCGGTCTATATTTCTCTTTTCCTGCGAGATTACCGAAAGCCCTGCACGCAGAGTGTACAGCCGGGAAATTATAATATCCTTTTCCATTTTTTCTCCTTTGTGCGGCAAAAAAATAAGGTGTGCCCCGAAGAGCACACCGCACGGTATCTCTTCAAGGTTACCACACCATAGAAACTTTCTGTACGACTGACAATTTACTCGTCAACAAAACATACATAAGACATTTAAGAGATACTCAATGCCTTGGATTATGTATGTTTTGTTTGCCGTTCGGAAAAATTTTTATAACCAAAAGACGATACAAATCGCAGCCCGCGGCGGGCACGCCGAAAAAAGGGCATAAAAATGCCGTACAGCAATATTTAGTTTCTATAATGTGGTATTTGAAGTATATCACCGCTTAAAAATTTTGTCAAGCGCGCGGGCGCACTGCTGTGTTTCTTTATTGCGATAACGTTTGACTTGCTTTTTGCACGTCAAACTTTAATGACAATCCCCTCAGTCACCTATCGATGACAGCTCCCGCTTACTAAGGGGAGCCACGGGGTTCCCCTGCATTTACGAAGTTAGCAACGGGTCAGAAACGAGCAAGACAAGGAGCGTGCGCAAGCGACGACGGGAGCGTACACAGAAGTACGTAACCGAGGAGCGCGCAAACGCGACACAGTATTGCGAAGTTTATCACCCGTTGGCGGTAGCAAAAAACGGGCTTTAAATTGCCCGTTTTTTCCCTTATCTCCCCAGCCAGCCGCCGTCAACCGCCAAAGTAAACCCGTTAACATAGTCCGAGGCCGCCGAAGCAAGGTACACTGCCGCGCCCTCCAAATCGGCGGGAGTGCCCCAGCGGCCCGCGGGGATACGCGCCAGAATGTCCGCTGAACGCTCCTCGTCCTGTCTTAAAGCCTGCGTGTTGTTGGTTGCCATATATCCGGGGGCTATCGCGTTTACGTTTACTCCGTACTTGGCCCACTCGTTGGCGAGGGACATTGTTATTGCGCGCACGCCCGACTTTGCCGCCGCGTACGAGGGCACCCTTATGCCGCCCTGAAAGGAGAGCATCGAGGCGATGTTTATTATCTTGCCGCCCGAGTGCTGCTTTATGAACTGCTGCCCCACGGCCTGCGTCAAAAAGAACACCGTTTTGAGGTTCACGTTCATGACCGAGTCCCAATTTTCTTCGGAAAACTCGATACTGTCCTGCCTTTTTATTATTCCCGCGTTGTTCACGAGGATATCAATCCTGCCGAATTTGGCGACCGCCTCCTCTATTATGCGTGGGATGACGTCCGTCGTGCTTAAATCGGCTATGACGTTATAAAAATTTTCGCCGAGCATTTCTGCCGTTTCGGTCGAAGGACGGCGGGAAACGCCGACCACCTTTGCGCCCGCCTCCACGTAGGCCTTGCAGATGCCCTGCCCCAGCCCCGTGTTGCTGCCCGTGACCAGCGCAACTTTGCCGTCGAGTTTAAATAAATCCAAAATCATTATATTTTCCTCCGATATCATTTTTGCTTTTTTTAATGTCAATATCATACATTAATTTGCCGCAATTTGCAAGGGTTTTTAAAAAATTATCGCATACAAAAGGCGGGAGCCCGCGGCAAAATGTGCCGCGGGCGGAGATTTGGTTTTACGGTTTTAAATTTCTTTGTCGAAGCAGACGGTTCGGGCGGGGTCTATGCGGTAGACCTTGCCGCGTATCTCCAGCCACACGGGGATTGCCGAGGGGTTATACGCCCTCTCCCCGTCCATCGAGAAGATAAGGGAGCGGTATGCGCTCACGTAGTCGTAAATTTCAATGTTCGCGGCATACCAGATATCCTCCCTGCCGCCCAAAAGATCGCATACGTCCTCTATCTTTTGCCAGTCGCCGTTGTCGTCGAACTCGTAGCTGTGCCCCCAGATATACAAAAGCCACGGCTCGCGGTTTTTAAAGTCGTCGAGGGGGCTCCCCTCCAAAAATTGTTGGGCAAGGGGCAGAAGCTCCTTTTCGGTGTGGTGGCAGGTGGGGTGCCATTCCAAAAAATTTTCGGGCAGCGAAAAACCGTGGGTGGACCGCGTAGTGCGGGCGTACGCAACGCCCAATTGTGGGAGTATATTGAGTATTTCGGCGTTGTAGCCGTTGTAGGCGTACGCCATTCCGCGCACTATCCTGCCGAATTTTTCTTCGAGGTAAACGCGGTTTTGCACTATCTCGTTTATCGCCTCGGGCAGGGGCACCTTGTTCAAAAACACGTGTCTTGCGCCGTGCAGCGCGATTTCGTGCGGCCCGCCGCAAAAGGTGAGATAGGTCTGCTCTTCGTCCATTCTGTCGTGCCAGTTTTGGCAGTCAAAGAGCTTGCTGTTGAGGTTGAACGTGCCCTTTAAGCCGTGCGCGTTTAAAATTTGTATCAAACGCTTGTCCGCGCGGACGCCGTCGTCGTAGCTGAACGTCAGGGCCTTGGGCCTGCCCCCCGGAAAGCGCATATATTTTTCTTCAAACATCTGGCGGAACATAATTCTGTCTCCTCAATGCGTCCGGCGGGCGGGCGTCACCCTGAAAAATTTAAAGGTTGCGCTGCCCTTGGAAATGGTGTTCGCGCGGGCGTATATGCCCAATTTTGCCCCCACCCAGCGGCCGGGGGTTGCATAAAACTTTTTGGTGAACGCGCTGCCGCCGAAGGTGTATTTCACGGCGAGCTTGTGCCTCTCCTCGTATCTTGCGCTTATCTGGAAGGTCACGTAGTCGTCGGCGTAAGGCTGGCTGCGGCACAGCGTTTCGTCCTCGGCGCCGCCGATGGAGCCCTTGCGGATTTCAAGATAGTTTTGCCCCGCTATCCTCACCACGCAGATATAGGAATACTCCCTGCCGAACACGGTGAAACCCACCTCGTCGCCGTCGTTTACAAGATTTAATTTGCACTTGCACTTGACCGAAAAGTTTTTGTACTGCACCTTTTGCATTATAAGCTGCGGCAGGTCCGAAAGAGCGGAACGCGCGTAGTATATGCAGTTCAGCTTTAACCCGCGCTTGAAGGAATACCACTCCTCCTGCGGGTTGGCGGGCGTCTGCCATACGGGCGAGAGCCTGTCGCCCGAAAAGTCGTCGTTGGGGTCTATGTTGTAGCCCGTCTGTATATTTACGGGGTACTCTCCCCCGTCTACGGGGCTCCCGGGCAGGTTGTCGTCGTCAATATTTCCCAAGAGCGGCCAGCCGTTTATCCACTGCGCGGGCTGCAGGTGCACCACCCTGCCGAAGGGGCCCGTCTGCTGGAAGTGCATAAACGCCCAACGCTTGCCGTCGTCGTCCAAATCGATCAGCGCGCCCTGGTGGGGGCCGTTTACGTCCGTATCGGCCTGGCGCAGTATTATTTTGCTTGCATAGGGGCCGTATATCTTTTCGGAGCGGAGCGCAACCTGCCAGCCCGTCCCCACGCCGCCAGCGGGCGCGAGTATATAGAAGTACTTGCCGTACTTATAAAACTTGGGGCCCTCTATGTTGGGGTTGTGGTCGTGACCGTCGTATATAAAGGCATATTTTTCGGCGGGGGTCTTCAGTTCGGTATCCGTCTCGAACACGGCGAGCTTCGAATTGAAGCCCGCGCGGCTCTTTGCAAAGGCAAACACCACAAAGCACTTGCCGTATGCCCAAATGGGGCAGGGGTCCTCGTAGCCCTTGCCGACGAGCAGGGGGCGCAAGAGCGACCATTTGCCGTAGGGGTCGGAGGTCTCCGACACGAATATGCCCTCGTCGGGGAAGGGGATAAGGCAATAGAACTTGCCGTTGTTGTACCTTATGGACGGGGCCCACGCGCCGTCCCCGTGACACACCTTGTCGAACCTGTCAAAGGGTATTTTGGGCAACACGTAGTTGATTATTTCCCACTCGACCAAATTTTTGGAGTGCAAGACGGGCACGCCCGGCACGTGGTTGAACGAGGACGCCACCATATAAAAATCGTCGCCGACGCGTATCACGTCGGGGTCGGAATAGTCCGAAAACAACACGGGATTTTCGTAGTTCATATTTTCACCTTTTAAATTTATCCAAATTCTGCCGAATTACATTTTACCACCGTTTGTCAACCTTTTCAAGACTTTGAAGGCAATTTGCGGCACAAAAAAACCAAATACCGCACAGCTAAAAAATAATCGCGGACATGTTTTATTTTTTCTTTTTGGGCGAAACGAGCGTTGCGGCCTCAAAAACGCGTTAGCCATACATTCCGCTGAACGCTACGAACGCATTTCAAACGACAGGCGGCGGGCCATTCGGCCCGCAAGCGTTCCGCTTGACGGCGGGTCGCCGCAGTCGGGTTTCTTTATTGCGTTACCGCCCGATTGAAATTGCCGCACTTCAAACTTGAATGACAATCCCCTCAGTCACCTATCGGTGACAGCTCCCCCTACTACGGGGAGCCAAGGAGAGGGTTTGCTTCTTGCCCTCTTCCGTCGCCGACGGGGGAGGGTGTCACGAAGTGACAGGTGGGAGAGACGGTCACCCACCTCCACACCTTGGCTGCCCCACGTTGTGGGACGAGCGCGGATTTCTCAAAACAGCACAGTGCGCTGTTTTGCCGCGCGAGATGAGTGAGCGCATACGTCCCGCGCGAACGGTGTCGTACCGAAGGCGCCAGCCTTACCGAACACGGCGTTGTCCTTACGCCGTGTGAGAAAGCTGGACGCACAGAGGACTGAGGGGGGCAAGCGTTCCGCTTGAGCTTGTTCCCCCTCTGTCATTCTGCGCGAGGGTCTCTCTCACTCCTCCCCCTGTCATTCTGAGGCGATAGCCGAAGAATCTGTCGCGTAGCGACTTTTTAGGGTTGCCGTGTTAACCAGCTTCGACCAGCCCACGAGGGGATTATTTCGCTTACCGCTTCGCTCGCGCGAAATGACAAACCTTAATTTGCGTTGCAATTATTTTAAATAATTATGTTGCAAGCAAAACCACGCTTTTTGCACCTTATTATAGAAATTTTTATAATGCGGTGTG
>CANRKK010000042.1 GCA_947631195.1 uncultured Clostridia bacterium
CCAAACGGGCAAAAAATGCCTCCAAAATAGCAAAAAGACGGCCTATAAGCAGAATACTTATAGACCGTGCATCATGAAGTGTAAAAACGGCGATGGAGTTTCCACCGCCGTCATTGTTTACCTTTGAACTTCAATCATTGGCAGATTCTTGTGAAAGAATTTTATAAAGAGTATTGTATAGCGTCATTGCTTCCTCGCTGTCGAGCTTGATACAGCCGGCAATTTTGCCCGGCACCTCCACCGCGCGTTCACGAAGCTCCATACCTTTTTCGGTAATACTAACGTCTAGCAACCGCTCGTCCAAAGAGCTGCGCTCTCGCTTCACAAACCCCTTTTTTTCAAGGCTTTTCAAAACGGGAGTCAGCGTTCCCGAATCGAGAAACAACTTCTCGCCGAGTTCTTTTGAACTGCATTTCCCTTTCTCCCAAAAGACCATCATGGCGATGTACTGCGTGTAGGTAAGGTCGAGTTCGTCAAGATAAGGGCGATACTTTTTCACGACCTCGCGCGCACACGCATAGAGCGGAAAACAAAGTTGATTTTCAAGTTTTAATGCGTCGTACTTATCCATATTTCCTGTAAATTTCTTTAAATCCCATTCTCCATTTCGATGAGCGTAGAGCAGGTATTTTCCGTCTTGTAAGAATAGCTAATTATAAAATCGCCTCCACCTGTTTTTTGACTTCCGACATTTTGGTCGTCGGTTCAAAACGTGCGACGAGATTGCCGTTTTTGTCGATTAAAAATTTCGTAAAGTTCCACTTTACTTTGCTGTTGTTTTTGTAGTCCTTGTCGTTCTTTTTTGCGGCTACCGAAACAATTTTGCCCATAAAGCCGCTGAATCCCTCAAATTTGCTGTTTTCTTCCAACCATTTATAAAGCGGAATTTGATTTTCGCCGAACACGTCGATTTTTGCAAACTGCGGAAATGTTATGCCGTACCTTCCCGTGCAGAAAGAGTGGATTTCTTCATCGCTTCCGGGCGCCTGCTCGCCGAATTGATTGCACGGGAAATCGAGAATTTCCAAACCGTCCTTTTGGTGTTCGTTGTACAAATCCTGTAAATCGCCGTATTGCGGCGTAAATCCGCACCCAGTCGCAGTATTGACTATAAGAAGTGTCTTCCCCCGATACTGCGAGAGCGAAACGTCGCTCCCGTCCTGCGCTTTTACCGTAAAATCGTAAACATTCATACACAATACCCCTATAAAATAATTTAACCCAATTCGATTGAGTTAAATTGATTATAGCGTATTTTGCGTATCTTAGCAAGCATTTTAACAAAAAATCCAAAATTTTTGGTCATAGGCCCCCTATATATGGAAAGCTCCCGACGCTTCGGTCGGGAGTGTTTTTTTGCATAGAAAAAGCCCGACTAAGTCGGGCTTTGATTTGTTGATTTACTTGAGTTCGGCGAAGTACTTGATCGTTCTTACCATCTGCGATGTGTAGGAATTTTCGTTGTCGTACCACGATACAACCTTTACAAGGGTTGTGCCGTCGCCGAGAGGCATGCATTTGGTCTGGGTTGCGTCAAACAACGAACCGTATGTCATACCGATAACGTCGCTGGATACAATCTCCTCCTCGGTGTAGCCGTAGGACTGGGAAGCCGCAGCCTTCATGCCTGCGTTCACTGCCTGAGCGTCGATTTCACCCTCGCATACCGCGATGAGCTGAGTAAGCGAACCGGTAGGTACGGGCACGCGCTGTGCGCAACCGTCGAGAACGCCGTTGAGTTCGGGAATTACAAGGCCGATTGCCTTTGCGGCGCCCGTGGAGTTGGGAACTATATTTATGGCGGCGGCTCTTGCTCTCCTCAAATCGCCCTTTCTGTGAGGTCCGTCAAGCACCATCTGGTCGCCCGTGTAAGCGTGAATGGTCGTCATGTAGCCCTTTCTGATTTTGCAGAGCTTGTTGAGCGTGTCGGCCATGGGCGCAAGGCAGTTGGTTGTGCAGCTTGCAGCGGAAATTACAGTGTCGCTTGCCTTAAGAATTTTTTCGTTTACGCCATATACGACTGTGGGCAAATCATTGCCGGCAGGCGCGGAGATAACAACTTTTTTAGCTCCGGCTTTGATGTGTGCAGACGATTTTTCTTTGGAGCAATAAAAACCGGTACATTCCAAAACAACGTCAACATCCAAATCTTTCCAAGGAAGATTTGCAGCGTCTTTTTCCGCATAGATTTTAATCGTTTGACCGTTGACGGTAATATTGTCCTCCCCTGCAACCACGGAATCGGCATACTTATATCTGCCTTGAGCCGAATCGTACTTCAAAAGATGAGCCAACATTTTAGGGCTTGTAAGATCGTTGATGGCAACGATTTCATAGCCCTCCGCCTCAAACATATGTCTGAACGCGAGACGGCCGATACGGCCAAATCCGTTGATTGCAACTTTTACGTTTGCCATAGAATAAATTCCTCCGAAAATATTAATATTTCATTCACTATAAATTATAGCAAAATAATTTTTTTAAGTCAACAAAATTTCAATATTTTGTGCATTTAAGTATCACTACCACAATATCACTTGAATTATAAACCAAAAACAACCCATTGAAAAGTGTTTTTGCAATATTTATAAAATATTTTTTAAAATTAACTTGAAAATTTTTAAATTATCACTTATACTTGATTATGGTAATTTTTTGCCTATAAATATTATGTATGATTTGGAGGTTATTATGGCGTTGGTTTCAGCAAAAGAAATGCTGGAAAAAGCAAGAGACGGCAAATATGCCGTAGGTCAGTTCAATATAAACAATTTGGAGTGGACTAAATCCATTCTTCAAACCGCCGAGGAGCTGCGCTCGCCCGTGATTTTGGGCGTTTCCGAAGGCGCAGGAAAATACATGACGGGATTTAAAACAGTTGCGGCTATGGTTAAGGCAATGATAGAATGTCTCAACATAACCGTTCCCGTGGCGCTACACCTCGACCACGGCACTTACGACGGCTGCTATAAATGTATCGACGCGGGTTTCTCCTCGATTATGTTCGACGGCTCCCACTTCCCCATCGACGAAAACGTTGCAAAAACCAAGGAGCTTGTATCCGTTTGCAATCACCTCGGATTGAGCCTCGAGGCAGAAGTCGGCGCAATCGGCGGCGAAGAGGACGGCGTTATAGGCAAGGGCGAATGTGCAGACCCCGAAGAGTGCAAAAAGATCGCCGATTTGGGCGTTACGATGCTTGCTGCGGGCATAGGAAATATTCACGGCAAGTACCCCGCCGACTGGCCCGGTCTCAGCTTTGAAACGCTGGCTGCGGTTAAAGAAAAGGTTGGCAATATGCCCCTCGTCCTTCACGGCGGCACGGGAATCCCCACGGATATGATCAAAAAGGCCATCTCCCTCGGCGTTGCCAAAATCAACGTAAATACCGAGTGCCAGCTCGCTTTCCAGGCGGCGACAAGAAAGTATGTTGAAGAAGGCAAAGATCTTGTCGGCAAAGGGTTCGACCCCAGAAAACTGCTTGCGCCCGGCGCACAGGCCATCAAAGATTGCGTAAAAGAGAAGATGGAAATCTTCGGCTCGATCGGCAAAGCATAAAAAACAATACCTCCCCCTCCGCGGCGCGGCGGGGGATAATTTTTTGCCGTCTGCGCAAAATAATAATTATGAAACGCAAATTATATATTTTGTTTTCGTTGCTGATACCTGTACTTTGCCTGCTTGCTGTGCCCGCATGCGAGGCCGACGCGGAGGGCTCGGTGAAAGAGCTCACAAAGCCCTATATCGCGCAATATGAGTGCGTGGAAGCAAAACTCGGAGATACCGACCTGCTTGAAGAGTACGACTATATAAGAATCGTATTGGCCGACAGCGAAAAGATGCAACTTGTGATACAGCCCAAAAACGGGGAACGGCAGATAATCGAGGGAACTTACGAACTCGATTTCGACACGCGCGAACTGACGGGTGAAGTCGGCATACTCGGCTGCCGCTTCAAAGAAAAGACAACGATAAACAGAGGAGAATTTACAATTTCCAAAACGCTGCTTTCAAAACAACTTTTTATCAAATTCAAAATTATTTAAAAAGAGAGAGGTTCTTCCTCTCTCTTAACTATTTTCCGTCCGACGGTTGCCCCGCAGATTTATTTTTATCGAGTTTGTTTTCGATCAGCTTAACTATGAAATGCCCCGCCACCCCGCACGCGGCGCCAATAAGCACGCCGCCGAGCACGTCGCTGGGATAGTGCAGACAAAGATAAATCCTCGATATGGCGACAAGAACGGCCACCGCAAAGGCTATCAACCCCTTCCACTTGTAGCGGAACAGCATCACCACCGCTGCCGCCATACACGCGGCGGCATGTCCCGACGGGAACGATGAATCGGTAGGCTGTCTGGCGCCGACCGAAGCATAAAATCCGATTATCTCCTCCCACTCGGTCCACGGCCGAGGGCGGTTGACAAAACTTTTCAATATTACGTTTACAACGAGTACGTCGATGACTACTGCGGCCGCTACGGCGAAACCCGCCCTGCGGGTCTTTTTTATTATAATCAGCACAACGGCAAGCAAAATTGCCGCGGCGCCGAACTCACCGAGCCAGGTGACGCCCGCCATTATGAAATTCAGCCACGTTTGACCGTGAAACGTGGCGTGGACCCATTTTAAAATACTTAAATCCATAATTAATCCGGCTTATAGTTGCCCGTTATCTCCTCGATGCCCTCGTCGGCAGGGCTAACCGCGCCGCTTATCAGCACGTCGTCGATAGTCAACTGGCCGTCCTCCCTTGAAACAGAAACCATGCGCGTAACTTCCTCGTCGTAAACGGAAAAATCATAATCCATTTTTGCAAGATCGGGGTCGTTATACATCGCAGTAATTTTGCGGTTAAGCTCGTTTTGCTTGCTGATATGATACAGCATCATAAAAATGCCTATAAAAAAGAGTGCGGCAAACAAGCTACCCGTCACCAGCACAACTACTAATTGAACGTGGTTCATAAATATATTTTACAACTATAATAAAATTATGTCAAGATTTAATTTGCAATATTCATCAAAATGTATTATAATTAACAAAAAGTACAATTGTGACGGAATTTGAAATATGCCGACAGATAAAAGAATTATAAAAACACGCACAAGCATAAAAAAAGCCTTTATAGAACTTGTTGAAAAACAGTCCATAAGCAAAATAAGCGTTTCGGACCTGGCCGCAAAGGCTATGGTGAACCGCTCTACGTTTTATCTCCACTATGAGGACGTTTTGGCCGTGGCGGCAGATATCGACAGGGAAATCGAGCAAAATATTGCCGAATGTATGGAAGGTTATACCATATCGGACATTTACGGCTCCACATATGCTTTTTTTAAAAAACTTACCAAAAGGCTTGACGAGGACGACGGAATGAAAAGGTATATAATCTTTTCGACCAACGCGGTAAACGTTATTTCAAAAATAAAACAGATACTCGTGACAAAAACGACGGAAGCTCTGCTTAAACGCTTCCCCGGAATAGACGAATCGAAGCTGGGCTATCCCCTCACCTATGCGGCGGCGGGCATACTTGACTGCTACATAAAATGGGTGAGCGGCAACGACAAACATTCGTCATTGGACGAACACATGAGCGAGGTGTGCGCAATTACGCAGCATATAATATCGGGCATTACCCAAAATCTGCAATAAGGCGGCGGTTAACCCACCTTTTATTTTACATAAAAAACAGCAATAATAAATATAATTATTGCTATGAAAACCATTTTATTCTGCGGCGGAGGAAGCGCCGGACACGTTATACCCAACATCGCCATCATCGAGGAACTTAAAGACCGTTTCAACTGCATTTACATGGGCACGGACGGCATAGAAAAAAATATCTGCCTGCAAAACGGCGTTAAATTTTATGAGTGCGGCACGCCAAAACTTATTCGCGGAAAAATCTTTAAAAACCTGTCGATACCCATAAAATTGGCCAAAGCCGTTAAACGCGCGGGGGCGATTTTAGATTCCTCTGCGCCCGATTTGATTTTTTCAAAGGGCGGCTATGCTTGCGTGCCCGCAGTTATGGCGGCAAAAAAGCGCGGTATTCCCGTCATCACCCACGAGTCGGACATAGACCCCGGGCTTGCAACCAAATTTATCGCGCGGCGTTGCAAAAAAGTTTTAACGTCCTTCCCGCAGACGGCGGAAAAATTTAAAAACGGCATTTACTGCGGCTCCCCTATCCGAAAAAAAATATTCGGCCAAAACAGGGCCGAAGCGCTTAAAAAATACGGATTGAACCCCCGCCCCACCGTTTTGGTGCTCGGCGGCGGCAGCGGGTCGCGGATAATCAACGAAAATTTAAGACAAATCGCGGCAAAACTCTGCAAAGATTACAACGTCCTCCACCTTTGCGGGCGGAACAACGCGGTGGAAACCAACATTTACGGATATAAGCAGATTGAATTTGCCGAGGACATGGGGAGCGTTTACGCCTGCGCCGACGTTGCGGTGTCGAGGTGCGGTTCCAATACGGCCTTTGAACTATTGGCGCTTAAAATACCGACTTTGTTTATACCGTTGGGGAATTCCGCAAGCCGCGGCGACCAGATAAAAAATTCGGAGTACTTTTTGGGCAAGGGCCTGTGCGAAGTGCTTGATGAAAAATCGATGACACCGCAATTGTTGTATGAAAGAATAGTCGGCCTTGTCAACAACCGCGCAATAAGGACCGCGCTTGACAAAGCCGACATAATATGCGGAAACGATTTGATTAAAAGGGAAGTGCTATGTACGATCCGACAACAATCTTGACGGCAATGAGCAGCAGGACTGTTCCGCCTATTATCGTTGCCACGCTCGCCTTTTTTGTAAACAGTTTCCCCACCTTTACGCCTATCAGCGTTCCGCACGCCACCACAATAAAAGTTGTAACGCCTATGATTGCAACGCTGACCCAGGCCCACACGTCTATGTTGCCCGTTGCGTTTTGCAATAGTCCCGTGCCGAGCGTAAAGCCGAGAGCGAGCGCGTCTATGCTGGTTGCGACGCCCTGCACAAGCACTTCCAAAACAGAAAATTTTTTGGGCGGGATCTCCTTTTCGGGAACGCAAAGCTCGCGTATGCCGTCAAAAATCATCTTGCCGCCTATAAAAACCAGCAACGCAAAACCTACCCAATGGTCAAACTGCGTAAAGGCTTCAATTTCACTGAAAAGTTTATATACGTAATATCCTATAATGGGCATGCACGCCTGAAACAGGCCGAACGTTAACGGTATCACCGCGCCTTTTTTTAAATCGAGGTTGCGGTAAACCATGCCGTCGCTCACCGAAACGGCAAACGCGTCAACCGAAAGAGACAGACCCGCGATAAATACAGTTACAAAGATTGCAAAAGACATAAATTTATTATACCATACGTTGTTAATTAAGTAAATATAATCTTTGTTTGTTTTATGATAATCAAAAAATTTTATATTGGCCCCGTCACAATTCGCTTTAATAAAAACCTACGCCGCTCATTTGAGCGGCGTTTAATTTTTACGTAAATTCGGCAGATGGTATCGGTTCACCGCCGAAAGTCGGACACATCAATAGGATTACCTTCCTCCGTGTCCCATGCCTCCGCCGAAGCCTCCCGGAGGAGTGCCGCCAGGATTTCCCATATTCCCCTGCGAACCGACCGAAGTAATGACCGAAGATACCGTGAAGGCGCAGAGTTGCGTATCTCCGCCGTAGAGTTTGAAACTTTCGCCCGTGACGAGTTCAGGGCAGGATACGATGACAGATTGGCAGTTCTTTTCTATCGTGACGGAGAAAATCGCCGTGCCGGCTTCATCGGTCAAAGACAAAACTGTATTTGCGCTTATCGCTTGATTTTGCGCATAGGACAACACATTCTGTTTGGAATTGTTTGCGGGCGTTTCGACCATTCCGAGAGGACCGACCGCAAAGAGATATCCGCCGTCCACAAGTATTCCGCCGTCCGCGTCGAGCGCGGCATTATCACCCGAGGTCGGACCGAACACAACGAGGGTGCCTCCCGTCATGTGGATCGAGCCGTTGGAGTCCACGCCGTCGCCCAGCGCGCTGACCTCGACGTTCCCGCCAGAAAGAATGATGTGGCAGTTGGGATTCGCCTGACCCGGGAAATTTGCCGTGCCGTCGGCGGCGTTGATCCCGTCATCGACGGAGTTGACCCGAATTGCTCCGTCCGCGATCTCCACCTTGGCGGCTTCGAGGCCCTCATAGCACTTTGTCACGGTGATTTCCCCGCCCGCCACGGTGAGGAGAGCTTCCGCATGCACGCCGTCGTCGCCCGAGGCAATGTCGAGCGCACCGCCCGAGATCTCTATCTTGCCGTCCGAATGGACCGCATCGTCGTTGGCGTTGATTTTGATTTCTCCGCTCTCAATCCCGATGAAATATTCGTCGGACACGATTTCGTTTCCGTCCGCGCCCCAATCGATCGCGTCCGCCTTGATGCCCTTGCCGTTCCCGTTGTCGGAGGAGCTTTCGGTGACCGTCTGCGGCGCGCCGCCGTTCGTCGTGATGTCAAGTTTGCTTTCTCCCTCAATGAGGACGAAGGTGTCCGCCTGAATGCCGTCGTCGCCCGACACGATCGTGACGTCCGCGCCGTCGAGTTTCACCCAGCCGCCGTCCTCATAGGAAAATGCGGGAGCCGCAGTCAGCTCGTCGTAGGCGTCGATCTCGGCATGTAGTCCGTCGCCGTCCGATTGGATGTCGAGTTTTGCCTCGGTGACGGAGATCGTGTTCCCCTTGATGGCATTTTTGGTTGATTTGACGGTGAGACTCCCGCCGCCGTTGATGGTGAGGGCCCCGTCGCATGTGATGGCGTTGGTGGCAGAAGCGGCCGTTTCGGCCATGTTCTCGCCGATGAGGGTGAGCGTGAGGTCATAGTCGCTCGTGATGACCTTGTCGTCGGCAGAAAAGAGGGTCGCGCCGTTCAAAAACAGGCACACATGTTCTGCTTTTACGCTGATCTTGCCCTCAAGAGAGCCTGTGACGAGGTAGTCGCCGCTCTCCGTGATCTTCCCCGTCGTTGTAAGCGGGATGACGGCTTCGGGAACATTTTCGCCCTTTTCGGTCTCGCCGGCAGCATTGTTGGCATTGTCCATACTCTCGGAAGGGGTCGTATTCGGCGTCTCATGCACGATCCCGCCGCCCCAGAGACTATCACCGGGGTTTTCAAAACCTTTGGGAGTTTCAGGTCCGCATCCCGCCAAAATGCACATAGATAAGGCAAGTGTCAATACAAAAATTACAATTCGTTTCATAATTACCTCCATTTAGGGTAGTTTAACATCTGCCGTAATAGCAAACGTATCATATTCATTTACGGGATAATTTCTATTTTCTTATTTTACAGATCATTTTCTTTTATTTTTTTTGGTCATGTTAGATTTTTTTGATTATACCATAAAATAGACCTGCAAATCAAGCAAAGTTACCGCTTCCTGTTTACAAGGTTCTTTAATCGGGCTGAAATATGGGCATAAAATTTGCGATAGGCAAAAAACCTATCGCAAATTTTGGTTGAGGTGACGGGACTTGAACCCACGACCTTCTGGTCCCTAACCAGACGCGCTACCAAACTGCGCTACACCTCAGTTTTTTAAACTACATAAATTATACTTATTTAATTTAAAAAAAGCAACTTCTTTTTATGCATTTTGATAAAAATTTTATAACTGCAATAAAAAAGCCCGTTTGTAACGAAAAACTATCAAAACGGGCATTTGGAGCAGGTGACGGGAGTCGGACCCGCCAAAATCAGCTTGGGAAGCTGACGCCATACCGATAGGCGACACCTGCATTTGTTTGTGGACTTAATATACCACAAACATCGGTTATTGTCAACTTTTTATCGAATGTTTTTTGGACGGCCTCCCCTTATCGGCGTATTTGTCCGTCCCCCTTTACAATGTATTTATATGTCGTAAGTTCGTTTACCCCCATCGGACCGCGGGCGTGTAATTTTTGCGTGGAGATCCCGATTTCGGCCCCCAATCCCAGCTCGCCGCCGTCGGTAAAGCGGGTCGACGCATTTACATACACCACCGCGCTATCCACCGTCCGCATAAAAAGAGCCGCGTTTTTATCGTTTTCGGTAACGATACAATCGCTGTGGCCCGTGCCGTGGCAGGCAATGTGGTTAACCGCAGCTTTTACGTCGTCGACAACTTTGACCGCCATTACATAATCCAAAAATTCGGTGTCAAAATCGTTGTCGCCGGCAGGTTTACAATTCGGCTTTCCGCATAAAATCCCGTAGGACGTTTCATCGAGTTTTAAAACAACTTTGTTCTCGTTCCTGTTTTCAACAAGTCTGTTGTGCAGCATGGGCAAAAAGACCTCTGCAATATTTTTATTTACAAGGCACACCTCCATTGCGTTGCAAACGGACGGCCTGCTGCATTTGGCATTTTCAATGATGTTCAGCGCCATCTCCAAATCGGCCGTTTCGTCGACATAAACGTGGCAGATCCCCATGCCCGTATATATGCACGGCACCTTTGAATTTTCAACACACATGTTGATGAGGCTGTTGCCCCCGCGCGGAATGAGCAGATCGACGTAGCCCACAGCACCCAGCAACTCATTTATGCTGTCGTTCGTCGTATCCTCGATCAGATTTACAAGGTTGCGGGAGACCCCCGCCTTTTTTAAGCCCTTGTTCATTGCGCTTACTATCGCGCGGGCCGAACCGTAAGCCTCCTTGCCTATTCTCAAAATGCATACGTTGCCGCTCTTTACGGTAAGCGCAACCGCGTCGGCAGTTACGTTGGGGCGCGCTTCATACAAAATGGCCACAACCCCCAAGGGCACTTTTACCTTACTGATTTTAAGCCCGTTCGGGCGCACTGTTTCCTCGGGGAGAACGCCGAGCGGGTCGTGAAATTTTGCAATTTCGCGCATGCTTTCCGCCATTTCGCGGACGCTTTCCTCAGTCAGCGTAAGACGCGCCAAAAGCGACGGGCTGAGAATGTGCTTTGCCCCCTCAACGTCCGCCGCGTTTGCCCTTAAAATTGCCTTAGTATCGTCCACGATAGCCGCCGCCATATTTATCAGCGCGGCGTTGCGCTGTTCGGTTGACATCAGTGCGGCGGAATTTTTTGCCGCCCGCGCGGTTTCAAGAATTTCAAGCGTTGTCATCTTTCTGTTTCTCCGTCATTAAGAGACTATATATAATATTATAATCACAAGACAGCATTTTTTATATTAAAATACATTATTTTGCGGGATTAGTCAACAATTTTTAAAGGCGGCGGGGCAACCTTGCCCCGCCGCCGTATATTGCCGCACGATTAAACAATGCCTTGCGCCATCATTGCCTCGGCCACTTTTATAAAGCCTGCGATATTGGCGCCCATAACGTAGTTGCCCTCGTACCCGTACTCCTTGGCCGCGCCGTCAATATTGTGATAAATGTTAACCATAATATTTTTGAGCTTCGCGTCCACTTCTTCAAACGTCCAAAACATTCTGCCCGAAGATTGCGCCATTTCGAGAGCGGATGTTGCAACCCCGCCCGCGTTTGCCGCCTTTGCGGGAAGAAAAACAATGCCGTTATTTTGGAACACGCCGATAGCTTCCAGCGTGGAAGGCATATTCGCGCCCTCCGCAACATATTTAACCCCGTTGTTTACAAGAAGCCGGGCGGATTCGGCGTCTATCTCGTTTTGGGTGGCGCAGGGCAGAGCTATCTCGCACGGAATGGACCATATGTTTTTGCAGCCCTCGTGATACTCCGCCGAAGAAACTATATCCGCATATTCCTTTATGCGCCCTCTTCTTATCTCCTTGATTGTCTTTACGACCTTGAGATCAATGCCGTTTTTATCATAAACGTACCCGTTGGAATCGCACATGGCCACGACTTTTGCGCCGAGGCTCAGCGCCTTTTGGCAGGCATAAATAGCAACGTTGCCCGCGCCGGATATTACAACCGTTTTACCTTGAAAGCTGTCGCCGCACATCTTCATGGCCTCTTCCGTGATATATATCAGGCCGTAACCCGTAGCTTCCGTCCTCACAAGGCTTCCGCCGTAAGAAAGGCCCCTTCCCGTGAGCACGCCCACGTGTTCGTTGCGTATGCGCTTATACTGGCCGAACAAATATCCTATTTCCCTTGCACCCACGCCTATGTCGCCCGCGGGGACGTCGGTATCCGCGCCGACGTGGCGGTACAACTCGGTCATAAAACTTTGGCAAAAGGCCATTACTTCCCTGTCGCTCTTTCCCTTAGGATCAAAGTCGGAACCGCCCTTGCCGCCGCCTATCGGCAGGCCCGTAAGACTGTTTTTTAAAATTTGCTCCAGGCCGAGAAACTTAATTATTGAAAGATTTACCGAAGGATGAAACCTCAACCCGCCTTTATAGGGGCCGATAGCGCTGTTGAACTGAACGCGGTAGCCTTTGTTGACGTGCACGCTGCCGCTGTCGTCCACCCACGGAACGCGGAACATTATAACTCTTTCGGGCTCGATAAACCGCTCCAAAAGGCCCGCCTTTTCATATTCGGGGTGCTTGCCGACAACGGGCTCGAGCGTGGTTAAAATTTCGGTCGCCGCCTGATGGAATTCGGGTTCGTTCGGATTTCGCTCTTTCAGGTCTTTTAAAACTCTTTCGACGTAAGTCATGTATTCTCCTTTATACGTTTATGCGCATATTTTTTATATTTTATTTATAATTATAATAGCACGCGCAGGATTTTTTATCAAACGATAACGCCGCCCGTAAATATTTCTATAATTTATAGTATATATAAACAACGCTTATACGGCACAACTGCTTCTCTTCATTCGGTTATAGGCGGGATAAAAAAATTAAATATTTGAACGAGCCGCCGTGCATGAGGAAGGGCTATTCGCCAAGCGGTTCAGCGGCGGACGCCCTTCCTCGCGGCGTTCAATGTCCGTTTTCCCGCCTGTTCGTTCGGTTGTAGGCGTGAGCTTGTCCGCGCCGCGTAGCGGCGCGCTTGTCATAGACAAGC
>CANRKK010000043.1 GCA_947631195.1 uncultured Clostridia bacterium
CAACTTGTTCAATGGGCGGACAAGGTCATCTCGCAGCAATTCGTCCACGCATTGCCTCGCCGTATCGTATGACACATCCAAACTTTGTTGAATTTGCTGCACTGTAAAACAGCGCAAATTTATAACTGATTGTTTTAACTCTGTTATTCTCATCTGCTTACCTGCTTTATTGTTTACCGACTACAACTAATTAAAAAATTGACTTCGGGGTCTTTTGCGGATAGTAAAGTGATATTCGTATTTGTCGTCCAACGGGCTTAAACTGCACTTGTACTCCCGATAATTTGCGGTTGGCAACTTATCAAACTCCGGACACAGATAGTACCTTTCCAACTTGGAAAGCATTACATATCCGCATTTGGATTCTGTTACCATTGCTTCTCCCACTTGAAGTTTCGTCAAATTGCTTCGCGGAACAAGCGGGATGGTTTCTATTTGATAATTTTCTATTTCACTACCGCGTCCGCTGAGGGCACTGGCGGGAGAAACTCTCGTTATCAATCCGCATTCTTTGGAAAACGCCTCAATAGTCGGCGGATTATTACTACCGATGAACACATGCATGTTCATATTGTCCTTTATTATCTCTGCGGTATTGCGTCCGTATATATTTTCCAACTGCGCCCAGGATTGCAAAATCAAAACAAAATAGATGTTTCGTCCACGCGCAGCCGAAATTACCGTATCAAAGTCGGTAATGACGGGGAAATTGCCAAATTCGTCAAGAATGAAGTAGAAAGGAACATCCAACTTGCCTGTGGGTTGTTTGTTTGCATATTTTATCAAATGCATGTAAACCGATTGAATAAATGCGCTGATCACTTTATAATGACATCTGTCTTCATCTTTATAACCGATAAAAATAGCCACAGGTTGTCCGCTGTTCGTGAGCACGTCCAAATCGAAACTGTTACAACTCGTAAGTAACTTTACTGTGCTGGTTTTGAATACGGACAACGCCGTGTTTAACATACTTACAATACACTTGCGAGTGGGACGCCCGTTTTCCAAAATGGTATTTTTGGCAAACATATACGCTCGCGAATTTGCCGGGCGAGAGGAAAAATAACCCCCGTCTCTATAATGATCGCCGTCGTCGTCTACAATATTATCCATTATTGTCAGCATCGTTCGAAAACTGAATGTGTCTCTTGTAATTGGTTCAACTCCCTCTTGCTGTGGATGTATGTCTTCCAGCATTGCCCAGACATAAGCCTTCAAAAGATCACGTGCCGCCTCGTGCCAGTATGGATCGTGAGAGTTTTCAATCGAGACATAAATTGTGGCAAGCGTATCTATGTCGCTGGCTACTTCCTCTTCAAGAAGCTTCTTCATGCGAGCGACAGCCTTGTCTATCTCCGTCTGCGATTCGTAGGTTATCTCCAAAAACTTATTTCTGAATCCATTGGGGGTCTCAACCACCTCAACCTCATCTTCAAGATTCAGAACACGCATATATTTATCAAAAACAGTTGTAAGCGGATTGAAACATTCACTGTATAGAAAATCCCGGTAATTGACCAACAATACCTTGTACCCTTCATTGCGCAAAGTCGCCGCCGTTGTTCGATATGCTTCTCCTTTCGGATCGGATATAACAAGAGAGCGTTTTGTATGTGCGCCGGCAAACGAGAGTATTGTCGGAAAAACATACTGTGTAGTTTTGCCGCCGCCGGTAGTTGCCACCACAGCAACATGTGTGTCGCCATTGGAAAACATAAGATATAGCTCATTATCGATGTGCAAGCATGCTTTTAATGCGCCCGTAATTTCTCGATTTTTGAGATCGCTGTACGGAACCAACTGCGGCGATGTCGAAATTAACTCTCCGTAGTGTTTAAGTTCGGTATTCTCGTATCCCTGCATAATTGCATTTGAAAACTTCATTTTACTCTAACCTCCGAAACCATAGCCACGATGCCCCTTGTGGGATTTTTCGGCTTCCGCAATATAGAAAGAAATATCTCTCAAGTTCGCTGCATCCCCGTTTGAATTTTCTTGATACATCTTGTCCAACGCCATTAAAGCGATATCCAACTGATAGCGGGACAATAAATCGACATCGCTGTCGGTAACGCACGACGGCACGGCTTCACACCTGCGATGAACGTCCTGAATCCGTTGCTTCAAAATATATTGACGCTCTTCTGTGGAAAGAGGCGCCGCCATTCCGATATTAACCACACCGGCGAGCTTGTCTGCATTTTGTTTGTCGCAAAAACACATTGGCACAATCGAACTGAGGTCCAATGTGACCGATGGTTGATTGAGCTTAAACTTTGCACGCTTACTGCTTTGCAGAAAATTCTTAACGGCGTCGATTTTGCCGGGTGAGATGTTCCCCCACAATACAAGCAGGTAGAGATTGCGTGCATCATTCTTACAATTGGTCACGAACACGTTGCCGTCATTCGGTTGTAAATCCGCATCGGATAGCTCGCCGACATCAATTGTAACGACGTGTTGGGGTTTCGAGCTGTCGGTCTCCATACTCGCGAACCCTTGCTTGTAGATATCCAAAACAAACCAATCCTGACAGCAAAGGCAAAAAGGTTTTCTTTGTTCAAAGAAAAAATCGCCCATACGGTTGATCTCTCGCCGCAGTCCGTCCTGTTCGGCGTCCCGATTGACAAACGGCAACAACGAAAAAACATGTTCATCCACCTGACATATGCCGCGCAATAAATGCATTGGCAAACTTGCCATCTCGGATATGGCTTTTGCATCTGCATCCAAGAGCAATCTCTCTTTGGCGGTAGCACTGATTGTGTCCCCGTACACGACTTTGGCAATAGATTGGTCAAAAATTTCTGTTGTTGCTTTCCTTTGCGCGAATAATTCCAAAAGCAACCGCGCGTTTGAAAAACATTCGCTCGGTTTTATGTTCAGAACAGACAGCAATTCCCGATAAGGCGAATTCGCGACAAAAGCGCCAAGCAGCTTCCGGTAATATTTTGCCGAGTGCTTAATATAACACACGGGATACTTGTCCTTGTTGTTCAAGTAATGAAGTAATGTCAATATTGCCGGAACATATCCCCAGTGTGCAGCCTTTTCGATGTTGAAAGCGCCTTTCTCGAAGCATTTTTCCTCGCACAACGCGTCGTTTCCATCACACTGTATTGTACCCCAAATATACATTGCGCTTGTGTAACCCTGTAAGGCGTGAGTATGTATATTCTGCAACACTTTTGAAACCGTTGCGTTTCGTTCGGCGCACATATTTATTTCGGACATTTCCGCAATGGCATTGCTTTTAATAGAAATAATATTATCATTTTCCTTTGAAACAGGAAGCGAAATGCCGTTTATGGCGCATAACTGCAAAACGCGCTTATACCTATTGGCATCCTCCAACGTGACGACATCGACAACAGGTTCCTGTCCCACCGCCTTCCACAACGTTTCCGTGTCTTCTTGTGAAAGTAGGAACGCTCCCGCAAGCAGGTCAAATGCCGCTCTGTTGCAAAAGGCTCCCAATACCGCGACTTGTTTGAAATACTCCATCAAAAACAATTCTTTAACACTATTATTCATTGCTCTTTCTCTCCTTTTGCTTTGTTTACCGACGGAATAACCTTGTCGATTAAACCATACGCCAACGCTTCGGCGGCGGTCAAAATTTTATCACGATCGGTGTCCGCTTCTATTACAGAATACGGTTTACCTGTATTTTCCGAAAGAATGCGGTTTATTCTTTCCCTTGTATGTTTGATGTGGTCGGCTGCGATAATAATATCCGATGCCTGACCGCTTGCACCCCCAAGAGGCTGATGTATCAACACTTCGCAATTTTGTGTCAACTTGCGATAGCCTTTGCTGCCTGCGGAGAGAAGAAACGCGCCCATGCTGGCGCACATTCCTATCCCCACTGTAACAATGCGAGCCTTGACAAAATTCATAACATCGTAAATCGCGAGTCCGGCGGAAACGCTCCCGCCGGGGCTGTTGATTTGTACAACTATTTCGTTTACACCTTTGCTGTCCAGATACTGCAACTGCGCAATGATCAACTCTGCCTTGGCGTCATCGATCGGTCCGAAAATATTGATGGTGTTGTGTTGAAGTGAATACTCCCATGAAAACGGCTCTGCGTTGTTGGTCATTTTTTCCCTCCCTTGCTTTTTTGTTTGGCTTCTTCTTCCAATAAATCATAGTACTTGTTGAACACGTCGATTGCAATAAGCTCATCCTCTTCTGCTGTCAGGATCGTATTGCCCAAATTATCCGAGGCCGCACGAAACACAATTGCTTCATCATCGTCAATTCCCGGAATTTTATCCAACGGTTTCAATATGACAAACAAGAATCGTTCATCTCCGACATTGTGCGGTATGACGGCGATTTGTTCAAAATCGATTTCTCTCCCCGTCGGATTCGTCAGCGTAATCGGCTCACAATTGTCTTGATCCAACAGAACATCGAGAAGATCGACCGCGTCACATGCTTTTCGATTGTCACTTTTGTTTTGCATCATAGATTACATTTCTCCATAATTTTTTAATATGTATCAATTGTAACAGATGCGAAAGCTATTTATGGACGCAATTTTTGCGACAAAAAGACGGGGTATCTTACTCCGTCCAAGTTTGTTGTGTTAAATAGATTTTTATATTTCGCCGTATGTTTATTTATGTCTTTATTTGATTGAGAGATCGCCCCGTCTCTTAGCTTCGTAACACGGAAATTCTTTCAAATTAAGATCTGCCAAAACGGCATTGATTGCCACGATATCATAGTTTTTATTATCGATAAAATACTCCATTATAAGATCCAACTCGTTTTTACGACGCAAATAGCCCGCACTGAACAATACCTTGTCGGCTTCTTTTATATTACAATGTAATCCGATGATTATTTGCCAAGCAACACGCTTTGTAACATTGTAGCCGCCCCCAAAGGATGTCGCCCGCGCGAAATCTTGTCGCCGCAACATGGCATTTTTGTAAACCTGCGGAGCAGTCATACCGTGCCGATCCATCAACTTATATACGGCCTCGCCAAAAGCGGTATCTTGTCGATGTATATTGATAAAGTCTATCAATTTGTATAAGTCATTTTTTTGTAAATAGGTGTGCAAAACAATTTGCGTACCTTGCGCAGCAAGCTCATCCCGACAAGTTGGATCGACAAAATTTTCGCAATATGCCAACAATTTGCGCCTGTTTGTTTCGTCGGACTCGGCATACGCGCGGATAAGCTCCACCGTCTCGGAGTCGTCCGCAGTTGCTTCTTGCAAAATTGCATTCAACTTGTTGTCGGCGCGGCAAAGCAATTGCTCGTCGCTCTCGCTTTCCAGCGCTTCGCGTTGTAATAAGGTTTTGATTGCCTGTGAGTATGAATCCATTTTTCCTCCTATTCTAACATCTTTTATAACGTGCTTCAACTATTGTCCATACTTCAAATAGTCCGAATTTTCTTTGATAAGTTCAATAATATCTTGCCAAGAAATTAAACCTTTTCCAAAAGCAATTTTTAGATACTTGACGTCGAACGCTTCAAAGAAGGACTCCGGTATAGGTAAAACTTGTACAAATTCTTCAAATGTATATAACCCATAACACTCTATATCTGCCTGCAATTTTTCCTCATCGTACTTCATCGTGTCGGAGTTCACCGCCAAAATATTGTTGAATATCTCGGTCAATCCCGGGAAAACCAACAAATCATTGGCAAAGAATCCCATATGTTTGGATGATATCGGACTCCAATAATTGGTATACCTCGACACTATCTCCACAGATTCTAACCGAACTTGTTTCCATCCGTCACCGCTGTTTTTATTGAATACATCTCCAACATATTCATTGGCGTTTTGTTCGTTGATATAAGTTGCTTCGTTGCGCGTTACATTCCAAAAACCTTCTTGCCCAACTATTTCGATATGGGAATTGTCTGAAAAATTAAGGTGTAGCAGACTGACAAATTTCAGGCTTGTGTTTTCTTCCTTGTGCGCCACAAATAGTATTCGACTTTTTGCAAAGCATCCATTTTCAAAATCCCAAACGAGCAATTCCTCGTTACCCGTAAGTTTCTCGACGGGAACACGACTTCCGTCGGCAAGTGTTATTAACGTACCAGACACGAAACAGGTACTTTCTGTTGAATAATCAAATTTCATCAACCCCGACTCAATTTCAGTTCTTTTGTCGATTATTGTAATCCTAATTGTTCCTTGTTTGTCTGTTGCTTTTGCCGTTATCGTTATTTCTATTACGACTTTGCCTTCCGAATCTTTTGATAGTATTTTGCCCGAAACAGTTACACCGGGGTACTTATCTTTAATAACTTGATCTTTATCCAATTCAACGCCGTCCAATTTAACGCCGTAATTTCCGGAACCATTACTGATACTGATACTGATCGTACGCCCCTCTTTTTCGCTTGTTTTTATACCGTCAATTGACGGTGAGGTTGGTTTTACTTCCAACTCATTTTCAATCCAATTTGCAAACAATGTCACTTCTCGTTCTTCCCTATCCCAATCCTGGGCAGTATTCATATTTTCATCATAATACTTTGTGCCAACGCCGTTTTTCTCTGTAAAATATCCATTAAACGTATATCCTTCTCTTGCCGGTATCGGAGGTTTTGTCGAGGGCATTGACTCACCGCGTTTTGCCCTTACCGAAATTGAGCCACAATCCACATCATCATAATCGGGGCTACCGTTTGGTATGTCAGGATCCAGCGTTACGTCCGAACTGATACAAATCCACTCTGTCGCTTCTGTATGTTCGCTATCCCAATGCCAATACAATCCATAAATATCTATGTTGGCATTATCCCATGGATATTCTGGACTATAATAATAGCGTGTTGCTTCAGTAATTGCACCATTAAATTCGTTTCCTACATCAACTGATTCCCACTCATCTTCATTTCCGCCATAAAATACACTTTGCAGCTTGTTACAGACAAAGAAAGCAAAGTCATCAATTTTCTGTAATTGACTTCCGATATCAAAAATTACTGTCTCCAGATTATCACAGTACATAAAAGCACCATATCCAATATTAGTGACGCTATCGGCAATAGTAACGGTTTGCAAACTTCCACATTTTTCAAATGCAGATTGTTCAATGCTTTTCACACCATTTGAAATAACTACTGATTGAATTTCATTGCGACTGTAAAAGGCATATGGATAAATTATGTACCCGCTGCCGTCCGGAGCTGTTGCCGGCAAGACCAAATCTGTCTCGTTGCCAATATAGCTCACCAAATACATTTGCTCCTTATATTGAAGGAAAACGTAGTCGCCGGAAGTGGTTTGTTTGGTTTCATCACTTGTTGTATATACATACTTAGCATAATACGAGACATACCCGTTAGCATCGCTGCCTGCCGATATTTGCAAAGAAGATGAGTAATTCCAGACCTCAACCAACTTAAAACAGCCGTGAAAAGCGTCCTCGCCTATGCTCGTGACTCCGCCTGGAATGGTGATTGAACGCAAATTATAGCAGGAGTTAAATGCATTTGCTTCTATTTTATCAAGGTGACTGTCCTCATTCAATGATACTGTTTGCAAATTTTCGCAACCGTTGAAAGCGTCTCGATTAATGCTCGTGACGTTGTTGGGAATTGAAACAAACTCCAATTTTTCACATTGATAAAAAGCAAAGTCTCCTATTGTTTGCAGCTGACTATTGTCGGTAAATTTTACCGATTGTAAATTAATACAATTTGCAAATGCATGATAGCCAATATCGGTTACACTGTCGGATATTGTTGTGGTCGTAATATTACAAAAATTGGCAAACTGATTTTCGCCTATAGTGGTTACGCTTTCTGGAATTTTTATTTCCGTAATCTCTTGCCAAGATTCATCGATTTTCATATAGAATTGGTTGGCATAACACATTGGAGAGGACTCTCCATCGCGAAAATAAATTTCACACCAACTTGCTATCGTTCCCAGATAGTATACCTGCTGTAGACTCTCGCAACCCGAGAAGACGCCGGCATCTAAAATGCGTATATTTGCAGCCATTGTAATAGATTTTAAATTACCGCAATTTCTAAAAGCATTATAGCCAATGTTATTCAAGTAGCTACCCTGTTCGAAATCCACTTTTTGCAAATTATTACAGCCCTCGAATGCACTCCACTGAATACTACTAACTTTTGCGGGCAATGAAATTGACTGTAAATTCACACAATTATAAAATGCATGATTGTTGATTTCGGTCAACCCACTGTTTGTTCCAAAATCAATTACTTCTATATTACTACATTCTGCAAAAGCGTATTCGCCTATACTCTCAACGCTCTCGGATACAACTACTTTTTCAACAAACGATAACCCAAAAAACTGGTATTGTCCTACCTCGGTAATTCCCTCGGGAATTGTTATATTGGAAATCGGTTGCTTGCTCCCGTTTTGTTGCAAATAAAATTGGGTGGCGACGCTCATCGGATTGGCTGTTTCCGAGCCAAAAGCTATTTGACACCAGTCTAAAATCGTCCCATTGTAGTCAACGTCCAGACCATTACATTGTAGAAAGGCACCACTGGCAATAGAAACCACTGAGTTTGGAATTTTTATTGATTGTAATTTGAAACAGTTTGCAAAAGCAAAGACTCCAATACTTTCAACGCCGTCATTTATTGTAATGCTCTGCAATGAACTACAGCCGGAAAATGCATTACTTCCTATATTTAATACTCCTTGCGGGATATCAAACGATTTCAAACTCACGCATCCGCTAAATGCATTTTCATCAATTTCCGTTATTCCCTCACAAATTACAATGGACTGTATACCTTCACAAGACATAAAGGCATTTTTCCCCAAACGGCTTCCGCCTGTAATCTCCACTTTTTTCAAAGATGTTGGCACCCAGAGATTATTTTCCCATCGATCTTCCGAACCAAATAGATAGCCGATAAAATCGGTTTGACCGTCAGCAGCTGAGGCTCCCAAAAATGGAATTGATATCTTTTCTAATTGATCACATCCCTCAAAAACACCAACACCTATTTTGACAACACTGTTAGGTATAATAATACTTTTAATATTTGAACGGTTTGCAAATGCCCCGTTGTAGATAAATTTGGTTGTAGCGGATACCGAATAGTCGGAATTTTGCGTATCGCTTATACCCATAAGTAGCATGTAAGGATTTTCGTTATTTCCCAAATAATTTAGTCCGCCGCTATCATTATAACTCAAATTATCGCAACCATAGAAGGCGTCGTCCTCAATGGTCGTCACACTGTTCGGTATGCTGATGTTTACCAAATTTGCACAACCGTAGAAGGCATTCTTTCCAATAGTGTCTCCGCCTTTTATTATCACCTTCGTCAAATTTTCGGGAATATATGCGTTCTGTTCTTGATAGCTTTCCGCCCCGAACACGCGGGCAATAAAAGGCAAGTCATCAACAGTAGACGCATTGGGAATGGTGATACTCTTAAGATCAAAACATCTATCAAACGCTCCCTTGCCAAACGAGGTAACGCTTTGCGGTATTGTAATAGATGTTATAAGTGAGTTGCGGAAAGTCAACTCGGGCAACGTTTCAATATTTTCAGAAAGATTGATTTCTCCTCGCAGTGGCACGTTGGCAACATATAGTTTGCTTGTCGTGTTGGCTGAAAGCGGATTGGAATATTCTCCTTTAAAGTTAATCCGACACCAAGATTCGAGACTGTTGACATTGACTATATTCAACTTTGCACAACCGAGGAAGGCGTTTTCGCCAATTTCCGTCACGCTGTCGGGTAGTGATATTCGCGACAAATTACTAAAATTTTTAAATGCCTCCGCTTCTATTTTAAACTCCGACGAGCTTTCCGATGGCAAAATGACTGATTCTACCAAGTTATTGTCCTCCATCGATGTTTTACCGATTGCGCTCACCTCATACTTGTTTCCTTGTTTATCTTCTACATACCTCGGAATAAAAACCTTGCCCGTTGCCATGTGTATGATCACAGTAACAGTACTATTGTCGTCATTAATTGTGTAATATAGACTATTATCATCAGATGAAAAGCCTCTTGGAGTTTCTGTGAATTTTGCCACAAGCGTGTACGAATCGCTATCGTCCCATTTCCACGTTGTTGAAGCCGTTATCGTTATGTCATCGTAAAGAATCCAACCGTCAAAACGACATTCAGTCTTTGATGGGTTTGGTAAAACTCCTACAACGTGGTCGTAAGTAACAGTGATAGAAGTCTTATCATTGCCCACGTCCGCGCCGTTGTAATCAAAATATACCGTATACGTCTTGGGAGTATATATGGCATTTACTGTTATATCACTGTTATTTAGTGTATATTCTTCCCATTTTCCGATGTAACCTTTTTTACCTGGAACCGGTGGTTCTTCTATAGTAGTCTGGTTGTGCTGGTAATAAACATCCTTTTCTGTACCCTCGGCAACAAATGTTACTTTATGTGAGGGCGCCACAAACTCCCATTCTATCGGCAAATTGTACCCGTTGTCGTCGCTAAAATGCCAATAGTTGCCATGTCCGACATATCCGGTTTCGTCATCATTATGCTGCGGTTCGTTTTTACTGTAATAAAACAATTCTGCCGAGTCCAAAACATCGTTACCCTCACCTTTGGTGGCAACAATCTGCTGCCATTGGGTTTCGTTACCACTAAAGAAAATTTGCTGCAGATTGTCGCAATTTCTAAAGGCATTGGCACCAATGGTTGAAACATTTTCTCTGATAACCACTCGTTCTATCGACTTGCAATTATCAAACATTTCATCACGAATAGACTGCGTGTTGACATCAAGAATTACGGTGTTTATATTATCACATCCGGCAAATAACTCTTTGAACTTGATTTGTGGGTTGGCAATATTCCACCAAACAGTGGCAAGCTTAGGACAATTGCCAAATACTGCAGTGTCCACCTGTTGTAAATTGCCACTTATGACTACATCTTGTAAGTCTGCGCTGTCATAAAAGGCGCGTTGTCCTATGTGGGTGACGCTCTCCGGTATTTCCAGACGGGTCAAACCACGGCTGTGCGCAAAGGCCTCGTCGCCTATTATCTCGATATTTCCGCCAATTTCCAACTTACTAATTAGTAAATCACTTGCCGGATCGTTACGTTTAATTTCTGTGACGGGCTTACCTTCGTATTCCAATGGAATAATGTAGTCGGTTGTTTTCTCCATTGGTGTAATGTATGCGGTATATGTATCTGTTTCATTTAATTTATATTCAACAGAGTAGACAGGCTCTTGATATCGCTTCCAACCCCAGATAAAAAGGCCGATGGTAACAACACCAATTATTATGAAAACCCAGATAATTACTTTCTTGATTTCTTGTGTCATTTATTTTTCCTCCGCCTGTTGTGCTGGTTGTTGTTCCTCTTCTCTCCTTTTTGTCGGCCAAAATCCAATAACCAGACATGTCGCCAATGTACAAACAAATTCAACTACACAAAAGCCAAATACCCACAAAAAATAACCTTCTTTGCTACCAGTGTATATTAAATTTGGATCCATCCACAAAAAAATACTAAATATTAAGAAGGCTACAGACAGACCTCCGGTTAACGCAAGCCATAATATCGAACGCTTATCGCTAAACGAATGACCGTTTCTTGTGTAATGTTCTGTCGCTGCTCGTTCTGCCACTATACCAGACAATAAACCTGCCAGGAGATCTTTAATTATATCGAATATATCGAGCATATCGAAAATAGAATCAATTTGAAATCCAATTTTAAATCCGTATTTCCGCCCCAACCCCAATATAAGCACCACAACTATGCAAGCCACAATTATAGGGAACACGTTACGCCAAAATTTCCTCCTTCTTTCCTTCTTTCGTTTATCTGGGTTGATTTTATTAAAAACATTTATGCAAAACTGTATAATGTCTTGCGGCGGAACTTCGGTTACATTTAGAGCTCCTTCTATTATCTTCCAGTAGGTATCCGGCGTAATTGATTCCGGATTTTGCACACCCGGAGAAGTTTGAATGTTGTCTGTTGGGCAGTTATATTGCGCACATACTTTTTGCAATGCGATAGGATCACTGCTATCTTGACTTATAATAGGACTCGTACAGAGCATATGTACTAAATATAATTCCTGCTGTTGGGTCATTAAATCTAGCGTAGAAACTGAATCTCCACCTAGATTAGGTAACTCACCATGATTTGTTATTATATAATTTGAGGAAAATTGAAAATCATTAGGACAAATACCTCGTTGCTTGAGTGTATTTAAAGGGGTATCTTTCAATCGCTCCACCATTTTACCATATAATGCAATCCGAATACTAGCTGTATCTTTTATTTTTATAAACCACTCAGGTTTTTGAGACTTATTATTTTGTTCGTCTAATATTATTCTAGCTCTTTTAAGTGCTCTTTCTATTACTTCAACTTTTATTTTTTCCATATGTGTCTCCTGCTACTTCTAAAGATTATTTGTTTTTTTCTACAAGTTACGTTTTGCTTTCTCCGTCAAAGTTCTGCCTCTGCCGGAAACATCGATGAAGCCTATCTTGATGAGATAGGGTTCGAATTCCGACAGGTACTTTTTGGGGTCAAGTCCCACACGAGCGTAGAGAGAGTATCCGCATCAAGTACCACTCTCGCGGCGTTTTCATCAAGTA
>CANRKK010000044.1 GCA_947631195.1 uncultured Clostridia bacterium
ATCTCCACCTTTGCGTCCCCGATATCCATGGGCTTTATGGTGAACGTTGTCTTTGCCTTTTCCGTTGTCTTGAAGTTCTTGTTTGCGGCCGTAACGGTAACGTTGTACGTGCGCGCATTGGTGAGCCCGTTATCGTCGTACGATACGCTGTATTCGCCGACGTTTACTTCAAGCCCGCCCGCCTTAACCGTAAGTGCGGGGGTCTGCTGTTTGCCGTTGTAGATAACGTTGTTATTGTTCACGACAACGCTGTCTATCTCTGCAGGGTCGATCGTCAGCACGGCGGTGAGCGTCAGCGTGTAGCTGCGTTGATCTGACGCGGTGAAAGTTATCACCGCCTTAACGTTGTACTTGCCCGCGTCTATCGCCTTGTTTTGGGTAAGTTCGCTGCCTGCTTGTGCGGTGTAGGTGTATTCTACTTCGCCAAACTCTCCCTCTGCCTTTTTCTCCTCGGGCAACTGCACCTCTATGGTGTGGGCCTCGCGGTTATAGGTAACCGTTGCGTCGTTGAACGACACTCCCTCGAACACGGCTGCCGTAATGGTGTATATGCCCGTGGCAAAAGTTATGGTGTAGTTGGGATAGTCTTCCGCCGTTACTCCGTCTATGAATTTTGCGGTTATATCAAAGGTTTGGTTGGCTTCGCCGTTTTTCGCACCGTCTTCAACCTTAACTTCTATCTTGCCCCTAAAGGTCTCGAGATCGGAATCGAGATATCCGACAACCATGAACGTGAGGTCAACCAAAGCCTGCCCCTCGGGCGAGTTTTTCGCGTCGGGAGTCACGGTAACCTGCGCGCGTTTGATGGTGAAGTTCGTGCTTGCAGTGCCCTGGAAGTTGCCCGTGCCGTTTACGGTTATCGAGCCCGCGTTTACGCCCGCGTTCTTGTTTTCTCCGTATTCGACGGTGTAGTCCGTATTGCCGTTGAGGTTGCCGTCTATTCCGCTCACCTTTACGGTAAACGCGGGCTGCCACTGTTCGTTCTTATAGATTATAGTGTCGGCACCCGTAGTTATGGTGACGGTTGCGCCCGTTATATCCCTGGCCGTTATCTTAAACGTCAGCTTTTTGCTCCCTGCGGCTATGGTGAAGTTGCTGTCCTTGAGAGTTATGCTCACGCTTATATCTTCGTCCTCAACGTTGATGTTCGCGCCGTAGGAAAGTTCGTACTTACCGCTTTCCAGAACGGTGCCGCCCTTCCACGTCACCTTTACCTCGGGCTGTATTTGCTTGCCCGTGTACACGTATTCTTTTTCAACCAGCTCAAACGTTACCGTTGCGGGAGATATGGAGAAGTTAACCTCCTTGCTGCCCGTATAGTTGCCGTTCGCCGTAACCTTTACGCTCGCGCTGTTAGTGCCCGCGGCGGTATTGTTCTGATATTCGCCAAACTTGAAGTTTGCAAACGCTTCGGCAAAGCCGTCGTAGCCATCGAACGCGGCGTTGAAATCTTCGGCCGCGGGTCGTTTTTCCGTTCCGTCGTAGGTGTAGGCCGTCGTAACGCTCAACTCCGCTTCCGCGATATCCTTGGGGTTGATGGTGAAAGTAGTTGTTACTTCTGCTTTTACCTCAAAGTTCTTATGGGTTGTGGTGATTGTAACTTTGTAATCGTTCGCGTCGGTAAACCCTTCGTCGTCATACGTCGCATTGTATTCGCCGGGGTTAACTTCAAGTCCGCCAGCCGTAACCTTGAGCGTAGGCGTCTGCTTTGCGCCCGTGTAGGTGAGGTTGTTGTTAGTCACCTCTACCTTGTCTATGACCGCCTTGCCTATCACAAAGCTGCCCGTAGCCGTGCCCGTATAGTTGCCCTTGCCGTGAACGGTAACCGTGGCAGTGCCCGCCTCGGTGTTGTTCGCATAGTCGCCATCGCCGACGGTGAACTGCTTCAAAGCCTCGGCAAAGCCGTGGTTGCCATAGTCGCCTGCAAGCGTACCCGTCATATCGTTCGCCGTGGGTTTATGCGCCTGCCTGTTATAGGTGTACGTGCCCTCGACGGTGAGCACCGCGTCCTTAATATCCTTGGCCGTTACGGTGTACAGATTTTCGCCGCTATTGGTAACGGTTACTTCATAGTTTTTGAGAACGCCATCGTTTTCCGTATATTTTGCGGTGACGGGGTAGCTGTTTACGCCGCCCCACTGCGTTGCCGTAGTCGAAAGGGTAAACGCCGCCTTTATTGTGCCGGCCTCGCCCTCAAAGTATTTGCCGCCGAGCGTCACCGAAAGACCCGCAATATCTTCGCCGTAGGTGCTCTCCGCTTCGTTTATGGTAACCTCCAGCGCGGCCTTGCCTATCTCAAAGCTGCCGGTGGCCGTGCCCGTGTAGTTGCCGCTTTTGGCGGTAAGGGTGACCGTAGCCCCGCCCGCGGCGGTGTTGCCCGAATAGCCGACGGTGAAACCTTTGAGGGCTTCGCCAAAGCCGTTGTCGTCATATCCGCCATCGAGAGTGCCCGTGATGTTTTCAATGCCGGGCTGCTGCTCCTGCCCGTTATAGGTGTACGTGCCCGCAACGGTGAGCTTTGCGCCCTCGATATTCTTGGGACTAACGGTGTGCAGATTGTTTTCCTTGTTGGTAACGTTCACGTTGTAATTTTTGAGAACGTCCCCGCCCTCGGAGTAGTTTGCGGAGATCTTGTAGCTGCCTGCGCTGCTCCACTGCTCTGCCTCCGAGGCAAGGGTTATCGCCTCTCTTATCTGAAATTCCTCGCCCCCAACATGTCCCGACAGGCCATAGCTTAACCCCTGAACTTTCTCGCCGTAGACGCTCGTTGCGCCGTTTATCGTAACGTCCAGCGCAAGTTTATTGATTACAAACGCCTCTTTGATTGTGTTCTCTTGGACCGCAAGTCCGTCCGCGCCCTTAAACGTCACGTCGTAGTTGTCGTTCTTATAGCTTGCGGTTATATCGTAGCTGCCCGCGCCGGTGCCGGTGGCGGAAAGCACAACCTTGAGCGCGGCCTTATTGTCATTCCCGACAAGCCCATCCGTCGTCCAATATTTATTTTCGGCGTCGCCGTCGTTGCTGCTTACGCTCTGCTTCGCGCCGTTATAGTCGACGGTCTGCTTGTTTACGGTGACGTCTATCGCCTTTTTACCGATATTGAACGTCGCCTTAACGTCCGTCGTCGTCATAAAGTTTTTGTGGGTCGTGGTAACCGTAACGGTGTACTCGCCCGCCGCCGTCAGCTCCTCTTTGTCATAAGTTGCGGTGTATTCGCCGCTGTTTAACGTAAGCTCGTCCGCCGTCACGGTCAGGGAAATTTCCTGCTTTTTGCCGCTATAGGTATAGCTGCCCGTAACCTCAACGCCGCTTATCTTGGCCTGTTGAATGGAGAACTTAACATCCTGGCTGCCCGTATAGTTGCCGCTTGCCGTAACCTTTACGCTCGCCGTATCGGTACCCGCGTCGGTGTTGTTCTGATAATCGCCGAACTCAAAGCCTTTCAGCGCGGCCGCAAAGTTCTCGTAGCCCGCGAGCGTACCCGTCATATCGTTCGCCGTGGGCTTATGCGCCTGCCTGTCATAGGTGTAGGGAGTTACAACTTCAAACGTTGCGTTCCCGATATCCTTGCGATTGATCACGAAGGCGCCTTTAATCACGCCGTCGCCCGAAGTTGTCAAATCGCCGCCCGCCGCAAACGTAACCGTGTAGTTGCCGTTCGTATAGCTTGCCCTTATATTGTAGCTGCCCGCGTCGGTGAGGGAGCCTTCCGCACCCGAAATCGCCCTTAAGTTTACCGCTTCGGCCGCCTCGCCCGTAAGCACTACGTGAAGCGACGCCTTGTTGTCCTTGCCGACGAGCGCGCCGTCTTCCACCGTCCAGTACTTTTCGTCGCTGCTTACTTTTATCTCGTGCCCCGTGTAAACGGCCCAGTTCTGCTTGTTTACGGTGACCGTAATGCGCTTGGGGCTTATGGTAAACGTCGTTTTAACCTCTCCCGACGTCGTGAAGTTGTCGCTGTTCGACTCTATCGTAATATTATATACGCGCGCCGCGGTAAATCCTTCGTCGTCATACGTCGCATTGTATTCGTCGGGGTTAACTTCAAGTCCGTCCGCCGTAACCTTTAGCGTAGGCGTCTGCTTTGCGCCCGTGTAGGTGAGGTTGTTGTTTGTCACCTCTACCTTGTCTATGACCGCCTTGCCTATCACAAAGCTGCCCGTAGCCGTGCCCGTGTAGTTGTCCGTGCCGTGAACGGTAACCGTGGCAGTGCCCGCCTCGGTGTTATTCGCATAGTCGCCATCGCCGACGGTGAACTGCTTCAAAGCCTCGGCAAAGTTCTCGTAGCCCTCGAGCGTGCCCGTAATGTCACCTATCCCGGGAGTTTTTGCCTGCCTGTTATAGGTGTACGTGCCCCCGACGGTGAGCTTTGCGCCCTCGATATTCTTGGGACTAACGGTGTGCAGTTTGTTTTCCTTGTTGGTAACGTTCACGTTGTAATTTTTGAGAACGTCCTTGCCCTCGGAGTAGTTTGCGGAGATCTTGTAGCTGCCTGCGCTGCTCCACTGCTCTGCCTCCGAGGCAAGGGTTATCGCCTCTCTTATCTGAGATTCCTCGCCCTCAACATGTCCCGACAGGCCATAGCTTAACCCCTGAACCTTTTCGCCGTAGGTGCTCTCCGCTTCGTCTATGGTAACCGTCAAGTCGGCCTTGGCAATGGAGAAGTACACGGTCAGGGTGCCCTCAAAGTTTGGATCCGTGCCTTCTATCGTCACGCTTGCCGTGCCCTCGCCCGCCGCGGTGTTGTTTGCCCATTTAAAAGCCATGTGGCTGACTTCGCCACTAAGGCCGTTCGCACGCAACACTATCTTGTCGTTGGTGTGCGCGGTGCCGTCGTAAACAAACCCCTGCAACCCCGCTTTTATGGCATCTTGGTCGAGATGTTTAACGTCAAATTTGTTTACCGTGAACTGTATTGCCTTGCTTGAGCTTGAGTCCGAAATATCGTCAAAATAGCCGTTTTCGAGAGTGACGGTTACGGTGTAGGTAGCTGCGTTATGAATTGTACCCGAACCCGTATCCACGGTAATCTTCAAATAATCATATTTGTCCGCAATGCCGTAGTATGCCTTTATGAGTCCTATAATATCGCCTTCGGTGAAATTCTCGCCCTTGTACGTGGCGGAAAGAGCCAGCCCGTCGGACTTTAACAGCAGTTTGTGCTCCGCTTCGTTGCAGCCGAGCTCCGTGCAATAGTGGGTAAGCTCCTTTACCTTTTCGCCGCCCGCAAAAGCCTTTTCTTCCTCCGTCAACTCGCTCCAGTCAAAGGTATGGCCCTCGTGGTCAACTTTCCAGCTGCCGTGCAGGATTTGGTCGAGTTTCAATTCTTGCTTTTCGTCGCCGCCCTCGGCGTTTGCATATTTGAGTTCTGCGAGCTTAAACTCTGCACCCGAAGTTGCGGTGTAGGTGTGCCCGGCCACTAAGTCGCCGAAGCAATTATGAGCCTTATCCCACACCCTCGCCGTGGTTTCGTATGCAAAGTAGTTAGTGCCGTTAATACCGTCGAAAATTTTGCCTTCAAGCACGGGGTTATGACCGTCCGTCGCAGTGACGTCAATATGTCCGCCGCCTTCCGTTTGAATTATTCCAAGGAACGTTGCACCTTTTGTTTCGGGGGTGAATTCACCGGGATCAAATATCTCAAATTTTTGAACCGTTGTTTTTGTGCCGATTTTAAGCGTGCCGTTTATAATTAAGTTGCCGTTTTTGGAATATCCCGCCGCTTCAAGTTGGGCTGCCGTAGGATAGCTCTTTCCGGCCAATGCTTTCTGCACAAACCCGTCAAGCACCCAAGCGTTTGCATTCAATGTGAGCGTCGCACCATTGCCGACAGTCACTTTTGCTCCCGGCATGATCATAAAGTCCGTTTTGGTCTCGTATTGTGCATGCTTGCCGTTCTGCGGGCTTTCAAAGTCGTTCAATTCAACTTCAAAGTTATAAGGAATCGAGAAATACACCGAATTGGTCGGCACCGTAATACCCATGGCCGAGAACTTCATATAACTGAACGTTGCTCCGCCCTCAAATACCATTTTAATTTTGCCGATGCCTTCGGTGCAGTTACCCGTAGTGGCTCCGTCGCCTTGAAGAGTTTTAGACGGGTCATATGTGAGCGTAACTTTTGAGCCCTTGGAAAGCATGACAAACGTATCGCTCTGTCCATCCGTCTTCTTGCTGATAAACGGTTGGTCAAGAGAGAAGAATTGATCTAACGCATACAAGCTCGCATGCCCCAAAAGTTCGCCGCCGTAGTTGATTGTCATCGGCACTTCGATATTGATCATCGCATAACGCTTAAACGGCGTAGTGGGGTTATCCGACAAGAAAGCTCCAGCCGCATTCGAACCGCCCGAGAAGTCGAGAATTAAGAAAGGCTCGTAAACTTTTCCGCCGTCAAGCACCTCAACGGTGCCCATCTCCGCGCCCGTCTTGCCATCGCCGCCCCAAACGCGGCCGTAAACGTCCATAACGCCGCCGCTTGCGACTTGTATCTTGCTGCCTTTTTCAAGAATCAACTCGGAATACGCGCCCGATGTGTGTCCTTGATATCCCTGCCCTGCGCAGTTTACAACGCCGCCGATTTTTAAAGTGCCCTTTATTGTTATGGTTACATTTTGCGCCACATTTACGGTTAAATAACGATAAGTTTCGCTATCTTCTATCCAAGAAATTTTGTTTTCCTTGCCCGTATCGGTGAATTTATTTTCAGCACAGTACGGAACTAATAGCGTTACCCCCTCTGGAATTTCAAAACTTTTTGTAATAGTAGTTCCTTTAAATACGTAAACCGTATTTCCCGAAGTAGCAGCTTCTACCGCACTTTCAATATCATTAAAAAATATTCCCTCAGCACGCGCTACATAAGTGTTGGCAGGAGCCGCCCACGCTATAATTTCGTCGTCGCCGGTGATAAATACCGTTGTTTTTAATTCTGTGGACACAAGTTTACCGCCCACAGACCAGCCGTAGAATTTATCTTCCTTTCCCGGCGTTGCTTCAAGCGTTACCATTGCGCCAGCGTTGACAACAAACAAAACGCCTTTTTTATCCGCCGTGTACTCATGTTCGGCAACTGTTGCCTTGGCGGTAAATTCTTCGCCGGCTTCCTTTCCTATTTTAAGCGTAACATTCTTTTCGCCCGTAGCCAAAGTTACATTGCGGATTGCCGCCATACAAATTGAGTTTTGTTGCACACCTATTGAAAGGACACCGCCGCCACCGCATACAAGAAATCCCAAATAAAGAGGTCGACTTTCTTGAATGGGAATACTTGCGCGATACCAACCGCCACCCACGGAAAGAGTAGAATTGCTGTATTCCATTCCTCCGTCAACGCTATCAACAGGTCTGCCGAGCCAAGTTGCGTTTTCTATTGTATTCCAAGCATCAGTTTCCCGATCTTTTGCCCCTGATAAAATATTATCAGACTGCTCAAATTTGCGGTTAGCATACCAAAGCTGCCCTGCCCTTAACGCAGGACTTCCAAGACTAGCGTCCTCATAGTAACCTTGTAATTTGAATTCCAAGGAAAGACTTCCGCTTTCAGCACCGCTCATTGTAAATACAATGTTAGATACGCTATTAACGCCATAATACGCTTCATTGCTAAATCTTTTTTCTACGGTCATACTATACGCATAGTTATCCGCCTCGGAAATGATAGGGTCAAATTTCCACTCATTGTCTACGTCGTTAGTTATATCTAACGTTCCCTGCGTATCTTCGGATATATGTTTTATGTTTTCTATTCCGCCCGCAACAACTTCTTCAAGACGGAAAGAAAGACTGTATTCGTGATAAACATAATTATCGTTATCTTCTTTATGATAGGAAATTTCAATTTGTGCCCTTGCATTTAATTGATAGGGGAAAACAAAACTGCTACCCATACTTTGAATTTCACCGTTGTGTTCTTTGCCGTCAACTAAAATGCTTATATCTTTTTCAGTAAAATCTTCAAATTGTTGAATATACAATGTTATTGAATTTTCAACATTGAAATCAAACGTTATAATTTGATCTTGTTGTATATTTTCAATTTCTTCCCTTTGCCCGTCGCTGATTTTTTCGGCCTCTATTTTAGGCGCAATGGCAATTTCTTGGAAGATATAGCTAAGTTTTAAGGTTTCTTCATCACTGTTCAGTTTGTATGAATTAGTCGAAGATTCTCCGACATCAAACAATTTATATGAAGTCTGCCTTATGCTAATAGAAACAGAGCCTTCCGATTCATTAAATGAGGGCAGACTTCCCTGCGTTGTGCCTGTTATATTTGCCGTTGCGCTTCCTGATTTATATACTGCAGAAGTTATCGTTTCGCCGTCCATTGTGGAAACCACTTCGCTTTTAGGAGTCAACTTTACAGTTGCAAAATTTGCAAACGGCAACATGATTTCATAATCGGCTAAACCTTTTTCTTCAAATTGTTGAAGCTCGTCGTCAATGTATAAAGCGGCAAGTCTTGGATCAAAATGGACATAATGCTTCATTTTTACAGGTTCAGAAGAAATACCGATATTTTCGACATAACAACTTTCACCCTCTATGGGTTTAGCTCCGCCATAACCAGGGCCTTTAATGGTAATGTCAATGATATTAATTTGGTCATCTTCACCCATAGAGCTTGAATATTTTGTAGGTTCATCTTCAACGCCAAAATATCCAGTCGCCGTCATAGCCGAATTGTTTGCTCGTAAGCTTAAAAATTTACCAATCAAACTATTTGACTTATTTATTAAGCTATAATCAAAGGTTACATATCTTTTGCCGTAAAAAATTATTTGTAAAGTCGCAGAATCCGAAGAAGAAGTCATTGACATAATATTTTCTACAGTATAACGATTATCCTGCTTATTCCATTTTACTTTTCCCTCTTCCGATTCAACCGCCGTAATAATGCAATCGTTGGCAGTATCCTCAAGGTGAACAAAGTGAACGGTATATGTCCAAGGCGAATTTTCGGGCGCAACAAAACTCGGCCAGTCGGAAGGTGCGCCGGCTACATCTGAAACTTTCAATTCGTTTGTATAGCTGACTACACTGCCGAAACGGTCATTTGTCCAATAAGCATAATATCCTTCGTTAGGCTGTGCAGTAAGCGTTACGACATCGCCATAAGTGCGGGTAATTGCAAGTTTGCCATTTTGCGATTGTTCTCCTTTATCGGTAATTATAGAACCGCCCGCCTCTTCTCCCTCGGCAACGTTTGCATTAAAAGTAAACTGCTGTGTAGGAGCTTTTAATCCACGGATAAAAAACCCGCAATTTGTACCGTTTAAATTTATACCGATAACATCGCCCGGTTGTAAATTATGTGCTGTTTTAAAATTATGTTTTGCAGTTTCAAAAGAGGCATCTGTCGAAAACTTTTTCGAACCCCAAATATCACTATCCTTATCGTCAGGAGTTGCATATTCCAATCCCGGAGTTATCGTATCACCGGACGAACCGCCACCAGACGAATATTTAAACTGTTGAGTAAAAAATGTTTCCCCAATAACAGGATTGCTTCCCCAATCTTCGGTTTTATTTATTTTGCCGATAGTAAAAGTACAAGTTGTAGCTGTTTCACCAACTGCACGAGGAGCCCAATCCAATTCGATTTCTCCCGCTTGGGAAATTTCTATAAAAAGCCAATGATTACCTTTACTGGAAGGAGCGGCTAATTCATTTTTGGTTTTGGAATAATACCAACGATAATTATATAAAGAACTAAACCCTCCTTGTTCGGTAAATCCATCCCGCACAGTATATTCGGCTGTATTGCCTTCAAGCGGTTCAACAGCCGAAGCGCTTAACGGCTTGGGCAAAAATTGTATCAACGCGACGCTGAGGGCCGCCAATAATAGCAGCGACAGCAGCGCAAACGCAATCTTCCTCCATGTTTTTATTGCTTTCATCTCTCTCTCCTTTTTATAGAAGTTTTTTTTATTTACAAGCGCGCCCGTCGGACACGCATTTGCAACTGATTTTTATCCCCAAATAAAAAAACAGGGGGATATTTAGGTTCCCCAATCCTTTGCCTTCGCGCCCCTGTATTAAAAGTATATCTATTTCCAATTTTTATATGTTTTAGATTGGGAAAAAAATGCAATTTGTTTGATTCGGTTCGGTTCACGAAATTCTCGGCAGGCCGTGCCTGCGAATTTCCGTGAGGTTGGGCGGCCAGCCGCCCTCTCTCCCCTCTGTCATTCTGCGCGAGGGCACCTGCCCCCTCTGTCATTCTGCGCGAGGGCTTTGCCCGACGCCCTGCCGAGGGTTCCCTTTGGGAAACGGCAGAGTGCGGAGCGCGAGGTAATCCCCTGGTGGATTGGTCGAGGTTTAAGGTGCCGTTTCAAACAGCCAAGAGCAGCCACGGGGGGATTCTCTCACTCAATCGCCCGCTTTCAGCGGGTCTCATATCGTTCGAAATGACAAGCCTTAACTTGCGTTGAAATAATTTTAAGTAAAATCAAAATAGGATTTTTTTATGTTGTTGCAGTGTATCTGCAACAACAACCGCACGGCCGTGCGGGATGGGGTTAACGCTATTTGGGTGGGGGGCAAATTTTGCCTTGTGAGTTTATATTATATCCGTTGTTTTTTATTGTCAAGTATTTTTTGTCACTAATTTTGCGCGGAAATTGTCGGTTTGTCATACAAAACTATGACAAATATAACATTTCATTCAAAAATTGATAGTACATATCACTAAAATGTGATTAGCTAACAGGCACCCACGGCAACATTTAGTTTGAGAATAGTGTCTTTATTGCGATAACACTTGACTTGCTTTTGCTTATATTTTTAACAATATTGGGGGGGTGGGCGGGACAAAATATAAAAAGCAACGTGACGT
>CANRKK010000045.1 GCA_947631195.1 uncultured Clostridia bacterium
CGTTTCTTTGCGGAGATGTGGTGCGCCAAGGAGGCTGTTTTCAAGCGCGGCGGCAACGGAGGGTTTGTCCCGTCGCGGGTGAACGTTTCGGATTTCGACGTATTCACTCGCGAGGTCTGTATCGGCGGCAGTCGATTTATGTTGGCGGTTGTCGGGCAATAGCGTCCTTTTTCGCCGCAAACCGACATTTATTATTGGTATAACAGTATCTGCTATATTGTTATCGAAATTATAAAAAGCAAATTTTATAATTTTGTTTTCATTTTTACATTTATGTATTGAAACCGTAGACCTTTCGGTGTAAAATGATATATGCAGAAATATGTCCTTTATATAGACAAAACGGCCCCAAAGGGATAATTTGCCGTAAAAGGACGATTTGTGGATAAATACAGAAGAATATTTCTTGCAGGAGCCGCCTGCAGGCGGCTTTCCGTTTTCCAAAACGGAAAGCACGTTGCCTAATCGGCGGTACGTTGTGGAAAAGGTTTTTACGGCGACCAAGCCGAAAAATAAAAAAACAAAGAGGAGAAAAATATGAAAAACGTAAAAAGAATTTTGACCCTGTTGGTCGTTCTTGCTATGGTCTTCACCTGCGTGATCGCGCTTGCGGCATGCCAACCGGAAGAAGAAGATCCCAACAAGAAACCGCCCGTTGGCGGTGACGGCGGCGATTCGGACATTCCGACAGTTGATGGAAAGGTAACGCTGTATCTTACGGCGGAATTCGGCGAAACACCTGCCGAATATGTTTCCATTTTCTTTGCCGGCGGTGCAAACGGCTGGTATGACGGAACGAAAGGAGACGCCATGAACGTATCCGCTTTGACGCGTCTCGGAGAAACCGACACTTACTACATCCAAATTGCTTTGGATAACACTGCCGATAAGTGGAACGAGTACAAAGTCGGTCTCGGCTACAACGACAAGAGCCCCTTGCCCTCGGATAAATGGGGTATGCAAGGATATGGATACACTTCTGACGAAGCTCCCAGCGGACTGGACAACAACACTTTCAAATGGGACGGCAGCGCCAAGACGGTAGACCTCGGCACTCACCACTTCAACAAAGCGGTACCCGCTCCCGAAAGAGCTAACTTCACGTTAGCCGTCAGATTCTCCGAACCTCTCGGCGAAAATGCAGAAGTGTACTTCATGGGCGCTTTCACCAACCCCGGTTGGAACGCTACGGCAGGAAAGGCAACTCTCAATGAGGACCGCACGGTGGCTACTCTTGCTCTTACCCAAGTAGTTATCGCTTCCTACGAGTACAAAGTAGTTGTTTGCGAAGATGCAACGCAAATCGATCCCGAACACAAAAATGACGCCGACGGCAATCTCGACGTTTGGAACGCTCTCTACAAGACCGATTATAAGAGCGAGGACGGCAAACCCGTCAGAGCGTTTGTAGAAGTCAACGTAGGCGGTGAAAACCTCAGCGTGTTGTTTACCCGACTTAACAGAAACGCTACCGTTTACCTTGCAGGAACAACTGCCGCCGACGCTGACGATCCCGTTGCTATCGATCTCAGCACAGCTGTTGTTTCCGAACACCAAAACAGTGGTGTAGGCGACGGAACATACGATCGCAAGATCGACATCAATGCTACCGCAGCTAAGAATACCGTACAATTCCAGATTAAATTTGCTTCGGCAGTAGCTGAAAATTTGCATGTATATCTTGTCGGCGATTTTAACACATGGGAGGCAGTTGAAATGCAGGCAAATGAAGACCGTACGGTTTTCACTGTATCGATTGAAATGCTTGCAAAGGATACGGCAAGTTTGCTTGCGGGTGCCAATAACAGTCGTCCCGACGGTAAATGCCAATACAAGGTCATTGTTTCTGCCAACGATTTCAGTTGGGAGGACACCACGCGTATCGACATCGGTTGCTCCGGTGACTCGGACGGCGGTAGCACGGTTCTTGTACAACAAGGCGCTAAAAACTTTGGACAAAGCGGATTTACGGCTGATGGCGTCAACAAACTCTTTGACGACGCAACTATCACTCTCCCCGCTGCATAATCAAAAGAGGATTTAAGTTTACACTGCTATGACGGAGTTGTCCGTTGTAGCAGTGCAAACTCATTTTTAGAGAAAAATCGAAATTTACCGCCGCAGGCGGAGAATTATCCCGAGCAGGGAAATAAAAAAATGGAGAAAAAATATGAAAAAAACATTAAAAATCTTGTGCGTTGTACTTGCTGTTGCCTTGATGGCAGGCGTTATATGCGCATTGGCAGCATGCGGTAGCGGTAAGGTGATAATGGTGTGGGGACCTTCCGACCATAAAGACATCTACCTTGACGCACTCAAAGAGTTTGAAAAAACTCACAAGAGTCAATTGGGTGGTTATCACTTCGAATATGCCGGAAGCGGTGACGCGGGAGCATATTCGGCAATGAACAGAGACCCGACGACGGGCGCGGGCGTTTACACCTTTGCAAACGACCAAATGGCAAACCTCAAAAACTTGGGCGCACTTGCTCCCCTTCGCGGAGAAAACCTTCAATGGTCTATCGACAATAACGATCCTGCCGCAGTGAATGCTACTATCCTCGGTGAGGACGCAAACGGCGATCCCACATATGTGGCATATCCTCTTCAAGCGGATAACGGCTACTATATGTACTACAACAAGGCTGCTTTCCGCGGCACGCAAGTGTGGGATAAGACTACGGACAGTCTCAAATCCGACTACACCTTCCGCGATCTCTATGCCGCTCTCGACGAAAAGGGCGGAGACTGGGCAAACGGACTTGTTACCTGGGCATTGGGCGACAGCTGGTATATTTCCGGCGTGTTCTTTGCAGTGGGCGGTGACTATTCCATCACCTACAACGACAAAGGTCAACAAACGGGTTCCTCCTGTTGGTTCAGCTATTCCGACAATTTGGATAACACCAAAGGTTGGGGCGCTCCCAGCGAAACTCTCGGTTGGGACAGCAAGGCTGCCGACTACACCGTAGGTCGCGACGCTTACGAATGCCTCAAAAACACATTTACCAATGTGGACGGCTCCGTCAACAAGCACTATCTGTATAGCGACGGCGACAAGGATCCTTTGAACGACTACATCGACGATTACACCGATCCCAACAGCGCCAATCACGCAAAGAGCCCCATGGCGGCTGCTATTTGCGGAACTTGGAAAGCTAAGATTCTCCAAACGAACTGGGGCGACGATTACGGCGCAACGATTCTTCCTAAGTTGGAAACAGACGACGGCGAACAATTCCGTATGAAGAACTTCCGCGGATACAAACACATGGGCGTCAATCCGATGTGCGAATTTGCTCAAATTTCCGAGGAAAACCTTCAATTGCTCCACGAGCTTGCTCAATACCTTTGCAGTGAAGAAATGTGCTTGGCGCGTTTCCGCTCCACAGGCGCAGGCCCCGCTTTGAAGGCTGCTCTCGAAAACGAAGAGATCAAGAACGACCCCGCTATCACGGCTTTGAACAATCAATACAATTTGGAATGCAAATATCCTAAGAATTACAGTATCGAAGCGCTCAGAGGTGAGAAGATAGGAAACGGATACGGCTACCGCGATCAGGACAGCGTTCCCGCAAACTATTGGACTCCCATTCAAAACTTCGGTAACACCTTGTTTAAGGAGTTGAACGGCGATACGGCAAAAGAGAGATTTGCAACCGATAATTCTATCAAGCAATATCTTGCAGAGCTTCAGTCGGAAATCTACACGGCTGCTCAATAATATCCTATCGGCAAATATTTGACTGAAAAGCCAAGTGTAACAATCCCTACCCCGAGCACTGGCTCGGGGTAGTGTGGTAATAAAATCAAAATTAACAAAAGTTTGCAAATAAGGAGAATCTATGCGACAAATTTCATCACTGGAATATTTGTCTATGTCCCGCATAACAAGGGCGTGGTACAAATTTCTTTCGTTTTTTGCAGGGATTCCTCGCGCCATAGGCAGATTTTTCCGCTCTTTGCCGGCGAAGTTTGCCTCCTTGGGCAGAAAAATAGGCGACATGTTTGTCGGAGTGTGGGACGCAATACGCTACGGCAACTGGAAGACTCGTTTGTCATTGCTGTTTTGGGGAACGGGTTGTTTTGCCTATCGTCAGATTGGCAGAGGTATCATTTACCTGCTATATGAGATATTGTTTGTGTTGTTTATGACCTTCTTCGGGGCGGAGTACCTGGGAAAATTGGGTACGCTGGGAACCGTTGAAACACAGGAATTGCCCAGCGGTTTCAAGATCGTCGGAGACAACTCATTCGCTATTTTGCTGTATTCAATGCTTACAATCGTGGTAATAGTATTTACCGCGGTGGTGATGCTTAAATCACTGAGAGACGCATACAGCAATCAGCTCGGCTATTCCATTGCACAGCGCGCCGCAACAATGAAGGACGACGTGGGGCAACTTCTTAACCACAAGTTCCATCTGACGATACTGGCATTGCCAAGTTTGACGCTTGCGTTGTTTACCATTGTTCCGTTGATGTTCATGATCCTGGTGGCGTTTACCAACTTCAACCGCAACACTCTTCCTCCCGAACATCTGTTCAGCTGGGTCGGATTCGACAACTTTACGGCAGTGCTCACAGGACAGGCAAAAGGTTTAAGTCAAAATGCGGCAAAATGGAGTTACACATTCTGGACGATACTTTTGTGGACGTTGGAATGGGCAGTGTTGGCAACTGTGTCTAACCTGATTTTGGGTATGATCCTGGCGTTGGTTATCAACAAAAAGAGTATCAAACTCAAAAAGTTCTGGCGTACCTGCCTTGTTACCGTTGTGGCTGTTCCGCAATTTATATCGTTGTTGCTTGTTTCCAAGATGTTTTTGAGCAACGGTGTCATAAACACGATACTCGGTTACCTGGGAATGGAACCCGTGCGGTGGATGAACGGTTCTACAAACCTTACAAAAGCCATGGTCGTTATCGTCAACCTGTGGGTGGGCGTTCCGCATACGGTGCTTACCTGCACGGGTATTCTTATGAATATCCCCGACGACCTCTATGAGGCGGCAAAGATAGACGGCGCCAACCCTGTCAAAATGTTTACGAAAATCACATTCCCTTACATGATGTTTGTCCTCGGACCAAGTCTTATCACCACGTTCGTCGGCAACATCAACAACTTCAATATCATATTCCTTTTGACGGGCGGTTCTTCCGGCATTCCCAATGCCAAGCTCGCAAGCAGCGCGGGCGACGTCGACTTGTTGATAACCTGGTTGTACAAACTTACAGTTAACGACTCGCAGTACGATATCGCGTCAGTAATAGGTATTTTGATATTCATAGTTGTAGCCTTCTTCTCGTTGGTTGTCTATTCGAGAATAGGCTCCGTTAAGAACGAGGAGGATTTCCAATGATAAACTTGCTTTCTCTTGCAAAATCATCGGCTATCGCTATCGGAATAGTCCTCGGTTTGATAATAATTGTTCAAATATGCGTTGTGGTGTATTTGTTGAGATCCCGTTTAAAGTACAACCCCGCAAGGGTAAGTGCGCGTGGTGTATTGCATGTAGGCCCCGGAAGATTTTTCAACAGTCATCGCAGAAGCGCAAAAAACGCTATCGTCGATACGTTTATATACCTGATGCTCATTGTGATCAGCGTGGTGTGGGTGTTTCCTTTCTTCTACCTGATTTTGACGTCTTTGCGTGCGGGTACATTTACCGCTTCTACGCTGTGGCCCAAGCAATTTACCTTTGACAACTTTGTATGGCTGTTTACCGACAAGGAGTACAACTTTCTCAATTGGTACATCAACACATTGCTCATTGCGATAGTGGTGTCTGTGATCAACACTCTTATTACGTTGCTCACTGCTTACGCGCTTAGTCGTATGCGCTTCAAGGGGCGCAAAGCGTTGATGAAGTTTATGTTGATACTGGGCATGTTTCCCGGTTTCTTGGGAATGATCTGTATCTACTACATTCTCAAAATGTTGGGTATGATCGGCTCTCAAATGTCCATTGTCGGACTTATGCTTGTGTATGTATCCGGTACAATGATGGGCTACTATGTATCCAAGGGCTTCTTCGACACTATAAGTAAATCATTGGACGAAGCGGCAATGATAGACGGCGCAAGCCGTGCAAGGATATTCTTCTCTATCATTTTGCCCTTGTCTAAACCTATCATCATTCAGACCATACTCGGCGCATTTGTCGGTCCCTGGGGCGACTACATGATGGCAAGTTACATCGTCGGCGCAGGCGGAACGAATTTCAAAACGGTTGCAATCGGCTTGTATCAAATGATCGATACACAGCAAAAAATGACCGAAAACTTCTGTCGATTCTGTGCGGGCGGCGTGGTGGTTTCCATACTGCCGATAGTGATGTTCTTCTTTATGCAGCGCTACTATGTGGCAGGCGTAACGGGCGGTTCTGTAAAGGGTTAATGTTATGACAAAGAAAAGAGTTTTTTCTGTTGTGGCAGTGGTGATGATTCTGTTGGTGTGCCTTTCGTTTGCCGTTGCTTGCAACGCTCGCGAAAAGCCCATCGAAGAGATCCCCCAAACCACGGATAACTATCGTACTTACTATCAGATATTTCCCTATTCCTTTGCCGATAGCGACGGCAACGGGATCGGAGACATTCAGGGTATAATAGACAAGCTGGACTACATTGCCGATATGAATTTTGACGGTCTGTGGTTGACGCCGGTGCACAAATCCACTACTTATCACAAGTATGACGTGGTGGACTACAAGAGCATTGACGGTCAGTTCGGCACGTTGGAAGATTACGATAAACTCGTAGAGGAGTGCCACAAGCGCGGAATGACTATCCTTCTCGACTTGGTGCTCAATCACACTTCGGCTCAACACGAGTGGTTTTTGGATTGTATGGCGGCTCACGAGGCAGGTATGACCGATTATCCCACCTACAACTACTACAATGTTCAGCAGGGACACGCCACGTCCTCCACTTGGCACGACTACGGCAGTTGGAGATACGAGTGTCAGTTTTGGGATCAGATGCCCGATTTGAATTGGCAATACATTCTGGACGATCCGGACGGTTACCTTGCAAACGATATAAAGGATATTATGAGATTTTGGCTCATAGATCACAAGGTGGACGGTTTCCGTTTGGACGCAACTGCCGAGTTCTTTTCCGGCAACGACGCCAAAAATAAAGAATGTCTCAAATGGATAAACGATGCAGCCAAGAGCATAAAGCCCGATTGTTACATCGTTGGCGAGGGACCTTGGGGAACAAAGGCATACGGTTATCACGAATCCGGCATTGACAGCTTCTTCCTGTTCAATCACGGATACCAAGGTACGGGAACGATATCAATGTCCGCTCGTAATATGGACAACAGCGGTTTCGAGTACTTCTCGAACATCGACGCCAGAAACGAAAAAGAACTGAGCGATTTCAACATGCCCGCATTGTTTGTGGCAAACCACGATACCCCGCGCGCATACGGAATATTGTTGGGAGGAGTTAAGACTCAGGGTCTCAACAACATGAAACTCGGCTACGGCGTAATGGCAATGTCCGCAGGCAGTACGTTTTGGTACTACGGCGACGAGATAGGAATGAACGCTTTCCCTGCCACTACGGGCAAAAAAGAAGTGATAGACGAACATAAACGTCAGCCGATGCCTTGGGGCGACAGCTATCAATGCAGACCCGTATCCGGTACGGATCTGACGGTGGAGGATTCGGTAAAGTATCCTTTGGGTGACGTTAACAAAAATCTCAAAAACGATGATTCGTTGCTCAACTACATCACTCGTGCAAACGCGTTGAGACGCGCTTTTCCGCAGATAGCGCGCAATTACGGCAAAGTGGTGTATAACGGAGAATTTGTCGGGATCGTATCGAAGAGTAGCGGCGACGACGTCATTTACATTGCCGTCAACCTGTCTCACAATGAGGAAAGCTCAATTCAACTGTCTCAATACATCAGTGGCAATGTAAAAATTGCGGGCACACTGTCCGTAGATAAAATAGCCTCTCTCAAAGACGGCGTTCTTAAATTGCCACCCATGGCCTTTGCAGTGTTAAAGGCTGCCTAACAAAATCAGTTACAAGTAAACGGAGGAAATAATAAATGTCCAATTTAAGTTTAAGACACATATACAAGGTATATCCTAACGGAGTCAAGGCAGTAAACGACTTCAATATGGAAATAGAGGACAGAGAGTTTATCGTTTTCGTCGGTCCGTCCGGTTGCGGAAAATCCACTACGCTTCGCATGATCGCGGGCTTGGAGGAGATAACCGCCGGCGAATTGTACATCGGCGATAACTTTGTAAACCGTATGGAACCGAAAGACAGAGATATAGCAATGGTATTCCAAAACTATGCTCTGTATCCTCATATGACGGTCTATGAAAATCTCGCTTTCGGTCTGCGTCTCAGACATGTACCGCAAGCGGAAATTCACAAAAAAGTTCTTTGGGCGGCAAAGATACTGCGCCTCGAAGAATATCTCGACCGCAAGCCCAAGGCTCTTTCCGGCGGACAGCGCCAACGCGTATCTCTCGGCAGAGCGATACTTCGTACGCCCAAGGTTTTCCTGTTGGACGAACCGCTGTCCAACCTTGACGCAAAGCTGCGTACGGAAATGCGCGCGGAGATCGCCAAGTTGCATAACGAACTGAACACGACGTTCATCTACGTTACACATGACCAGGTGGAAGCTATGACGATGGGTACTCGTATCGTCGTTATGAGCATGGGTTATGTGCAGCAGATCGATACTCCGCAGAACCTCTACAATTATCCCGAGAACAAGTTCGTCGCAGGCTTTATAGGAACGCCGCAAATGAACTTCTTCGAGGCGACGTTGAAACGCGAAGGCGACATCGTCAAGGTAAAGTTCGACGGCGTGGAAAAGGTGTTGGAAGTTCCCTTCCATCAGATGCTCAAAGTTCGTCCGGAGTATTTCAATGGCGACAAGAAAGTCATCGTCGGTCTGCGTTGCGAACACATGTCGGTAGACCCTGAGATCGTTGCCAAAAGCAACAACGTGATCCCTATCAAAATATCCATTTTCGAAGAGCTGGGTAACGAAACGCTTATTTACGGCGATATGAACACAGAAATAAGCGATCTCGCCGACAGCGGTACTCGCCTTATTGTCAAACAGTATGGCGGCGTGCACGACAGCAAACGAGGAGACATCGTGAACGTGGCATTCGATATGAGCAAAGCTCACTTCTTCGACGCGGAAACAGAGCATACAATCGCGCCGCGCGTTCCCACGGACAACGTGTTTGACGTGCAGTTAGACGGCGCGGAAATGACAGTCCTTGGCACAAAGGTGCATTTGCCCGAAGCTGTTGCCGAACAAGTGGGAGACCGCAAATTTGACAATGCGTCATTGCTTATTCCCACAAACGCGCTTCACGAAGGCGGAAGCGACCTCGTTGCCAAAGTGGTAGATGAAGAAGCCATCAACGGATCACGTATCACTCACTTGCAGATCGGCACGAGAACATTCTTTATGCTGGACGGTGAAGAACACAATATCGGCGACGATGTTTCGTTGGCGATTGATTTCAAAAAGATATCCGTCAATGTTGAAAATAAAGCAGTGGTAACGCCGTTGCCCGAACACGACGTGTTCCTTGGGTCTTATTTCGACAGAGCCAATGCGGTACGTTCTACCAATCGTTTGATAGCGCACTACAATGAACTCAAAAAGAAGGAAACGGGCGCCCTTTCAAAGGAAATGGAAGCCAAAATCGCAGAAGTGGTGCTTCAACCCTCCGCGTTGCAGGCAATCAAGCAGGAATATGCCGAAAAACGTAAGGAGATCAACGGCAATCTGAGCTATCGCTTGGGTACGGAAAACTTGGGTAAGGAAGGCAAAAAGAAAGTTCAAATCGAAGCTAAACAAGCCCTCGAAGTTGCCAAAACCGAGTACGAAGCCAAGGTTCGCGATTACAACGAGAAGAAAGCGGCTTACGACGCGCTTTCCGATGACGAAAAGGCAGAGCGCACGGCGCAAGAAAAAAATATTCGCGAGGAATATGCCTCCAAGATATCTGCGGTAGAAGCAAGATATAGTGAGATCATCGCAGAAGTGCAGGCTAAGCTTCCTACCGTGAGTGATATACTTGCTCCCATCGAGCGTCAAAAAGCGGAAGTCGCCGCAAACGAAATAAACGAAGTCAACGAAAGATTTAC
>CANRKK010000046.1 GCA_947631195.1 uncultured Clostridia bacterium
CGTATGCGCTCACTCATCTCGCGCGGCAAAACAGCGCACTGTGCTGTTTTGAGAACTCCGCGCTCGTCCCCCCGTGGCTGCTCTTGGCAGTGTGGAACGCGCCTTAAAATGCACCGCCCATTAAACCGTATGCGCGCATACTCTCCTAATTGTCATTTCGCGGAGGGGCCTTCCCTCTCTTGTCATTCTGAGGAGGGCGCAGCCCGACGAAGAATCTGTCGCGTAGCGACCTTATAAAATAGTCACGCCAGTCAAAAAAATCGCCGCGCGGCAGTTGCCGCGCGGCTTTAAAAAACTTAATACATGTCGCTATTTTACAAGCAGAGCCAAAATAGCCTTTACGGTATGCAATTTGTTTTCACCCTGGTCCAACACAAGACTGTTTTTGCCGTCTATTACCTCGGCGGTCACCTCAACGCCCCTGCAAGCGGGGAGGGAGTGCATAAAGTGCGCCCCGTGGTTTGCCACGGACATAAGCGAGGTATTCACGCAGTACGGCCGCAAAAGTTCTCTCTCCTTTTCGGTTATAACCGAGTGGTAGTTATAGCTGTCGGTATAAACAATATCCGCGCCGCGCACCGCGTCCACGGGATTGTCTGTCGCTAAAACGTGCCCGAACTGTCTTATCGCGTTTAACGCAGAGCGCTTTAACGCAAACTCGTTGGGCGTGGCCATAGCAACTTCCATTCCGCACTTGATCGCGCCGAGAATCAGCGACTGCGCGTTTGCCGACCCCTTGCCTATATACGCAAGTTTCAGCCCTTCCAACCGCCCGCGCTTTTCCCAGATGGTGAACAAATCGCACACAGTCTGCAGCGGTATGCTCGTCTCGTTGGTGGAGTTTATTATAGGTATGCTTGAAACGGCGCAAAATTCGTCCAGCGCGCTCTGCGGTATGCCGCGGGTGACAAGCGCGCCCACGCCGTAGCGGGAGATGACGTTCACTATATCCTCTATATTTTCCCCAGCTCGCATATCCTTTTCGCTGTACGGCAAATTCACGCACACGCCGCCAAGCTGTCTCACGCCTATCTCCAAAGCCGAGCGCGTCCTCAAAGAGGTGTCGCCGAACAGCAGGGCGATGGTCACGTTGGTCAGAATACGCGTGTCCTCGTGCGCGATAAATTTGGATTTCATTGCCTTGGTGGCATACAAAATTTCAAACAGCTCCTCGGTGGAAAAGTCCGAAATTTTAACGAAATGTTTTTTATTCAAGCCGTAGGACGGCGAATATCTGTTAATATCCATTTTGATACCCCGCAAACCGATTTTGCTCTATTATATCACAGTTTATCGCTTTTTTCAAGCCTTTGGGCGGTCCCTCAGGGAAAATATGCAGCCGCAGTAATTTTGGCGGTACAGCCCGAACTCCTTGGAAAGCTCTATGCTCCTCAGATATCCGTTTCTCTTTTTAAAGTCGCAGGGCAGCCATCTGTCCCCGCCCAGCCGCATGCCTATCGCGTTTATCGCCTCCGCGTTTTTAAGCGGGCTTATCGTCAGCGTGGTGGTAAAGTAGTCGTATCCTCCCGACAGGCAGAGTTCGGCCGTCTTTTTAAGCCGCAGTTCAAAGCACTTCAAGCACCTTTCGCCGCCCTCGGGGCAGTTTTCAAGTCCCGCCGCCGCCTCATAAAATTCGGCAGTATCGTGGCCGCACTCCAGAATTTTTGCCGCGCCCGTGGTTTCGATAAGCCGCACCAACTCGCTTTTCCGCCGCCCGTACTCTTCGTTCTCTATGTTGGGATTATAAAACAGCACGGTTATGTCAAAGCTGTCTTTCAGCCTCTCGAGGCAGGCGGAGGAGCAGGGGGCGCAGCAGCAGTGTAAAAGAAGGCTCTTTTTTTCGCCGAAGGAGGCGGTCTTTTCGCGCATCAGCTTGTCGTAATCTGTCTTTGCCATACGGCTATAATAACATATTCCGTGATTTTTTTCAACGATTTGGCCGCGGCAGGGCCCAAAGTTCTTCCCTTCGCCGCCCTATTTTTAAAAATTTTTTCTTTTTCCCCTCAAAGCACTTTGAAATCTTGCCCCCCGTGTGCTATTATAGTAACATACAAAACCCATTTATTAAACAGGCGGATAAACACATGGCAAGTTTAAATTTAAACGGAGTCGGCAAAGTCTACCTTTCCGGCGAAACTGCGCTCTACAACGTCACGCTCGAGGCGGACGACAGGGAGTTTATAGTTGTTGTCGGCAACGAAAAGTGCGGCAAAAGCTCCCTTTTAAAGGTGATAGCGGGCCTCGAGGAAGCCTCTGCGGGCAGCGTTTTGATAGGCGGCAAGGACATGGCGGAAGTGGACCCCAAAAACAGGGACGTCGCAATGGTGTTCAAGCAGGACACTCTCTATCCCTCGCTCAACGTCTACGACAACATGGCTTTCGGTTTAAGGCTGAGGAAGGCTCCGCAGGCGCTCATCGACCAGCGCGTAAAATCTGCGGCCGCCATTTTGGGGCTTACCGATTTGCTCTACCGCAAGCCCAAGGTGCTCAATTCCGCCGCCCGCCAGCGCGTTGCGGTGGGCAGGGCGATGGTCAGGGAGCCCAAGCTCTATCTTTTGGACGAGCCGCTTGCCGGCATTGACGAGGAGCTCCGCCGCGATATGCTCAATATAATAATAAACGTGCAGGCCAGAATGAACGGCACCTTTATCTATGCCACCAAAAACCTCTCCGAGGCTCTCACGATAGGCACCCGCCTCGTGGTGTTAAAGAGCGGTTTCGTGCAGCAGATCGATTGCCCCGCCAATCTCTACGACTATCCCGCAAACACGTACGTCGCCTTCTTTATAGGCTCGCCCACGATAAACTTCTTCAAGGACGCAAAAATCGTAAAGGACGGGGAGGGCTACGCCGCCGAATTTGCGGGCGGCAGGCTTCCCCTCGCCCAAAACACGGTAAGCAGGTTTACCGATATATTAAGTTATGCGGGGCAGGATAAAACGGTAATAATCGGGGTCCGTCCCGAGGATATAAAAACTTCCGCAAGCGGCGAACTTACGGGCGTGCTCGGCAAAACGGAGGAGGACAGCGGCGTAACCTACGCCGAGTGCACGGTGGGCGGCAGTCCCGTTTTGGTGACTTATGCGGCCGAGGGCGCCAAGGGGGAGGAGATAAAGCTCTCCGTCGACCTTTCAAGGCTCTATATCTTCGATTCCGAAACCCGCCTCACCCTTCTTTCGCGCGACGGCGGCTATATCAACACGGGCAAAAAGGACGCGGATTTTGTTCCCCTGCCCTATCCCGAAGAGCAGGACAGAATGGAGCGGCTCCGCCCCAAAAAGAAAGAAACTTCCAAAAAGAAATCCAGATAGGCGTCAAAAACCCCGCAGGCGGGGTTTTTGTTTACGGCCGCGCCTCCAAAAAAATGCAATGCTTAACGTCTTTGTCGACGCGATCATAGACACCTTAAAAGTTCTGCCCTTCCTTTTAGTAATCTATATAATTATAGAGGTAATAGAGCACAGGACGCGGGTGTTCAACGACCGCACAATTTTACAGGGCAATTTTGCGCCCCTCATAGGTTCCGCCGCAGGGCTCGTCCCGCTGTGCGGATTTTCGGTGATGGCCGCAAAGCTCTACGAAAAGAAGTATATCCGCACGGGCACTCTGCTCGCCGTGTTTATCGCCACGTCCGACGAGGCGGTAATATTGCTTCTTTCCAACGTCACCAGCGCGCGTTCCCTCTCGGCCGTCCTGCCCCTGTTGCTCATCAAATTCGTGTTGGCGCTCGCCACGGGCTATGCCGCAAACGCAATCTTGTCGGGGGAAAAGACCGCCGCGGAGCAGACCGCGGAAAAAGCCCCCGGATATTCCTGCGGTCACGAGCACGAGGGCGACCCGCCGTGGAAAACTTACTTTTTGCTGCCCCTGTTGCACGCATTAAAAATTTCCGCCTACCTCTTTGCGATAAACTTTCTGTTCGGCGCGCTTATTTATTGGGTGGGGGAGGACAGGATAGCCGCCTCTCTTGCCGTAAATCCCTATCTCCAGCCCTTGATAACCTCGGCGGTGGGCCTGATTCCCAGCTGCGCGTCCAGCGTGATACTCACCTCGGCCTACTCTAACGGCATAATACTTTTCGGCAGCATGACCGCGGGGCTTACGGTAAACGCGGGCATGGGCTTTATGATCCTTCTCAAAAACCCCAAACTCATCAAGTCGGGCCTTGCCATGCTCGCCGTTCTATACGTCATTTCCTATCTCGGCGGCATAGCCATAAACGCGCTCTTGCCCTTTTTCCCGTTTTTATAATTTATAATTTTTATTTTTTATTTTTTTATTTGATATTTTTCCCCCGAACGCTTGACAAATTCCCGTCAGGCGTATTATTATATTATTATCATATGAATAAGTATTCATATAAAAGGAGCGGGATATGACGGTGTGCAACGAAGAACAACTGCACGAGGCGCGGCTCAAAGAGGCGCTCGGCAAAATGCCCTCGGACGGGCAGATAGAGGAGATGGGCGCGCGTTTCAAGGCGATAAGCGAGCCCTCCCGCCTGAAGATACTGTTTGCGCTTTCGGGCGGTGAACTCTGCGTGGACCACATAGTGGAGGCGGTGGGCGGCAACCAGAGCGCCGTGTCCCACCAGCTCAGGGCTTTAAAGGCCGCGCGGATAGTCAAGTGCCGCCGTTCGGGCAAAAAGATACTGTATTCCGTGTCCGACTGGCACGTGATAACCATAATGGAACTTGCAAAGGAGCACTTGAACTGCAATGAATAACACCATACGCATAGCGGGGCTGGACTGCGCCAACTGCGCCCGCGAATTGGAGGAAGAGATAGCAAAGCTCGGCGGCGTAAATGCCGTTACGGTGGACTTTATGGCGCAGAAAGTCATAGTTGACTGCGAGGCCTCCGTCCTCGAAAAAGTAAAGGACGTATGCAATCATTTTGAGGAAGTCAAGGTGGTTGAGGAGGCCGCCGCGCCCGTGCAGGAGCGCGTTTTCGGCGAAAAGATAAAGATAGAAAACCTGTGCTGCGCCAACTGTGCCCGCGAACTCGAAGAGGAGCTGAACAAAATAGACGGCGTGGAGGCGGTTGTGGACTTTATGAACATGCGCGTGATCTTAAACGCCGCCTCGCCCGAAGCCCGCCAAAAGGCAATCTACACCATAACCCACTTCGAGGACGTAAAAATAGTCGACGGCAGACAAAAAAAGAGCGCTTTCAAAGAGCATAAAAAGGACATAATCTGCCTCATATGCGCGGTAATATTGTTTGTCCCCGCCCTCGTGCTCGACCTGACGGGCTACGCGGGGCAGACTCCCGCGGCGCAAATTTGCGTCTACGTACTCTACGGCCTGTCCTATCTCGCCGTGGGCCATCCCGTGCTTGTAAACACCGTAAAAAATCTTGCAAAGGGCAGGATATTCGACGAAAACTTTTTGATGACGATAGCCTCCGTCGGCGCGATTTTATTGGGCATATTCACGGGCGAAGGCTTTTTCGAGGGCGTTGCGGTAATGCTTTTATATCAGCTCGGCGAGCTGTTGCAGTCCGTGGCGGTGGGGGCCTCCCGCAGCTCAATAACCGACCTCATGGACCTCAAAAGCGATACGGCGACTTTAATTATCGGCGGCGAATACCGCACCGTATCCCCCGAAGACCTAAAAACGGGCGACGTAATTTTGATTAAGGCGGGCGAAAAGGTCCCCGTTGACTGCAGGATAACCAAGGGCGAAACCACGCTCGATTTAAAGAGCCTCAACGGCGAGCCCCTGCCCAAACCCGCGGCCCCCGGCGACGAAATTCTTTCGGGCGGCATAAATCTGTCGGGAGTGGTGGAGGCGGAGGTGATCCGCGAATATAAAAATTCCGCCGTGGCAAAGATTCTGGAGCTTGTGGAAAATTCCACGGCCAAAAAGTCCAAGCCCGAAAAATTCATCTCCAAATTTGCAAAATACTACACCCCCGCGGTGTGCGTAGCGGCCGTTTTGGTTGCGTTTGCCGTGCCCACGGCCATATATCTTTTCAATCCCGCGGCGGGCTGGGCGAGCCTGTTTGTCGAATGGGTCTACAACGCACTCACTTTCCTCGTAATTTCCTGCCCGTGCGCGCTCGTCATTTCCGTGCCGCTGTCATATTTCAGCGGGATAGGCCGCTGCGCCCGCTTCGGCATACTCGTCAAGGGCTCCACCTGCCTCGACGAACTCGCCCTCGCCACCGTCGCGGCCTTCGACAAAACGGGCACCGTGACCGAGGGTTCCTTCAAAATAAAGGCGTACACCGACGAAAAGACCCTTAAACTTGCGGCCGCCGCCGAAAAATATTCCTCCCACCCCATAGCCGCCGCTTTCGCGGATATCCCCGCGGATATAGCCGTGGAAAACGCCTCCGAAGTCGCGGGCAGGGGTGTAAAGTGCACCGCGGACGGGCTTGAATTGCTCTGCGGCAACGCGCTGCTATTGGAGGAAAACGGCATAGCTTTCCCCAAAGCGGACAGCGTCTCCACCCTCGTGTACGTCGCGTTAAACGGCGCATATGTGGGGGTCATCGAGATTGACGACAGCATAAAGGCGGGCGTAAAGGAGGCCGTCGCCGCGCTCAAAGCGGGCGGCATAACCTACACCGAAATGCTCACGGGCGACAGGCGGGAGCGCGCCGAAGCCATAGCCGCGGAGGCGGGCATAGACGGCTGTATGGCGGGGCTGATGCCCGACCAAAAACTCGCCCGCGCGGCCGAACTCAAACAGCGCGGAAAACTCATCTACGTGGGCGACGGCATAAACGACGCGCCCGTCATGACCGCCGCCGACTGCGCGATCTCCATGGGCAAGGTCGGCTCGGACGCGGCCATAGAGGCCAGCGACATAGTGCTCGTCTCCGACAGTATCTCGCTCATTCCCGCAGGCAGGCGGATAGCCAAGGGCGCCCGCAGGATAGTGGTGCAAAATATAGTCGGCTCCCTGTTCGTAAAATTCGGACTTATGATTTGCGACATGGTGTTGGCGACTCTGATCGCCTGCGGCGTTGCCGTGTCCCCGTTCCCCTTGATAGTGTCGGTTGTTGCCGACGTCGGAGTGATGCTGCTCGCCGTGCTCAACGCAATGCGCGCCGCTTTGATAAAGTAGTTTCGGTAAAAAAATTTCAAAAATCGCCCCCAAAGTTTAAAATGGTACTTGCGGGGGCGGTTTTTATATGTTATAATAACTTGCTAACTAAAGGGGAAATTTTATGAGCGAACAAAACAACGCGCCCGGACAAGGCGGACAAGACCTTTCAACCGCAAGCCGCTACAAGGGCTTTTTCGGCAAGGTAGACAAATTTTTCGGAATCACAAACAGCGGCTCCGACTACAAGACGGAAGTAATAGCGGGGCTGACGACCTTTATGTCCATAGTGTATGCGCTGTTGGTCGTTCCGGGCATGTACAACACGGCATACGTGTCGTTCAACGCGGTGTACATAGCCACGGGCCTCGGCGCCATAGTGGGCACAACGCTTATGGCGCTGCTTGCAAAAATGCCGCTCGCGCAGGCATCGGGGCTGGGGGCAACGGTGTACGTCACGGGCACCCTGCTCGGCTCGGGGTTCGGCCTCACGTACGCGAACGCAATGATATTCGTCCTTTTGGACGGCATAATCTTCATTCTCCTCACGGCTACGGGCCTCAGAAAAAAGATTTTAAAGGCCATTCCCGAGGAGGTTAAACTCTCCGTTCCCGTGGGCATAGGCTTCTTTATCGCCTTTATAGGCTTCAAAAACGCGGGGCTCGTCTCCATAACGGAGGGCAACATAGGCTTGGCCTCCTTCAACGTGCTCGCTCCCGAAGCAAGCTATACGGGCTACGTCGGCGCGGCAATCGCGCTGTTCGGAGTGATAGCGATAGCCATTCTCTCCCACAAGGAGGTCAAGGGCAGCATACTCTGGGGCATACTCGGCTGCACGGCGGTCTACTATATCCTCATGGGCATAGGCTGCATATGGAAGGATGAGGGCTGTATTGCCTTCTTCCAAAGTTTTTCGATGGAAAACCCCTTCGTCGCGTTCGGCGACTGGGGCAAGGAATCGGTGGGGCAGGTATTTGCAAGCGGCTTTAATTTCAGCGGATATCTCAACACGCCCAACCAAAACGGCGGCACGCTGGCGGTATTGCTCTTAACTTCCGCGCTCTCGCTGTGCATGCTCGACATGTTCGACACGATAGGCACCCTCTACGGAGCGTGCGCCAAGGGCAATTTGCTCGACGCCGAGGGCAACCCCCTCAGAATGAACGAGTGCATGCTCTCCGACAGCATAGCCACCTGCGCGGGGGCGGTGTTCGGCGCAACCACGGTAACGACCTACGTGGAATCATCTTCGGGCGTTGCGGCGGGCGGCAAAACGGGCTTTGCCTCTCTGGTGACGGCGGTCTGCTTTACGGTCGCGCTGTTTTTAAGCCCGCTGGCAAAAATAATTCCGGGTTGCGCCACAAGCGCCGCGCTCGTCTGGGTGGGCGTGCTCATGATGAGCTCGGTCGTAAACATCAATTGGTCCAAACCCATACAGGCCCTGCCCGCGTTCCTCACGGTCGCCGTCATGGCGTTCGGGTTCAGCATATCCAAGGGCATAGGAGTGGGCATAATCTCCTGCATAATCTGCAAGGTCTGCACGGGCAAAATCAAGGAAGTGTCCGCGGTTATGTGGGTTATTGCGGCGCTGTTTTTGGCGATGTTCCTGCTCACAACTTAAGCTGCCGCCAACGGGTGATAAACTTCGCAATACTGTGTTGCGTTTGCGCGCTCCTCGGTTACGTACTTCTGTGTACGCGCCCGTCGTCGCTTACGCACGCTCCTTGTCTTGCTCGTTTCTGACCCGTTGCATACAACGGGCGGCGTGTATAAGCGTCGTTCTGCTGTGTTGCGCTGCGGCAACCCTCAGTTATGTACATCTTTGTACACTCCTTCGGGTTTTCCTCGCGCGCCTTGCATAACTCGCTTCTACCCACCGCTAACTTCGTAAGGGCAATGTTCTGCTCGCTTGTAGACTTTGTAAATACAGTTTTATAATGTAAAAATTATTAGCGGGCGCGCCGTTCGGCGCGCCCGCACATTTTATAACGGAGAAAATTAAGCCTTGTCATTTCGCGCGAGGCGGCTTCGCCGCCGCTGCCCTGCCGAGGGTTCCCGCTTTGCGGGAAACGGCACCCCTTGGCTCCCTTTAGCAAGGGGAGCTGTCACCGATAGGTGACTGAGGGGATTGTCATTTAAGTTTGACGTGCGAAAAAACAAATCAAGCGTTATCGCAATAAAGAAACACGGATGCAACGTCACGTTGCTTTTTCTTTTTTATTTTTGTCCCGCCCACCCCCCCAATATTGTAAAAAATATATGGGAACGTCCGCCGCAATTCTAAATAATACCGCCGCAATTTAAAATATGTACCGCGCCCATTACTCCGTGTCATTTCGAGGGCGGAGCCCGAGATAATCCCCCCGTGGGCTGCTCGGGGTCGGATGAAACGGCACCCCTTGGCTCCCTTTAGCAAGGGGAGCTGTCACCGATAGGTGACTGAGGGG
>CANRKK010000047.1 GCA_947631195.1 uncultured Clostridia bacterium
ATACGTCATATGGCGACAATATAACGGTCGGAGATGAAATGCCCTGCGGACGTCCCGCAGGGCAAGTATCTTTTTTGCCGAAATGGCAATCCTTTTGTTATTGTTGCGGCAATCGAGCGGTACGCCGCAACGGAAAGTTACAAATAAATCTCGCGCCCGTAAGAAAATCGTTAAATATGATGGAATTCAGAGAACAGAAGATACAATCTCACGGGCGCGCGATTTGCCGCTAAGCACGCCGCAAGCGTTCCCGAGCCGCGCGGCTGCGGGGCGAGGGACGCTCGGGGCGTAACGTAAAGGTCACAAATACCGCTTCTGCGGAAGAATGGCGGGCATATCGAAGTTTGCCGCGGGGGCTTGCTCGGGCTTCCAGAACACGATGTTGTCAAGTTCGTGTTCGCCGCTGTCGTCCCAATGCCAGCAACCCGCTATCCAATCGCGGAAATAACCAAAATAATTGGAGTCCTCATCACCGCAAGGATCGTCGCCGGGATCTTCCGCGGAATAAACAAATACTTTTCCCTTCAAAACAGAGTTGCTTCCGAGATTTCCATTAGTAAATAGCCAACCGCATTTAAGGATCTGATCGAGCGGACGTGTGATATATACCGTTTTCAGCGCGGGGTTATCGCTAAAAGTACCCCCGGCAAATTGCCAAAAGTTCGTCCCCCTTATCAGTACCGTTTCCAACGCAGTACATCCCGTAAATTGACCGCCACTAAATTTATCTAACTGCTCACCTGTTTCAACGCTTATCAACGAAGTACAATATTGAAACGTCATCGACTCGCAAATCAGAACGGAATTTGGAATTATGACGTGTTCAAGCCGAGAATTTGCAAAGCACGCCGTGCGAATATATCCTATTGTATTCGGTATTTCTATACTTGTACCCAGATATCCGTAGAAGGCATAGTCACCCAATTCACGGATAATCAACGCGCGTCCCCAATTGATTTTTGCCGCCGTTCCGTCAAAAGCATGTTCGCCTATCTTCGTAAGATAGTTGGTCATCTGAACGCTCGTCAGATTGGTACATCCGGCAAACGCATAATCGCCAAACTCGGACACCTGACGAGAGAACGTAAGCGTTGTTAGTTCCGAATGTCCGTCAAAGGCGTGATCGCCGATGACGGTAACGTTATCCGGAACAATTACCGTTGCCGCATTGCCGCAATAGGACTTCAACGTGTTGCCCTGTATCTCGAAGATATGATATCCGCAAACGGAACATTGCTCCATACCTTCGGAGAAATCGAATACACCGTCATTCAATTGATAGACGTGCGGCACCAAGCCGAACTCCGCTCCGCAACCGGAACACGCGTAGTAATGTCCTTCGGCAGTGCCCGTATAGGTCTGCTGCTGTTCGTGCGGAGACTTGACACCGGCAACGCCGTTGCTGTCTTCGAAATAGGAACAGCCGTTATCTGTACAGCGATACCAATGATGGGTATCGTCCCAGGTCAATTGAAGATGATGTTCGGCGACGACCGTGAAGGTAAGGTTGTTGACGGTATCGCCCACCTTGATCGCGACAGTCACTGTCTTGTCCTCGCTATGATTCTGCTTGGCGACGGTGAAGGTAAGCGTATTGGTAGCCGCGTCATAGGAGTGAGTAATGTAGCCCTCTTCGTTACCTTGGTAGGAAACGTCCACTTCGTCCTCGCGGAAACTCTCAAACGGAACGGTGAAAAGCCGTGCCGTTGCCTCTTCGCCGAGCTGCAAATTCGTACTTCCGCTGAACCTCAACACATAGTCGTCGGCGACGTCCTTGTCCGAGCGATCGATGAGCAGCACGGGTCTGTGCATAGACAGGTCTATCGTAAGAGTGTATTCGACACGGGTGACGAAAACAATATTGTTATGATCGCCGTTTGCGACGTCATATCCGCTCGACCAACCGCCGTAGTTGATATCGCTTAGCTCTTCTACAAGATTGACGGTACTGATCTCGCCCGTCCAGGTATCGGGGTCCATACCGAGGAACACAATCTTAAAACCGCTCGCATTGTCCCCCGCAGCAGACGGGGTAAATCTAAATGTGTATCGGGAAGGGCTTACCTGCGTAAAGGTATATTGCTGCCGAGAGGTCCCCGCGGTAGTCGTTACGTCCTGACCAAACGCCGTCCATCCGCCGTACAATAAACCAATTAAATAAAATTGATCGGAATAGAACAACACATCGACGACAGCCGAGACAGACGAATCGGCAAGAGACACCGCTTTGATTTTAATTGTACCGAGAGAACGTGCGGTAATCTGCCCCGTGACGGGATCGACTGTGGCACGCTCTTCGGAAGAATGAGACAACAGCGCGGAGTAATCGGTCACGTCATAGTAACGCACTTGTTGATTGGTAGCGTCGGAATTGACGGTTGCCTTGACGGTCGTCGTCCAATTTCCAACGCCGTTGTTGACGTTGACTTGGTAACTATCGTGTTCAAAACGTATCGAGCGCACAGCAGTCTCGGTGTCGCCGTCGGGCAAGACATAAAGCCCCACCGACGACTCCGCTCCGCGAATCGCTATCTTTACCTCGACAGTAAACTGCTGCGTTATCGTTCCGCCGACCTGCACGACAAATTGCCTCTGCGCGAAGTCGAGCTTGCAGCTGACGAAATCGGTGCAATCGGCGTAGTCGGAATGCAGCGTAACGGAGATATCCGACTCCGCGTAATCGGCATTGAAGGGAGTAACGGTAAAAGCAAACGTTGCACTGCCGCCGCTGCGGAGAACGTAGTCCCCCTGCGACAGAGCGACGTCTACGGACCGAACGCCCAAGGACACCAAATTGATGTACACCCGCGCCTTGGCGCCGGTGAGATCCAACGTCACCTTGTATACACCGGGAGCGTTGACGCAGAAATGATCCACCGCATTGGTGATATAACTATTGTCGGAACGGGCGGCGTCGTAGTAATAGCTCGCGTCCACCAATTGAGAGGGGATATTCTTGTCCCAAATATCCTCGTCCGTGGCGTCGTCGTGCTGCTTGAAGTTGTCTACACGAGGGAAGATGATCTGAAAGCCGTTGTCGGGAGTGAGATAGCGCGTCAAGGAGTAAACGCCCCGCTGCTGCTCCCGCATCAACACGTCCGCTTGCGCGGCGCCATCACGATCGGTGACGAAAGACCAATCCCAATCGTCGCTGCCCAATCCGTAACCGTAGATGAAGAAATATTCGTCGGTTACGAGAACGTTACACTCGGCTGAATATGCGTTGCCGTCGGCGTCGTACACGGCAGCCGTGACCACAGTAGAGCCGAAGTTTACGCCGGTAATCGTGGCGGTATCGCCATCGCCGGAAACGGTAGCCACATCGCTATCGGCAACGGACCATTCGACGCGGGACAATTCGCCGTTGATGAGAGATACCGACAAATCGGTCGAAGCGCCGATGAATACCTGCGCGCTGCCTTGCATATCCGCCAAAACGGCGCCCTCGGCAAGCACATTGACGGTGCAGGTTGCCACAAGGGAAGGATCCTCCGCAGAGGTAGCCGTGAGCGTGGCTGTACCTGCCGCTATGCCCTTGACGGACACAACGCCCGAGCCGTCGTCTTGGACGGAGACGAACTCATTGCCGCTCGTGACGGACAATGTGTAAGCCGTATCGGTGGCGTCAACGGGAGAGAATACAAGAGTTACTTGCCGCGCGGCGGCTCCTGCCACCACTGTGATGGAATCTTCGCCGAAACCGATAGATTCCACGTGCCTCACCACCGTCACCTCGCATTGGTCGGTGTAACCGCCCTGCGCCGTGCTGACAGTGACGATAGCCTTGCCGTAGCCGACAGCGGTAACGACGCCGTATTGATCGACGGTTACAACATCGTCGTCATCCACGCTCCACGTTACGAGCCTGCTGCTTGCCTCCAAAGGCAGAACGGTCGCGGTAAGCTGCCGTTCCTCGCCGAGTTCCAAAGAAATTGTTCGCTCGTCGAGTTGAACGCCGCTGACATCGACACTGCTCTGCTCCACCGTGATATCGAGCGAATCACTGAGTTCGCCTATCGTTGCAGTCAGCGTTGCATTGCCGACGGCAACAGCCTCCGCTTCGCCTTGCGCATTGACGGTAAGCACCGCACTATTGCTCGAAGCCCAAACGGGCGTTTCTTCTGCGCTTGTTCCGTCGGAATAGGTTACGACAGCCTTGTAGACATACTTGTCGCCGACGTGCAAATCGGACGCTTTGGTAGTGATCTCCAACGAAATGCGCTGCGCGGTATAGGAATATTGCAATACATTCTCCGATCGGTCGTAGGATAAGGCATAAGTTCCGCTATGCGCCACCTTGACGCTACCGTCATCGCCCCTTACCAAATGATCCGCCGCGGAGAACAAATTGTCGAAGCCGATCTTGCCGTCATCGCCTGCGTTGCGAAGAAAGAACTGTTCGCCCTGCGCAAGCGTAACGGTCAATGTGTATATATCGTTACCCGCGGACTGAAAATGCAGCCTTTGGGGTATTTTTTCCTCAGAATCGTATGTTTGCCAATTCTCCGATTGGAGAGACAAATAGTATGTTCTTGACGTATCGTCCTTGCGGCAGGCAGCGACCGAGACGGTCAACAGCGCAACAAGCAAAAATACGCAAAGAATGGATATGAAATGATGTTTTTTTGTTCGTAACATTTTGTTGCCCTCCCCGGACCTCCACCGCCGAAAGCAAATAAACCCGACAGGCTTACTTGCACCCCGTCAAATGCTGCGCCGCGCAACGGGCGGCGCAGACTTGAACGGAAATTTTGTCCGCGCCCTGTCGGCAAACCGACAGGGCGGGACAATAAGGCGAAGGAAAGTCCGCCTTGTTTAATTTATTCGACAGCGGCGGTTACGAAGTCAAGTTTGACTCCCGTAAGAACGCCGTTTCCGTCGAATGTGAAGGTGAATGACACAGTCATTTTACCTTCCATTGCTGCGGGAATGTCTCCCTCAACACTGCTTACCCAATAAAGTTGTGCATTGTGGTTGGTGAAGTGGTCTGCCTCACCCGTTTCGCTGTACGCATCACCGGAGAAGAACTTGGGTTCAGAAGATTGCTCCACCGTGTATGCGTCACCATACCACGTTGCATTTAAGAAAGAGCCGCCTTCTATACCATTATTATCCGCACCGCCATATGCAGTTACAAACTGAATATTGGGCCATTCGTTAGTTAACGTGAAGAACTCATAAAAGTCAACCACATTGGAATCCGCTTCATAAGGAACAAGTTCGCCCTGTTCTTTGCCGTCTACAATGTGGATATAACCGATTCTTGCCACAATGTTGCCTTCTTGACTAAGATCGGCATTCCAAGAATCACCGGCTCTCACAATATACAGCCAAAGGTCATATTCCATTGCCCCGGGGTTGTAGTCACCATCGCGCAAAATGTAGAAGAACGGAGTCTCGCCGCTTAAATCGAGGGTCACAACGTAATGACCGTTCTCGGACATCTCTATATTGATATCGTTCTCCCAATATGTCCCTTGGGATTTCTCCCAACTCATATATTGATTATCGATGATACCGTACCAATTGCCGTCCATACCGAGGAAGGCAATCGAGAAACGGTCTCCCGCACGCAGATCGAATTCACCGCTGTAAACCGTATTACCATCGCTGATATCCGAAAGCGTCCACTTGGCAAAATCGCTGCCTTCGAACGTCTGAACATCGGGTTTGATAGAAGTCCAATTTCCCACTTCCACTCCGTCAAGTTGACCGATCAGATAGAAACCTGTCTGATACGGCTCTTCTTCGCCGATAAGAGAAGTTACCAGCACGGTTGCGATACCCTTCTTGTCGGAATCGCCGAGCGCCGTCGCTGTAATCGTGTAAGTTCCAAGCGCGTTTGCGTGAGCAAAGGCATTTCCGTCTTCGTCGAATTCGACCCAGATGTGATCGGAACTCGTGGAGTAGACAATACCTGTAACAGAAGGAGTCTTGCCTTCTTCCGCAGCCATTGCCGTTGCGCTGATGGCTACTTGCCAAGGAGCGGCACCGTTGTTGACGTTGAGTATGTACTCGCTCTTGCCGAACGCGACGCTGTCAACTGCGACATACTCTTCGTTGTCCGCAAGAATATTTATCGTGATGTCATCTGTGCCGTTCTCCACCTTGACAGCAAGCTGGAAGGATACAGACGTATCGAAACTTTCATCCTCTGCCAACGGAAGGAGAGAGAGGACAACTTGCAGTCCGTTTTCATCGGATACAGCCGCGGATACGTATTTTTGCACGTTCTCGGGGATAGTTACCGTAACATCGGAAAGCGCGTATTCCGCATCGGTCGGAAGCGTGTTGACATCAAGCGTCATAGATTTGGCATCTACCGCGGGAACTTCGGGATCTTCCGACGCGGGAGAAACATATTGCAAATACTTGTTGCTACTCGAAACGGAAATCTCGATAGACGTCACCGTGAGATCATCCACGTCAATGGTCACCTTGGCGGGACCGTTGCGAAGGTCAAGGGTCACATTGTAACTACCAAGCGCGCTGACCCCGAAGGAATCAACGGAATTTGCAACGTAGTGCATATTGGAGCCTTCTTCGCTGAAAGATGTGGATGTGATCTTAGTAGTCCAATCCTCATCCATATCGTTGTGAATGATCTGGAACAAATCGTTTGCCCAGAACTCGCGAGTTATGCTGAACAGACCGGGTTCTTTTTGTTCAAGGAGTACGCCTGCCTGACGAGCCTCTTCTTCGGTCTCATATTCGATCCAAGGATCACCTGTGGGATCGGGGAGATCTTCAACGAGACCGGTGAGATAGTAGTACTCGGCAGTTACAAGCACAGAGCCGTCAGCCGCATATTTGTTGCCGAGAGAGTCGGTAACAACAACGTGAATTGCGGTTGTTCCAAAACTCCAAGAGAAAACCGTACCTGTTTCGTCGGAATTGGGATCGAAAGAAGCAATACCGTCATTCTCCGCAAGCCATTGATAGGAGTCGACTGTTGCGTCTTCCGGCAAATCGACGGAAACGACAAACTCATTGTCCACGACCTGTCCGATCATAGTGGTCAACGTGGCGGGCGTAAGAGTTGCTTCTCCGAGGTTGGCAGAAACGGTGACTGTGCAAGTTGCGGATACATCTTGGTCAAAAGTTGTAACAGTAATATCTGCACTACCTTCGGCAAGAGCCTCGATATTGCCATTGTCGTCAACGGATACTATCGAATCGGCGCTGGAAGCCCACGTTACGCGCGTGTCGTATGCGTCAGCGGGCAAAATCGTATAGCCGATTCTCGTTTTCCAACCGATACCCATGTCCAAAGTCTCGGGGAACACCTCAATGCTCTCCGCACGGGGCGTAGTACTTGACACCAATACGTCAACATATGCGGACACGTCTCCCGCCGCAGCAGTAATTCTTGCCTGTCCTTCTTCTATGGCAAGTGCATATCCCGTATTATCAATATCCAAAACATCGGGATTGCTTGAACTCCAAGTAACCTCGTCACTTGTAGAACCATCCGAATACGTTACTTCTGCCGAGAACGTAAACTCTTCGTCTACATCCATAATGACCGCATAAGAGGTAAATCTTATACTTTCAACTGTCGGTTCCTCTTCTTGTGCGTTCACGGACATTATGCCCACTGTCGCGAGAGAAACAATCAGCAATGCTGTCAATACAAATAAAAATAAGTTACACATTGTTTTAAAATTTGTATTCATGTTTATTTCTCCTTGTATTTTTTTGCTTGTCTTTCCAAGCTGTCGTGCGTTTGTCTTTCCAAGCTGTCATGCAGATTTATACTTTCTGCCGAAGTTTACAATTTATATCCCCATTGGTCTATCCTCCTTTGCATACGCGTACCCACTCTCCGATACTGTTCGGATGAGTTTGATCAATTCGGACAATATGTACGCTTGTTACAAATTGTCCTGCAACAGGTTACATATTATATACCATACTTACCGCTCAAAAATTAAGCGGGTTAGTATCATTTTCTAATTTAATTATTATTTTTTCCTGCCATGGGGACAACGTTGTCAATCTGCCAATGCCAACCGGAATCATCCGCACCGAAGAAGAGAACCGTGCTTTGTTCTTGAATTACCTTTAAGGCTGCGGTGCCGGAAGCAGGGAGAATTTTATTCCATTGTTCGTTCGTTCCCATAAAGTAGATAGTGATATTAAGTGATACTGCCGGTGAAGAACCAAACGCATATTGATGAAAACCGGTAACATTTTCCGGCAAAACTATTTCTTTCAAAGAATTGCATTCTCTAAAAGCATTTGTACCAATATTAGCCGCTGTTGGTAATCCAAGTATAATGACTGATTGAAGGTTAGAACAACCCTTAAATGTTTGATTTGTTCCTGTTGCAGCCTCTATTCCCGAAGGAACAATTATATGCGTCAAATTTTTATTGTACTGCAAAGTAGTTTTTCCTACACTTTTAACCGTTATGCCGTCAATTGTAGTAGGCACAATCAACTTGGTGTATGTTTCATCGCCTTTGAAAGCGGTAATAATTCCGTCTGCACCGATTGTCCATATAGGATCAGTCAGTTGCAAGCCATCTATGTCGCAAAGTCCGTCTTTATATCCATTTGCATCAGGTTCATCTTTGTGCGTGTGAGTACCACTGTATCCGCACTTTTTACAAGTATCGCTCGGGCCATCCTGGTCGTGCGCTTCCAGCGCCAACTCGTTGCCGCATGGGCACGTTCCCCTGTGTCCGCTTGCCGGAGCGTCGGAGTCGGCAGTATAGACTATTGCTTCACCGCTTTCTTCGCACTTAACAGACTCGGTCTTGTAGGTGCAGTAGTTGCTGCCTCCATGAAAGTTTGTACATTCTTGGTGGTGATAACCGTCATCATCGGCAACAAGAACAAAGTTGTGCGTCCAAGTTGAGATGGCAGTTTGGCAAATGGTACAATACCAGCGTTCGGTCTCCGGATCCGAGCAATCAAATTCCATTTTGTGTTCTTCGCTTACGCGCGCCTCGCAAACGGTGCAACGATAATCGTGGTAATGCAAGCCTTGGTTAGTAAATTGACCATACGAATTTCTTTCAACATCAAAAGGTTCACCTTCCGCGTGATGGTGAGGTTCGGTCTCCGTGACGTAATCGCAATCGAGGCAGTTGGTGTGATGTCCTTTGTTGCCGTCCGGTGTATACTCCGGATCAAGGTTGTGAGATTTTACTTCGCTTTCGTAGCCGCAGCCTTCGGTTTGGCAGACGTCTTTGTGTCCGTTTGCACC
>CANRKK010000048.1 GCA_947631195.1 uncultured Clostridia bacterium
AGTATCTTGAACAGCCGAAAACGCGCGTCGCCCTTTTCGGGCAATTTATACCCGACGAGCGCGCCGTTTTCCTGTTCGTTTCTATATATGTCCGCCGCCTCGACCGACAATATCCGATACCCTCTGCGCATACCGATATTATAGCACAAAACAGGCGATTTGACAAGGCATAAAAGACGGCGGAAGCAATTTCCGCCGTCTTAATCAATACTTATCATCATATGGGGTATCCGCATATCCTTTCTCTTTCAAACGAAGCACCTTTCTATCTAACCGTTTACGCCAATATGTATTGAACCATTTGCGCTTGCCAAATAACTTTACTACTGTCGGGCTTATGGCATAATAAATTTTAATGAACATTTTCCCAAATATATTGGAATCAAGATCGTTATCTCTATAACGTCTTAACACCCACACTTCGGGGCAATTATATGAACCGTAAACCGCCGTTGCTATGTAACATCCTTTTTTCTTTTCCTGTACTTGTGGCTGTTCCAAGAAAGTATTCTGAACTCTCTGCATTTCCCTATAATAGTATGGCTTAACATCTTCGGGTGCGTTATTATAGGCTCTGTTACCATATTTACGAATGGCGGTTTGCACATTTTCGGGTATATCCCCCGGGAGTTGCACATATCCTTTGTATCCCTTTGCGTAGCTGATAGCGGCTATTTCACAAAGAAAAGTACCCCAAAGTGCTTTATAATCGTCGGGACGAAGTTCTAATGCCTCTCGATAATATTTTTCCGATTTATCGAAATCTTCGTCGAACTCCAAAGCTCTTTGCGCTTTTAACATTAGAGTATCAAAGTCGGCAATACCGTCGATTGTACACTTCTGAACCGCTTGCTGTATTACCACCTCATGACCGCAAAATTTGCAGGTCATTTTTTCTTTGGACGAGTCCAACAGAAGCGCACCGCCACAGCTCGGACATTTTCCATTTTCTACTGACATAATTTCACCTCTTTATAGCGTTAGTAATTTGTCTGTTACGATCTTCAACAAGAACCATAACTTTTGTAATCTTTCTTGTGATGACATCGCCGGCATCACCTTCTTCAAGTTCTATCTCCAACTCCGTCAACTCAGACAGAATTTGAGCGTCTATTGCCGAAACATCAACCGCTCGATTTATCTGACAAGAACATATCTTATCATACATTGATTCTATCCGTTTATTAAGTTGTATGCTGTTTCCCTTTCCCAAAAGTCGCTCTGCTTTGTCTTTCAAGTCATAATACGCATTTCGTTCTTTTCTATCGTGTTCTAACTGCGCAGTAATGGCGGCTGTGTTATCTCTGCGCTTTCATCGGCGGTTATGATATTCACGAGTCGTCTGAAATCAAAATTTTCCTGATAATAAATCGGGAAGCGTTGATACATCTTGTCCAAAATCACGTCGTTCAGCATCCACGGCAAAGTAATCGAACATTGATACACGTCAATATCTTGCCGATTCAGCTCTATTGTCCGCAAAGAAATCTTATCTTCTTGGGAATTGCCTCCATCAATATGACCGCACATTTTGGCAGCCAATCCCATAATATCTTTGCTGTCTGCCATTACAAGAATGTTGTAGCAGAAAAGAGCAGAGTCTTTATTCTTCTCGTAAAATTTATATTTAGCGGCGTATCTTTCGGCAACGGGGTTTATTACATTCCCTATTGCCATATCGTGAACGCCGCGATTTATCGTATCCAACATCCCGCTTGTTCTTTCTATGAAACTCTTTTCCTCATAGGAAAAATAGGTCGGGATCAACTGAATGGAAATAAGCGTATTCGGTGTTCCGCTTAAATAATCAACAAGCATCCCAAAGTCCCTGTTCACTTCGGGAATTTTATCAAAAACATAGCATTGGTTCATATAGTAGCTTTGCAGATTACCTACGGTATCTTCTTTTACAATAGCTACTTTGCTTAAATTTCGAGTATCTTCATAGAGATTACCGTCCTGCGTTATATCTTTAACGGTATATCTTAATGAATTCAATGACGATAAGAAAACCGACTTTAAGTTCTCCAAGCGCATCTTTAAGACCGACGCATTATAATCAATGCTTCGGATAAGCAAATATAAATGTATTTCCGCTTTATAAGTCTGATTTTGTATGGGTATTGCTTTCCACAACAATTCATAAGAATTGTTTTGCAAAAAAAGGTCAGCGAAAAAATCCCCTTTTGTAATCTGATATAATTCAGACAAAAGGGTAGCAAAACTACGTTTATTCCTTGCGATATATTCCTGAGTTACATTATTGGTATTAGCCTGATCCAAAAGGATGGAAATATCAGGGACTTTAACAATCTCAATGCAAACCCAATCGCAATATTCTCCGCTTGCTATTTTCTGCATAAATTACTGTTTAAGATGTGGGGCATACCATTAAGGCTGTGAATTAGGAATCACAACCAAAACCACAATAATAGCTACAATATAGAGTACAATTAAAAAGCTACTAATGACTACCCCGGCAATAGCTTTAGAGCGACCTGCACCATTCAGGCTGTTTGCTTTTACTAATGCAATAACGCTCACAATGAATGACGGTATAGCAAGCATCGTAAAAAATATTGAACAAATGGCTAATATCATACCCGTTAACGCAAGTTGATTTTCTGAATTAGCTACTTGATTTTGTTCATAATTGTTTGCTACATAATCTGGAAGCGTTGCGGGTAAAGCCTCTGTTTCTTCTTTACTTGATGGAATTGTTTCGTCTGCCACAACACCTAAATCTGCGGCAATCACATAGTCTTTTTGCTGATACCCACAATGAGAACATTTTCCATTGTTCAATAATGGCTTGCCACATATTTTGCAAAACATACACTTCGTTATCTCCCGACTCAAAATTTTTCTTAAATCAAAAAGTAAACAGGGGCTTATATCCGACAGGGCAAATATAAGCCCCTGCTGTAATTAAACTTCCTTTGAGAATACAAGGACGTACATATAAAAATCCACGCCTTCCCCGCATTCTGTTTTCATGGTAGGGAATAGCCAACCGCCAAGCAACGGAATCCAACCTAAAAGAAGTTCAAGAATTCCTTTTTTGCGTGCGACCTTTTGAGGCAAGCACTCTATGGAATGAAGCATCCATCCGCCTTTTCCTTCGTTTTGGATACATAGAATACCGTATTCTATGTACCGAAAGCGGCAAACGAAATGCCGCCTTTTTATTAGCGTAAAAGCTGTCCTACCTTGTTCATCATCTCCGTTTTGTGATCCATTAGAGAATGAGTATATCTCCGTAAGGTGATAGACGGATCTTGATGCCCTAAAATCTCGGACAGCGTTTTCACGTCCACGCCGACTTCCAAAGCTCGCGTCGCAAAAGTGTGGCGTAAAGCATGAAAGCCCTTATGTTTAATATTGAGCTTTTTGAGCAATCTCTCGAATGCGCGTTGATACGACCGCACCTGCGCGCCCCACTCCGTTTTTCCGATGACAACATATCGGCTGTTCGTTTGCTTCTTCAACGCTTTCATGTGTACGATGATCTGCCGCGGTATGGGGATCGTGCGTTCGGAGCTTTTTGTCTTGGTCGTGTCGACGGCTTTGAGATAATGATCATCTTCCCATTTGTCGTAACAGGACTTGGTGATCGACATAGTCCCTTTTTGTAAATCTACATCTTCCCACGTTAGCGCAAGCAGTTCCCCGATCCGCAGTCCCGTATAAAGGGCGAGCAAGATCCCGAACAAATACGGCTTATCGTGACTTAATATGTAGTTCTCGATTTTCTTCTGCTCTTCCTTTGTAAAACAAGAAACCGCATTCGCTCTGACGCGCGGACGAACAATGGCGTCGCCGTACTGTCTGTCTATGATACCGAGCTGAACGCCTTTTTTCAAGGACGACCTCAAAACCGCGATAATAAAATTGACGCTGTTCGGCGCAAGTCCGTGCTCCGAGAGCGACACCAAAAACTTTTGTAATTCGACCGCCGAAAGCGCATTCACGTCGTAATTTCCGAGCGCTGGCAAGAGATATTTCTCGGCTTGCTGTCGGTATTTCCGATAGGTTCTTTCCTTCGTCGCCGCCTTGACGTAAAGTTCCAGCCATTCATTGAGCCATTCTTTATATAACATTTGTACCTCCTGATAGTTCAAATAAAATTATACGCCGCATTGCTTAGCGACGTATTCATTCCAATGTTTGCATAAAAAAAGAGCAGAGAAATTTCTCCACTCTTTACTCCGAACTTGCTGTTATTGAGATTTTATTTATTGAATTTATCCCCAAGGATATTTACCTTGTGCTAAACTGTTTGTGGTATTATTTTGCTCTGGCATTTTAATATCCTCCGATTGGTGTAAATTTTTTAGACTGGCAGGTCTTACTCAATTCTACACCAATCGGAGTCCTTTTGTCTACCTCATCGGCTAAGCCTCTCTTGAACCACGCGACTATCGCGTGGTTTTCGTATAACCAAAAAAAGGCGTCCGCCGCGGCTGTTCCGCGACGGACGCCTTTTTGCGTGAGAAAGTGCGCTGCCGTTTTTATCCGATATCATCTCCCTTGAGCGTACCGTTGATGCAAATCACCTCCTCAAAGGCGGAAGGGCTTGCAGAGCACCAATTGTTTCCTTTCTCAATCGCTTTCCACTGCTCCGTAGTCCCTTTGAATATGATGCGTTCCAAGCACGTGCACTGGTAGAATCATTTTGGGAAAACGATTAAAGGAACTCCGACAGGAGCACGGGCTGACGCAAAAGGAGCTCGCTTTTGCGCTCGGGTTGAATGCCGTTACCTACCTGCACTACGAAAAAGGGCAACGTGAACCGCCTCTTGCCGTGCTTGCCGACATGGCAAGATATTTTGATGTTTCCGTAGATTTTCTTTTGGGGCTGAAAGAATATTGAAGTCCCGAAGTCCGCTTAATAAAGATAAAAACTCCCGGGCTCTCGGGAGTTTTTTGCCACTGAAAAGAAAAACGGTTACGCCTTCTCTTCGAAGAGTCTGTCGAAGAAGGAGAGCATGGCGCCCCACTTCTCCTCCCGCCCGGCGCGTTCGTTCAGGAACTCGTGGCGGGAATTTTCAAACAAAACCACGTTTACGTCTTTCATGCCGTGTTTGCGGTAATATTCCGCAAGTTTTTTGACCCCTTTGCTCTTGCCGCCCACGGGGTCCTCCGCACCGGAGATGAGAAGCAGAGGAAGTCCCTTGGGGAGCGCCGCGGCATACTTGCGGGTATACAGACCGCGCAGTCCCTTAAAAAAGTCCTTATAAAACCGATTGGAACAGGTGAACCCCGAGAGCGGGTCCTGCTCATAGAGGAGATTGTTTGCAACATCGCTGCTCAGCCACTGCCCATCTTCAAACTGTTTGGAATAGGCGCCGAAGGAGAGCTTTTCGATGAATTTTGCCGGTTTCTTTGCGCCGAACAGGCACCCCGCCCCCGCCACGAGGGAGCCGAGGTAGACTTCGGCATCCTTTTTATAACTGCTGCCGCCGATCACCATCCCGTCGATCTTGTCGCCGTATTTGCCGAGATACGCCTGCGCGAGGAAGGAACCGTAGGAGAATCCGAACAGAAAATAGGGAAGCCCCGCATACTTGCGGCGATAATGATCGGTGATCGCCGCCTCGTCTTTCAGGGTGTCGGCAAACATGTTCCCCTTGCAGTAGCCGAGCGTGTCGCGGTCGGTGAGTCCGTGTCCGCGGTGGTCGTCGGCAACGACGAAATAGCCGTGTTCGTTGAGAAAGCGCGCAAAGCTGTCGTAACGGGCGGCGTGCTCCGTCATTCCGTGAACGATCTGCACGACCCCCTTGGGCTCTTCGACGGCGAGCCACTCGTGAATGAAGATATTTTTCCCGTCAAAACTCGTAAATTCCATAACAGCTCCTTTGTTCTATTATAACGCCGCGCGCGGGAAATATCAAGTGTTTTCCGCATATTTCCTCTTTCGCCTGACCCTTCCTCTCCTGCCGAAAACTCACCTGCATACTTTTCTTGATTTCGCGTTGCTCCTTCTGTTATAATACGAAAAAAGCACACAAGGGGGTAACTTATGCGAAAATTCCGGAAGACCGTTGCACTTGCGGGGGCGCTCCTCCTGTCCCTCCCCTTTGCGGCATGCGGAGCAAATTCCTTCGCGGACGTCCCGCAAGCCGCACTTCCCGAGCCCGTGCCCGAACCCGTGCCCGAACCCGTGCCCGAACCCATACCCGAACCCGTACCTGAACCTGTGCCGGAGCCCGTTCCCGAGCAGAAGCAGAGCGAGGCGAGCTATCTCTCGGTGCTCGTCGACGGGTTGAACGTGCGCGCGGGCGCGGGGACGGACAGCCGCATTCTCGGGCAGGCGGAGAAGGGAACGCTGTTGAAATTATCGGGAAGGGAGGGCGAGTGGTATCAAACACGCTATCGCGGCGAAAGGGCGTATGTGAGCGCGAAGAGCGGCTATACGGCGACCGTCACGCTCGGGCGGGGCGGCGAGCGCTGCGAGCGGGTGATCGACGAGGGGTTGGAGCTCTTGGGAACGCCCTATGTGTACGGCGCGGTGCGCCTGCACGACGGCAAGGGCGGCATGCTCCGCAATTTTACGGCGACCCAATTCGACTGTTCCTCGCTGATGCAATACATCTTTTACCGCGGCGCGGGCGTCCTCCTCGACGTGACGACGCGCACGCAGTTTGTGCAGGGCGAACGGGTGGAACGGAAGGACATCCGGCGGGGCGACCTCCTCTTCTTCACCAATTCTTCGCGGAAGGACAGAGTGGGGATCGAGCGGGTGGGACATGTTGCGCTCTACCTCGGGGAGGGTTACATCCTGCACACCGCGTCCGATTTTGCGAAGGTGGAAAAACTCACTCCCCTGCGCGAGAGTTACTTTCTCGGCGGCAGACGGTTGCTGCCTTAAAACGGCGATGAAAAAGGACGGGGAATACCCGTCCTTTTGATGTTAACAACCGCTGCAATGTTTGCAGTCCCCGTTGCAGTGTTTTGCGGGTTTGCCCGTGGAGGAAAACATCTCCCCGGACCATTCCCGTACCGCGCGCCCGCCGCAGGCGGGACACTTGACCGCCTCGTCGTATTTCCCGACGAGTTCTTCGAACTTTTTGCCGCAGTGCGGACATTTGTACTCCAAAATGGGCATGCTTCCCCTCCGCCCTCTATTATACCCTCTTCTTCCGCGGTTTGCAAGCGTTTTCTCTTTTTTGCAACATGTTTTCTTGTCCGCCTCCCGCGCACTCGCGCGGGGGCGGGCAAGAAAAGCTGTCCCCCCGCAAAGCGGGGTGGAGCCTTGCATCCTGCCAACGGTTGATAACCGTTGGCGCAAGGCGACATGAGTGAGCGCATTTACCGCGCGAACGGTGCCCGAACACGGGGTTCTACCCGTGTGAGACGAGTGGCACGAGCGAAGCGAGCCGAAAGGGGGCTCCTCTGTCATGTCGACGACCGAGCAACATTCTTAAAGTGTCATTCCGAGCGTTAGTCGAGGAATCTCTACCGCATTATAATCGCATGAGGGCAATTTAAGAATGTCAACCCCCACCACCGCCTGACGGCGGAGCGGGTGGTGGGGGTTCTTCCCCAAAATCACTGCGCGTTGGAAAATCGCCATTTTCCATAAGCGCACAACATTTGCCGCACCTTGGCTGCCCGCCCCTATTCTTGCCTCCCCCCGCGCGTTCCGCGCGGGGGGAGGGTAGGGAAGGGGGGCACATTATTTGAATGCTTGTCTGCAACACTCCCCCCTTTCCCCCTCGCGGTGCTCGGGTACTTTCCCCCGCTCCGCGGGGGACAGCAAGGGGGGAGCGAGCAAAGAATCGTGCGAAATAAAATCACGTGCCTTAGGCGGAATTCACTTCCGCCGCCCCGCGCGAAGTTCTGATTCTCTAAGCGCGGCACGAGCACGAAGTGCGAAGTAGGGCGACACAATTTGGCAAAACCTTTTGCCTTCTTGTTTTTACGGAGCAATTTGCAGGTGGGCGAATTGCTCCAATGAAAGAAAATACTTAACCCCTCACGGAAAAAGATTTTGCGAAGCAAAAGATTTTTCGTGAATAGACAAAATAAGAGCGGGGAAGAGCCTGTTGAAAAGAAAAAAGAGAGCTCTTCCCCGCCGGGTGACCCCGCCCGTATCCTTACATCCCTGTCGGGATACGGGTCACGCTTAGCGGCTTTCACCGCCTTGCTTTCTGTTGGTTGCTATTTATGCTGCTTTTATGACATCAAGCACCGGAACAATCACAACAATCTCCGTCTTTTTGGCTTTCCAGGCGGCGAGATTCGTCACCTTACCCTCCGCGGTCGTCGTTGCCTCGACTTTGACATCAACGTCTGTCAAATCTTTCCCATCTTCAGAAAAAGTACCTGTAGCAACAATGACATTCGTCGTGCCATCAGCCTTGGAAATATCAACATCGTTCAAAAGGATGTAGGACACGGCGGCTGCTTTCAAGGAACGTTGATTTGCATCAAAAGTCGCTTCCTCCGCTTTGCTAAGCGCACCGACAAACAGCGGCACAGCGATCGCGACGAGGACGGCGATGATCGCAACAACGATCAAGAGTTCGGCAAGAGTAAAGCCTTTCTTGC
>CANRKK010000049.1 GCA_947631195.1 uncultured Clostridia bacterium
GGGCGAGTATATCGTTACGGTAAGCGGACTGCAATCCGACAACTACACATTATACTATGTCACAAACGACAACAACCGCTTTACCGTTGCAAAACGCGATCTCTCTCTTACGGTAACGGTTGACAACTTCGTCTATGGAGCCGCAGCCGAGCCTATTGTAAGCAATGTCGGTTTAGTGGAGCGTGACGAACAACTGTTGAAGGAAGTACAATTCACATATACAGGCAGATTTACCGGCGGCATTTTCCACGCGGGCGAGTATACGGTATCTATAAATAAATTAAACCTTGATAATTACAATGTTTCATATGTCAACGACAATTTTGAAGTTTCCAAGGCAAAGCTGACCGTCAAAGCGTCTGTTGAAGATTTTACCTATGGCGATAGATCGACTCCGATCGTTTCCTTCGATTACGACGGTTTTGCTCATAGCGATAACGTTAACAGCCTTAGCGGTAGCATAAACTACGTTTATTTTCGTAGTTTGACAGAAGAAGGCGACAAAGCAGAATATTCTCAAAGTTATTTCGGAGCAGGATATTATCGCGTTGAAGTAAGCGGTTTAACTTCCTCCGACTACGAGATATCCTTTGAAAGCGATGATTTTGTCGTCAATAAGGCTCCTCTTACCGTCAGCGTAAGCGCAAACGGCTTCAAGTATGACGGCAAGACGACTCCTGTGCCGTCGTTGAGCTACGATGGATTCGTAAACAGCGAAAATTATCTCTCCCTCGGCGGCGAGCTGCATTACGAATACAGCGGCAATGTAATAGGCGGCATTTACCACGCGGGCGAGTACACCGTTACGGTCAACGGATACACTTCCGACAATTACGATATAACTTATCAACAAGGCAGCTTTACCGTCAGTCCCCGTCAGGTAGTTATCACTCTTACCGAGGGTTGGACTACTTATGCGGATGACCCCAGCGAATATACTTGGTACACGCTCGGCGGCGACAGCGTTCTCAATGATGAGCTTACGTTTACCGTGTCTCTCACAAAGAACGGCGGCAGCTACGAGCAAGGTTCGGAGCATTATTTCTCCGTAGGCACTTATATCGTGACTGTCAGTTATATAGAGAATTCCGATTATACTGTCAAGCATAAAAATGTTGATATTCACGGCAGCGTTTCCGGCGAAGAGTTTGTGATCGGCAAGAAGCAACTGACTCTTACCGTTCAAACCAACACTCCCTGGTCGGATCGTGCAAGTTGGAACATGGCGCCCACGATCACGGACAATCGTTTCACGTTGGAAGGTATGATCGAACTCAGCGATAAAGAAGTTGAGGCGGGTCGTTATACATCTGTCAACGGCGAGTTGGGCAGTTACTTTGCTTGGCAAGGCGGCAAATATGCCGTCAAATTCGGCGACGAAGATGTAACGGAAAACTTCGATTTGAGATTTAATATCAACGTTATGCTCGATGACTCCGATTTCACGGTTAAGATCCCCGAACGTGCGCATTTTACCTATGACGGCGAACCTCACAGTTTCACGGTAACGGCAACGGCTTCGGGTATCGATAGCGGAGACATCACATATACTTACAGCCTATCGGAAGAGGGCGAATATACCACCGATCCGATTGAATTTACAGATTGGAAAGAGGACGGCTACACCGTTTACTACAAGGTAAGCGCGTCCAATGCCAAGGAATCTAAGGGTTCATTTAATGTCAGTGTTGACAAGGCAAATAGCCTCAGCGCGACAGTTGATAACGTAAACGTAACATACGACGGCGGCGACAAGTTTAAGCAAGTCACCGAAGATAATGTCAGCGGATTGAAGAAATCCGATCACATCACAGGTGTAACTTATAGCACAAGCCGCACAGGCAGCTACGGCAGCGCTTGGGAAATAAAGGACGCCACCAACAGCGGCGCCATTACCGTATGGTACAAGGTATCTGCGGGCGACAACTACAACGATTACACAGGCAGTTACACTGTCACGATAGGCAAAGCAACGGTGGATATCCCCGAGATCGGTCACAAGACATACAACAAGACCAATCAAATTGCCGACATAAACGACACGGATAAATACACGGTAACGAAAAATGAAGGTGGCGCGGTTGTCAAAGCCGAAGGCTACGACGTTGTGCTTACGCTTAGAGATCCCGCCAACTACAAGTGGTCGACCTCCGAGCAAGCAGCAATCACGCTCAAATTCTATATCGACAAGGCAACGGTTAAGCAACCCATGCCAAACGAAACTGAATTTACCTATACCGCGCAAGAACAAGTTTATCGCCCCGAAGGTTTTGATGACGACACAATGTCCATCAGGGACGACGCGCGAACCATAGTCGGCGAGCAACAGGTTGTCGTATATCTGACGGACACCAGAAACTACGAATGGGCAGACGGTTCTCAATCAGAACTCAAATTTACGTTTACTATTCTTCCTGCGGAATATACAGTCACCGTCACTGTGCCTTCGAGTTACGACTATAACGCTACCGCACAAGGCACGGCGGTCACGTTCACGGGCGTTGACGGCGACGATTCTCCGGCGGGCGCAACTGTTTCTTATACGACAAATGTGAACCCCGATAGCAGTGTTCCTTGTCCGCAATATATCAATGTGGGTGAATACACCGTCAATTACACGATCAGCGGCAATCCCAACTACAACAAAGCAAGCGGCAGCTACACGATAACCATCAACAAGGCAGATTATATCGTGATAGCGGACGATCAGATCTTCCCCTACAATGGCGAAGAACAGGGCAACCCGATCACCGTCAAGGGTGTTGGCAAAGAGGAAAGTCCCCTCGGCGTTTCTGTCAAGTACAGCTATGACTCCCTGTCCAATCTCGCAACCGCGCCGAAGTTTACCGATTATCAGTACGGCGGCTACACAGTCAACTATACGATCAGCGGCAACTCCAACTACCGGGACGCAAGCGGTAGCTACACGATAACCATCAATAAGATTGCCCCCGCAATCGAACTTCCGCAACAAGAAGATCTCGCTCCCGAACTTCAAGCTAAGGGTATCGAGGTTGTAACGGGTGATGACGATTCCAAGCAATTGAAGGGAACATACAATAAGAGTAACCAAAGTCCAGACTTTGCCGGTGCAGTTCAAATTCAATATCGCAGCGCCAACAGCGACGCCAACGTGGAATATGCGTTGGAGACGGTGCAGCCCGCAGGCATAAGTCTTGTCGCCGAGTTGCAGTGGACTAAGGATATCAACAAAATAACTATTGAGAATGCCGGCAGTTACAAGCTGCACGTCAAGGTCAGCGGCAACAACTATGAAGAACACGAGGAAACCTTCGTCATCATCGTTGACAAGGCGCAGGGTACTATCGATACAAGCAGAATTCTGACAACATATACCTATGACGGCGAAGAGCATACAATAAATGACGGCGCCGTTGCCAAGGGGCTTGAAGGCGTGGCTCTCGAAGGTATCGGAAATATCTCTTACAGTAATAACACCTTCAAGGACGTCCCCGCCAATGGAATTGACGGAGAGTATGGTACATTTGATCTGACCGTTACGCTCAGCGAAGGTACCAACTACTTAGGTACAAAGGAAACGGTCACTATCACCGTCAACAAGGCAACGCCGCAACTCACAGACGTTGCAGACGAAGGAATCTACACATATAGCAAGGGCACAGCGCATGTGGACAAGGACAAAGTTGATAAAGCGATTATCAACAGCGCTGCCTATCTCTATGGAGATCAAACCGTTGAATACAAGGTCGAGAAGAACAAAGTTTTAAGTAACTATGTTGAATCTTTTACCGCTATCTCCGACGCGGGCACTTATGTTATTACTGTAAAAGTCACCGGCAACAACTACAATGAAGCTACCGCAACATACAGCTTTACCATACTTCCGCAGACGCTGACGGTCAATATGCCGAGTAACGTTACAGGCACCTACGACGGCAAACCACACGGCGGCAAAGGAATCGAACTCCTTGGCACGACTGACCCCTTGGAGGACATTGCAAGCGTCACATACAGCTTTGATGAGACGAATGACGGTGTCATAGATTACAACAAAGATACAGCGCCTTCTTTTGTAGATGCAATAAGCGTGTCTGTATCTGTAAGTGTAACATCTAAGAACGATAACTATACTTTCGGTACGAACGGTAAGTTTGAGTCCACCTACTCTGTCAATATAGCCAAGGCAGAACTGACTGTTCATGCTCCTACAAACGTCGGCGGCGTATATGGTGGCAAGTCTGACTATTTTGTAAAAATTACGCACGATATGATCGAAGGATGGGTTGGCGACGATAATTTTATCGAGGTTCTGTATTGTAAGGCAGCTACTGAGGATAAAGAAAATAAATATTCGACGAACGCTTGGGTGATCCAATCAAAGAGCGATAAGCTAACCGTCTATTATAAGGTGATTGTCAACGGTAACTATACCGTTAAATATCAAAATGGCGATACAATATCTACCGAATGCGGTTTATATACAGTAAACATCACCAATGGCAAATTGCCCGCCGATTTGATACCCGAAACGCCTTCGTTTGACACGGTCGTTCGTTGTCAAGGAAGAACGATCCAATATCTCGTATTTGATGACAGCGCTTGGGCGTGGAAAGACGGAGAAGGAAAGAAAGGCGGCACTGCGTTCGATCTTATCGAAGATTCGTATACTTTTACGGCAGTCTATACTCACCCGTCCGGCAATTACGATGGATATGAGGTGCCGATAACAATCACCACTCGCAAAGAGAAAATAACCCCAACATTTAGTTTGAAAGATACTACTGAGTTCAATTTCGGCGAGGCTATTACGGTCGATAATATTGGAAGCATAACTTTCAAGGGCGAAGACGATCGAACCCTGTCAGCGGAAGAACTTGCTCTTATTACTGTAAGCATTGACGGCATAGATGCTTCTATCGGCAGCACATATCTTGCAAAAGTGGTCGTTTCCGCAGATAACGATTATTTCGAATTGCAGAATGCGTCAAGTGATAATGTAGTAGTAAAAATCAAATCTGTACAATACGACGGTAAACTCTATACTATTGAGGATGCTCTGAACAATGCAATAAGCAGTCAGAAAATTATAGTCACATATAACACTGCGTTCACGTCTTTGGATGACAGTATTACGGGCTATACAGATGAACATCGTACAATCAAAACAGGCGTAACGCTCTTTGTGCCTTGTTTTGAGGGCGATCAAGAACTCGTTGTAGAAAACAAAGATATTTCGTCTGTATTTAAAGGCAGCGGATTGTATTGCAAGTTAATTATAACCAAAGATTTGAATGTGTATGGTAACTTTTATATAAATGCCGCTCGTTTAAATAACGGCAACGATACTTCGAGAACAAATAAAGACAAAGGCTACTCTGAAGTGGAGATAAAGAAAGACGTAACCGTTACCCTTAATTCGGGAGCAAATTTCGTATGCTATGGCTATATATATGGCGATGGCAATATAGATGCTTTGTCTGGCTCAATGGTTAAGGAACCGTTTGCTATGAGCGGATACAAAGGCGGAACTATATCATCGGCGATTTATACTAAGGTATTCCCGTTCAATCAGTATACCTTGGCAAATATAATCTGCCACTTGAATGTTCATAAGGGTGCTGCTTACAAGGTTGCGGCGGCAGTATCGGGCCGGGTAATTCTTTCTACTAAGTTTTTTGACGAAGAATTGGCGTTTATAGGAGACACAAGTGACAATTTCGTAGAATTACGTTCGATCGACAGCTATATGGAAAAATATGTCGATGGTAACGGATACATTCACCTTGAAGCGAACGGCGATGTGAACTTCAACAATTTAGTAATTGAAGCAATGGGCATCAAAATGACTACCGCAAAGTTGCAAGTCCCAATTCCAGGCAACTTCCGGTTAGCAATCAAAAACGGAACAACTACGATCCCCAACGGAGTATCTATGAAACTATTGCCCGGTGCGGAATTGCTTGTTGAAAAAGATGCGAAATTGGATGTTATAGGCTCTTTGTATGCATACGGCGACACATCTCACGTTAGTTACATCGGAGGTCCTGCTAAATGGCAAGATGGCAATTATAATATGGCATATCCTTGCTCTGCTTCCCTGAATGCCGCTTACAGAACAACGCCCAAATTCAGTTATTCAAATACAACGCCAGCTAAGGTCACTGTTAGAGGTGGAGTGAATGTGACGGGTACTTTTGCTGCCGATATTATAGGTGAAGAGGGCGCTACTCTGAATTATTCAGGGAAGACGACAGGTACGATCACCGAAGATTATGCAAATTACAGTAATTCTAGTTCAGACGGCAAAACTTTTCAAGCTACGTTAACGGGATATCTGGTTAATTCAAACGGTGTAGTAGTTGCCTCGACGGGTTACTATATTTATACAGATGGTCAATGGGTTGGTCAAGATACCGATCAAACGTATAGTATAACATATAAATGGGTCTTTGGCGATACGGAAGAAAACCGCACGGGAATTGACAATCCCAATACCGAAACATATAAAGTAAGCGATTATATAAATTTGGAAAATGCTGCTTGCGATGGTTGGTTATTTATTGGGTGGTATAATGATCCGTCTTGTAGTGAAGATAACCGTATTTACAATATAGACGGCTCACTTAGAAGCAATATCACGGTGTACGGCTTATTTAAGCAAGTCAATTCTTATGTTTTCCAATATGAAACAAAGGAAGAAAGCATTAAAATTGATAATGACAGTGTCTTGGAAGAACAACTTGGCACATTCGATCCGAATGTTCACAACGAAGCAATTACAACCTTTGATGATGATGTGACTCATTCGACATATTTTGAGGGTTGGTATTTGGACGAAGAGTTTTCAACCATATACAGTGCTGACAATGTAAAAGCCATATATGGTAGCGGCGTCGGCATTACAGTAAAACTGTATGCAAAGTGGGACAATAAATTTGCGGTAACGGTTAAAATTTCCAATGTCACTGTCAAATATGTGAATATGGAATGTGAAAATGGTACGTTATATTTTAAAGCCGGAGAAAGCGTACAATTCAAAGTTTATTCTATTGACGGATCTCAGTCAAATGGTGAAATTACTCAAATTAGTGCCAATCCTAAACCGCAAAATTGGCAACAAATAATTGAAAATAATAAACTTACAGGAGAGTGCTCATTTACAATGCCGGCAGGAAACTTTACAATAACCTTTAAAGGGAACAAAGGTTCCGATGGCTTTTGTTTGTCTCCGGGTTCGCTTATCACGCTTGCAGACGGTTCTCAGAAAAAAATTGAGGACTTGGTAATGGGTGTAGATGAAATATTGGTATTTGACCACTTCACGGGACAGCTTTCATCTACGAGTTCGTTCTTGCTGATTTATCGTGAGGCATGTAGAATAGAAACGGTAAAGCTCTATTTTAGTAATGGTACGATGGTGCAAGTAGTGGTCGCACACGGTTTCTTTGACGTTGATACCAATCAATATGAGATCATATCCACCGAAAATGTGGCTGATTTTGTCGGACATAAATTTTACAGCATCGGGTATAGTGACAACGAATTTAGTAGTGAGGTGGTAGAATTAGTAACATATGAGTTAGTTACTGAATACACCGAATGCTATTCGCTGTTTACAAGTTTGTATGCTGACCATATTGTAAACGGCATGCTTGCCGTAACCGATGATGGCGAAGGATTGTACAACTTCTTTGAGTTGGATGAAAACATGAAGTACGACGAAACAAAGATGCAAGAGGATATAGAAAAATACGGTCTGTTTACCTATGAAGAATTTTCGGAATATATAACAGAAGAAGAATTCGATATGTTCAATGTCAAGTATCTTAAAGTTGCAGTTGGAAAAGGTTTGGTAACAATGGAACAAATATATCACTACTTTGACGTGTTGGCATCATATCGAAACTAACAGCGAATAATTAAGCAAACAAAAACAAACCCCTACGGAGGAAAACTAACGTGAATTCTCACAAAAAAACAAAAGCGAGCAAAAATATAAGCAACAATGTCGAGCAAGCGGCTCCGCAAACGGACGAGAACAAGCTCTCGCAGCAGCAGCCGCTACCGAATCAGGATGAACAGGACGTTGCGCAGACGGAGGGCGAGAGCCTCGACGAACTGCTTGCGGGCGTATCGGACGCAGCCGACGACGATGAGGCGGAGGCGTTTGCCGACCGCATAGAGCAA
>CANRKK010000050.1 GCA_947631195.1 uncultured Clostridia bacterium
AAGCGGAGCGCAACACAGTATTGCGAAGTTTATCACCCGTTGGCGGGAGCACGAAAATCTTTGTGAACCTATCTCAGTTTAACCCTGCGCACAACTATCCCCGCGAAATACAGCACTATTGCGGCTATCAGCAGCCACCTGCGCAGGTCGGAGATGCGGCGGACGGAGCCGTTCGGCTGAAAGACCGTTTGGGCGTCGTACACGAACTTGCTGTACGCAACGCCCTCCTTTGCCTCCCTTGTGGAGAGCGCGGCAAGCAGCGCCTGTCCCTCGCCGTAGGGGTCAGCCGTGCCGCTGTATTCCTGCGAATACGAAAAGGCCCTGTACAGTTCCACCGAATCCAGCACGGCTTCCGCGGGGATATCGGCGACGGTCTTTATTGCGCCGTCCATAAAGTCAAGTTCGCTTTTGACCTTTAGTAGCTGCACGGTGTACACGCCTGCGGTCAGGTTGTCAAACACGAAGCGGCCGCCCCCGGAATCGCCCAAATCGAATTTTTGCGAAGTTCCGCCGCTCGGCGGCAGCACGAAGGCAACGAGCTTTGCGCCGTCCTCCCGCCCGTAGCCGTACACGTTGACCTGCGTTGAAAAATTGTCCTCGGAAAGGGCAGCGTCGATATCGTGCCCGCCGTCCTCCCCTGCAACTTTGCGAAGGAGCGAGCTTGTAATGTTAAATACAAGGGTACGTCCCGCGTCGTTTTTGAAAAGTTCCGCCGACCATACTCCCTCCAAATCTATCATTATGCTCCCCACTTTGCCCGCGCCCAAACTGCGGTACGCGTACAGCGGCGAGCCCTCGGCGTACAGCGGAACGTAGGCGTCGAGCCTGCGCCTCGAGGGGAAATAGCCGCCGAGAGTCAAGTCCTTTAAGTCGAGATTGGTGATGTCGCCAAGCGTTTCGTAGGCATTGTCCCCCACCTTGGGCACGTAGCTGTCGTAGCCGATGCAGCCGAGCTCCTCTAACTTCAAGTCCTTTTTCATGTCCTCCACCCAGCCGTTGACGGCCGTGCGGGGTATGAGGCTCAAAGAGCCGTTGCCGTAGGCCGCAAGTTTTTGCATGTTGCCCACGTTTATCTCATAGCCCTTAAAGTCGTAGTCGTGGTTGAAATAGTAAGTTTCGCCGTCTATCTCGCGGGTGCGCCTGTAGTAGGTGACGACGGTTATCGTGATCCCGCGCTTGCCCGCCTCCTCGATAACTTTGCCGTAGCTGTCTATCTTGTCGCCCGGGCCGCCGTCCGAGAGCAGCACTATGTGCTTTCTGGCGACGTTGTCGGGCGCGAGCGCAAGCATATCCGCCGCCTGTTGCAGGGCGGGCGCATACTGCGTGGGCGCGTACCAATCGTAAAAAGTTCTGAATTCTTCGATGGAGGCCTTTAACTCCTCCTTTTTTGTCATGGGGCTGAGCGGATCCGTCTGGGAATACGATTCCTGCAAGGTAACTACGCCCGCATAGTCGCGCGGCTCCATAACGTTGTCCAAAACATAGCTCACGTCGTCCACCGCCCGGCCCAAGGGGCCGCTGGTAGAAGCCATCGAGGTCGACAAGTCAAACACAAACACCACCGCAACGGCGGGCTTATATTCCTCCACGGTAACGGGGAGCATCGAGGCGAAAACGGAATCCTTGGGGGCGTCCTCGGTATAGCTGTGCTTTACGGGCACTTGCTCGTCGCGGCCGCGGTATCTCGGCTCCGTCAAAATCGTGCCGTCCCCGTCCTTTTCAAAGCCGCCGACGGTGAACAGCCCGCCGCCAAGATCGTTTACGTATTTATAGAGCGCGTTTTGGAATTCCTGCGGCATATCCTCCTGCGAGCTGTTGTACAGGACAACTTCGCCGTAGCGGGAAAACTCTTCCGCCGTCATTTCCGCCGCCTTGGAGATAAGTTTTGTTTCAACGGCGACGTCGCCGTCCGCGCCGCCCTCGACCGTGGATTTGAACAGCGCGGATTCGCCCACGTACGTTTCAATCAGCAGAATTTTGTTGCCCTCGTAAACCTGCGCATATGAGCAGAACACGTTGTTCTCCTCCCTGCCGTCGCCGTCGGTATCCAAAAGGAAATCGAGTTCGTGGAAGCCCGCGCCGTCAAAGGTATGTTTTAGCGCGATCTCCTGCGTGCCCGCCTGCAATAAGACGGGTACGTTCTCCTCTTTTTCGCCGTCTATGCAGGTAAGGACGGCCTCCCCCGCAATGTTGCTCTTTACGGTCACCGTCAAACTACATTCCCTGCCCGCGAACAGCTCCTGCTCAGAATAATTTACGCCGAGAATGGACGCGTCGGCAAGATAGGAATCGGCAAAAAACGAGGTCTCTATCTGCACGCCGTCGCGGGTGAGGACTTTAATCGCGCCGAGGGCGTCCCCGTCCGTTTCCAGCCCGTCGCTGAGGATAAGCACCTTGCCGCGCGAAGGGTCGGTGATGAGCGGCCGCGCGCCGGGCGCGGGGTCCCACGCAAGTTTTAAGGCGGAGGCTATGTCCGTTGCGTTGTCCGCGGGGCTGAGCTTTGAGGAGGCAATATACTGTTCGTATGCGCTCTCCGCGTCGTGGTAGCCCATCGGGAGGACCACCCTCTGCCCGTAGCCGAAGAGCGCGACGGCAATGCGGCAACGTCCGCCGTTTGCGGACAGCACTTCGCGCACGAGGCCGTCCATATTTTCACGCTGCCCCGCCGCCGTGCCCGAATTGTCCACAAGCACGACGAGTTCTTCGGGAGCGTTGGGTTCATAGCGTTCTATCCGTATGCCCGCGGCGGCAAAAACGCAACACGTAGCCGCCAAACACTGCAAAATTGCAGAAACTATGCGGGAGGCCGTAACGCGCGACCCCCTTTTCTTCCCGATAAAAAAGAGGGCGAACACCGCCGCGTACACGGGTATTAAGATTAAGAGCAGCCAAGGGCTGACGGAAAAAGTCACGCGCGCGTCCATTCGTCCTCCTTTACAGAATGTATTTATACTGTATGGCCCACTCCGCCGCCATCAATATAAGGGCGGCAGCCGCAAACCACACAAAGATATCCTCGCCGTTTTCGCCCGAAAGACTGCTGTTGTTGAGGGTCAGGCGGAAATCGGGCGCATAGAAGAGATTGCTCTCCGAAACGGGCGGATGGGCATACGCTTTGCGCACTTCGTCCCCCTTTTCAAGCCCCGATTTGGCGGTAAACACGTACGTCCCCGCGCTACGGAAGGTGTATTCGGCGGGAAAAACGCCGAAAGTTTCGGTCTGTTCCCCCAAGGAAACTTCCAGACTCTCCCCCTTGCAGTCCAGCGACGTCCGCTCGCCGATTTCAAAGTCGTTTTTCTGCAGGGTGGGCGGCAGAAAGTAGTTGATTAGGTTGTATAAAAATATCTGGAATTGCTCGCCGTAGAAATCGGACATGTTGATGCTGAAGGGCATAACCACAAATTTTGAGGACGGGGTATTTTTTACAAGCATCACGGGGTCGCCGTTTGCAAAGAGTATCGGCTCCAATTGCCCGCCGTCCTCTATCACCAATTTTTTGTACTCGGTTACGCCTATCTTTGAGGGGTCCATATAGTTTAAAAGCGGGTGCCCGCCCCCCGTGCACGGCGTGAGCGCGCCCAACGGAACGGTTTCGCCCAAGGCGACGCCCGGCAGCGCTTCGGACACGGTACCGTCGGGATCGGCAAGCAGAATAATTCCGTCCTTGGGCATGCCCGCCTCCAATATTTCGGGGGGAACGGAATGTTCGAAAATATAGACGTCGAACCCGCTGTTTCGGGCCTTCATTCCCTGGTCCCTGTATATCTCGCTGAAAAATATATTTCGGGTAGAGCGCATGTTGTTGGCAAGATTGACAAAGCCGTATTGCCAAAAAATTTTGGGGGTCATGCTCCAGTATTCCACGTTTATAACGTCGCGTATGCCGCCGTAAACGAAGTATCTGTCGTCGTCGGGTATGGAATCGTTGAGGTCGGGGATATATATCTCCATCTCGTCGTAGCTGTCGAAAAACCAGTCGGCCTGCCCGCCGTATTCGGTATCGGTGGCCGTCACTGTAAGGCGGACCGTTTGGCTGCGGGAGGGGCTGTTTTGGTCCACGGCAAAGGAGACGGGCACGTCGAGGTGGATATCGCGGCGGATTGTGCCGTTGTCCGCGCCCCGTATGTCTATGGAGACGTTGCGCCGCGCGATGACATCGCCGTACGCGCCGAGCGTTATTTCAAAATAGTATTGGTTGTCCTGCATGCCCACGGCGCAGCCGAGCACCGCCACGTTCTTTTCCGCGCTTTCGTCGGAGACGTCGACGACTTCCACCGCTGTGCCGAGGTTGCCCAACTTCGAGTCGGTATATACAAAAATTTTTGCGTACGGGTTTTGGCCGAGGCGTTCCCCCGCAAGCTGTATCGCTCCTTCAAGATTGCCCTCCGTGAGGCCGCAGGCGAGCGAGCCGAGCACGCCGTCTATCTCCGCGCGGTCGGACTTTTTTAAGTCGGAAAAGAGATATCCGGGGTCGTCGTCCGCCACTATCAGGGACACCGAGCCCTTGTCCGCCTCCGAAAAGAGAGCGTCCACCTCCCGCCTTGCGCCGTCGACCGCCCGCTCGAAACGGGTGCCCCCGCCCGCGGGCAATCCCGCGCGCATGCTTGCCGAGGAGTCTATGACGAGAACGTACTCGGCGTCCTCGAGCAACACCTGCCGCGAATACAGGACGGGCTGGGCGAGCCCCGCGGCAAACGCGGCCAAAACCAGCGCCTGCAGCACGAAAAGCAGGATATGGTCAAACGCGGGCCGCTGTTTTTTGCCGTGCAGAAGAACGCGCTTCCACACCACAGTGCCCGATATTACTTTTTTTCTGTATTGCGGTCTGAAAAGATATACGGCCAAAAGCGCCGCCACCGCAACGAGCCCCAAAAAGCCCAAAGGTAAAAGCCACCGTAAAACCAATGTAATTTCCTTTTTTTATAACCGCTTATGGTTTGAGAGTGTCGTAGTAGTCCCCGAGAATGTCCTTTAAGTCGTCGGGAATATCCTTTTCCACAAGTTCGTCCTCATACTTTTCGCGGTCGAAGTCTTCCTTGTAGTCCTGCGTGCCGTCTATCACCTTGTTGTTCGTGCGGCCGTCGCCGCCGAGCTCGGGACTGCCGCCCTCGCCCTGCTGGTTGTCGCCGCTTCCGCCCGAATCGTCGGGATCGTCGGTATCGCCGCCCTGTTCCAACTCGTTGTCGGGGCCCGTATCTCCCTGCTGGTTGCCGCTTTCGTCGCCCGGCGCTGCGGGGGAAACCTCTTCAAACAGCGCGTACACGAACATATCGCCGCGCACGTTTACTTCGCTGCGGGGATTGTTTTGGTTTAAGAGCGGGGTCTTGTTTTCATCCACCCACGCCGAAAAGCGGTAGCCGCTTGCGGGAACGGCGGTGACGGCTTCGGTATATCCGCCCGCCTCCACTTCCTGCACGAGTTCGCCCTCTATGCTGCCCTCGCCGAAAACGCCGTAAGTTACCGTAAACGTTTGGACTGGGGGCGCCTCGGGCTCCGTTTCGCCCGCCGCAACGCCCGCCGAGCGGGCGGAAATCACCGCCCCCGCTACTGCGCCCGCCGCAAACAGCGCGCCGAAAGCGAGCAAAAGCGCGGCGCGGAGAGCTGCGGGATAGCCTACTTTTGAAACAGAGGCAAGCTCGGCCCTTGCGTCCGCGCGCTGGAGCGCGGCCATGCCCGAGCGATCCTCCCTGAACCGGTACATCGTCACAGCCCGTTCGTCGAGGCCGAGCGCGTCCAGCCGCCTTGCTATATCGCCGTCCGTCGGACGGAAACATTTTATATAGAAAAAGGGAAAGGAAACAAGAAAAACAAGGCCGCCCGCCGATATCGTCAGACCGAGGATCACGGGCAGGGAGGCCCTTGCGATCCACGCGGCAAACGCGGCCGCGCCCACCGCGGTAAAGGCGAGGGCAAGACCGAGCACGGCAGACCTTAAAACGCCTGCCCGCACGAGTTGTTTGCGGTATTTGCCGAATATATCTTCCATATTCACTCCCAAAAAAACAGAGTTAAAAAATTATCGAATTAGGCCGTTGCGCGAGAGTTCGCAAAACAGCGCCCTTTCAATGGGCACGTCCGCACCTACCGAGAGGAACGCCGCACCCTTGGCCGCGCAAATCTGTCCGAGTTCGGCTATGTATGCCGAAATCTCCTTCCTGTATTGTTCGAGCATGGGCCTGCTGACGTTCAGCCGCACGTTGCGCCCGTCGCCCGGACCGCTGCCCTCGCAGTCCACGAGTTCATATTTTCCGCTGTAGTTCGGCGCGAGGTCCTCGCGGCCGAGAATCTGGCAAACGAGGATCTGCCGCTTTTTAAACAGGAGGTAGTCCGCCGCGCGCTGCCAGCGGTTTTCGTTGAGGAAATCGGAGATAAGCACCGAGAGCCCGTCGCTTGCGCCCTCGCCCGCAACGAGCGGAACGCTCCCCGCAAAGTCGGCCTCCCCGCCGAAAGTTATCTTATCAAACTCCCCTATCGCGCGGAAAAAGGCGTTTTTGCCCACGATGAGGCCGAACGGGTCCACCGCCCTGCCGTCGCCCAAAAAATGAAAAGAAACTTTGTCGTTGCTCTTTACGGCGAGAAATCCGAGCGCCGCCGCAAACCCGAGCGCGTACGCGGCCTTCTGCGGATACAGCCCCATCGAGGCCGAACAGTCCAAAAAAATGCGGACGTGCATCTGCCTTTCGTCGGTGTACAGCTTGAGAAAGTATTTTTTCAGCCGCGCAAAAAGATTCCAGTCTATGCGCCTTATGTCGTCGCCCGGCTGATAGTTGCGGTAATCGGCAAACTCTATCGTCTGCCCGTACTTTTTAATGAGGTGCTTGCCGCCGTAGTAGCCCGTGAGGTCTGTCCGCAGGTATATGGACAACGTTTCGAGACGGTCGAAAAATTCGTCGTTCAAAAACGGTATCTTCATTTATTTCTCCCGAAAAGTCCCCTCTTCTTTTTTTCGTCGCCCTCCTGCGGCGCAGGACGGGGCGGGTCTACCGCCGCGCCGCCTTGGGCGCGCCTGTCCGCCTCCTCCAAAATCATTGCTATAACGTCGTCGGGGGAAACGCGTTCAGAGAGCGCGTCAAAATTCAGCTTGATCCTGTGCCTCAAAACGGGATATGCCAGCTTCTTTACGTCGCCGTACGACAGGTTGAACCTGCCGTTTATCAAAGCCAGCACTTTGCCCGCGGAGATAAGCGCCTGCCCCGCGCGGGGACTTGCGCCGAAACGGAGATATTTTTTTGCCGCCTCCGAGGCGTATTTGCCGTCGGGATGGGTTGCCGCGCACAGCATAACGGTATAGTTTAAGACGTCGTCAGCGACGAGGATCCCGTTGGCCGTCTTGCGCATCTCCAAAAGGCTTTCGCCCGTGCACACCTTTTCGGCCACTTCGTCCATCGTTATCTGCGTCATTTTTATTATTTCTTTGAGTTCGTCGGGCTCGGGGTCGGGCACCAGCAGCTTGAACATGAAGCGGTCGAGCTGAGCCTCGGGCAGGGGATATGTGCCGTCCTGCTCGATGGGGTTTTGTGTGGCGAGCACAAAAAACGGCTCGTACAGCGCGCGAGAGACGCCCATTACCGTCACCTTGTGCTCCTGCATGGCTTCAAGCAGGGCCGACTGCGTTTTGGGGGTGGCGCGGTTGATTTCGTCCGCAAGAATTATATTGGAAAAAATGGGTCCCTTTTGAAAACTGAAAGAGGAATTGCCCTTTTCGTCCGTCACTATTATGTTGGTGCCCGTCACGTCCGCGGGCATCAGGTCGGGGGTAAACTGTATCCTTGAAAAGGGCAGGTCGAACACCCTGCCGAGCGAGCGCACCAGCCGCGTTTTGCCCACGCCGGGCACGCCCTCCAAAAGCACGTTGCCGCCGGCTATCATGGCCACGATTGCGCCCTCCACAACTTCCTGCTGCCCGATAACGTCGCGGCGGATCTCGGCAAATATGCGCTGCAATTGCCCGCCGAACCGTTGAATGTCTCTTTCGTCCGTCATTGTTTTCTCCTTTTAAGCCCGAACGCGTTACCGCCGTTCACGATAGTCACGTCCTATTGTAACATACGGGCGAGCGCAATGGCAAGCAAAAACGCGCCGCCCCGCCCTTCCAAAATATTGCAACCCGA
>CANRKK010000051.1 GCA_947631195.1 uncultured Clostridia bacterium
GTCTCCCGCTTGTTGAGGGGCGATTGGGGCAGAACTGCCCACAATTCTTATCCTGCTTCCCCTCAAAGCAAAAATCTGCCCACTTTTGCGGTACGAATAAGCGGTTTGGCTAACCGCCAAACCGCTTATTCGTAGATTCCCTATGGAATACACCCGAAGGCCGCTCTTTTTTATTTGTTATCAATGGCGCAACTGCATATATATGTTAAATTTAAACTTTGAGGGAGGAAAAAACTTTGCCTATGCTGTCGTTTATAACCAGCTCGGCCGTTTTGTCCGCGCTCGTGGCGGACTTGTTGATCACCACAAGGTGCCTGCCGCGGAAAAAGTTTATAAAGCCCGCCGCAGGATAAACAACCAAGGACGTACCGCCTATAATCAGCGCGTCCGCCTCCGATATGGCCCTTATTGCAGCGTTTATTATGTCGCCGTCGAGGCTCTCCTCATACAGCACCACGTCGGGCTTTATCACGCCGCCGCAGCCGCACTTGGGAACGCCCGCGGAGTTTTTTATGTATTCCACGGGATAGAACTTGCCGCAGCGGGTGCAATAGTTGCGCAACACGCTGCCGTGCAGTTCCAGCACGTTTTTGCTGCCCGCCGCCTGATGCAGCCCGTCTATGTTTTGGGTTATCACCGCCTTTAATTTGCCCGCCTGCTCCAGCTTAGCCAAAAAGATGTGCGCGGGGTTGGGCTTTGCCGCGGGATAGAGCATTTTGTCGCGGTAGAAATCGAAAAATTCCTTGGTGCGGTAGGCGAAAAAGGTGTGCGACACTATCTGCTCGGGCGGGTAGGCGTATTTTTGGGCATACAGGCCGTCCTGCGAGCGGAAGTCGGGGATGCCGCTTTCGGTGCTGACCCCCGCCCCGCCGAAAAATACTATGTTATTGCTTTGGTCGATAATATTTTGTAATTTTGTTAGGTATTCCATAAATAAACCTTTGGTTCACAAAAAACCAGACGTTCGACGATGTCTGTTTTTTTCGTGAGTTTGAGGAGCTCCGCTCCTCTTTGCGCCATTTTTAGGGGCGCACCATAATATAATGGCGCAAATTCACCTCAGCTCAGGCGCAGGTATGCGCAAATTGTGTGCGCTGGCGCAAGCGTAGCTTGCTTGCGCCGTGAATTATTTTAAAAATGTTAACATTATTGAGGGGGGTGGGCGGGACAAAATAAAAAAAGGAAAATTAAATATATGTGTTGAATTTAAAGTGACAATCCCCTCAGTCTGCTTCGCAGCCAGCTCCCCGTAGCAGGGGGAGCCAAGGGGCGTCCTATCCAACTTCGACCAACCCACAGGGGGATTATTTCGCTTACCGCTTCGCTCACGCTCTGCCGTTTCCAAAGGGAACCCTCGGCAGGGCAGCGGCGGCGGAGCCGCCTCGCGCAAAATGACACGGTTTAATGGGCGCGGGAAATATTTTAAAATCTGCGGAATTATATCCCATTATTTTTCACAATATTGGGGGGGGTGGGCGGGACAAAATATAAAAAGGAAAATTATTTGAAAATTTAGTTTAATGTGACAATCCCCTCAGTCTGCTTCGCAGCCAGCTCCCCCTACTACGGGGAGCCAAGGGTTCCCCCTGTCCTTACGAAGTCTGCAAGCGGTTAGAAGCAAGCAGAACGAGGCGCCTGCGGATTTTGCGACAGGAGTGTACATAGACGTACATGACTTAGCAAAAACGTAAAGGCAACAAAGTTATGCGCCGCTTATAATCCGCTTGGCGGCAGCTAAGGGGGCAAAAAATCCCAAGCAGACCGTGCTTGGGATTTTTGTAAAATTATTCAACTCCCTCGTTGAGCTTGGCCAGCAACGCGTCCAAATCCTCGCCGTGCACAAAAACCGCCTCCTCGATGGTTTCGCCGTGCGCCATTGCGCAGCCGAGACAGTGCATGCCTACGGCCTGAAGAATCTCTGCGCTGTTGGGGTTTATTTTCAGACAGTCCATAATAAGGGTGTCCTTGGTTATTTTTGCCATGATAGTTTTCTCCGTTTTTTCGTTTTTTTATATTATATCCCTAAACGGCGGGATATGCAAATATTTTGCGTAAACTGCCGCAAAAATATTTTACTTTTCGTTGTGGACGACGATCTGCGGGAAGGGAATGTTGATGCCGTATTTGTCGAACATAACCTTTATGCCGCCGTTCAAGGCGCGGCCTACCGCGAAGATGTCCCCCTCGTAGCAGTTTACGGTGAACTGCAGCGTAACGCCGCTTGCGCCCAAAGAGGCGACCCCGTCGTAGCTTATGTCCCCGATGGCTCCCGGCACCTGCACTTCCTTTAAGTGCTCCTTTATGATGGATTCAACCTTGGGAAGGTCGGCTCCGTACTCTATGTCTATCAGCGTTTTTGCGACAGAGGGCTCCACGGTTTGGTTTAAAACGCCCTGTATAGCGTTGTTGTTGAGTATCTTTATGTTGCCCACGGCGCGCAGTTTGGTTGTCCTTATGCCTATGGAAATTACTTCGCCGCGGAAGTCGCCGACGGTGATCCAGTCGCCCACGTTGAACTCGTTTTCAAAGACTATGAAAAGGCCCGCCACGACGTCGGCTATGAGGGACTGCATTCCGAGGCCGACTACCAACGTTATTACTCCTGCGCCCGTTATAAGCGCGGTTGCGTCAACGCCCCAGATGGCGAGCACGGCTATCACGAGGATAATCGCCGTAACCCAGCGGATGAGATTGCAAAGCAGCATGGAAACGGTTTTGCTGCGCTGGGTCTTTTGCATCGTCTTGCGGATTATAGTCAAAATCACCGTGACAATCACCAGCAAGAAGGTGATAAACTGAATACAGGATATGATTTTGGGCACCCACGTGCACAGGCTGTCCAAAAGGGCTACGCCCGTATCGGGGGTGGTGCACCACGCGTTTTTGGAGCCGAAAAACCACTCGTAAAATACGTACGAGAGCACCGTGCCCACAACCAATATGCAGAGCAGCGTCAGCTTTACGGGGCCGAGCGCTTTTAGCTTCTTTTTGTTTTCTTCGTGCTGTTCAATGATTTCTTCCTTTAGTTTTTTAGCCATAAGTATCTCCTGTTTTTTTTAACATTATAGTTAGCGCGGCGCACGCCGTCAAACCACGTGTTTTAAAATTTTTTTATGTTATTTTTTAACATCAGAACTTGATCTGCCGCGCCCCGCCCGGATAGTCCGTTTTGTGCTTTAAGGGCGCAACTTTTACGGGCCGCGATATCCCCGCAAGAGGTTTGCCCTTGGCGGTGCGGTTGTCTATGGCTATGTCCTCCGTGTCCACTTCGACCACGGTTTTGTCCTCGCAGACGACGGCGAGCTTATACGGAACGGTGACGTAGTCTGCAAACAGCAGCGCGCCCCTGTCCTTTACGTCGGCTATCATAGCCCCCTTGGAGGCCCTGCCGTGCTCGAGCGCGGAGGAGGCCACGACCCGCTTGAACGTCCCGAACGTGGTAACGATTATCACTTCGCCCTCGCTCCTGTGCTGGGTGGCGAAGATTACCTCGTCCTTTCCGCTTAAAACCATGCCCTTTACGCCGCCTGCGGTGCGGCCCTGTGCGGGCACGTCGTCCTTGGAAGCGTTGAGGCACATTGCGTTTTTGGTGACGAACAGCATAGTTACGTAGTCGTCGGGGTCCCACTGTTCAACGTTAACGACTTCGTCCCCCGGCTTCAGCTTTATCGCGGGGAAAACTTTTTTGCTTACGTTATATTCCGCCCATTCGGTGCGCTTTACCGTCCCCTGCGCGGTGAAAAACAGAAGATCGCCGTCGGGCGTTCCCCCCGAAAGGGCGAATAATTTTACGGGGCGCTCGGTTTTTTCCACGCCGTCGGCAAGGGCCTGCAGCTTTATGCCCGCAGAGCGGACTTCGGCGGGCTCCACCTCCTCGAGGGGAATCCTGACGCAGTTGCCCAAATTGGTGAATACGAGGATTTCGGCGTCGGAGCCGCAGTTGACCGTCTGCACGTGCAACGCGGAGAGGTTGGCGTTGGCGGGCGTCTTCTTTTTGGCGGCCTCGTCAAAGTCCTCCCTGTCGGTAAATTTTATCGCGCCGCCCGCGGTCAAAGCCACCGTCCACGACATTACAGCACGCTTTATGTCGGCGCGCTTTACGGCGATTTTTTCGACGCTGTCCACAATCTTGGTCTTGCGCTCGCTCCTGTATTTGTCGCGTATCTCTATCATCTCGCGCTTGACTATATCGTATTGCAGGTTGCGGTCGGCTATAATCCGCTGCAACTCCGCTATGCGCTTTTTGAGCTGTTTCAGCTCCTCCTCGAGCTTGGCGACTTCGAGCTTGGCAAGCCGCGCCAAACGCAGATCCAAAATCGCCTGCGCCTGCTTTTCGGAGAGGGCGAAGCGTTCCATCAGCCTCGTGCGGGCGTGGGCGGTGTTTTCGGAGGTCTTGATTATTTTAACCACCTCGTCCACGTTGTGCACGCCTATTATCAAACCCTCCAAAATGTGGCAGCGGGCCTCGGCTTCCTTGAGTTCGAACTTGCAGCGGCGCAAAACCACCTGCTGCTGGTAGCGGGTGTAGTATTTGATTATGTCCAAAAGGCCGAGCTGGCGGGGCTTGCCCCCCGCTATCGCAACCATGTTGATGCCGAAAGTGCACTCCAAATCGGTGTACTTGAAAAGGCACTGCAGCACGGCGTCTACGTCCGCGTCCTTTTTTACGGATATCACGGCGCGCATGCCCGAACGGTCGGACTCGTCCACAATGTCGGATATGCCCTCCAAAAGGGCCTTTTTCTCCTCCCGCAGGAGCATTATTTTGCGGAGAAGTTCGGCCTTGTTGGTCTGGTAGGGCAGTTCGGTTATTACTATGTTTTTCTTGCCGTAGTCCCCCTGCTCCACCGAATATTTCGCGCGCAGGGTTATCTTGCCCTTGCCCGTCTCGTAGGCCTGTTTCAGCTCGTTGGCGATTATATATCCGCCCGTGGAAAAGTCGGGGCCGGGGATTATCTTCATCATCTCGCCAAGGGAGATTTTATTGTTGTCGATATAGGCGCAGCAGCCGTCTATCACCTCGGCAAGGTTGTGCGTGGGGATATTAGTCGCAAGCCCCACCGCTATGCCGTTTGCGCCGTTTACCAAGAGGTTGGGGAAACGCCCCGGCAATATGTCGGGCTCCAAAAGGGAGTCGTCGAAGTTGAAAGAGAAGGGCACCGTCTCCTTGTCCAAATCGCGCAAAAGCTCCAAAGCAAGGGGCTCCAAACGCGCCTCGGTATATCTCATGGCCGCGGCGGGGTCGCCGTCCACGGAGCCGAAGTTGCCGTGCCCGTTCACGAGCGTTTCGCGCATGTTGAAGGGCTGGGCCATGCGCACCATCGCGTCATACACCGAGCTGTCGCCGTGGGGGTGGTATTTGCCCATGCAGTCCCCGACTATCCTCGCGGACTTTTTGTGGGGCTTGTCGGGCGTTAAGCCCATCTCTATCATCGTATATAAAATTCTGCGCTGGACGGGTTTTAAGCCGTCCTCCACGCGGGGCAGGGCCCTGTCCAAAATGACGAATTCGGCATAGGGCAGCATCGAGCCCGGCATAACCTGCTCTATGGACTGCACGTACACGTTGCCCTGCGGTATGGAAGTTTGGAATCCGCTCGATTTTTTAGCCATCAGTCTGCCTCCCCGCCGCTTTCGGGCTTAAAGTTGACTTTGTCGATAAATCCGTCCACCTTGTTGAAGTTGGCGTTTTGCGCAAGAAATTCCTTTCTGCCTTCAACCTTGTCCCCCATCAGCATCTCGATGACGGCCGAAGCCTCGGCGGCGTCCTCTATCGTGACCTGAATGAGGTTGCGCGTGGCGGGGTTCATGGTAGTGTCCCAAAGCTGCTCGGCGCTCATTTCGCCCAGTCCCTTGTATCTCTGCAGTTGGTAGCCCTTGCCCACTTTTTTGATTTTTTCGTCCAGCTCGGCGTCGTCGTAGGCGTACTCCACCACGTCCTTTTTATACACCTTGTAGAGGGGCGGCATGCCGATGTACACGTAGCCCGAATTTATGAGGTCGCGCATGTACTTGAAGAAAAAGGTCAGAAGTATGCAGCGGATGTGCATGCCGTCCTGGTCGGCATCCGAAAGGATTATAACTTTTTTATATTTGGTTTTTTCCACGTCGAAAGAGCGGTTGAAGCCCGCGCCTATCGCCGAGATCATCGTCTTTATTTCCTCGTTTTGCAGGGCCTGCAGCGCCGTCTTTTTCTGCACGTTGAGGGGCTTGCCGCGCAGGGGCAATATGCTTTGGAACTGCCGTATGCGCGCCTGCTTTGCCGTGCCGCCCGCCGAGTCGCCCTCAACTATAAACAGCTCGTTCATGTCGGGATTTTTGCCCGAGCACGCCGCAAGTTTGCCCACCAAATTGAGGCCGTCGTTTTCGCTGGCGGCCTTGGCCACGTCCCTTTCGGCGCGGTGCTTTATCCTGTCGTCGGCGGCGAATTTGGCCTTTTTGGCGATCTCGTCGAAAACGGACCGCTTGCCCCGCTCGTTCTGCAACTTTGCAAGGCCCTCCATTACCGTCTGCTCCACGGGCTGGCGGGCTTCGGGGTTGCCGAGTTTTGTCTTCGTCTGCCCCTCAAACTCCACGTTGGCCATCTTTACGTTCAAAACGGCGGTGAGGCCCTCCTTTACGTCGTCGGGAACGAACGCGGGGTCCTTTGCCTTTAAAAAGCCGTTGGCGCGCGCATAGTCGTTTATCGCCTTTAAGAGCCCCGAATGGAAGCCGTTTTCGTGATAGCCGCCCTCAACGGTGGAAATGTTGTTGACGAAGGAGAACAAGCTCTCCGTGTCGTCCTTGGTGTGGCAGAGGGCAAACTCTATCTTTATCTTGCCCGCGGGCGCGCCCTTGACCTGTATGTCCCTGATATCCGAATAGTACAGCGGCTCCTCGTAGAGGGGCGTTTTGCCGTCGTTCAAATACTTTACGAAGTCCACAAGCCCGCCGTCGTACTTATAGCTTATCGGCTCGCGCGGGGGCTGGGGCACTTTTATTTCGGTCACGTTGCCCTCGTCGTCCTCGCCGTATTCAAAGGCGTAAACGGGGCGCTCGTCCGTAAGATTTATCTTTACGCCCTTGTTTAAAAAGGCCAACTCCTTTAAGCGCTTGGCAACCGTGTCGTAGTTCCATTCAACCGTTTCAAAAACTTCCTTGTCGGGCATAAAATGCACGTACGTGCCCCGCTTTTTGGTCTTTTCGCCCGTATCCAAAAGGGGCGCGGACGGTATTCCGCACATCCACTTCTTCTTGGTCTTGTCATAGGTGGAAGTGAACGACATTTTGAACACGGTGCCGCGGTACACCTCCACGTTGAGCCACTTTGAAAGGGCGTTAGTGACCGACGCGCCCACGCCGTGCAAGCCGCCCGAAAAGGCGTAGTTTTCGTTGTCGAACTTGCCGCCCGCGTGCAGCTTGGTGAAGATTATTTCCACGCCGCTCATCTTGGCCTTTGTGTTTACGTCGGTGGGCATGCCCCTGCCGTTGTCCTCCACCGAGGCCGAACCGTCCTTGTGCAAAATAACGGATATTTCGTCCGCATAGCCGTTTGCCGCCTCGTCTATGGAGTTGTCCACTATCTCCCAAAGGATGTGGTGAAGCCCGTTTACGCCCGTTGAACCGATATACATGCCGGGGCGCACGCGCACCGCCTCGAGCCCTTCCAAAATTTTGAGGTCGTCGGCGTTATAGTGTTGCTTTTTTTCCATTTTTCCGCCTTTCCCCCGCGGCCGCACCGCAGGGCACATATTGGTATTATTAACTAAATGATTATACCATATTTTGTATAAAATGTAAAGCGGCAAAATGAAAAATATTCACAATCGTCTTCACGAAAAAACAGACATTCGACGATGCCTTCTTTTTTGTGAACCTTATTTACAATATTGGGGGGCGGGTGGGACAAAATATAAAAAGGGATAATTAATATATGTACTTGGTTGCCCTTACGGCAACAGATTCTTCGTCGGGCTCCGCCCTCCTCAGAATGACAGAGGGGGGCGACTGCCTTTACGAAGTTAGCAAGCGGTTAGAAGCAAGCAGAACGAGGCGCCTGCGGATTTTGCGACAGGAGCGTACATAGACGT
>CANRKK010000052.1 GCA_947631195.1 uncultured Clostridia bacterium
GTATTTTATATGAAAATCTTCTCACCAGCATTAATAAACTTATAAAAGAAAATAAAACACAACTGACAATGAAAAAACCGGAGGTAGCATGAAAACAGGCGTTATTTATGCGAGATATAGTTCGGACAGCCAGACCGAACAAAGTATAGAAGGACAGCTTCGTGTTTGCGAGGAATACGCTCGGACGCACGACATTCTTGTGCTTAATACTTATATAGACAGGGCTATGACAGGAACGAACGATAATCGTCCCTCTTTTCAAAAGATGCTAAAAGACAGCGCTCGAAAAGAATGGAATTACGTCATCGTTTACAAGCTCGATAGATTCAGTCGTAATAAATATGAAACGGCGATCCATAAGAAAGAGCTTAAAGATAATGGCACAAAAGTAATATCTGCTACCGAGTTCGTTCCCGAAACACCCGAAGGCATCATCTTTGAAAGTATGCTCGAAGGTTACGCCGAATACTATTCAGCCGAGCTTTCTCAAAAGATACGCAGAGGAAATAACGAAAGTCGTCATAAAGGTAATCTGACAGGCGGTCATCCCCCTTACGGCTATAAAAACGTAAACAAAAAAGCCGTAATTATAGAAGAACAAGCCGAAGTCGTAAGATATATTTTCGACAGTTATTTAGCCGGAATTTATGTAAAGGATATTATAAACACCTTAACGGCGAAAGGAATTTTATATTGTGGAAAACCTTTTGTTAAGTCTACTATTCATAAGATATTAAGGAACGAACGCTATTCCGGAATATATCACTATGGCGGAGAAACCTTTGACAATATATATCCGCAGATCGTCCCTATCGATATTTTCGAAAAAGTAAGCGCAAAAATCAATTCGAATAAGTATGGCAAAAAAAGTGTAAAAATCGATTTTCTTCTCAAAGGTAAGATCATCTGCGGCTATTGCGGCAAATCCATAATTGTGGAAAACGGTACTGCTCGAAACGGGCAACGTATGTATTATTATAAATGTCGAGGTAAAAAACAAGGATTAGGTTGCAAAAATTCTGTTGCTATTCGAAAAGAATATTTAGAAAAAATAATTATAAACAGCATTGTAGAAGAACTTACAAAGCCCAAAATACTTAATGAAATTGTCAGCGATCTGATGCGTGAGCAAGAAAAACAATCTAAAAACTCATCAGTCTTAACCCTTTTATTGCAACAAAAGAAATCGATTGAAACATCAATTCAAAACATAATGAACGCTGTCGAGCAAGGCGTATTTACAAACACTACTACACGACGGCTAAAAGATCTTGAGGAACAACTTGCCAATCTCGACCGGCAAATTACGATTGAAAAAAGTCAAACGGAATTGCTACTAAATGAAACCGAAATAAGAAATTATTATAAGCAAGCACTTGAGCTTGAGCCACGACTGCTAATAAATATGCTGGTAAAAAAGATAATCTTATACAGCGATAAAATCATAATTCAATTCAATAGCCCTATAAAAACAAGTCCTGATGATGAAAATCAACAGGGCTTTTGCTTTGCTCAAAAGAATATAAAAATCTCTTATAAGGTTCCGCAGCGTTCAGAGCCGCAAAAATTGATATTCGAGATAAAACTGTATTTGTAATAAAAAAAGAATAACCTAAATCTTTACCAAAAAGTGGCTCGATTTAGGTTACTCTTGGTGGACAGGGGTGGATTCGAACCACCGAAAGCGGAGCTGGCAGATTTACAGTCTGCTCCCTTTGGCCACTCGGGAACCTGTCCTTATTTTTGACCTTTATCTATTGTTAGAGCCTGCCTTTGGCAAGCCCCTGTGGAGCTGGAGATGGGACTTGAACCCGCAACCTACTGATTACAAGTCAGTTGCTCTACCGATTGAGCTACTCCAGCAATGATGGTGCCTCGGGGCGGAATTGAACCACCGACACGAGGATTTTCAGTCCTCTGCTCTACCGACTGAGCTACCGAGGCAGGTTGGCGACCTGGAAGGGACTCGAACCCTCGACCTCCGCCGTGACAGGGCGGCGTTCTAACCAACTGAACTACCAGGCCAAAAGAATGGTGATTTGAGTTGCACTTGCTATGCAGGGACCTACATAGCTTTGAGTGCATGGTTTGGATGCAGCATTGTTGCTGTGGTGGGCCTTCAGGGACTTGAACCCCGGACATGCCGGTTATGAGCCGGCTGCTCTAACCAACTGAGCTAAAGGCCCCCAAAGAAGGAATGGTCGGGGTGAAGAGATTCGAACTCCCGACCCCATGGTCCCAAACCATGTGCGCTACCAAACTGCGCTACACCCCGCTCCGAGAGAAATCTCGTCGGTTGAACCCGACTGTGATAATATACTATAAACGAAAAAATAAGTCAAGGAAAAAGACCCTGTTTCAGAAAAAAATTTAAGAAAAGTTAAATTAATCTTAGGCAACATTATAAGTCGCGTTTCGACAAAGGCTGTCGTTTTTTTTATTACGGGAAAATGTACAATGAATTTACGAAGCATTGTTGAGGTGAAAAATGAAAATTATACACAAAGCCGTCGGCTCAACTCTTTACGTGGGACTATGCGGCGAGCTTGACGAAAGCACTTCCTTTACGACAAGAGCGGCTCTCGACAAGCTGATCGAGGATTTGGACAAAACGAAACTTGTACTCGATATGTCGGCGCTTAAATTTATGGACAGCACGGGGATAGGCGTTTTGCTCGGGCGATACAAAAAGCTCAAAGCCCGAGGCGTAACCATGCTAATTGCCTCACCCACTCCGACTGTCGACAAATTGCTATCGCTGTCGGGCATATACGAAATCATGCCCAAGATTGTTTAAGGAGAAAATTTTATGGATAACTTTATGAACTTGAATATTTTCGCCAAAAGCCAAAACGAAGCTTTTGCACGAAGCGTAGTCGCCGCCTTTTGCGCCTCGCTCAACCCGACCATAGACGAGATCAACGACATAAAAACAGCCGTTTCGGAGGCGGTCACGAACTGCATCGTCCACGCCTACGATCACAACGACGAGGGACTCATAAGCATAACGGCAAAGCTTATCGGTAACGTCGTACATATTGCCATTGCGGACGAGGGTGTGGGCATCGAGGACATCGAAAAGGCTCGTCAACCCTTCTTTACCACAAGGAGCGACGACGAGGACCGTTCGGGGCTGGGCTTTACCGTTATGGAAACGTTTATGGACACGCTCGAAGTAAAGCCAAACGGCGAAAAAGGACTTGTCGTCACCATGAGCAAGGCAATAAATAGCGATAAATGAGGTAACAAGCTTGCTTAGTAACGAAGAAAACATTCGCCTGATCGGACTTTCGCAACAGGGCGACGAAGCGGCAAAGACAGAGCTTATCAAAGAGCACTCTCCGCTTATAAAGAGCATTGTGCGCCACTACAAAAACAAGGGCGTCGAATACGACGACCTTTTTCAACTTGGCTGTATGGGCTTTTTGAAGGCGGTAAACAACTTTTCGACCGACTACAACGTCAAGTTTTCGACCTATGCCGTTCCCATGATCGCAGGCGAAATAAAGCGCTTCCTTCGCGACGACGGCTATATCAAGATCTCTCGCTCGACCAAGGCTCTCGCATCGAAAATCGCCTACTTCGTCCACGCATACAAGGTGAAAAATTCAACGTCCCCTACCGTCGACATTATCGCCAAGGAGTTTGATCTCGACCCGCAAGAGGTCATCTTTGCCATGGACTCGTCCAAATTCCCCCTCTCGCTGTACGAAAAGAGTGAGGACGAGAACAATCTTTCGCTGATAGACAAGATCGCCACCAAGGAAAGCAGCGACGAGAATATCGACAAAATTTTGTTAAAGGAAGTGATTTCGGGACTGAGCGAACGTGACAAGAAAATCATAATTCTCCGCTACTATCGCGACAAAACGCAAAGCGAGGTGGCACGGGTATTGAACGTGTCACAGGTGCAGGTTTCCCGCCTCGAAAGCAAGATTTTGGAAAAGCTTCGATCCGAGTTCGGAGCGTAAAAGCGTCATTATGCCCCCTTTTTTATAAGGTCGGCGGAACAATAGATGTTGTAATAAGAGCCTTGCGGAACAATTGCCCCGTAAGGCTCTTTTAATGGAAAAGATGAAAGCTGTGTTATTCCCTATATGGGGCAAAATTGCGCCTCTTATTCGGCTACGTCTATCCAAGGGTTGCTCGTTACTTCGATATGGTTTGTACCATCCATCATTTTATAAGCCACGCAAGGCCAAGATGCCCCACCATTCTCTGCAAGCCATTGCGAAGTTGGATCCTTTAATAAGGTGCTACTAATCGTAATGTCGCCAGTATTATCTTCTTTTGCAAATTGATATGTAACAGTAACATTATTATCGGTCATAGAACCCTCTGCCGACACATAGTTCTTTCCGGCGACAGCCTCTACAATCTTGTTATCTTGCATAATCCTAAGAGTAAGGGTATTCGTAAAGGTGTTGCAACCACTGAACGTTGGTCCTCCTATTAAAAGCTTCGTTGATATAATCGCTCCATTATCTATATTCAACATGGCTTCTTTGACATTTGAACGCACTATTCCGCCTACCTTGGCGTTGGCGCCGATTTTCATAGTGCCGTTTACCGTAAGCACGCCGCTTGCGGAATAGCCGGATTGTGTAAGTAATTCGGCGGTGGGATATCTGCATCCTTGTTGATATTGACTGCCTACCATAGTGCCGCCTATTAATCCGCCTTGTTCCAAATAGTCCAAGACATAAAATTCGGAATTATTTGTTAAATTCAGCGTTCCCTTATCGGTCACCGTTATTTCCGCACCGGGCAAAACCGCAAACTTGTTATATACGTTGAAAATGCCGTCTATTACATATTCAAAGTTATACGAAATGGGGAATAATGCACTTTTGGTTTCTACTCTATCGAAAATTTTTACTGAACCCGTGTCCACTGTTCCGTTGAAAGTCATCTTGGTGACTCCGATATCACCATGCAGATTAACAGCAGTATTGTCCGCTATGGCTCCCTTTTGCTGACCGTTTTTTGAAGCGTTGTAAGAATATTCGAGTATAATGCTACTGCTTTCGTTTGTCATGATCAAAAGTCCGTCTGATGTTTTCCCTCCGTCTTGTTCACTCAAATCATAGCCGATTAAAATATCTTCTTCATAGTTCGTCGTATCACCAAGTGCGCTGGCAACGCGAACATACATTGTAGCGCCACAATTTATAGTTAAGTTGCGAATGTTCAATACGGCATACCCAAAAAACGGAGCGGCACCCTGTGCTACAAAATATATGCCATCATACAAATTGTGAAAATCGGTCAAAACAAGAGGCTCTGTCACTTTGCTTCCGGCTTTCGCTATCACAGAGCCGGAGCCCTTAATATAGCCGTTTACTTCAATCGACCCTCCGTTTTCCACAACAATTGTACCGTTATTGGTAATTTGACCGTAATAACCGGAAGTGTGTCCTTGATATCCCGCCATCACTTTTGATGCGTCTGAACCTACTTTTTGATCACTTGATAAAACGCCGCCTACAACTATGCTACCGCCATTTTGTACAGTAATGGTACAACTATTGTTCAAAGTTAAATCATACTTTTTATACGTAGTTTCGATTGAATAATGTGTCGTTCCAATTAAATCATCGTCTACAAGAGTAGATTCTGCCTTAAAATTAGGCTTCGTCGTGTTTGTTTTCTTAGTAGTTCCGTTTCCAGCGGTAGTACCATATCCATAAGAAGTGAAATATCCGGCAGGAGAAGAATTCAATCCGGGTCCGAAATAATAAGGAATCTGCAATGTAACGCCCGAGGGAATATCGATATTTTTCGATATCGTATAATCGCTTGTCATTATCAAATCGCGTTGCTGACCCGAGTAGTGTGCCGAATTTCCTACATCTTCCAACGCTTTTTCGATATCGGTATAATAATGATCCGCATGTGCTTCCTTATGACTTGTTTCTACGTTTGAAGCCGTTTCATCAACCAAATAAAATTCCGTTTCATGGATAAGGGTTCCGAATTGCGTAACGGCTTCCTTGATTTCGTTGATCGTCTTTTCGCCAACCTGTGCGCCCAATAGAACTGCCTGCTCGGTTTCCTTTCCCTCTATTTCCGGATCGATTTTATCTTTTGCATATTCATGTAAAACTTCGGTATTTCCTACGAAAAGTATCTTGCCGAGATCGACGGTTTCGTCGCTGATTTTTACGCTTTCGATCGTATTCGGAATAATAACCACCGCGCCGAAATCGTTAAAAACACTTAAATCGAGCTCCGTGATGTCTTCGCTTATTATAATTTTCTCGATTGAAGTAAACTTAGAATCGGTAAATAGACCGTTATAGTAACCACTATTCGTTAGATAGAATTTATATTTTTTTACAGATTGAGTGCCGGCTGTATCTTTTATTACAAAAGCCATTGTTCCGGGATAAGATGCCTCAGTGCCCGAAGTAAGTACGTCGTGGACGCCTATCAATTTCTTTAATGCCTCTCTGATTGCCTCAACGTTTTTAATTTTACTATTCCAAATTCCACTCATAGAGTTATAAGGAGTAGCGGTATTATGGAAATCGTATAAATTCTTGGCAAAGCTGTTGCCGCCCGTGCTTACAACTATGTAACCCTTGAATATCTCGTCGGGTGAGAACGGATTTTCGGCTACAATAAGCCTGTTTTCATCGCTTGTGACCGTTTCATCCAAATACGTTTCGCCGAGACGCGTCGCAAGCGTCTTGGAAAGCGGGGTCGCCGCCGCACTACTCTTCGCTTCCGCCTCGGTAACCACTTCCACCTTGTTCAAATTCACCAACTTGAATTTGTTTTGAACTTGGTCGTAAACAATAATGTTGTCGGACTTTCTTGTTTCGATTTTGTCTAAACCATTGTCCTTTAACAGTTTGCGCAGGTTTTCGGCAGTTGCCGTGCTGTCGGCGTCAATATCCGTCGACAAAACCGTATTCATGTTTGTTAAAAGCTGTAAGTCCGCGCTGTTGTTCGCGCTATCGATAACGCCGACAAACGTGGGGATAAGTACAGCCGCAAGGATCGCAATTACTGCGATCACGATTACGAGTTCTACCAGCGTAAAGCCTAAGATAGAACTCCTTTTGCTTTTTTCCTTCATTTTTTCCTCCCTTATTTGTACCCTCTTTTGGGGTAATTTAGGTACATAGAATAAGTTATTCTATGTACCTAAAATCGCACAAAAATGACGGAAGAAAGCATTTATCTAGTATAAAAGGATTTGAATTACGCATAATTAAACCAAAATTTTTGTCATAGCCTCATTTTTCGCTTGACTATCCCCACAAAAAGTGGTATCATTGGCATTGAAAAGTACATAGAATAACTTATTCTATGTACTTTTTTCGCCCTTTCTTTCACAATTGAAAATAGAGCAAAATCCCTTGTTTTCTACCAAAACAAGGGATTTTTTATGGGTTTTATGGGTGTTTTTAGGGAGTTTTGCTTTCCGTGAACAAGCGTACGAAAACCTATTCTTTCACAATTTATCACAATAGGACTTTTGCTTGATTTTAACATTTAATGCATATATTGACATTTTTTATAAGGCGAATCCCCTCAGTCACAGCACGCTAACGCTTAGCTGTGCCAGCCCCCTTGTTTGACAACAAAGGACGCCTTTTTTAAGGGCTGCTTCGCATAACCCCCCTAAGGTGGTACCTGTTAAATTGAGCAAATTCGATTTCTTATCTATTAATAAATATATTAAATAAAATTACCAAGCAAATATCAAATAATAACGCTTGGTAACGTAATGACTTAAAAATCCTGCGGAGCAGACTGCTAAGAAAGGTCCCCTTTGGCTCGCCGCATATATATTGCGGCGCGCTAAGGGGAGCTAACTATTAGGAAGTCAAGCAAAAAAGAGGGGTAAAAAAGAAAAAATTTTAAGGTGAAAAAGGAC
>CANRKK010000053.1 GCA_947631195.1 uncultured Clostridia bacterium
ATTTCGAGCAGCGAAACGGATAAAGCCGCTTACATAACAAAGCAAATGAAAAAGCTAAGCGGCTACGAAGGAGTGGCGGAAAAAGTTGCGGACGTAATCAACAAGACGTTGTTTATTGACGACAAGGGCGAGCCCATGCAGTTTTCGCTCAGCGGTAGTGACGGCAATTGGAGCGTCGCGACCGATGGTACGGCTTCGCCCGACAGAGTGGTGTTTAACGAGGAGTGCACGACGGTTTATTTGGATAAGCTGGGCAGCTATTCCAACTTGACGTTCGTTTTGTCAGACAACGTTGAGAATATAGGGTTCACTTCATCGGATATGGATACCGTCCTCGGGCAATTGCAAAGCGGCAACAATACATTTGCGGGCAACGTAGAGGTTTTGCAAAACATTATAGAAGAGGCTGTAAGTAACCTCGACGAGAGCGAGCAAGACAAGTACGACAGCTTGATGTGGGGCGGCACCTTGAATGAATTAAAGAAAGCCGCCGAAGAGGGGCTTGTAAATCAAGCCAATCAAGACGTCTTTTACGTGTCTGCTCAGCCCGCCGGAAAGAAATACTACTACCAAACCGTAACCACGGCAATAGTAGAGGCGCAACGTGCCGCCAACTATTCCCATAACGAAAAGAAGGTCATTCTCACCGACGAGAAAACGACTGTTTCCGGCGAACTCACCATTCCCCAAAACGTAACGTTAAGCGTGCCGTTATACAAAGGCGGCAGCGATGACGAGCCGGAATATTACACCGGTGCGGTTGACGGCACTACGGCAGATAGCGTTTCCAAAGCAAGTACAAGCATAGTCGACGACGACCTTTTGGGCACCACGGGTCACAAAAAGTTCACCCTTACTATCGACAAGGGCGCAAAACTTACCGTGCTCGGCAAACTCGAGGTCGGCAGCGTAATATCCTATCCCGATCAAAGCTATCAAGGACACACTTCGGGCTACTACGGTCAAGTGGACAATAACGGCGACATCACCGTCGAGAACGGCGGCAAAATCGATTGCTGGGGCTACATAAAGGGCGACGGCACTATCACCGTAAATGCGGGCGCGTCCGTTTACGAGCCGTTTATCGTCACCGACTACACGGGCGGAAGCAACACGCTAAGCCTGTATATGATCGGTCAATCTCCGTTTTTACGCTACGCAATGCTCAACATCCAAAACAACCTTATCGTAAACTACGGCGCATTGCTCTATGCACACTGCAACTTGCACATAGGTGCGGGCTATATGAAGACCGACGAGGTCGTCATCGGCTATGGCGAAAAGACCTCTCAAACCAAGGGGCTTATCACCCTCGAAAGCGGCTACGCAGAGTGCGAATACGAATATGACGCAAGCAAAAAGGTCGAGGATACGGTTTCCGGCAACAACCTAAAAGGCGATATAGGCAAGACCACCGTCACCATTCACGGCAATGCGAGGACGGAAGCGCTCAGCCTTTTGGGACTTGCGTCGACCAAAAACGTTTTGTTCCCCATTCCGTTCAATTTCGACTTCGTTATCGACGGCGGCTCGAATATGAACATTTTCAATCACTACGTGCTGCTTCCCGGCTCGTCCGTTAAGGTAAACAAGGGCGGCAAATTGACGGTAAAAGCCGACTCGACTTTGTACGTTATGGACTACCTGTATCAAGAGGCTGTTTTGGATGGCAACAAAAAGTATCCCACCGACGAGCAATTGAAAGGCGGTCAATACGATACGGCAGGTCAACTTATCGTCAACGGCGACTTCGTCGTCGAGGACAGCGCGCGTGTCGGCGGCGTTATTCGCACCGAGCAAGAGGGCGCAACGATCGATGTCGGCAAAAAGGCGGACGTAAGCGGCAAGTTCGATATAGGCGGCGTAGCTTGCTATTCGGCTAATACGTCCTCGTATAAGTTCCCGCTCCGCTTGTTCGACGTGGCTTCGATAGACAAGGGGATTAAGGACGAATATACCAATGAGGACAATAGCACCATTATACTTTCGAATATCCCCGCCGGCAGTCATTACGAATCGGCAACGGCAGATAAGACCACGCTTAAAGAAACGACCGATGTAAGCTTTTTGGTAAAGACGAATGAACCTTCGGGCGACGCAATTTATGTTAACAATATTTATTACAAAACCGAACATAAAGGTGACCTTTTTGTAACCTTTGAGGCAACTGCGGGCTTTAAGCAAGACGAAAAAGAAACGCAAGCTCAGGCGACCGAATTCGAGAGCCATAATTACAGTGCGGCTTCGGCTACCGACTTTATCAAAGCCGAGGAAGCTATAAACGCATACTATCAACTCAGCCCCGGAGCAAAGCTTTTACTTACAAACTTTAAGATCGCAGATTATGACGCCAAAAAAGTACAGACTTTATTCAAAGGGTACAAGGATTATGCGGCGGCGTTTGATGGGACAGAAAGTCAAAAGGATATCGATGAAATTTTGGCGGTTACCAACGCTCGCAACAAGCTCAGCGCCGCCTCCAAGTACGTTTTGGCATTGCTCGGCACAATCAAAAGCGACCTTGACAATAAAGATACCGACACGATTTTATTCTCGGTTTCGTACGATACGGACAGTGAGGTAAATTATCCTACATCTATTGAAGCTTTGGGCGACATACAGCTAAGCGACTATACCATTGAGGATAAGGATACTAATACCACCACCGTTTACTTTACGCAAAAAATGGCTCCCGAGCCGTTTGAGTTAAAAGGGACGAAAAACAATATCGCAGGCGAAGTAACGCTTGGAACCATTGACCCTGCCGGCACGTTATTCAAAGAAGTATGGAACAAATACGTAGGTTATAATGATTTTTTCAATAGTGGTAAAATAGTGAAATTAGACAATGCCGACGTTGACTTTGTCTTATATACAGATGTGGCTCTATGGATGACAGATTCATATACGTTAGCGGATTTATCAGCTACAACCTATCCGCAGTATAATCATTTTCGTGGCTCAAATGCGCAAAACGGAAGCGACAAAATAGGAGTATTTTACCAAAAGCTTTTCGTTGATTATGGTCAAAAAGTGGAACTTGACCTTAATGGCAATACAGTATTATTCAAAACAAACGCTCAGGGACTTAATTCGAGTCTTTACCAAGGTTTTATTGATAATCATAATGAGCTTATAATTAAAAATGGTACTTTTGATGTCGAAAATGTTAAGGTTAAACAAACGGCAGATGATACATTACCGGGTGGTACTGTAAATGGTGAAGCAGACAATGCTGATATTTATATTATTAATTCAAACGGAACATTAAACGCTTCGAATCTCGTGATTAAGACTTATAGTCAGAAAAACGGTCGTAAGATAAATATGAGCGGTATTAATAGTTACTATCAAAATAGTGTTGTATTTACTCAAGAACCCGAAAGTATCGGCAATGCTACCATTGACAAGGTCAATATAGTAGGCAACAGAGGAACGGGAATTCAAATCAACGGCGGAACGGCTAAAATAACGGATTCCAATATCAGCGGTAATGTCGGATTAAAAATTGTAAATTCTAAACAAGAAGCAAGAGCCGGTGCCGACGATGAGAAAGCAAATTATTCCAACGATGTTACCATTACAAAAACTATGTTTAGTTGCTCTATGTCTGCAATAACTGTCGGCGAAAGCGTCACCGATGGCTCTAAGCCTATTAAGTTGACGATAGCGAAAAGTAATCTTGTTACGTTGTCCGAAAGAGGTATTGCGATGAAGTTAGACGCATCTAAGGCTAAGATCGAGGCGAGCATTTCGGACAGTGCGTTGGCGGGTCCCGGTACCGTTCTCAATGCTTCGGGAAGCGGCGGCGACAAAAACGTCGTTTTGGATATAAGCGGCTGTACGCTTACGGGCGACAGTTCGGTCGCCAAGGACAAGGGCGCGGCTGTCTACGGAATAAAACTCGATAGCTATGCCGAAGTGACTGTTACCGACAGCACGATCGTCGCTTCGGGCGATTCGAGCCATAGCGGTACGGCTGTCTATGTGGGTAGCAACTGCTCTGTCGATTTGACCTTTGCCGAGGAAGCTTACGGTAATGATAAGGGCAATTGGTTCTCCGCTTCGGGCGACGCTGACTCCAAGCTGTTCGATATCAACGGCGGCACGGTTACAATGAATAAAGGTCCTTTTAGCGAGGACGCAAATCTTCCCAAAGCGACCGAACTTCGCGGCGGTTACGCTTGCCGTAGATTACGCTCCGGCAAATAAAAGACACCCTTGTAAATGGAGCGAAGCGACACCGCTAAAAGAGGCGCCCTTTCGTCGCAGGCTTCGCTTGGCGGCTGTTTGCTCGCAAGCTCACAAACGAGCCGTTAACGCTTGCCTGCTCCTCTTCGTTTGCGTTAGCAAGTAACGCAAACGAGGTCGTAATTCAGGCGTTACGTGCTTAATCAAGATTAATGGTTATTTAACGCTAATTGAGCGACTAAGCTCAAATAACTAAGCTTTCATCTTTTCCATTAAAAGCGCTTTGTGGGGCACTTGCCCTGCGAGGCGTTTTTTTTGGCGAAACCGCGTCAAAACAGTTGCGCGGGGCGGAAAATTATGGTATACTATCACATAGCCTGCAATTTGCGGGTGGATAATCCTTATTCCCGAAAGGGGATCATTAGACCGAAAGGAGGTGTAAATAATGAAGAAGTACGAGGTTTTGTATATTCTTGCCGGCAATCTCGATGAGGAAACGAGAGAGGGGTTCATTACGAGGTTCGGTAATCTCGTTACCGAGGCGGGCGGCGAAGCCACTGTCAACAAGTGGGGCATGCGCAAGCTTGCTTACGAGGTAAACTTCAAGTCCGAAGGATATTACGTACTCATGGAATTTACCGCAAATCCCGAGCTTCCGCGAGAGATGGAGCGTCAAATGGGACTTGCCAAAGATGAAATTCTTCGATTTATGATTACGTCATTAGAATAACAGAAAGAGGTAAGTTATGAATAAATGCGTTTTGGTTGGCAATCTCACGAGAGATCCCGAACATACGACTACGGCAAGCGGCATATCGGTATGCCGATTCGGCGTGGCGGTCAATCGCAACTATCCCAACAGCAACGGCGAGCGAGAGGTCGACTTTTTCAACGTCGTTACCTGGAGAGGTTTGGCGGACAATTGCGCCAAGTATCTTGTAAAAGGCAACAAGGTCGCCATCAATGGGTCGATCCAAATGCGCAATTACGAGGATAAAGAGGGCAACAAAAGGACCAGCGTCGAAGTCGTTGCCGATGACGTCGAATTTCTTAGTCCCCGAGGCGAAAATAACGGTGGCGGTCAAGCGGCTCCCGCTCCCAAAAAGCCCGTTATGGAGCTTGAACCCGTGGACGACAACGAGCTGCCATTTTAGGAGGAGTTAATTTATTATGGATAAAAAATCACCGAATAAAGTCGTGGAAAACGACGATAAGACCAAAAAGGTGAAGCGCGTCCAAAAAAAGAAGGTCTGCCAATTTTGCGTAGACAAGGTTGAACATATCGACTATAAGGACGTAACCAAGCTTCGCCGCTATATCACCGAAAAGGGTAAAATCATTCCGCGCCGCACTTCCGGTACGTGCGCTATGCACCAGCGCGAGCTTACTACGGCTATTAAACGCGCCAGATATATGGTGCTTTTGCCCTTTAAGGCAGAATAATCTGTGTAGAAAAAATACGTAAACGAAACAAAGGCTCCCCTAAAGGGTGTATTCCATAGGGAATCAGGAAAAATCTTAATTTAATATCGGAATACACCTTTGGGCGAGTCAAACAAGGAAGTCGAGAGCAAAACTCTCGACTTCCTTGTTTAGAATCATTTTATATCAAATATTTTTATCGTTTGGCTTTCTTGATTTGATTGCGTTCCTCTTGCCATTCCTCAAATTTTTTACAGTTTTCTTCGTGAGAATAAAATTCTTGAATACTAGGTAAAAGTGCCCTTGCAAGACTATCTAAGGCAAATTTGGGTGGACGATAGTGTTCCATATTGAACTCGCAAATTGTCTTTTCGCTTTCGAGGTCGACAATCAACGTCCCGTAGCCCTCCATGACCTTCATTTGCTCCTCTTCTGACATCCTTTCAAAGATTTGTTTTTGCAGTTCACTCATATTTTCCGAAGAAAATGGATGCGCTTCCTTCAACTCTGTTTCAAGGAATAAGACAATTGTTCCTTCTGATTGTGTCTTCCGTTTCATTAAAATTTTCTCCCATGTGGTTTTATTTGTCTTCTTCATATTGCAAGTTGTATAAATGAACGTAATCTGTGACAAGAAGCGGATACATCGGGTAGATATAGCGGCAAAGCCGCTTAAATAAGTCTAAAAAACGAATATCCCCGCAAAAATCCAGTAGACCGTCCAAGATTCTTTCTACTTCATGTTCGCTTGGTTTTTCAGCTGCAATCAAAGAATTTACCGCATCGGTATAGATGGTGTACGCATTATCATAAATTTGTAGTAACTTTTGAATCATTGTCGAGCACCGACTTGTTTTATTCTCGTTCAACTGAACACAGATGCCGTTTTTATTCCTCCTCATAGTAATAGGAATAGTCTATGCCTTTCATAAAGAGTTCGCGGTCGTTGATTTGGTCGGTCAACGCCATTTTTATAAGCCGATAAATGTCCACCGCATCGACAGGGCTTTTTCGCATAGCATCGAGATAGGCGCGCTTGTCAATTTTGCTCCAATCAACGCATTTGTGTAAGTTCTTCTTCAAAATGAGGTCGAGCCAGATGCGCGTACTGCGCCCGTTCCCCTCCATAAACGGATGGGCGATATTCATTTCTACGTATTTTTTGACGATCTCTTCAAGGGTACTTTCGGGCATTTTCTCAATGAGTGCGAGATTTTCCCTAAGATACATTGCTGGCGCAAACGCAAAACCGCCTTTTGCAATATTCAACCCGCGAATCTGTCCCGCAAAGTCAAATAGCCCGCCGAAGATATAGCCGTGAATCTGTTGCAATCCCTTCACTGTCCCGACCTCCATTTCGCCGATCATGCCGCTTTCAAACAGTTCGTATGCTTTCTGCTTGCTCTTTTCGTCGACGGTACTGCCCATACCCGAGAGCCAGCGGACAAAGTTTTCACGATTCTTGGCTGGAATGAGCGCGACGACCATATTCACGCCGCCCGCGTCGACCACATCGGTGAGGTAGGACTTCCCGTCCCGCGCAGCGAGTT
>CANRKK010000054.1 GCA_947631195.1 uncultured Clostridia bacterium
GCTTAGGCGTGTGCCTGTCTCGCGCCGCGAAGCGGCGCGCTTGTTTTCAAGACAGGCACACGCCTAAAAACCATTTGACGGATTCGGTTATATAAATATGTCCTTGAAAGAACATACGATTTATTATGGAGATTCGCTTGAAATTATCTTCATTTGCTTGCGCAAATTTTCATTTAGTGGTAAAATGATAATGCGTTATATTTCCATATACGGGATACATCGGCATTTTGTATCCCAATATCCGTATATGGAGAATAACGCAATTACGGGATACTCTATGTGGGCGTCCTGTAATGGGACGTCCTTATTTTATAGGAGTAATTATGATGAAAAAGATTCTATTTGCGCTCATGATGATGGTATCTGTTTTTTGTCTTGCGTTTGGCTTTGCGGCGTGCGGCGAAACGGAGAACAGCGGAAACACGGGCGGCGGCTCGCAAACCGAACAGCCCAGCGGCTCCCAAAGCGGCAATCAAGGAAATCAAGGTAGCGGTACGCAAAAGCCAAACGAAGGGCAAGGCGGCGGAACGACGAAACCCGACGATGATCCCGGCGTCTCCCAAGAAAAGCCCGAAGAACCTCCCGCAAAAGAAACTGATTTTACGTTTACGCAGAGTGGCAACGGCTTTTCCGTTACGGCTTACAGCGGCGAAGCAAAGATGGTGGTCGTCCCTGCCGAGCATGACGGCAAGCCCGTTACGGTCATAGGCGAAAAAGCCTTTTACGACTGCTCGAACATCACCGAAATTTCGCTTCCCACTTCAATCAAGGAAATCGGGGAGTATGCTTTCGGCTATTGTACATCTTTACAGAAAATCGTCATTCCCAATGCTACCCGTGTGCGAAATTATGCTTTTCGGGGTTGCGGTTCTTTGACGGAAATCTCTATTCCGAGCGATTGCATTGAATTGGGGAACGGTGCTTTTATGGGCTGTGCAAGTTTGAAAAAACTTACTTTGAACGGCAGCGCCGTGACGAAAGAAACACTTGCCGACTGTACAAGCGTGACCGATCTTACGATTGCGTCCTCTGTCCGTACGATTGAAAGCGGTTGCCTTGCAGACATGACTTCGCTTGTTCATCTCACTTTGGCGCAAATTCCTATCACGCTTGCAGATCTTTTCGGCTGTACGAGCGTCACGGTCGATAACAGTGAACATGAATTTTTGCCCGAACGTACGGAAACGATGCGGGTCTCCGCGAATGGCACGACCTATGTCATAGGAGTTCCCGTGGAAGGCACCGATTGGTTCACAACTCCTTTCACTGTAACAAGTGAAGGCAGGATCGCGCAATATATGGGCGGAAAAGTGGAGCCTATCACTTGGATGACGGAATCGATCACTCTCTATGGAGTTAGGGTTGCCTCTTATCAAAAGCCAAAGACGGCGTGGGTAAAGTGTTATTTCGTTCCTCAAAATTTTGAAAGCGTCACGGTAACTGACGAACTTCTCTCCACCAATTCCCCCAAGATAGAAGGTTTCAGAGTCGAACTCCTCAATAAATACCCGATCAAGACGTTTGAAGTCTATGAAGGCAACAAAACGGAGTTCTTCCCCGAGAAAATTTACGATGAATTTCGTCTGCACATCGTCCGTGAGGATGACGTGGAGGAATTTTCTTATTTGCAAAAAGAGGATCTCTCCGAAGCCGATCAAAAGGCACTTGAACAGCCGGGCGAGCATACGGTCACGATCAACCGCGAAGGAAAAACGTTGCAAGCGACATTGACGATCCTCGCTTCGTCGTATGAGATCAATTATGTGCTTGGGTTGGACGGAGTGACGAATGAAAACCCCACGTCTTATATAACCGACGGCGAAGATGTAAAGCTCAAAAACCCCGTGCGCTCCGGCTACGAGTTCTTGGGTTGGTACACAGAAACCGAGTTTCAAAATAAAATTACCGAGATCAAGGGAAATGCTCATAAAAGTTATACGCTCTATGCAAAGTGGCAGTCGGCATTCTATGTGAACAACGGCACTATTACAGGCTTGAGCTATTACGGAAAACAGCAGACCGAGCTCATTATCGACGAAACGATCAACGGCGAAAAAATTACTGCGATTGGAAATTATGCGTTCAGCGGTTGCAAAAATTTGCAGAGTATCACGATTCCTGCGAGCGTGACATCAATAGGGAAAAATGTGTTCGATGGTTGCAGCAAACTTGAAACAATCAGCGTTGCTACCCAAAATTCCAAATATAGTTGCCAAGACGGTGTTTTGTACGATAAGGATCAAACGCAAATCATTTTGGTCCCCACAGCGATCAAAGGAACAGTCACCATCCCCGCGAACGTGACCTCAATTGACGAGCATGCGTTCTATAATCGTCGCGGTTTGCAGTGTATAATTTGGGACGCAGAAAACTGCACAAAAGCGGGATCTTCTCGGTATCCGATCTTCGAAGATTGCACAAATTTGAAAACAGTCACGTTCGGCGAGAATGTAATGATTGTTCCTGCATATGCGTTCCACAGCTGCGACGGGTTGCAGAGTGTCGCCTTTGGAGACAACAGCAAGTTGACCTCGATTGGCGAATGTGCGTTCTATAAGTGTAGCGGGTTGAAGAGTATAGAAATTCCCGACAGCGTGACCTCAATTGGCGAGTATGCGTTCTATGGTTGCGATGGGTTGACTTCCGTCACGATTGGGAGCGGTGTGACCTCGATTGAAAGTTCTGCGTTCTATGATTGTAGCGGGTTGCAGAGTGTCACCTTTGGAGACAACAGCAAGTTGACCTCGATTGGCGGATATGCGTTCTATAATTGTAGCGGGTTGAAGAGTATAGAAATTCCCGATAGCGTGACCTCGATTGGAGATGGGGCGTTCTATAAGTGTAGCGGGTTGAAAGAAGTACATATTACTGACCTTGCCGCGTGGTGCAAAATTGATTTTAAAGATGATGATGCCAATCCGCTTTATTATGCACATCATTTGTATTTGAAGGACGTTGAAATCAAAAATCTGACGATTCCCTCCGACATCAAAGAAATTAAAGCCTATGCGTTCTATGATTGCGACGGGCTTGAAAGTGTGACGATTGGCAGTGGCGTGACTTCAATTGGCGAGTATGGGTTCGCGTATTGCGTCGGTTTGACTTCTGTCACGATTGAAAGCGGATCGATTGGAGAGCGTGCGTTCTATGATTGCGACGGGCTTGAAAGCGTGGCGATTGGAAAAGGCGTGACCTCGATTGGCGAACATGCGTTCAGAAGTTGTAGCGAGTTGCAGAGTGTCACCTTTGGAGACAACAGTAAGTTAACTTCAATTGGAAAGTATGCATTCGAGTATTGTAGCGGGTTGACGGGAGACTTGAAGATTCCCGACGGCGTGACTTCGATTGGGGAGTGGGCGTTCCATAATTGTAGCGGGTTGACGGGAGACTTGAAGATTCCCGACAGCGTGACCTCGATTGGCGAATATGCGTTCTATGATTGTAGCGAGTTGCAGAGTGTCACCTTTGGAGACAACAGCAAGTTGACCTCGATTGGAAGTTCTGCGTTCGATAATTGTAGCGGGTTGAAAGAAGTACATATTACTGACCTTTCTGCATGGTGCAAAATTGATTTTAAAGATGATGATGCCAATCCGCTTTATTATGCACATCATTTATATTTGAAGGACGTTGAAATCAAAAATCTGACGATTCCCTCCGACATCAAAGAAATTAAAGCCTATGCGTTCTATAATTGTAGCGGGCTGACGGGAGAATTAAAGATTTCCGATAGCGTTACTTCAATCGGAGAGAGTGCGTTCCACAGCTGCAACGGGATGCAGAGTGTCGCCTTTGGAGACAACAGCAAGTTGACCTCGATTGGCGAATGTGCGTTCGATAATTGTAGCGGGTTGACGGGAGACTTGAAGATTCCCGACAGCGTGACCTCAATTGGCGAGTATGCGTTCTATAATTGTAGCGGGTTGACGGGAGACTTGAAGATTCCCGACAGCGTGACCTCAATTGGCGAGTATGCGTTCGCGTATTGCGTCGGTTTGACTTCTGTCACGATTGAAAGCGGATCGATTGGAGAACGTGCGTTCTATGATTGCGACGGGCTTGAAAGCGTGGCGATTGGAAAAGGCGTGACCTCGATTGGCGAATGTGCGTTCGAGGATTGTAGCGGGTTGAAGAGTATAGAAATTCCCGACGGTGTGACCTCGATTGAAAGTTCTGCATTCTATGATTGTAGCGGGTTGACTGCTGTCACGATTGGGAGTGGCGTGACCTCGATTGGAAATCGTGCGTTCCAGAATTGCAGCGGGTTGCAGAGTGTCACTTTTGGAGACAACAGCAAGTTGACTTCGATTGGATATGCGGCGTTCGAATATTGCCGTGGGTTGAATTCGGTTATAATTCCCGACAGCGTAACCGAGATTGGAAATTTTGCGTTCGATGGTTGCGACGAGCTTGAAAGCGTGACGATTGGTAGCGGCGTGACCTCGATCGGAAATCGTGCGTTCGAAAATTGTAGCAAGTTAACGAAAATTCGTTATAACGGAATGATTGACGCTTGGAAGCAGATTCAGAAAGATGAATATTGGGATAATAACACGTACAACTATACCGTTTATTGCAAGGATGGCACAATTGCCCGAGACGGCAAAGAGACCTATTATAACAACGCGCAAAGCGTTTCTGCGTACGTCGCCGTCACCCCGCGCAAGCGCGAATTTTAATCCTCAATTCAGCAAAATCGCCGAAATAATAAACAATAGGGAGGAATAAAAAGTGGAAGAAATTTCTCGGACGAAATTACTGGAGATGATACAAAAGGTCATGCGAGATTCCAAACAAGTGATTAGATGTGAAGATCAATTAAAGTTGGCTTTGGCGTGGGAATTAAAAAAGTTTTGTGATGATAAAGCAAATATATATCTTGAATATGCCGCCAAAAACACTTTGAACGGAGGACATCTTTATTATGATATTGTGACTGAAATCGGGAGTGAATACATACCGATTGAACTGAAATTTAAGACAAAATCAATCAAGAATTTTGAATACTCCAATCACGCAGCACAAAACCTAGGCAGATATGATTTTTGGGCGGATGTCGAGAGAATACAAAATTTCAAAGCAAATACAGGAAAAACTCTTATGAAAGGTTATGCTATTCTTGTAACCAATGATTCGGTATATTGGGAAAAGAGCGGAGAAGGTTTTATGTATGAAAATTTCTCCACGAAAGATGAGAGAGAACTTCACGAGGGAGAAACTCTTATATGGACTGAAAAACCCAATCATGATGTATTTAATGCAGTCGGGGTGAAGCGTAAAAGAGGAATTGCAATCAAAAACAACTATACGTTGAATTGGGATGAGATAATGACGTTGACTAAAAAAATAAAATTTGAAACATTGATTCTTGAAGTAAAGTAATTCTTACAATGTAACATTAGTCTAAAAGCTCCGTTGAATTTTGACGGAGCTTTACTAATTACCTTGCCTCCATATTATCCATAAATTCATTCCGCAGAATAGTATTCTGCATAGCCTTCCGATAAGCCAAATGGACATAATGCTCATTCGGGGGTGTGCGGCGGGAGTTACGGGGTGAGTACCGAGTCTATGTCTATCTTGTAGTAGATATGGACTTCCTGCGGTTTGCCCGTAACCGTTTCTTTGCCGCCAATAATCAGCCTGTCGAAAAGAGCAAGGCACATTTCGCGGGTGAGCGTGGGCGAGTTGAAATACAGTTTCAGTCTGCGGATAAATTCGTCCACATC
>CANRKK010000055.1 GCA_947631195.1 uncultured Clostridia bacterium
AGATGAGTGAGCGCATACGTCCCGCGCGAACGGGGACCGAACACGGCGTTGTCCTTACGCCGTGTGAGAACTCTCGGACTTCGTCCTCGAAATGACAAGAAGTAATTGGCATGCCGATTATTTAAAAATTGCGGAGCTGATTTTACGAAGTCAGAAGCGGTTAGAAGCAAACTTATAATCCGCTTGCGGGAGAAAAAAAATCCCAAGCACGGCTTGCTTGGGATTTTTCACACTTAATTTTATATATATGTATTACTTTTTGCTGTCAAAATCGGTAACTTCATCCTGCTCCTTGCTGTAGCCGCTGGCGCCTATGAACGAAGTTTTTGCGTCCTCGATAACGCGCTTTACCAAGCCCTTTTTGATAAGCGCGACGTCGCTGTTGTAGGGCTCGTAGTAGTCCACAGGTTCGCGGTCGGTGAGCTTGCTGCCCAACTTTTCGCAAATGCCCGTCAAAAGTTCCTGCGCGTATTTAACGCGGCGCTCGCTCTTGAGTTTGTACAGCGCGGGAGTGTCGGCAAACTGGGAAATTTTGGACACGTCCTCAAGCTTGTATTTCGTGTCGGCGTAGTCGGCCGCCTTTAAGGGCAGGTACAGATAGAGCGTTTTGCCCTTGATAAAGAGCTTGGCAACGGCGTTGCGCCTGTAGTTGAAACTTTCGTACTTCCAGCTGATGCGCGAGGACACCCTGTCGTACGCCATTACCGTGTTCTTTATTGCGGAATACCACTCCTTTACTTCGTCGTCGGACTGGATAAGCCTTGCGCGGAAACTGCGGTTGTAGCGCATCGCGTTTTCGGAATCGTCGGGCGCGGCGGGAGCAACGGGCGCTGCGGGAGCGGGCTCCTCGGCAGGCGCGGGTTCTTCGGGAAGTTCTATGGGAGCTTCCTCCGCGGCGGGCTCCGCGTCGGCAACGGCGGCTTCCTCCTCCCTCTCTTCCTTTACGTAGACGATGACGGGCTCCTGCTTGGGCACGGCCACGCGCTTTGTCCTGTAAATAATTATGGGAGCGGGGCGGGATTTAACCTTTTTGGCGCGGCGCGCCTTGTTTGTTACCACGAGCATGATTATACACAGCACGATAACCGTTACGCACAGCGCGGCCAGACATATAATCACTGCGGTTTCTGCGCCCGTAAACGCGGCGAGCAAAGACTGTAACATACCATTCCTCCAAAAAACAGCATATATATGCGTTAAAAGACATTTATTAGTCTGATATTATATTATACTTTAATTTATTACAAGTCAAGTGTTTGGAAAAAATTATCACGGAATTTGTCGGATTTTTTATAGTTTTTATCAAAAAATGTAACAAAAATACTATGCTCGGCGGCACGGCGGGAGAAAAGCGGCAACGCAAAAAGCGTTCCCCGCCCCGAAAATGCCGATATATGTTGAGTTATCTGATGTTTTTTATCATCAGGCGGATAATTTCCTCGTCCGTTTCGCGCATGCCTATCCGCGCCACGTCGCACACGTTGTCGATGGTGTTTTCGACGCACTCCCCCATTATCCCGTCGCCCGACGAGAACACGGAGCCGTTGAGGCTCATTTCCATGCCGAGGAGCCCCGCCTCCACCGCCGAGGCGATTTTTGCCGCACAGCTGGACTTGGCTCCGTCGCAGATAAGCCCCGAATCTATGGCAAGGGCGTTGTGTATGGTTGCAGAAATCTGCTCCGCACTGCCGCCCGACAAGTAGCACACGCCCGCGCCCGCGCCGCAACCCGCGCTGACCGCGCCGCAATAGGCCGAAAGCCTGCCTATGCCCGTTTTAAGGTGTATGGTTATCAGGTCGGACAAAACGAGCGCGCGCAACAATTTTTCGTGCGGGGCGCCCAGATGCCTTGCGAAAACTATGACGGGGAGGGACGCAGTAATGCCCTGGTTGCCGCTACCCGAAACTATCACCACGGGCAGGGCGCAGCCGTTCATCCTTGCGTCGGAACCCGCCGCCGCGGCTCCCTTGGCGAGGTTGAACACGTCCCCGCCGAAAGTTTTTAAAATTATTTTGCCTATCCTTGCGCCGTAGTCGTTTTTAAGACCCTCCTCGGCTATTGCCGAGTTGTACGCAATCTGGCGCTCCAAAAGCTCCGAAACGTCGGATAACTCAACACGTTCCGCGAATTCATAGATATTTTCAACGGTAAGAAGGGACCTGTCCGCGCCCTGCGGGGCAGTCTGTTCGCCCGTGAACTGCTTGTTTAAAATGTCCTTTCCGTCCTTTTTTACAAGCACCACGTTGGTGTGGTGGCCGGCTATCCTGACCTGCGCCGAGTGCGCGCCCGCGCTCGCCGATATCAGAATGTCAAAGATACAGTCCGTGCGGGACTGCGACACGATAAATTCGGTGTTGAGCACGTATTCTTTGATTTTGGCTATATCTTCGGGGGCCACTTTGGAGATGACCTCCAGCTGCAGCGCGTGGTCGCCCGCAACTATCCCCGCGGCCGCGGCGGATATTACTCCCTTCAGTCCGCCCGTACCCGGCACGACTACGCCCTTGACGTTTTTTAAAATGTTTCCGCTGACGGAAATCTCAACACGTTCGGGCAATTCGCCCAAAGTATGGCGCGCATACGCCGCGGCATAGGCTACGGCTATCGGCTCGGTACAGCCCATCGCGGGCAACAGTTCTTCTTTCAGTGCGGTCACGCAGCTTTCGTAAACTTTTTCGTCCATACCAAAAGAATAACCTTTTTTGGCGGTTTTGTCAATACGTTTGGGAAAATCAACCCGCATAATGACCCATAAAATACGCAAACGCATATAATGGAGCATGACGGAAACAGAATATGACCGCAAAGCCGCGGTTGCGTATGCAAAAAAATGGGCTTTTAAGAGAAATCCCGCCTATTACGACTTTTCGCTGTCGGGCGGGGACTGCACCAACTTTGCCTCGCAGTGCATATATGCGGGCGCACAGGTAATGAATTTTACTCCCGTAACGGGGTGGTACTACCGCTCGCTCAACGACAGGGCTCCCGCGTGGACGGGGGTGGAGTTTTTGTATAATTTTTTGGTGAACAACAAGGGCGCGGGACCGTTTGCGGAAGAGGTTGCGCTCACCGCCCTGCAACCGGGGGATATAGTGCAGCTTGCCGACGCCGCGGGGGACTTCTATCACTCGCCCGTTGTAGTGGGGGTCAAGGACGGCACGATATTCGTTGCGGCGCACACTTTCGACGCCTTTTACAGGCCGCTCTCCTCCTATTCCTTTGCCATGGCGCGCGGAATCCACGTTTTGGGCGTGAGGAAAGAATGATTCTTCGGCTAAAACCATAAAAAAATACCCGCAGTCGCCTGCGGGCTTGTTTTTTGTTTTGCGGGTTATGCCTGCGTCTGCAGAGCCGCAGGGGTGGTAACGGTTGTGCTGCCGAAATCGCTGAACACCAGCTCCTCGGAATTCGACGCGCTGACGCTCATGCTCACGGACTGTCCTTCGTAACTCATGTTCATATTGAGGGACAGCGATATGTTGGACACCATCTTGTCCAGCCTGCCCTCAACCACATAAAATTTGAGCTCGGCCACGTTTATTTTAATGTCGTCCGCCGAAATGCCCATGGACTGGTATGAGTTGAGAATGGAATCGAACATCTCCGCATACAGGCGGCTGAGGAAGTCCTCGTTAAGTTTAAAGCCATAGCCCGTCTTTTCATAGAAAGAGAAATCGTAGTCGGGCAGGCACATTTCCACTATGCCCTGCATGCTGGTAACGCCGTCAAAAACGAAGGACGTCCACTGCTCTTCCCCGTCGTCCAGACTCATATAGCTTTTGAATTGGCCGTCCTTTTCCTCGAAGTAGCCGTTAATCACATTGCCCTGCGTAGCCGATTGCACGAGGTCGCCCTCCATATGTATGCGCCCCTTGCTGCCGTCAACCTGTATCTGATAATTGGTTGCGGAATCCTGGGATTGCTCCACGCCCATAGCCGACACGCGGACCTTTGTTTCCTGTTTGTAGGTCTGTGTGAAGTTGGCGTATTTGGAAAGGTTGAGCACGTCTTCAAAATAGCTTTTGGTGAGGACGTCTCCTCTTTCGCTGATGGGCACGTAATAGTAATATTCGTCTATCGTCACTCCCGCGGGGGTCACTATTATGACGTAGATCACAAATTCCTGCACGTTCTGCTCTGCCGCAAGCGTTACTTTCGAAGCCGCGGAATTTACGGAAAATTTGACCGACATGATCTTTACGCCCTTTACGGTGTCGCCCTCACCGACCGCGCCTTCAAGGTTGAGTTCGGAAATTTTGTCCTCGGCAAGGTCGCCCTTGTTTTCGCAGCTTATGTAGGTTGCGGCGTTCTGCCCCGACAATTCGTTGGCGACAAACGCTTCGGCAGCCGCGTCCTCGTCGCTGTAGCTCTCATCGGACACGACGCCCGTGAACGTCTCGCTGGCGCCCTCGTACACTTCCTCGCCCCCGTTGCCCGAGCCGCACGCGGCAAACATCGCGCCGCAAATGAGGACTGCGGCAAGGGAGACAGTTAAAAGTAGTTTTTTCATAAATGTTCTCCTTATATTTTTTATTGTTTTTCGGTTAATGTGTCGCCTTCCGCCGAACCTATAAACGGAGCCGCGCTTGCTTTGGCCGCGAAAGGACTTTAGCCCAAATTATACGTATTCGTAAATTTTTTGTCAATGCATCAGCATTTAACGTTTTAATTTTTAATGTTTTCGGTTCGGGCATAGTCCCCCCGTCGGGCCTGCGTAAACGGAGCCGCGCTTACTTTGCCCGCGAAAGACTTTTGCCATAATTATACACATTTGTAAATTATTTGTCAACATATATGGGTAGTAAATATTTTACATTTGTATAGTAAGATACTGTTTGCAGGTGAAGTAATTGGAAATTTATGATTTGGTTGACAAGATAGAAAAACTTAGAAAGGAGCGGGGCTGGACGACCTATAGGCTTGCCGAAGAAGCTGGGATTACGCAGTCCACGATATTCAACATGCACGCGCGCGGAACGCTGCCGTCGGTTACCACTCTTTACTCCATATGCAACGCCTTCGGCATAACGCTTGCGGAATTTTTTTCCGACGACGCGTCCTTTGATTTGAACGACGGCGAGCGCGAACTGATATATAAATTCAGAAAAATGTCATTTAAGGATAAAAAGGCCGTGCTTGCGCTTGTGAATGCGCTCTGTGACGCGCCCGACAAATCGGACGCAAATTAATTTTTTTGCCATAAAAAAGATTGACGGATTAATTGCGATATAGTATAATTCAAGCGTAACAAGCGTAACGCTTGACCTTAGTTTCTTTATTGCGCTTACGATTGACGAAGTTTACCGCAAGTCAAACGGAAACGCGATTAGCTTGATACCGTGTGAGAGCGTTCGCTTGCGGACGCATCGCCAAAATTTAATACACGGGGATATGGCTCAGTTGTAGTGCGACGAGCGCGGATTTCTCAAAACAGCACAGTGCGCTGTTTTGCCGCGCGAGATGAGTTTGCGCATACGTCCCGCGCAAACGGGGACCGAACACGGTGTTGTCCTTACACCGTGTGAGAGCGTTCGCTTGCGGACGCATCGCCAAAATTTAATACACGGGGATATGGCTCAGTTGTAGTGCGACG
>CANRKK010000056.1 GCA_947631195.1 uncultured Clostridia bacterium
TTTTTTATTATTTTAAATTTTGGTGATATTATTTGAAAGGTCGCTACGCGACAGATTCTTCGTCGGGCTGCGCCCTCATCTGCCGTTTCCCAAAGGGAACCCTCGGCAGAGCGTCGGGCAAAGCCCTCGCACAGAATGACAAAGAAGGGAGCCGCCTCGCGCGAAATGACACGGAGTAATGTTGGTTGCAATTATTTTAAAATTGCGGGGCAATTATTGCAAGGCATAAAAGTAGCGCCCCGCGCGTTGGCGCGGGGCGCAGTGTTTTGGCTTTGTATCGCTTTATGCAAGCGGATAATTACTGAGCCGTGATTGTAACGGTTATCGAAAGGGGCGCGGTGCCGAAGTATCTGAACGTAAGCTCAAACAAGCCGGTTGCCTCAACATGGAATTCGCCGTTTGCCGAGCGGTTGACGATGGTATCGCCAAGGCTGCTAACCACCATTAAGTTGGTTACGTCGCCCTCTATGGTGATATTATACCAACCCTCTTCAAGCTGAATAGTTTTGATTACTTCTTCAGGGCTACCTATGCCTGTTAAGGTTACGGTGCCGGCCTCGCCGAGGGTCAGGTCTGCGCCGCTCTGAGAGCCGCCGCTTACCTCAATGAGAACGTTGATCGTAAGACCTGCGCCGGTGGTGTCCTGGAAATTAAGCGTGTACTGCCCTGCCGTTTCCACGGTGAACATAGCCACTCTTTCGCCGTCGGGGTTAAGGATTGTGCCATAATCGCCGAGAGTATTCGTTAATTCGCCTATAGCTACCACATTCCCGGAATCTCCGGTAACGGTAACCGTATAGGTGCCTGCCTCAAGATAAACGGTTTTATTCACGCCGTCGTAATTTGAGGGAATAACTACTTCGGCGGATTCGCCAACGGTAATTTCACCAATTTCTGCGGAACCGCCGTCCAATTCAATGAGAACGGTTATTTGCTGTCCGCCGGGACCCCAGGTTGCATCACCGAACGTAAAGGTAAATACACCTGCTTTTGTAACTTCAAACGATACTTTTTCTGTCTTTTCCTGTAACCAATTATAATCCGCATTGTCGGGAGTGTAGGATATACCCTCGCTCTCTTGTATCTGTGTATAAACTTCGTTATACTGACCGCCGAGAGTCATTGTGTACTTGCCGACTTCAAGATAAATGGTTTTTTTAGTTCCCCATTCATCAACCGTAACGCTTGCGGATTCACCGACCTTCATATCGTATGTGGTAGGGCCCACGGGGCCTGTGGAACCGCCTGCCGTGATGAGGACAGACACTGTTTTTCCGTTGCCGGTAGTATCCTTAAACGTGAGAGTGTATTCGCCTGCCTCTGCAACGGTTATTGTAGCCGTTCTTGCCGAACCTACCGCCATTATGGAACCAAAATCACCTAATTTCCAAGAACCATCTTCTATGGAAACGGAATTTAAATCGTCGCCCGTTACCGTGATTGTGTAGGTTCCTACCTCAAGATAAACAGTTTTGTTTTCGCCTAAGTAGTTTGCGGGCATTGTTACTTCCGCGCTCTCGCCAACGGTGATATCGTATTGGGGCGCAGGAGGAACGACGGGACCGGAACCTGCTTTTGTAAGCGTAAGCGTGAATGTGGGAGACATACCGATTGACTCTTTGTGAATAACAAGTTCGGTGCAACCCTCGGGAACGGTTACGTTAAGCGTAGCGGTAAGCGTGTTGTTTCCGGTAGACGTATTATATGAGTTGTCGCCAAACTTAAATGTCCATGCAGACAGTTTGAAAGGATATATGCCGTCGCCAAGACCGCTTGCTACAATGGTGAGCGTATATTCGCCTGCCGTTATGCCAGCGCCGAGAGCTATATGCTTATCTATAATGTATTTTTCGGGCGTGAGCTGTACGGATAAGGGCTCGCCCAAAGTGAGTTCATCTTCTTCGGGTTCAACGGGAGCAAGCGCCGTGAGCGATAAGGTAAGCGATGTTGCCCCACCGTTGTTATTTATCGTAAGCGACATTTCCTCTACGCCTTCGGCAACTTCAATATCCACAGTACCTGTCTGTCCGCCATTGAACGGAGTTGAAATAGTGTACTCTTTTCCGCCCACATTGACTGCTATCATTGCCGAGAAAACGCTCATGCCGAAGTCATAAGCAAGCGAGTAATTACCTGCGGGAACGCCAAGCGCTACCGTTGCAGAGCTGCCCGAAATATCAACCACAAGCGAATCTTCAAGCGTAAGCTCGGGTTTATACTCTTTAAGAGTGAACGACCATACATATGTATCGGGTGTACCGCCGTCTGTTCTTAACGTTATGTACTTATCGCCCTCTTGTATTTCGATTTCTATTTTACCATTTGTGGCAAGAGGCAAACGATTATGCGAACCATCCGGATTAGAATCAGAATCGTTATCATATCTAATTTTGCTTGCATAGGTCCTGCCGCTAATATCCGCAAAAATCTGGCCTTTTGTGATTTGAGGGTCCTTATCTACCGAATATTGAACTACATACTTGCCGGGCTGTACCGAGGAAATGCCAAACGTAACGCTCATAGCGTCGCCGCCTCCATCCACATGGGTATGGGTAACGGTTTTGCCAACCTCCATTTCCTCAACTTCTGCCGCAGGCCTGTTGATATAGAAGGTGGCGGAAGTCTCGCTTGCGTTTATGTAGAAGTAAACAACATCGTTAACTTTCAAATTGTTTATGGTTATGGAATAGAGCCCGCTATCCCAGCCAAGCGTTGTGCCGTAGCTATCGGAACATTCCGCGTCCTTAAAGAACTTGGACTCAAGGCTGCCGGGATGAGGATTGAATTCCAAAACGAAGTCGCCATCGTCATTGAGAGAGTCGGCGGTTACGGTGTGTTTAAAGTACACATTTTCACCGAATTTAATGTCAACCGTATTGGGAGTTTCTCCGGTATTGGGTGCGTCGATAGGATTGCCGAGTTCACCGGGTTTTGCAGCATAAGTTTCAATCTTAACGTTTATAGTAGTCCAATAAATATTATCAACGCAGAAATAATATGTTTTGCTTTCCTCAAGATGAACGGCGCCCGTCTTGCTATCGGCTGTTACGGTGTCACCCTCCACTTCTCCTGCATCGTTATATTTATAACTTGAATAAACAGTGTAATGGAACTCGGGGTTACCACCTACTTCAATCAGACGATAATCGCCCGTTGCTTCCGGAGTGAAAGTCAACCACATGGGATCATAGCTGCCGCTGGGGAACGTAACGGACTGTGCAACGTCCAATTCCAAAACAAATCCCGTTGTGGGAGATTCGCCTGCTTCGTAGTGGCGAACAATCTCAAAAGTGAGTTTGTCGGCGCCCGTTACTCCTTCCTTGAGCTGAACATAAACATAGTTTACGCCCGACTCTGCCGAGGTAAGCACGCCTCCGTTGAGAACGGCCTTGTCAACGGCGATTTCGGTGTTGATATCGCTACCGAGCCAATAAACGTCTACGCTTGCATCTTCAAACTTGATTTCATAGCTGAGCGTATCCCATACGGGCACGGAGAAATATGCGTCCGTAGCTTCGGAACTTTCGGGAAGGCTGTAGGTCTGTACAACCTCTTCTCCTACCGCGGGGTTATGGATATCACCCTCCGCGGGAGCCTCGCCGACTGCAAGGTGGAGCAAAACTTTGCTGCCGCTGCCAACTCGGGTAAGGGTAAAGGAAACGGATCCGCTTATTTCGGCATAAACTTCGCCGTTGATATTGTGTTGTACCGCGGGAGCAGTAGACGAGCCGAAACTGATTACGTCGTCGGCATAGGGCGACCAGGTAACCACATGGAAAGGCTTTTCGGCAGAAACGGCGGTGATAGAAACCGAGACCGAATTGCTTTCTACGGGAAGAACGTAGTCGCCTGCGGCACCGAGCGTGCCTGTTGCGCCCACATAGACGGTTGCCTCGTCCGCTTCGGCAGTGAGTGCCGTGGAGCAGAAGCCGTCGTAGCCCTCTGCGCCTGCAAATTTTACGGTGTAGTCGTCGGCGGCGGCAGGAATAACGGCAACGCCGTCGTTAAACGAAACGGGTTCGCCGCATGCGTCGTCGCCCTTGTACAGCTGCGCCGTGAGGGTTGAAATATCGGCCTCCTGAACGTTTGCGGGAAGTTCGGCAAGGGTGAGCTTGTAAACGTGGAGTTTAACCTGTATAGTTGCCGTGCGCTCGGTTTTTGTGACCGAACCCTCGTCGTAGGTATAGGCCGAGCCAAGGCCGGAAAGTTTTACGGTGTAGTCGCCCGCAAGCGCGGTTATCGTTGCGGAATTATCGGCTACGTCGGCCGAAGCGGTGGCTTCGGAAGCGTCTGCAGCCCAAAGTTCGGCCTTAACGCCGTCGGGCAGGGTAGTGTCCGAAGTGACGTTAACCGTATAGGTTACTTCCTTGAGGGAAAGCGTAAAGGAAAGCGTGCCTGCAGTCTCGGGAACGGCCTTTGCCTCGCCGCCGCCGATGTAGTCGGGCAGGTTTACGATGCCCACGGTATAGCCTGTGGAGCCGACGGGCACCTTTACCGTCGCCATGTTGTTGGTTATGGCCACGGGCGCGCCGGAAAGTTCCGTGCCGTTATAGAGCTGGACGGCCGCTTCTGCGGGCAGTTCGACGCCGCTTACGCTGACGGATACGACCACGTTATAAGTCTCTATAGTTTTGGCAGTTATGGCAATTTGGGCATCGGGATTTGACGGCGTAACGCTTGCGGGCGTGTACTGGTACGTTTCGGTGTCAACGCCTACAAGATCAACCGTGTAATTGCCGGAATCGAGCTCTACAGAAGCCTTGCCCTCTGCATTGAGCGCGATTTCGTCGCTTACGTTTTCGGATCCCTGCTTCCACTGCGCTTTAACCGCCGTGAAATCAAAGCCGGAATCGGCTGTTACCGTCACCGAGTAAGTGACTTTCTGATTCTGTCCGCCGCCACCGCCGGTGGAGCCGCCGTTGTCGCCGCAGGCTACGGCAAATACAAGCCCGCATACGAACACGCACAGAACGGCAAACAGAAGCAAAAATCTTTTCAGTGATTTGTTCATAATTGTCCTCCAATTTATATTTTTATAATCAAAAACCTATTATTGCGACAGGGTTTTAATTAACCGACCGTGAATAAATATTAAAATTTATAAAAATGCATTTATTCACATTGGTGCCCTTAAAGTATTCATTATTATACAATGTAATGTCATAAAAAGCAATAAATTTAGCTTGGTTTTGCAAGTTTTTTGAATTTTTTTTAATCGCGCGGGCTTGCATTTATGCAAAAATTATTAAAAATGAGCGCCGCAAACAGTTTTTGTAAACGGTTGACAATATGCGGCGGGGCGCGGGCATAAATAAAAATCCGAATCCTCTAATATTATGCGGCGGCGGGACGTACGAAAAAGCGCCCGCAGCCTTTGGCGCGAGATTTTTGTGAACTGTGTTAACAATATTGGGGGGGTGGGCGGGACAAAATAAAAAGAAAAAGCAACGTGACGTTGCATCCGAGTATCTTTATTGCGATTATGCTT
>CANRKK010000057.1 GCA_947631195.1 uncultured Clostridia bacterium
GTTTACATTGAATTAGGCTACTTTAATTCTTAAATTTAGATTTTTGTGTCCATTTGGACGCTCAAACCCTTCGAGTAGGCTTTCGAGTATAATTCCTTCGGGAGTGTCGGGAATATTCTCCATGGCGGATACAAGTTTAACGCCGTTGTCTTTGAGCGTCTTTTTGTGTATCGCCGTTTCGTATTTGTTCCTCGAAAAGCGGTCGAGCTTATACACGAGTACGATCTCGAACTGTCGTTTCGCGCTGTCCTTGATCATGCGCTGAAAGTCGGGACGATTGTCGTTCGTCCCTGTCATAGCCCTGTCTATGTAGGTGTTAAGAATGAGTATGTCGTGGCTTTTGGCGTATTCCTCGCAAACCCGAAGTTGTCCCTCGATACTTTGCTCGGTTTGGTTATCCGAACTGTATCTTGCGTAAATAACTGCTGTTTTCATTGTTTATTTCTCCTTTTAAGTTTGTTTTGTCTTTCGACATCGGGCGGACAAACGGAAACGCATTACTCGTATTCCATTATTTTGACCGTTGAGCCGTTGTCCCCCTTAATGGGTGAAGCTCATGTTTACTTGTCCGGTCAAGGGTTGCCGTTAAGGCAATGTACTTTACCCTTGACCGCAAGGGCGTTTTCGTTTATGCTCCGCACGTCGAAAGACAAAAGTTAATTGGCTTTTATATTCTACATAAGAAGCCGTAAAAAAGGAATGACTTCACTTGCCGCTTATCTATCCTTTTCACGACATTATATTGACCTTTGGTTGACCTTACTTGTATCAAGACAAGCGCACGTCCTGCGCTCATATGAGGTTATTTATTCGGTAATCAGACACACGGCAAAATTGACGGTTTAGCCGCCTCACTTGTATCAAGACAAGCACACGCCCTGCTGTCAGTCGATGATTTTACGAAGCCGACAATGCTCTTAAAAAGCGTTTCAAACAGCGTTTGCTTTTCGTATTCTGCAAGCGCAAGAATATCTATTTTACCGATAGTTTCTATTGTCAAGTCGTCTTTCAACATAGGCGAAAACCTCCCTTTTAGAGGACAAATAAAACAGCCTCCAATATATAGCCACGAGAAAGGGCAAAAATTGGCGGTCTGAGAAAATTTTCCTCTACTTATATGGGAATGAAAATGCCGAAAGTACACGGTCAAAGTGCAAAAAATCTTTTGCCGAGCATAAAACGACTTACGAAAAAAAGAATAATGGCATAAATAAAAAGAGCCGCAGCAAGTAAAAAGGCGGATCGCAAGCGGTTTAGCGGCGAACGGCTTTTTCTGCTCGGCTCTTTATGTTGACCTTATTCTTTTTTTAGTTCGGTTGCGGCAGGGCGTGCGCTTGGTACTCGGCGAGGCGCAGCCGAGCCGACTTGTTATATACCAAGCGCACGCCATTATCTCAATAAGGGTAGTTTTGAATAATTCTTTTCACTCCTATGAGTTTAAAACTGTGTGTAGGCTTTAATTTGGGTGTATAATATGCTTGAAAATTTAGCTTTTTTATGGTATAATGAATATATAATTTCATTAGGAGAATGTATTTGAAAGTTATTAGTTTATTTAGCGGTTGTGGTGGGCTTGATTTGGGCTTTGAAAAAGCAGGTTTTGAAATTCCAATCGCAAATGAGTTTGACCCGACGATATGGGACACATATCTAATAAATCACCCTAAAACAAAGTTGATTAAAGGTGATATTCGTAATATAGATCAAAATAACTTTCCAAACGATATAGACGGAATAATCGGAGGACCTCCATGCCAATCTTGGTCGGAAGCTGGCTCTTTGCGTGGTATAAATGATGAACGAGGAAAGCTGTTTTATGAATATATAAGAATTTTGAAAAGCAAACGTCCAAAATTCTTTCTTGCCGAAAATGTAAGCGGAATGCTTGCAAAACGGCACAGTGAGGCGGTGAAAGCCATAGTCGAAACATTTCGAGATTGCGAATATAAGGTTTCAGTCTATTTAGTTAATGCAAAGGATTATGGAGTGGCGCAAGAACGAAAACGAGTTTTTTATGTAGGCTTTAGAAGTGATTTGAATATTGATTTTCATTTTCCGATAGGCTCTACATTTTATAAAAACAAAATCACTCTTCGAGATGTTATTTGGGACTTGCAATTTTCAGCCGTGCCTGCAAGTCTTAAAAATACCCATAATCCCGAGTCCATAAATAACAACGAATATTACGTTGGTGCTTACTCAACGATTTTTATGAGTAGAAACAGAGTAAAAGGTTGGGACGAACAAGCGTTTACTGTGCAAGCATCCGGAAGGCAGTGCCAACTTCATCCTCAAGCACCTAAAATGAAATTCATCTCTCAAAATAAGAGAGAATTTGTGAAAGGACAAGAACATTTGTATCGCAGAATGACGGTAAGGGAAATAGCACGAATACAAGGCTTCAGTGATGATTTCAAGTTTATTTATAATAACATTGACGACGCATACAAGATGATAGGAAATGCTGTGCCTGTAAATCTTGCTTATGAAATAGCACTTGCAATTAAACACACATTTGATTGTGAAGGAGAAAACAATGAGTGATCAAAGTAATAATCAAGGACGAGCATACGAATATATATGCTTAATTACTTTATATAACGAAATCAATAAGATACGCAAAGCCGAAATTATTCTCAATAGTGCCTATAATGCCGCACAACATGCTTGGGGCTTATTCGATAAAAATTTTCAAGACCTATTATCGGAAAGTGCAAAATCGGCAGTTGCGACTATTTTTGATATGGAGCCTATGATTATCGAACAAGATGAAGATATATTAAAACTGCAAATACAAACAGATGATAAGGGCAAAAGCGGTGATGTTCGGGATATTGTTATAAGTCGAAAAGATGTACAATGGGAAATCGGATTAAGCATCAAACATAATCATTTTGCAGTCAAACATAGTAGATTGGCTAAATCATTGGATTTTGGAAGCAAATGGTATAATATCCCTTGCTCCAAACAATATTGGAATGATGTAAAACCCATTTTTGATAACTTACAAATCCAAAAGAATAACAATAAAAATTGGCATGACTTACCGCAGAAAGATCAGGATATTTATGTCCCACTATTGCAAGCATTTATAGATGAAATCAAGAGAAGCTATCAATTAAATCAAGAAGTTCCCAAAAGAATGGTCGAATATTTACTCGGTGAATTTGATTTTTATAAAGTCATTAGCATAGACAGCCGCCGTATTACACAAATACAAACCTATAATTTGCATGGTAAATTAAATCGATCAAGCAAAATCTCAAAGCCAAAAATCGAAATACCTATTGCGTACTTGCCTACAAGGATTGTAAGTTTAGACTTTAAGCCTAACAGTACCAATACAGTGGAACTATTTATGGACGGCGGTTGGCAATTCAGTTTTCGTATACATAATGCGGCAACAAAAGTAGAAACAAGTTTGAAATTCGATATACAGATTGTAGGTATGCCTACAACAATAATATCAATAAATTGCAAATGGAATTAAATAAATCGGGGTTAATATGATACAAAAACTAGTTGAAATTTATAAAAAAATAGAATCTATAAGAAATTCAGTTGTGTTAGCATATGTAACTAGTGATAGAGCCAATATGGGAGCACAAATTGGGGCAGATGTAGTTGATATTTTTGGGAAGCATTTAGAAACTATTGGGCAAACACACAAAATCACTTTAATACTATATACTCTCGGAGGAGATACAATGGCTACATGGAATATTGTAAATCTTATACGAGAATATTGTAATGAACTTGAAATCATTGTTCCACGGAAAGCACGAAGTTCTGGAACAATTATGTGTTTGGGTGCAAATAAAATAATATTAACACATCAATCTACATTGGGACCTATTGACCCATCACTTAATAGCCCTTTAGGTATAAAAGTTAAAATAAACGGGTTGGAAATGTCTTTACCAACAAGTGTCGAATCGGTAAAGGGATATTTTAATTTAGCAAAAAAGGAATTAGGAATAACCTCTTCTAAGGATTTGATACATGCATTTCTAAAATTATCTGAAACTTTAAATCCGTTATTATTGGGTGATGTATATCGTCGACAAGGACAAATTAAAATGATTGCCAAAAAGCTTCTTGCATATCAAAAATGTACTGGGAAACAAAGAAAATCAATTATTAACTTTTTATGTAGTGATTCTGGTAGCCATGACTATACTATAAACTTTGCTGAGGCGAAACAGCTTGGACTTAATGTTGAACTTGCTGATGATAATTTAAATGAATTAATAAATAATTGGTATGATATTATTTGTGATGAATTACAATTAAAAAATCCATATAATCCTGTATTTGAATTAAATCAGTCTACAATAAAATCGTATGAATATATAAGAATTATTGTTGATAGCATAAAATATGGTCGAGAACGATTTGTTTCAAGAGGGACTCTTCAACAAATAATACTTCCAACGGGCATGCCAAATCAGCAAATAAATGATAATAGAATTTTTGAAGGATGGGAAAAAGATGCTAACTTATAAAATATCATACGCAACAAATGTTTCAAGTAATACGATTTTTATTTCTGATAAAAGTTCTATTATTCCCAATACTTTATTTGATTTAATGAAGTCGAATATTTTAATAATAGGAAACCAGAATTCAGTAAATCAAATAACAACAGAAAAATCGAAATAATTCGTTTTACGTTACTACTGCCCCGCCATTAGCGAACTGCACGAACACTCGTCAAAGAGGGTTCGTGCTGTTTCTTTTATATGAGCGAATCGGAGCAGTTCCGGACATAACAGATCTAAAACCTGTACCGCCTGAACCTACCGGCTGGATAACTCAAAAGCGAGATAGTCGCGGTAATTTTACGAAATAAGATAAAACGCTTCGGGAAACCTCGGAGCGTTTTACTATGTTATGCCCCCTTGATTAAGACCTTTCGTGGTGGCTATGGTAGTCTTCTCGTAGAAGTCAACGTGAAAAAACTGTCGCTTAAAACATATATATTTACTTTAGGTCGAATAGAAATATCCGGCTTTTTTATTGCCATTTTTACGGCAATAGTTTTTTCGTTATGAAACAGCAAGAGAAAGGTCGTTGACTTCCACAATATTGTTTTTATATAGACTGCATTACTACCGAACAATGCTACTTTGCCCCCTGCCGAAAGGCTAATTTAATCAAGGAGGCAAAGAAAAATGCCAAAAGAAGAAAGTGAAACAAAGAAATACTCACCCGCCTCTCTCCCCTCTATCGTCAGGCTTCGGCAAACTCCACGACGATCGTCTTGTCTCCGTCCATCGTTATCTCGAACTTTCCGCTTGTGTCCACCGCAACTTCTTGGCCGTCCACCGTTATGCGAGATACCTTAAAGCCGTCCTTCACTTTCACCGTCGCCGTCACCGTCATGCCCTCATAAT
>CANRKK010000058.1 GCA_947631195.1 uncultured Clostridia bacterium
TGCCGCCCGAAGCCGTAACCGTCATGCCCTCGAAGTTAAAACCTTCGTAGTTCCCTTTGAAGAGCCCGACGAGATCTGTGCCATCGAACAAACCGCCCTTGAAGGTGAGACCGCCGAGAAGCCCTGCGCTGCCCGCGTTGGGCGTGCCGAGCAGCTCTTTGTGGAACTCGTGATTGCACCCAAGCTCTGTGCAATACCGCGTGAGCTGCGTGTGACCGTTCTCCTCCGCCATGCCGTCTTTTTGGGCGTCATATTCCCACTCCGGCGCGATGTGATTTTCATGATCGACCATCCACGAGCCTACCATGTCCAAGACATCGGTTAATGTAGCGTCTGAAAGCTGGAGGTGATTATCACTTCCGTGCGCCTGTCCATTGCTTGCTTCATATTTGGTCCGAACGCCTTCCAGTGTCCATGTCTTTTGATTGTCGGCCTCGGTCCACGTTGCAGAAAATTCCAATTTCGAGGTCGTCTTTTCCGTTCCTTCGGGCAAAACTTCGGTCAGCGTGCCTTGCCCGTTTTCACCGTGAACTTTGTCATAGAGCCGCATGGAGCTCTCGTATTCCGCGTAGTTGCAGTCATAAGCCGTGCGCGCGCCGTCCACGATTTTCTTTTTCAGCGTCACGTCTTCCTCGATGGTGATCTTTCCCGTCGAGCCCGTCGTCTGCACCACGCCCGTAAAAGTGATGCCCTGTTTTAAGGTGAGGGTGCCGTCCACGATCAGATTGGCGTTCGTACTATAATAATTGTTCGCGCTCAATTCTGCGGCCGTGGGATACCGCTTCCCGCTCATGCCAGACTGCACCAAGCCGTCATAGACGTAGGCATCCGCGTTCAGGGTGAGCTTCGCGCCGTTCTGCACATGCACGATGGAGCCCGGCATAAGTTTGAATTTGGTCTTCGTCGCAAAATCGCCGCTTGCAAGCTGAATTTCATAGTTATACGGAATGGAGAAGTCCACATCTTTCGTGGGAACGGACACACCCATGGCCGAGAACTGCATATAGCTGAAATCCGCGCCGCCCGTAAAGGTCATGGTCGTCTTGCCGATGCCCTCGGTGCAGTTGTCGTAGTTTGTGCCGTCTACTGTTTTATTCGGGTCATAGGTGATCGTAACGCTCGCGTCCTTATGGAGCATGATGAAAGTCTCGCTTCCTTTTCCATCACCGTTTTCATCACTGATAAACGCTTGGTCAAGGGAAAGGAACATACCCATTGCATGGAGAGAAGCGTGTCCGATGAACTGTGCGCCATGATGTATCGTCAAAGAACTTTCCACGTTCACCACGGCATAACGTTTGAAAGGCGTTTGCCCTGCTTCAAAAAGCGCAAGCGTGTTAGTGCCGCCCGAGAAGTCGAGAATGAGGAAGGGCTCATAGAAAAGTCCGCCGCTCTCCACGTCGATAGAGCCACCCTTAACATGGCCGTAAACGTTGACAACGCCGCCCTTTTTCACAGACATGGTGCCGCCCAAGATAAGCTCGGCGTAATCGCCCGAGGTGTGCCCGTGATACTTTTGCCCCTCACGCCCGACAATACCGCCGACGTTGAGCGTGCCGTTTACCGTCACGTTTCCCTTCAAAGTCACGGTCAGATAGCAATATTTTCCCGCGTCTTCGATCCACGCAATGCGGTCAAGCGTGCCGCCTGTCTTGGTAAACTGTCCCGCGCTGTTGTAGGGCAGGAGGAACGTGACCCCTGCGGGGATCTCCACATCGCTCTCTTCCGTAAAGGTATCGAGCGCGACGACCGTTTTATAGGTTGGATTCTTTTCCGCGGCGGAAAGCGCATCGCCCAAAGAAGAATAGAGCGTGCCGCCGAGATAGACATGGTAGGTGTTTTCATCGGCGATCCACGCCGTGACTTCTGCCGACTGCACGGCATAGTATTCGAACTCGTTCGAATTGCCGCTCGCGGGATAGAAGGTCTCGCTCACGGTTTGGCCGTTTTTCTTGGTGGCGACCGACCAGCCATAGAGCTTTTTCCCGTTGGTCGTAGCGGTGAATTTCACCGTGGAGCCGAAGACGGCCTTGCCTCCTTCCGAAAGCCCTTCCGCGGTCACGGTACCCCCCTCGGTGCTTGATTTCGAGGTAATTGTCACGTCAGTTGCGTTGGTAAAGGTGACGTTTCGAAGCTGCATGGAGGCTTCATAGCCGGCTTCCGTGACGAAAATGATAGTGAACCGAAGAAAATTCGCCTCGCCCGTTTGTTGTTTTTGATTTGAAACGTCATAAAAGGATACGGTGGCCTTCGTCGGAACGGTCACGCGGAACCATCCGTCCTCCATGGATGCAACTGTTACGAGCTTCTCGGTTTCTTCGAATCGATTCGGATATACCTCCGCGCCTCCGCCGGCCTTTGGCGCTAAAAGCCTTGAATTCAATGTGAAACTACTAAATTTTTTCTGCTCGCTACCCTCCCAGTTTGGCGTAGAGTTTGTCGACACGTGGAGATCCCAATCGCTGATTTCTCCGACGTCCGCCCCCGGATGAAGATCACCGGAAGCATCGCGCATGGTGGCAGACAATATAATTCCCGCGTGAATTTTTGTATCCGTGATACCCGACAAATTCAGTTCAAATGTAATAAGACCGCTTCGCCCCTTTTCGAGCTGTAAAGTTATAATCGAATTTCTCCAATATCTCCCGAGAGAGCCTGTATGATGAAACCCATAATAGTTGCTATCTGTTTCTACTGCAAAATTGTCGCCCATAGGACCGGCCGGTTGCCAAAGTGCGGCATCGGTCTGAACATAGCTAACTCTGGCACAATTTGTAAAATATGCACCCTCTTCGCTATCCTCGGTAAAAAGATTGTTGTAGATGTTCTTCGAATATTCTGTTTGTGTCTCGATTTTGCCCTCTACTTCTTCGACGACAAATTTTGTTCGGAAAGTGACCGAGTGCGTCTCAACATCCGCCACTGAATAGGTCACTTCGATTTCAAGAGCTTCCGAAATATCTCCCCGTGCCGTAAGATAGACTTTGCTATCTGCTAATTGTTCGGGAAGATGCACTTCTACTCGGCTCGAAACGTCTTCGCACGGCGAGGTTTGTCCGTTGATCTTGACCGTATACGTTCCACCCAAGTCCTTATAATCCGCCATGAAGAGACGAAGGGTCGGGTTTCCCGTCCCGGGGATCTCGATTGCTCTGCCCGGCGAGGCGAGGAAAGCCTCTCCCTCCCGATCATCCTCAAAGATCTGCGCCCACACAATGGGCTTTGGTGCCTCTTGTGTAAAGGAATAATTGATTTCTTTGTCACCATCGACGGTAAATGTATACGAATTATTCGCTTGAATTGCTCCGTTCACGGTAAATATGGATCGGACGGCGGCATACTCCACCTTCGAAGATTTTACAAAAGGTTTCGGCTCTGCCGTCAAGGTGACTTCGGCGTTCTCTGGAATTTGTGCCGTTAGTCCTTGGAAAGGAATTTCCGTCTTTTTCCCCGAAACGGTATAGCTTACTTTTCCATAAGAAGAATCATAGGGGGAAAATTGGATATTTTTCGTGACGATTTCTTTGCACGTAATGTTGCGAATACCGAATGCAAAGAAAATATCAGCTTGATGTTCGTCCATCAATGCCGCTGATTGGGTTTTCGCCGATTCAAATTCGATCAAGACGGTATGCGTACCGTCACCGACTGTCTGGAAAGAGTGTGGCTTCCATTGCCTTTCATTATCCTCGGCAGGAAACCGCTTTCCTGAAACCGAATATTGCGAATTATCATTTACGTTAAAGCCATCCTCTTGATAAACTGTCGCTCCATCTACTTTTATTGTAAAATTTGAGCAATTATCAAACCACGTGGATTGGGAGGTACCATTTCTCAATGCCCAATACCATGTATCGAATGAGATTTCTTGAAGTCCATTCAATGTAAAAGAAAAAGTCCATGTGTCTGTGTTAAGTGCAGAGCTGTCTTGGTTCACATCACACTGAGCAAACGGAATAGTATAAGGACCCGTAAAAACCTCCGGGAATGCATAATATTCTCCTTCCGTATCCGTGTCCCAAGTGCCGCTTGTTTGCGGCGCAATTTCGCCCGAAATCATTGCTACTTTGGAAAGGTTTTCCGCTTGTGCCTTAGCGGGCGAATATTGTTCTGCAACTTCGTTTGCAATATCCCCAAGCCCGTGCAGATACCAATTCATGTACCCATTTACAATCGTTTCGCCCATGTACCCATTTACAATCGTTTCGCCGCTCTGCCCGCTTGGTATGAGAGAAGCTTTTTGTTCGATTTCAAACTTGATTATGTCTCCCTCTTCGACAGGGAAAGAAATTGGTTCCCATTCATGATTTTCGAGCTCTCCCCACGAGCCGTAATAAATTTCCGTCTCCCTGCCTTCTGCGCCTTCCTTCGGCGTAACGGTAAAAATAAAGCGACTTGATAGAAAGTCCCTTTCGTTTTCATTACCGTTATATTGCTGGATCGCTTCGTATTCGATTAAATACTCAAAAGCAACTGTTCCACTCTTCGTCACAGTTGCAGTCATATAAAAGCTATTTGAGCTAATTTGAGTCGGGGAAGATACCGACCAAATATTGACGTTTTCGTCATAATTCCACTGAACTGTGTAAGCATTCGTCTCGTAAGAACCTTTTACGTCCCCAATCGTATATGTCGCCGTGTTCTCGGGCAGCGTGAGTGTGACATCCTGCGCAAATGCTTTATAGGGCGCAATCATAAAAATCGCCGCGAGCAACGTCGTAGCAAAAAGCACCGATAGGGCCGCTAAGAGCACTTGCCTCCATTTCTTGATTTTTTCCATCTTTCGTCCTCCTTTGAAAAGAAGAATTTTTATTTCAAACCGTGCCTCTACACGGGTTTGATCGAGATTCACGAAATTTCTTGTACTCACCCTTCTTGCTGTCCCTCTTGCTGTCCCTTTTAGGGAA
>CANRKK010000059.1 GCA_947631195.1 uncultured Clostridia bacterium
GGATAATCTTTTCGTAGTCAAGCGTCCGCGCCTCGCCTTCTTTGCTGCGTAGCACGCGTTTCACTATATCCGCGTCCCAGGGGTTAAGATTATATTCTTTCCATATATTCCATGGCTGGATGGCATGTTTTGAATAATCGGACTTTCCTACGTTGTAACTCTGTACATTTTCACTTGTTGACATAACACAATATTATTTTATTTGTTTTGAACTCATTTTTATAAAACTCCCGCGCCATCTCCACCGTTGGGAACACCCCGTCTCCGGGGGACGGATAATAAGTGGTACGCCCCCCTGCGTTTACTGCGATAACTTTTAAGATAGTAACCACTTCTTTAATTGTTTTCTACGTTAATGAACTCCGTTAGGTCCTTCATGCTCGTTTCTGTAAGTTGGCGCGTGTACGTGTGCCCTATCATACCAATAAACGGTTTGCCATCTACGTGTATGATGCGCGATACATGTTCAACGTTGATAAACTCCACTTGTAATTCACCTTTAACTAAAAATTCCAGTCTGATAAAATTTCCTCTTTTCATAATTTTTCCTTTTTTAAAATTGTATATAATAAAACCACTTCTTTAATTGTTCAATGCTTCGACCATTTTCCTAAGCTCTCCGCGAGTAACTGAAATACTGAAAATCTCCGTTAACTTCTCCGTGATTACCCATGTGCCGCCAAGATTCTGATAATACGCCTCGTTGTTGCTCGGGTTGTTTAGGTTCACCGTCTCGCCCTTACAGGGCTTGTATTCTGCAAGGCTTGCAAGCGTTACCGCCGCTTCCTCGGGTGTGCCTAAGTGAACTATCATTGTATACCTTTGGGTCTCGCGCGTTAACGCCTCGATGGTTATTTCCCCATTGGTATCAACCAATTTGCAAACGCCCATACGGAAGGACTTCAATACGTCCGGCTTACCTTTCGATGTGATTTGGCTAAACATTGATACACTTGTAAGAATTAACACTGCTAATACTACTAACTTTTTCATAATCTTAATTTTTAAATTGTTGTTATTTATTTTCTCTTGCTTACTACTGCGTCATACGCTTTCAATTCTCTTTTGCTTAAATAAACTTTCTTGCAGCTCACGTTCTTATCATGCTTTGCGTATATGCATTTTGTAAAGTGCTGTGCCCTCGCCTGGCTTTCCGTAACATAATACACTTCGCTTTTACTCTCATTCACTACGATAAAATAATTGGCTTCCATAATCTTAATTTTTAAATTGTTATTATTTCCTTTTGACATTACAAATATACGGCAAATACTGATAGGTTGTATATTTCGTTAACACCATTTAAGAAATAAATCTCATTTAGTTATTCTGTTAACAGTTAGTTAACATTTGGGGGTTTTTACACCCCCTCTGTTATCACTCGTTAACAATACGTTCATATCCTCGTACGCGTCCGAGGCCCATAACGGTTTTACCGTTCGCCGCTCGCTGCCACCCTTGTACTTTAGACATGATAGCGGCTATCTCGCGGCTTTCCTTAGCTGTTACGCGCCCTACTTCCATCTCGAACACGTCCGTGGCTATTTGCATAACCGAAACGAAGTCCATCTTTTCCAGTGTGAAGTCTTCCGGGTCTACCTTTGTCGCGTCGTACTCCCTAAAGTACATGCGCCTTTCATTCACATACATGCGCCTCCAATCGGTAGGTACAAGCATATCCAAATACGCCTCCGCCGATGCGGTACGGGGGTCTGCCTCGAAATGCTCTTCGCGTCCTTCCTCGGCAATCACCTCGGCTTCGCGAGATAGTAACGTACTTACCTTGCGGAAATACATTTGTACGGCTTCAGCCCAAAGCTGGTCTACGTAATCGTCGAAGCCCTTTTCAAAGATAAGGTGCGTATTGGCGTTCGCCTTAACCTTCACGGGCAAGAATCGTCTGCCTCCCGTATCGTCCTTTAGAAATTCGTCCCGGTTGGTCGTACCTATAAAGATACATTGCCTGGGGAAGTTCTTAGTAACACGCCCGTATGCTGGTCTAAAGCTGTCCTCCGTTTTGGAGATGAAGTTTTTCACGCCCTCAACCTCTGAACGTCTCATTGCTGACAACTCGGCTACCTCCAATATCCAATTACCTTGCAATTGTTCAAACGCGCTTTTCCCGTCCATACTCGAAAGACTATCCGAAAACCAATGTTTGCCAAGCATCCGAATAAATGTGCTCTTTCCGGCGCCTTGCTCGGACTGGAGCACTAACATACTGTCGAACTTGCAGCCCTTTTGAAATATACGCTTAACAGCTCCTACCATCATAATTCGGAATGCTTCTCGGGTATATATGTTATCCTCGGCACCCATGATGTGAATTAAAGCCTTATCAACTCTTTCGATACCGTCCCACTTTAATTTTGTTAGGTATTCCTGCACCGGGTGGAATGAGTTCATCTCGGCGGATAACGCTATAGCATCGTCAATCTTTGCACTATTCGATATGCCGTAAATGTCCTCAATGTGTTTACGTACGCCCGAATAGTCCACGTCTTGAAAGTCCAAAGAACTATCCTTTGCACGCCATAGAGGTATACGAGTAACAACCCGGCGTTCTTTAAATAGGTCTCGCGCGATAAGCCCCTTTAAATTCGGGTCATACTTCATTATCAACCCTAAATTCTTTGCAGATGGGAGGTAAACGCCGCGCTTATCTGTTTCCAACTTTGCCATAGCGTCCTCGTAGGTAGTCGCTACGTCGCTGTCCGTCGCTTCCTCTACTTCTATAACATCGTCGAAATCGTCCATGATTTCACCAGCCTTAACCGCCAGCATCCGGGCACGCGCCGCGGCTACCTTTGCATCCTTGTTTACAAGTTCGTTCATAGCCTCGGTAGAATTCTTCCTATCCGCGCCTTTATCCAACTTACCGAACTTGTGTACGCGTACAAGGTCGTAGGCGTTGAACACGTGGTTGCCTTGGATAGGGTCATTATTATGGAATGAATAAGCAAACATATCATTGAAGGTAAGCATACCGCCCGAAGTCGAGCCGCCCGTATAAGTCCATCTATCATCCTGCTCGGTAGGTTCATACACGTCCGATAGGTATTCCGCGATAACCTCGCTAATCGTGTAGGCTCTACAGAAGTCACCTACATTGCCCTCTTTTAACGTGGGGTCTTGTTGCTCTTTAGCCAGCGTCCGGGCTTCTCCCTTCTCGTCCTTGTGGTATGCCCATTCGGTCGTATCGCTCCAATCGTCGTACATGCCCAGATACTTTTGCACGTCCAAAGGGTTTTCATTGAATGCCGAGTAATCTATAAACTCATACTCTACGTCTTTGGAAACCGACGGGAAAAACATACAGCGCTCGGGTTGAAACGTCGTTCTGTCGTACAAGTCGATACCCGTTAACTCCGCAACCTTTCGGGCAATAGCCTCGTATTGTTCCCCGTCCACTGGTTCGGACAAAGGGATAATAGCACGGTAACGAAGCGTGTTCGCTTTCGGGTTGTGCTTGTGCGTCCCGTGAATGATACACGCGCAATTGATAACCGAGTAGAACGCTTCCGGGAAGTTCTTTTCTCCGTAGTCAATATCAAGCGCCAAAATAGAGCGTTCTCCGACATTGTTTTTGTTTCTACGGCTGCCGAACAACTCGCCACCCATGAATGCGCCTACGTCTTTAATATTACCCTGCTCGGCTTTGCTCGCGCTCATAAACTCGCGGTACGTCTCATCCGTAACCTTTGCCCTTATCAGCTTCTCGGTCAACTCGTCCCATGAGTAAGAGCGGTTTTTCCATGAAGTAGACTTTGCGCTGCTCGCTGTAGCAATTTTAAAAACCATTTTTCGTAAATCCATAATTTTAATCTTTTTTGTAATATTCAGTAATATAACCTGCTGCTCTTAATGGTATGCCCTTTGCCCAACTCGGGGCACTGCACATGGCATCGCTCATTATTTGCAGCGTCTTTTCCTCGTTTCCATCTTTTGGTATCTCGGCGGCTATTTCATCGTGAACATGCAACACGATATTAAAGCCCAAATCGAATACCTTGAAAATCGCATTCGCCAGCAAGTCACGGGCTATCGCCTGCACAACGTTCTCGGTTAACTTGCCTCCGTAGGTGTTTAACTTAACCCATTTCCCGGTTGTTTGGTCTTGGCCCATGTAGGATATATCCTCAACCTCAAACGGGCCGTTAACACCTTCGATAGTGCGTTTTCCCATTCTTGCCGACGGGTAGAACAACTTCCTGCCGCTCGGTAGCTCTATAGTCATTGCGCCGCTTTCATATCGGAATGTAATACTTGAAACGCCGTCTATCTTATAGACTTGTTCGCGCCTTGTTCCGATACACCGTTTTGCACTGTCCTCTAACGAACGCCACAAAGATACTATTTTTTTATTAGCTTCTCTCCATTTTGACAATATTTGAGGTTTTTCCTCGTCTGTTAACGCTTTTTTAATATCCATCGTGGTAAGGGCGTTGACACCGCCCCCATACCCCAATGCAAGCTCCGCTACCTTACCGCGCTGCCTTAAGTCGTCGCCCTTGTGTACCGGGACACCGAACATTTTAGACGCCGAGGCGCAATATATATCAGCCTTCGGGTCGTTAAATAAGTCTAAACGCCATTGCTCATTAGCAACCCAGGCAATTACACGTGCCTCAATCGCCGAAAAGTCCGCCACGGAGAACGTGTACCCTTCCGGGGCGATAAACGCGGTGCGTATGAGCTGCGATAGTATATGCGTAGGCTTGTCGTATATAACTTCCAGCATGTCCAAATCGTGCAGCTTTGCGAGGTCTCGCGCCCCGTCCAGGTCTTCGATGTGGTTTTGCGGTAGGTTCTGTAATTGAACCA
>CANRKK010000060.1 GCA_947631195.1 uncultured Clostridia bacterium
CGCCTTTTCGACAACAAGCGCGAAACGTCTGTAACCTATCATATTTAATTCTCCTCTTTATTGATTTCTACGAAGCAATCAGCATAAGCTGGGTTTTCATCCATAAGGCGTTCCGCGATTTCGTCTGTCATGTTCGCGCTCTTATACACAACACCGTCGACGTAATGCACGATACGCGCCCCGGGCTTCATCGCCCACCTGTAAACTACCTTTGTTAAATACTTCGTTTCATACCACAAAGATAAATATTCCATATCCATGTGGCAATTCGGGTCAAGTTTTAGCCCGGTCATTGCGTAATACGCGTCCAACTTTTCTTGTAATGTTGCAACCTTCGGTTCAACAACAACGGGTGCAGCGCTTTCGCCCTGCCCCGTAGTATTTGTTTTTTCTTCTGCCATTTTCTTTTTGGTTTATTAAACTGCTGGTGTAGACAACGCGTCGTAATCTGCTCTTGACAAGTTGTGAACCGTTGTACCTACCTGCCAATCCTCAACGCCGTATGTGTAGGTTACATAAGAGCTCGCGCTTGAATCCCCCGATATCTCGGTACAAACCAATGGAGCGCCCAAACCGTAAACGCGTATCGCGTCGCCGTGGTCCACCGCTATAACAAGCTCCGCGCGCCCCAGTACACCTACAACCCCCATAGGCGCTCCCGAGCTTGTAATATAACCAGCCCCGGAAAACGATTTAAACGTAATTGATACGTCATATGCCCCAGGTATAATGTCCTGCGACTTCATACCTACCGTCACAACCATGGAGTTGTTAATGGTTGTTATGTCCCATCCGCGCGCCCCAGGTATCATCGTTATGGTGGCAATCCCCTCAGAGCCGCCAATCGTAAAACTCGCTATATCCGAAGCGTTTAAAAGCTTTGCCGATACGGGTCTGCCCAAGTCCCCGCCAGCCGGCGCGCCGCAAGGCATCGCCAAGCTTGAAACTATTTTTCCTATACATGCCATATTATTTTTTCCTTTTTTTTTTAATTAATTATTATCCTACTGCTGCTGCACGAAGTGTTCCATACACACCATGGATAGCCAATAGGTTATCCTCGCCAATAACGTTTTCGGGCGTTTCGAGCGTTACCGTAGTCCACCCCCCGTTATCGTGCGAGCTGTAATCCGTTGCCGTAGCGGATAGTCCGTAATACAGACCATATACATAAGCCCCTTCTACACCGGGACGCTCGGCAAAAATGACAAACGAACCGTTAGTGATAGCTGCCCGAGTAGCGCGTAACGGGGAGGTGGCGGCGGACGTAATAGTTAAGGACGCTGCATGTGACTGCGCATTCGGAGCGCCATCATTAACCTTTAGCGCCTCGGATATAACAAGCGACCGTTTAACCGTGTCTATTTTGTAAGCTTTCGCCCCCGAAACTAAAGTAAGCGCGGTAACCGTACCTGCTGCACTGTTCACGGTAAAACTCGCAATATCCGCTTTATTTATAATCAACGCGCTAACTAAACCAGTCGCGCCGGTGTCGCAATCATAGGCAATTGCGTTTGCCAATTTTGATATACATGCCATATCTTTAAACTCCTACTTTTGATTTGATTGTGTTAACTGAGGCTCCCGTTAGGCTCATTATATAGTTGCCCGCTGAACCTTCGGGGGCGGATAGAGTAATTGTAGCCAATCCAGCGTTGCCGTTGCTGTCGTAGTCGAAACCGGAACATTCCAAAGGGGCTTGTACGCCCACCATAATTGAAATGCCACTCTGGTATTCTACCATAACATAGAACGACCCGATGAGTATTGACCGTAACCAATTTAAGTTAGTAACTGTTGTTTTAAATGATACAGAAACCGCCAGTTTTTGAGATGCGTCCATAGACAGAACTGAAGTCGTCATCTGTATATTCTGCTTATATCCTTCTACCAAGTAGGAAAACGCGCCGCTTGCAAACGCCCCCACCGATATGCTTCCAAAGGTATCCTCTGTAAGAGTAACATCGGAGGCATACATTAGGAAGATGTTCTTCACGCCCACCGGGGCAAAAGTACACCCGACGGTACGGCTACCAGAAATTTTGTTTAAACAATTTTTTGCCATATTATTTTTGAAATAAAAAAGGGGTTGGGTTAATATCCCAACCCCTTTAATTAGTAATTGATTTTTATTAAGCTCTTGCTGTCAACCACAACTGCATCTTCTCGGGTGCTACCAACATAGCATCAGCCGCGAACAAAGTCTGTGAGTAGTAGTTACGGCTCTTTGCGTCCTGGATGAACGGAGCGATAACTGTACCAGCGCTTTCGAGTGCAATCTGAATGTTGTCTTTCGGAGTGAACGCGATAAATGCGGTGTCCGAACCATCAGCCGTTGCAGCGTTAGAAACGTGTCTCAATTCGTTAATTTTGTAACCCTCGAAGTAATACACCGGGCGGCCGTCAACGATATCGGACTGTGCCACACTGTTATCACGTGTCTGCAACAAGTTCTTGTACAAGCGCATAACGTTAGACGTAACGAAGAACTCGGAGTTGTCAAGCGTATCGGGGCGCTGTGCGTCAATAGCACCACGCAATGCAGTGAGAACACCGTCTGTGGTGAGAGCCAATACTTTTTCGGTCATTGTGCTGTCCTTGTACTGCTTGATAATACCGCCGTTAGTGAAGATACCGTAACCCGTTGCGGATACCTCTACGTTACCGTCCAACCAAGCCAAACGAAGCAAGTCAGCTTCCAATACCTTCAATACCTCGGACTGGATAAAGCCAGCCAATTCGGTTTCAGAGAAGTTGTCATCAAGGTTGATACCCTTTGCAACCATCTTACCCCACAAGCTCTGCAAACAGATTTCGATAGGCAGTTCGATAGGTGCGTGCTGGTAGTATTTAACCTTGTCAGTTACACTATTATAGAAGTATTCACCGTTACATCCTGCTGATTTACGCAAAGCCTTGTCGGCTGCTGTAAGGGAAACAACGGGTGTACCATTAGGGATACCGTTCATTACTGTAATGCCTTGTGAGATTTCACCAGCCAGTCCGACGGTCAAAGAAATAACCTCGTTTAATGCGTTGAGGTTTAATTTGTTAAGGTCTGTAAATGTAAAAGCCATAATCTTTTGTTTTTTAGTTATTTGTTGTAAAATCTTTTAGCTGCTTCTGCTACAGCCTCTTTTGATAATTTTGTTTCTTTCTTCTTCGGCATGTTAACCGCCGGGGCACCGGGTTTCGCTGTTGCGCGGCTAAACTGTGAGGTCATAGCCTCCAGTGTTGCGGTAAGTGCAGTAACCGACGCTTCCAAAGCTGCCACACGGTTTGCAAACTCTTCGGGTACATCAGCGGTTGCCGGGGTTTCAACTTCAATCTCTTCTTCTTTTTCCTCTTCTTCTACCTTAGCTTCTACGCTTTCGATAACACCGTTTGCAATGGTGATAACCAATACACCGTCCACTACTGCAACTTCTACTTTGCCGTCCGGGTGAACGTTGCCCTCGCTATCAAACACCTTGTCTCCGATAGCCATCATTTCGCCAGCCGCTTCAATAGTGATGCTTGAGCCGTCTACAGTTTCTACCGTCTCGGTTGCAAAGCTTGACTTCTTGAATAGCTCTGCGAAAGAACTAAAAAATTTGTTCATCTTCTTTTCGTTTTGATTATTAAATAAGCTTGTGGTGGCTGCTGGAAGACCTACCAAATCGCATGAGTATAACTCAAAAAATTCGGTAACGTCCAGCACATCACCGTTTAATGTCTGATTGTTTATGCCCACCACCGAAACGCCCAACATATCGGGTTCGTTCTTTATCATCTCGGAGATGAATTTTGCCTCCGATGGGTAGGCAGCTTGTAGGGCTTCGGATAATTCCAAATCGGCATAAGCTACGCCGTCTTCATAAATGAAGTTAGTGAATTTTCCCAGATACCCGTCCAGCATATCCGCCCCGTTGTGGGTGCGTCTGCAATGGATAGGCTTTAGGTTGCCGAGCGTTACAACGCTTTGAACTGCGGTCTCCGTAATGACTAACGGAAATTCCTCGCCTTCGTATGTACCGAAATTGGTAGTAACCCCGGCTTGAATAATTCTAAGTTTTCTAAATTTCATATAATTTGTCTTTGTTGTAACACGTGCAAAGATAGGCAGTATATAGTAAACTGCCATCTCTGTACGAGTTAATGGTTTAAAATGTTGCCAGCCCCTTGACTACCGACACGTCATTTTGTCCCGAGTTGATGTCCTGTACTGATACAACCGGGTTAGGCATGCTCATAACCGCGTCGATAACAACCCCCGCCAGCTGGTTAATGCTTTCGCTTGATAACTTCATGCTTCCAGCTTGCTTAACTACCCGGTTAGCTTCGGAAAGCCCGGCAACCATACCTCCATCAGCGAACTTGTAAAGCCCCGATGTACCGAACGAATTGCCCCCGTGCGCTTCATTGAGTGCAGATAGTGCGTTAATCTCGGCGCTCGCTGTCTTCTTCATGATATAGACGTTCTCACCGCCTTCCGCCTCGAACACCTGCCCATTATCGCCCCGGAACGTTACACCGCCTTGAGCATGGGAACGACCGTATATCTGCCCACCCTTTGCATACTTCTTGATCGATGTGTTAATTTTCGTATCGGGGTCTTTCTGCTTCGCAATCGTAGCGACTTGTTTCATACCGAAAGCAATAACAATAGCGGCTTGTGCAATACCGAATATACCACCACTTGCCAGCGCTTTTGTTGCACCTAAGTAAGTATTTATTGTCGC
>CANRKK010000061.1 GCA_947631195.1 uncultured Clostridia bacterium
TAATATTCTTTACGTTTGGAATGGCAAACTACGTAATAGCACGGCTTAAAAAGTATATCGAAAATTGCGTTGATGATGCGAAAAAGGAAATTATGAACCAAATGAAGAATGGGTGAGTAAATGCCATTAACTGAAAAGCAAAAAGAATACTTGATGAACTGTAACAGGCGATGGGGCGTAAAGTCTGGTGCTACTGGCAGCGGGAAGTCGTTTGTTGACATTGTAGCGACCATTCCCAAACGGATTCTAGCTGCCCGTGGAGAGGGCCTTATTGTGCTTATGGGAAACACTAGGGGCACGCTCGAGCGAAACATCCTAGAGCCTATGCGGACGGTTTATCCGGATTTGGTAGGCAACATTCGGGCGGACAATACGGTGCGATTGTTTGGTAAGAAATGCTATGCTCTAGGCGCGGACAACAAAAAGCACGTAAGCAGGATTCAGGGCGCGACGTTCGAGTATGTCTATGGCGATGAAGTCACGACATGGAGCGAAGATGTTTTCCAGATGCTAAAAAGCCGTCTAAGGTGCGAACATTCGCATTTTGACGGAACTTGCAACCCTGACACGCCGCTCCATTGGTTCAAAAAGTTTCTTGATTCGGATGCGGATATATACCAGCAAAGTTACGTGATTGACGATGGCGTACTGCCTGCCCATGTAGTCGAGGAGCTAAAAAAGGAATATGCAGGTACAGTCTATTACAAGCGATATATTGACGGGTTATGGGCGGTCGCCGAGGGCATAATCTACCCGCATTACAGCGAAGTTATCCTAGAGCCCGTAGAAGCGCCTATAAGCGCATACTGTATCAGCATGGATTACGGAACACAAAACGCTTTCGCGGCGCTCCTATGGTCAAATAGGGGCGGCATATGGTGCGCTGAGAAGGAATACTACTACAGCGGCAGAAATGAAGGCTTTCAGAAAACAGACCAGGAATATCTCGACGATATAATGGCCTTTATTTCAGACTTGCCGGACGGACGAATAGATGTTATAATAGACCCGAGCGCAGCGTCATTTATTGCGTTACTGAGGCGTACAGGGCGTTTCAGGGTGATTCCAGCGAATAATGACGTTTTGAATGGAATACGTGAAACGAATACGGCTATGGTCACAGGAAAGATAAGGATAAGCCCTAAATGTGAGAATTTGCGCAAAGAGCTAGAGGGCTATGTGTGGGACAGCAAGAGCAACGAGGACAGGCCGGTTAAAGAGCGGGATCACGCCTGTGACAGTCTAAGGTATCTAGTGAAAACGAAAAACATCACGCGCGTAGTGAACCCGTATTATTCGCCGATTGAAGGGAAGGTTGTATAATGCAACTTATGCAAGGCGACTGTTTGGAGTTGATGAAGGATATTCCGGATGGCGCAATCGACATGATTCTTTGTGATTTGCCGTATGGGACTACTCAATGCAAATGGGACAGCATGATACCGTTTGATAAACTATGGGAACAATACAAGCGCATAGCTAAAGAGCACGCTGCAATAGTTTTGTTTGGCACTGAACCTTTTTCAAGCTATTTGAGGGTTAGCAATATAAAGAATTATAGATATGATTGGATATGGGAAAAATCAAAGGCGACTGGATTCTTAAATTCCAAAAAACAACCAATGAGGGCATATGAAATCATATCTATATTCTCAAAAGGTGTAGCTAATTATTATCCACAAGGACTGATTAAAGGCAAATATAATACATCTAGGCCCGCAAAAATAGATTCAAATAAAATAAAAATTTATGGAAAAGAAAGAGAATACAAAGAAAGTGAATACTCAAATTATCCAATAAATATAATCAAAATATCGTCAAAGATAGGGAAGCGATACCACACAACGCAAAAGCCAGTTGAATTGCTTGAATACTTGATAAAGACGTACACGAATGAAGGCGAAACAGTGCTTGATAACTGCATGGGCAGCGGGTCAACCGGAGTGGCGTGTGTGAATATTGGACGCGATTTTATAGGGATTGAGCTAGATACAGGATATTTCGATATTGCAAAGAAACGAATAGAGGATGCACAAGCGCAAATAAGAATTTAAGGTGATTAAATGAGCATGATAACCTATCAGGATTTCGTCGAGCAGACGAACGTACAGGATGCCGTTTGGAGCGCAATCAATAATTGGAAGGGCAGCGACATATACAAAACGGCTGTCACGGCTGACCTATACGACCGACAGCAGAATCAGACCATTATGGAGTATGTGCAGAAAGTATATACTCTAACCGGTAACGCGGTCGAAAACAGAGTTGCAAGCAATAACAGGATTGCGTCTAACTTTTTCCGTAGGCTGAATACTCAGCGCTGCACGTATTCGCTGGGCAATGGCGTAACGTTCAATAAGCCAAGCGTAAAAGATCAGTTTGGCACTCGACTTGATACAGCGCTAATTGACGCGGGGTATTTCGCGCTCATTCATGGTTTGTCGTTCCTGTTTACTAGCGACAGGATGTATTATTTTAAGGCTACGGAGTTTGTGCCGCTGTTTGATGAAGATACCGGCGCTATGAGGGCAGGTATTCGTTTCTGGCGCTTGGACAATGATAAGCCAATGTTCGCGGTGCTGTACATGGAAGACGGTTACACAAAGTTCTCCACGAAAGACACGAATAACGGCATGATTATGATTGAGCAGCGAAAGCCGTATATTCAGCACATAATTAAGAGCGAAGCAGACGGCGAAGAAGTCGTAGGCGAAAGCAACTATTCTGGGCTGCCTGTGGTGCCTTTGTGGGGGTCGAAGCTGCACCAGTCTACACTTGTAGGCATGAAGGGCGCGATTGATAGCTATGATTTGATTCGGAGCGGGTTTGCGAATGACTTGACGGATTGCGCGCAAATCTACTGGATCCTTGAAAATTACGGCGGTATGACAGACGATGATTTGATAAAGTTTAGAGATCGTCTAGTGTTTAACCACATAGCCGAAATGGACACGTCTATGGGTGGCAAGGCTACGCCGTATACGCAGGAAATCCCGTATCAGGCTAGAAGCCAATATTTGGAGCTAATTAAGGCGGGTATATATGAGGACTTCGGCGCGCTGGACGTGCATACAATCGCGGCAGGTGCAACGAATGACCACATAGACGCGGCATATCAACCGATGGATGAAAACGCTGACGATTTCGAGGCGCAGATCATCGAGTGTTTGCAGAATCTTGGAAAAGCGCTTGGAATTGATGAGGAGGACGCTATACCTCAATTCAAGCGCAACCGCATTTCTAATCAGCTTGAACAGGTGCAGATGTTGACGCAAGAGGCCGAATGGCTGGACGAGCAGACGATACTTGAAAAGCTTCCCAACGTTACGGTTGACGAAATTGAAAAGATTTTGAAGCGTAAAGATGCCGAGGATATGGAGCGGATGGCGATGAATCCGTTTGCAAATCAGGAACAAGCGCAGGAAGATGAAACTGAACAGAATGAGGGCGTGAACGATGCAACTAATGCAGGGTGATTGCCTAGAGCTTATGAAGGATATTCAAGACGGCTCGGTTGACATGATTCTTTGCGACCTTCCGTATGGGACAACACAAAACAAATGGGACACTTGCATACCGTTTGATAAACTTTGGGAACAATACCACAGAATTTGCAAACAAAATAGCGCGATATTATTATTTGGACAAATGCCTTTTTCTGCGGCTTTAGTTATGAGCAATCCTAAAGAGTTTAGGTATGAGTGGATTTATGAAAAAACAAATCCAACCGGGCACTTAAATTCGAGAAAAATGCCTCTAAAAGCGCATGAAAATATAATTGTTTTTTACGGGCAACACCCAATATACAATCCTCAATTCTATCAAGGTACACCTTATAAGAAAGAAGAACGTGATCCAAAAAGTTCAAACTATGGAAAGACTAGAGCACACCACACGATATGCGATGATGGCAAAAGATACCCGCGGGATATTGTAAAATTTTCAAATCCAAGTTGGGGAAACGACAAGGGTTTACACCCAACTCAAAAGCCTGTTGCGCTACTGGAATACCTAATAAAAACCTATACGAATGAGGGCGAAACAGTGCTTGATAATTGCATGGGAAGCGGCTCAACGGGAGTAGCATGTGTGAATACGGGGAGAGACTTTATCGGGATTGAACTTGACAAAGGCTATTTTGACATAGCAAAAAAGCGGATTGAAGATGCAAGCGAGGCTGTAAACAATGGCTGATAGAGCGGATTGGGCGCACAGAAAAGCGGATGAAGTGCTAGACGAAATCGACGAACGCCTAGCCGAAGAATATGCACAAACACAAGCGCAAGCCGACAAAGAGCTAGAAGAATACCTAGACCAGTTTGAGGACGAGCGCAAGCAAAAGCGGCAAGAATTAGCGACCGCCGCTTTTGCAATATGGGCGTTTGGGAAGATTCTGAGCGGTAGAAAATGGGCGAAAGCTAGAGACAAAATAGCGAACATTTATGTCAATGGCAATCAAAGAAGCGCAAGCGTCATAAACGGATATACAAACGGAGTATTCAAACAGAATTATGATTTCTTGTCTTTCGTGATGGGACGCAAGCTAGGCGACGTTTC
>CANRKK010000062.1 GCA_947631195.1 uncultured Clostridia bacterium
TAATCGTTTACGGTAACGATATTTTTCTTTAAGATCGAACCGTCCTCGCGAAAATCAAAATAAAAATCCACCTTGTAGTTGTCTATTATCCGATGGGTTTGACCGCCCAACGTAAACGTATTGTCCTCCTGCCAAGTGGCTACCGCATGCCAAACGCCCTCAACGGGGTAGTTGTTGTCCTCCTCGTCATCACCGCAAGCGACAAAACACAAACATCCGAAGGCAATTGCAATAACCAAGATTAAAACCAACAAAAATTTCTTTTGTTTCATATGCCGTCATCCTCCGCAAAAAATTTGAGGAGCGGCACGCCGAGCCACGCCCGAACGCCGCCCCTATTTTACGTTACAATGATAGCAAACAACCTGCATTAAGTACACTACAAATTGTAGTTGAAAATTGCCTACTTTGGGACAACAAGAAATACTTACCGCGCGTCTTGCAAAGGCATGTAACAAAGCGCACATATTTTATAAATTGTAAACCATACTAAAATTTTGCATTTTTGGACCGTAAAAACGAACCGATTTTTGATTTTGGTGCAAATATATTATTTGCGTACAATAGATCGTATATAAGCCAAGTCGCCTTTTATTTCATCAAACAATTGTTCATATTGTAAATTATGCTCATCAAAGTTATTGTACTGATAAACAAAACTATATTCGTTTGTTTTATATTGATTATACAATTTGCTTTGTGAAGTTTTATGACCATGTATATCTTTGCCCCTGATAAAATTGCCGTCAAACCAGCCACCTACAAATTCTTTAAAAATATCCTGCGGCTTATGCGTGCTGTTTTGTACTGCGACAAAACGATACTGCGACCCTTCAATTTGAATTCCTATGGAAAGGAAATCGTCGCAATTTTTCTTTTGGTTGGTAATTCTGAAATCCAACGTTACATTGTCGTGATTGAAATCTTGATGAATGTCCAAATGAAAACCGTCGGGACACAAAGTTTGTAATTCTTCGCGACGAGAGTTGACGTATCTCAAAAAATCCGCGCCTTTGAGTTTGCGATACACTTCCAAAAAATGAATTCTATGCAAATCATCACGCTCGCAATCATATTGTAATACATTTTCATAACGAGCGAAATTGACGTCTAACACATTGTTAAGTGCATCAATTATATCGCAATATTCGAGAATTTGAGTAAGATGATTTACTATTGTGGAATTTTGACTTATTTGTGCGATAGTTCTTATGCTGCTGGAAATTTCTTTATAAGACACATAAACCCATTGCACGGTTTCGTATGGATTGTTCTGCTTTGGAAACACAAATATGTCGCTTTCCAATGTGTTTCTTATACCGTTAAACGTACCGGAAATTAAACGTAAACCGTCCAAATCTTCCGTATATCTCTCCAATTGTTCACGGCTGTTCATGGATTTTATCTTATTTTCAATAACCAAATAACAACTTGGCGTATGGTCGTTTGGTCTTTTAAGCGTGATAACGAGATCCCTGTTGTGCCACTCTCGGCGCACATCGTTCACCAACCAATTACGATTGTTAAAACCGGGGAAAAAGACTTTTACAAAGTTGGCGTCATTTTCCATAAGCCATGCCCATACATTGGAATGATAAAGTTCCTTGGATCCTAAGGACATACGATATAATAATGATTGTTCCAAAAAATCTACACTTGTCATCAAAATAAATCTCCTTTTCTCTTGTAAATATGTAAAGTGTTTTTTATACAGTATTACAAATGTTTTAGATAGCAAAGACGCGCAAGAGTCGCCTAAGCAACCTTGTAAGATATGTGGCGATAAGTTTGTAAAAGCAAAAACGCAACCCACTTTATCGTTCACTTATTTTTTACCAACAGGACATAGTTGTCTTTCGTCTTTTACGAAACATCTTGTTACGACACAAAAAATCTTACTAATTAAATATACAGCAAATTTTGAAAAATCCCCCTTTATTCGCGTGATTTTTTTGAAATTAATTTTTTGTTTAGTTGACCGTAATACGGCGAATGTGATAGTTGGTTATTGCGACAACAGCGGAGAAATAGTTCTCCGCTGTTGTCCGACGGCAAGGAGGTATTGAGCAGCCGTCCATATAGTCTACTGCGCGGGCGCATCATGCGGCGGATCAAAATCGTTTTTGATAAGCAGAATTCCATCCCAAACAAAACGCCACAAAAACAGACAAAACACAACGCCCGTCGAAATGAGATACATCCACCAAAATTCCGGAATTTCGCAGGATAAATATATCGTTATAAACAGATTGAAAGCACACAGTACGCCGAGTATACCGAAACGTATCGCCGTGGCCTTGCGCGTTTGAAGCTTTTTAAAGCTATATTTGAAGCCGGTATAAATCAATGAAAATATCAAACTGCCTAAAAAACCCATACGATTTGCCGCTCTTTATTCATTTATTTGCATTATACAAAAACCGCTGCCGTATCCACAACTACAAATTGTAGTGAGTTTTGTTTCCTCCGCTGCCGACAAATATTACGGTTACATATAGACGGCATAAGCTCGTCGACATATTTATCAAAATGCCCCGCCAAACTTTTTTCGATTCGACGGGGCGCGATAATTCGTTTCACAATTTGACTGCTCTACTGCCGGCAGGAATGCGCCTATCTCACTTTCTTTCCTTTCAGCGTCTTGCAATAATCCGCAAAGCGTACCCTTCTTACCGACCGAAATTGCTTTGAAGCCAACGCCATCGCAGGGACATTGCCGAGGTTGCCGTCCTCGGTTATGCACATAGTGAAAAAATCCGTCCCTTTGCACGGATCTATTTCTTCCCCGTTCAGCCATACGCACCCAAGCTCCTTTGCCCATTGCAAAAAACGCCTGCCCTCTTTTTTCCTGTCGGCGAGGATGAACCAAACGCTCTTTTCGTTTTCGCAAACATCTTTGTAATCCATAAAACACCTCTTTTTTTTGATATTCCACAAAAAAGCACAAAAAAAAGCCCATCGTCACGACAGGCTTTGCGTATATCATAAACCCATCGTTCAGCCATTAGCACCTTGCCGTATCGGCAGGTTGCTGTGCGGTCGCAGGGGCTGTCCCTCACGCACTCTTTATGGTAATTTCGATTATATTGATTTTGTCGGATTTGTCAAGTATTTTTCTCCAATCACGTTCATATTCGTTTGGGCTTAGCCGCTAAAAATTGCAAAAGGTAAATAAAAAAAAACGAAATTGCAGAAGGCAAGCTCTCAATAATTCCATTGATCCGCTTACTCAGCCTTCCCGAACGTTTCCCTGACGTTCAACTGCGCCCGAGGCAGCTCAGACATACGCCGATAACGACAGAATCCCGTCTTCACATTGGCGAATAACGCAAACCAACGCTAATGGTCGCAAAGCGCTGCATATTTCGTCATTCTGTATCAGACTCCTCGCGGCGGGCGAAGCAAATAGAAGCATAAGAAAAGGAACGCAAACCTGTGCGTTCCTTTCTTGTGCGACCTCATAGCACGACCGCCGCGCTGGTGGTCGATACAGGACTCGAACCTGTGACTTTCTCCACGTCAAGAAGACACTCTCCCAAACTGAGTTAATCGACCAAAGTGTTTATATTGTAGCATACAATAAAAATTTTGTAAACGCCTTTGAACCAAAATCTCAAAATAATTGAAAAAACTCTCCGCAAACAATTGACACCAATCGTCAAAAATGATATGATTGTTAGGCACTTGACGATATGGGGGTGTAGCTCAGCTGGGAGAGCACCTGCCTTGCAAGCAGGGGGTCAGCGGTTCGATTCCGCTCATCTCCACCACGTGTCAAGTGTCCGTATAGGAGCATAGCTCTCAAGGCTTAGAGCACCACAATGATTCACAGGGTGGTGCGACAACCGAGAGAGTTGTATATAGGAGCATAGCTCAGCAGGTTAGAGCACCACCCTGATAAGGTGGGGGTCGGTGGTTCGAGTCCACTTGCTCCTACCACACCGGAATAATACGAACCAAGAAATTTCTCGGTTCGTATTATTTGTTTGTGGAGAATATTTCGGCGTTCTGATCGAGTTTGAAAATATAGATAGCATTTAATGTAATTGAATAAACAAGAAAGCAAGTTTTCACTTTTAGCAGGTGCAATTCTTTTCATTCCTCCGCCAATTTGCCTTTTGGTAGTTGGTTGTAGCACGGCTCTCGCAGACGTCAACGGGAGAAAAATTTGCTTGTAATTCGCAAACAGTAAGGTGTCGGGCAGTAGTATGCTGTTCGGCGCTTTTGTTATGCAAATTTTTCTTGGCTCATTCTTCGCCGTTGACGTCTGCAAGGAGATATACAAGATACCAGCTTACACCGAGCTGCGCTCCTCCCGTCCTTGCCGAAAGGCAAATATCTTGACGGAGGAATAGAAAATGACAAGAATCGATGAAAGACAAG
>CANRKK010000063.1 GCA_947631195.1 uncultured Clostridia bacterium
AGTATAGCGGCAATCAAACCTCAGCCAGAGTGCAAGGAAGTATGAGAGGTTTATCGCTATTGCGTCGTAAATCATTAAATACACCGTCACGACCTGCCAGTGCTCCAGCCTATTTTTGACTTTTTCTCTCATTTCCATCACCTCTGCCATTGCAGATTTTTGGGTCATCTACTGTTTCCGTCCAGCCGTAACCCTATTTCAGCCAATTTGCGGACTTTCTCGGACTCCAGCCTGCCGCTGCGGTAACGCCGCTTTTGCGACCTCACCCACTCGCCCAGCGGGTAGCCGTCCTGCGTAACAAACGTCTGCGGTATAGGCAGCCCTCCCCCGCGTTTGCAGTAGCTCGCGGCGTACCTGAATCCGTTGTCCCACTTGCTGTCGTTTTGGTTCCAGACCATGCCTATACCATTTGAAAGCCTTATCCGTTCGTCAGCCAGTTTGCCGTTTCGGTATGCCTTTCTCTGCGCGGCTATCCAGTTGTTCAGCGTGTAGCCATCGTCACAAATGTAGTCCTGCGGCACATTCAGGTTGCCATTTTTCTTATAGTATTCCTGCGCATGCTCATAGCCAATTTGCCAGCGGTCCTTATTGCCGTCCCACTTAATTCCGAGGCTTTCAAGCGCGGCTTTGCGCTCGTTGGTCATTTTCCCGGCCTTATACTTTGACCGCTGATTGGCAAGCCAAACCCCGAGCTTATACCCATCTTCGCATTCGTATTGCCCCTGGACATTCAAGTTTCCATGTTCCCCATAATACGCCTTTGCATGCTCCAAGCCGTTCTGCCAAGCCTCCTGCAAAACGTCCCAAGAAATCTTTAACTCATTTAACCGCTTTATCAGCATCGGCTTAAGCTTTCCGTCGGCATACTTAGCCCGCTGACTTGCGACCCATGCCCCAAGGGCAAAGCCGTCCTCAGCCTTAAATTCGGCAGGCGGGTCGAGTGCGCCGTGTTCATCGGCATATGCCTTTGCATACTCATAAGCGTTGTCCCATTTGCCGGAAAAGCGGTGCCAGGACATCCCAATTTCGCTAAGCTTGTTTATTTGTTCATCGCTCAGGCGACCTTTTTTATAGCTTTCACGCTGCGATGAGATCCAAGTGCCAAGCTTTACACCGTTTATTTCATAGTGAGCGTTGACATTCAGATCGCCGTGCACGTCGTAATATTTCTTCGCCAATTCGTAATAATTAACCCAGTTTCGGGCCAGCACCGACCCCCACTCAACACCGATGGATTCAAGCTTTTCGACACGCTCAGCCGAAAGGTTTCCGCTGCGGTACTGATTCTTGACCCCGCGCAGCCATGCACCTAAAGCCGTTCCGTCATCGGTAACAAAAGCCGCCGAGATATCCAAATTTCCGTTAATCTCATAAAACTTTTTTGCGAGCTCAAATTTCCGCTCCCAGGTGTCCTCAAACTCCCAGATCATGCCGATCTCGGACAGCTTTACAAACTGCTCATAAGGCATTTCGTTCTCACGTTGCCTTTGCCTTTGCTTTGTTAGCCAGTTTGATAATTTTGGTGGCATTTCCACGCTTGATTCGAGGCTGCCGTGGCGTTCAAAATATGCCCGCGCAAGCTCGTAGCCCTCGTCCCACTGGCGCTCGTGCAGCGTCCGCCAGTCCATGCCGATGGAGTTTAATTTTTCAATTCTCGATGGTGTGATGCCCGACCCGTTGCGGTAGTTTATCCGCTGCGTGACCAGCCATTTGCCGAGTTTCATGCCGTCATCGGTCACATAATCGTTGCCGGGCAGAAGATCGCCAAAGCGCCTAAAATAGGCCTTTGCCTCATCAAACATATACTCCCAGCTCGCCGAAAGGGCGCTCTCCAGCTCATCAAAAAGCATCCGGCAGTCCTTAAGATCGTCGAAAATCTCGAATCTTTGATTGACAATAGATTCGCTCTCGCCAAGATATTGGTAATATCTTACTATTTCGTCCATCTCGTCCTGCAAGCTCGAGATACTGTAAAGCCCCGAAATGTTGTTCACTATGTCAAAAATAACAGGATTTTTTGTTGAAGATGCCGAAAGTGCGCGGCCGATCTGCTGCTTATATATGATAGGTGAAACGGTCGGGCGGAGTAGGATAACTCCTGCAACATCATCGACATGTATGCCCTCATTCAGCGCGTCAATGCAGAAAAGCAGCCTTAAATGGTCGCTGTTATCTGCCTTGAAATCTGCAAAGCTTTGACTTGCCTCCGGGTCGTCGGAATAGACAGAATAATAATGATAATTTTGGTCGATATGCGAAAACCATGCTTTTGACTCGGCCATCATGGCGCGCATATGCTCCGCATTCGCACAAAAAACTATATACTTCCCGTGCGGGTCGGTCATATGCTTAGCAAAGATTTTGTCGAGACCGTCGGCCTTGTCCAATGCACGTCTTAATGCTTCGAGATACCTCTCAGTTGCGTCGCGGACTGCTTTATTTTTGGCAGATTTTACACGCCGTTCGTACTTCTCCAAATCTTTTTGGAAGCTATATATAGATAGTACATATTTAGGCGGGTTTAATATCCCGCGGACGATCGCCTCGCCGAGGGACATTTCGGAAGCGATACACCCGTCAAACAGCTCGTCAGCCATGTCGCGCTGATTGTCCAGATACCTTATATTAGTAGCCGACAGCCCCAGAACAGGCACATCGGGATATGCGTTCAGCAATTTCTGCACGCCCTGACCCCACATCTCTGCGCCCGCCCTATGAAACTCGTCAAGGACGGTATAGTCGGGGTGCAAGTCCGAAATTTCGGACTCCGAGAGATTCATCAGCTTGGCATACGTAAAGAATTTAATGTTCTCCGGCACATACCCCGAAGCCTTTTTCAGCGCTTCAAGCTGGGTTTTAAAGATGCATTCCGACGGGGATAACCACAAAACAGTCTTTTCCGGGTTATCCTCACAAAGCTTAAACGCTATAAACGATTTTCCTGTTCCTGTCGGGTGAATTACTGCCGCCTTGCCGGTTTCAGCGAGCATGGAAACGGCGGCTTCATAGGCTATTCGATTATGTTCAAACAGCTTGATCATCGCCGTTCCTCCTCTCGTTAAAGCGCCCCGACCGCCCGTAATTTCCGCTTTCTGTCGTCGCTCATTCTGCCGGATTTCGCCGACTGTTTCTGATTTGTCAGCCACACATATAGGTTTTGGCCGCTCGAATCGGTGTAGTCGGTCGGCAGCTTGATGTCGCCGTGCTGGTCGTAGTAATGCTTTAACTCATCAAACCGCTGCTGCCATTTGATGTCTCGCGGCTCCTCGGAAGTTAAACCGATTGACCTAAGCATCTCCACCTGCGAATCCATCAATTTCTGACCGCTTCGCCTGCCCTGTAAAATCAGCTTCTGTTCGTTCAGCCACTTGTTCAGCCAGATTCCGTCAGAAACATAGTTCGACGGGACATTTAAGTTGCCATGCTTCACGAAATAATCTTTTGCCAATTTATAGCAAGCTTCCCAGTCGTTTTTCCGGGATTTATTCCAAACGATTTTGATGTCTTCAAGTTGTTTTATCTGCGAATCGGTCAAACTGCCTTTTGCATACTTCTCACGGCACTTTGAAAGCCAAACGCCCAATTTATAATCATCGTCGCATACATAATTAAGAGGTGCGTCAGCTGAACCGTGCTCACCTGCATACGCCTTCGCGTGCTCATATCCGCTGTTCCAAGCAAGCTCGGCTTTGTTGTACCAACGCATTCCGATTGCATTAAGCCGTTCAATTTGCTCCTCACTGAGCGTTCCGCGTCTGCCGGACGCGCCGTGATACATCTTCCTAAGATCCGCAAGCCAGTTATAAAGCTTTACGCCGTTCTGTACCCAACCGTGGGGCACGTTCAAATCGTCGTGTTGGGCATAATAGTCCGCTGCGGCTTGATAGTTCCTCTCCCAGAGGTAGTCGACGTTATCCCAGATGATGCCAAGTTTTTCGAGCTCCTTCTCGCGCTCGGGAGTGAAGTAATCGCTGCGTATGCCGCTTGCGTGATACCTTCTAATTCGCAT
>CANRKK010000064.1 GCA_947631195.1 uncultured Clostridia bacterium
AAGCCGGGGAATTCTCCGAAACAGTGGTATTTGAAAACAAATTGAGAAATGAAGGAAATAATAAGTGAAAAAGATTTAGAGCGTACATTCTCTGAAAAGCTTAACCGAACAAAAAAGGTGTGGGTAATAAAACTATTATCCACCTTTATAAAAGGTTTGCCGGATAGAATGATTATTTGCCAGGGTGGGTATGTAGGCTTTGCCGAGATAAAGACCACCGGGAAGAAGCCAACTAAGATACAGACCTACATACACGAGAAGTTAAGAGCGCTCGGCTTCACGGTTTTTGTTATCGATGATTTGGAAAGCAGGGACGCTGCAATAAGTTTTTTCTTAAGAAATGTTAAGGAAATAAACAACGTACCGGGAAAAGGGTTATCTTTGTAGTATCAAATTAAAAAACAGAAATCATGAAAAAGAGAAGTTTAAAAGAAGAAATCGAATACCGTTTAGGTATGTACTTTGGTATCAAGTCCGGCGCGCTTTATGTGCGTGATGATAAGTTCGGCAACACCGAGGAAATTCTAAAGCAGCTCCAGCAGGATATTACCCGGGACGTTAATTTCCTATCGCGTAAAACACTGGGGTACGTATCGGATGAGCAGGATTTCAAAAGCATTTGTGTGTTCTATAAAACAAAATTAATGAAGTAATAAAGCTATGGTAAACTATATAGATTTAAAGTTAAAGTGTATCGCGGGATACGCCGAGATAGTAATCAACGGTCAGCGCATCAAGTGCGCTGCCGATTACGACAGAGTAATAAAACATATAACACCGGCGGTTCTCCATGAGTTTAGCGCCCAGTTGTTAATGATAAAAGCAATGTTGTGTTAGAATATAGAGAAGCATTAGAATTATTTAGGTACGATTACGAAACGGGTGTTTTATATTGGCGCCGGCGCAATAGCAACCGCGTACCTAAAACACTGGAAGCCGGAACGCAAAGGAAATCGAGCGGATATTTATATGTTCAAGTACATGGGAGGCTTTACCCGGTGCACCGCGTCGTAATGCTTATGTGCTACGGTTTCTACGGAGAAGGTCTCGACGTAGACCACATAAATCACGTACGAAATGATAACAGATTGTTTAATCTTCGTTTCGTTACAAGGTCAGAGAATAGTAAAAACCAATCGTTAAGCAGCAAAAGCACTACGGGCGTTACCGGGGTGTCTTTCTTGAAAGCCAGGAAAAAGTATATAGCCCAAATCGGGGTAAACCGGAAACTTATATACCTTGGAATGTTCGAGACATTGGAAGAAGCCGCCACTGCACGGGCGGAAGCCAATTTAAAATTTAACTTTAATAATAACCACGGAGAAGGGAGGACAGAATATGTTAGAAAGAAAGCAAATGCATGATTATCAAGTTAGAGGCGTAAACCACATAATAGAAAATGAATGCGCGGCGCTGTTCCTTGATTGCGGTATGGGTAAATCGGCAACGACGTTAACGGCGATAAAAGAACTGATAGATAGCTGTATTATATCAAACGTTCTAATCATTGCCCCTAAACGGGTTGCCGAGGTTACTTGGAAAGACGAGATAGCCAACTGGGAACACCTAAACGGGCTTACTATATCGGTGATAGCCGGGACAGCAAAAGAACGCCGCGAAGCGATAGGGAAGAAGGCCGATATATACACCATAGGGCGTGATAATATCGTATGGCTCGTAACTGAACTGGGAGGCGTGAAGCTTCCCTACGATATGGTAGTTATCGACGAGTTGACGAGTTTTAAAAATAGTTCTTCCAAGCGTTTTCGCGCGCTTCGTAAAGTCCGCAAATTCATTCCGCGTGTTGTTGGTTTGACTGGGACACCCACCCCCCAAGGCATGATAGACCTTTTCGCCCAAATGTATTTGGTTGACGGTGGGCAAAGATTAGGTAAGACCATAACAGCGTATCGCGATAGGTTCTTTAAGCCTGGCAAAAGTAACGGCGACATAGTATATGAATACGTACTTAAATCGCCACAGAATGAAACGGAACAGCAAATTAGTAACCTCATCAGTGATATAACCATATCCATGAAAGCAGAGGACTTCTTAAAGATGCCCGATAGGATGCCGATATACGATTATGTGGAGCTACCGCCTAAAGCTATGGAGGCGTACAGCACGTTTGAACGCGAGCAGATAATAGAACTTATCGATTCAGACGAGCCATTAACCGCCGCGAGTGCGGCCGCCCTGGGTAACAAACTACAGCAAATGGCAGGTGGCCGGGTGTACGACGCGGACAGAAATGTTATCGACGTTCACGACGAGAAGATAGAAAAGCTTAAGGAAATCGTAGAGGCATCCAACGGCGAACCCGTTCTTGTAGCGTATGCTTTCAAGCATGAACAAGCCCGTATATTGGAAGCCCTTAAGGAGTTCAAACCGCGTAAACTGGAAACCGCCCAGGACATAGCAGACTGGAACGAAGGTAAGGCGCCTCTGATGGTAGCGCACCCGGCAAGCGTAGGGCACGGTATCAATATTCAGAAGGGCGGCCACATACTCGTATGGTTCGGTATCACGTGGTCGCTTGAACTGTATCAGCAATTCAACGCCCGGCTTTATCGCCAGGGACAAATGAAGCCCGTTATGATTCATCACATCATCGCAAAGAATACTATCGACGAGAAAATAATAAAATCACTCGATGGTAAGCGCGAGACGCAGGACGGGCTTATGCAGAGTATTAAAGAACTTATGGAATTCTACAGTAAGAAATGAAAAAGTTAATAGCAGTTATCGCAGTCCTACTATTATTGGTAGGCTGCACCGTAATACAGAACGCCGCGGACAGCATACAACGTAATTTCAAGCTACAGCAATTAGAGTACGGGCTATCGCTGAAAGATAGTTTAATACTCAAATGATGTTAACGAAAGAACCAACGTAACTGGAAAAGCGTTATATTTGTATCAACGATTTAAAAACAAAGATTATGATTAGAAACAAAGATTTTGCAATACTGTACGCAGGCCGTACGGTATTCACCAAGGAGAACGAATTTGCCGGTGTGGTAGTCGGTTGGAACGATATGCACGGCGTGATATTAGGTGTTGACCACGCGGACAGTTGGCAGTCCTGGGGCGCTAACGATATAGGCGTGTCCGAGGACGAGTTCCTATCGTATGAATACCGTAACGCCGGGATGCTGGTGGAGCCGGGCGAGCTGATGGAAGAGGAAGCCCCGAAGCACAAGACGATAGGTGAGCTTATCAAGGAGCACGAAGGCGTGCGAGGTATCCAATTCTCTACGGACGGGCACGGCAATGTACAAGCTGCCTATATCCGTGGTAAGCACGGTGGCATGAAGCTTGTAAGTATGGGAGACGGTTTGGAGAATGTATCATCAAAAATTTAAAAAGGTATGGAAGCATTAATGTGTTTATTTGGAATAGCAATCGGGGCAGGTATAGTAACTGGCTTGTGGCTTGTGGCTAAATTTGCAGCCTGTAATATAGACGGGGAGTTCGACGAGTAATGGAGTGTTTAACGAAAACAAGAATAAGAAAATGACTAAGGAACCAAAGCTCCCCCATAAGCTTAAATGGGGCGATAGGACGGCCGCAAGGGTCGACGAAGTGGAATACCTTATCGGTATCGGAGTAGTGGGCTACACGAGCCTAAAAGACGTGATTATAGTAGAAGTACATGAGAGTGTGGCGGACGAGGTGGGCGCATGGAGCGCGCCCGAAGACTTATATAGTGCAGGCAGCAGCGACGTGTTCATGAAGAAGCCGCGAGCCGGGGCATATTACAAGTATATAAAGCTTAAAAACATCGTGCATGAAGAAAGTTAGTTTTATGGATATGGCGGTATGCCTCAACT
>CANRKK010000065.1 GCA_947631195.1 uncultured Clostridia bacterium
AGCTACAGGGCTCGAACCTGTGACCCACTGCTTGTAGGGCAGTTGCTCTCCCAACTGAGCTAAGCTCCCAAACGCTTTATTAATATACCAAATATATTTTTAAAAATCAAGCGATTTTTTATCCTTTTTGATAAATTGGGCAAAAAATTTGCGGCGTAGTTAAGCGGCGCACCGTCCGCCACAATATATAGTATATGCCGTTCCCATAATTTTTGCCGCCGCCCGCCAAAATCGTTGAAGGCAAATTTCGTTTATGATATAATGAGCGGGGAGAAGGGGGGCTGCAATGAAAATAAAGAGCGTAACCATAAAAAATTATAAATCGGTAAAGGAAGCCTATTTGGATCTTTCCGACGGCTCCCGTCCGTACACGTTTATAGGCAAAAACGGCAGCGGCAAAAGCAACATTTTAGAGGCGGTCGCCCACATTTTCCGCATAAGCGCGTCCGACTACTACCGTGCGGGCAGGAGCGTCATATATCGCGGCGGATATTCGCGCGGGGATTACGGCGGCTTTACGCTGCAGCTCGGCGAGGGCGAAGCGCGGGAGCTGGACGGCATCATAGCTTTCGACCGCGCCACGCGCGAGGTGAAGTTTGACGGGCGGGAGGATTTGGTTGTCTACTCGGGCGACAGGGAAAAGGAATATCCTGTCGGCGCATACCGCGGCATGATTGCAAAGCCGGCGGAGGAGTACGCCTCGCTGCTCGAAAACTTCCGCAAAAAATTGACAAAGGCCGAAAAATACCTCTTATCCTGCAAGCCGCAAGACCGCGGTTTGTTCGGGATCGGGAATTATTCGGGGGAAACGGCGGACGATATCCTTATATATCTCCAGGGAAACGGCGATTATATCCGTCAAATCGTCGGCTTTTTCAACGGTCTGCCCGACGCGATGACCCCGTCCGAATTTTTGGACCGCAGTTACGGGCTGGACAACGGCATAGAGTATGCGCGCGGTTTGCGCGGCGCGTCCTTTGAAATTAAAAAGCCGGAGGTGCTTACACCCGCGGCAAAGGCCTATTTAAGCAAAGAGGAAAAGGAGAGGGTTCTTTCTCAACACTCGGAGAAGTACCAAAAATTTTCGGAGGAGCTGCAGGGACTGTTCAGGGGGTTAAAGGAGGCGGCCCTCGCCGTGTCCGATACCGCCGCGCGCAGCATAAAGGATTTCGAGGGTTACAGAGACGACCACATGCGCGCCCAAAGCGGCAGGCTGAAACTATACGAAAAGTTTATAAGCGGCGTTAAAAAAGTCGTGGGCAAGGTGTATTTTTTGGACTACGAGACGGCCATCGGCTTTACCGGAAAGGGCTACGACCAAACCGATTCGGTGAGGAGAAACCTTAATTTCAGCGGCCCTGAGAGCGTGATAGAGGGCTTTCTCGTTCAGAACAAACTGCTTAAAGACGGCGAACACCTTTTCGGCATAGGCGAAAAGCCCGACCCCGGCAGGCTGCGGGAAATCCAAAACAAAATAAACAACGAGCTGTTTAAAAATATTTTGCCCGATTTCGACAGGGACGAAGTGGGCGGCTTGGAAATTAAACTTTCCAAAAATCAAAACGGAGTGGAGTGCAAGCTGTTTGTCAAAGAAAAAAATGGCGACGATACGCCTTTCGGCAGCACAAGCCTCGGCAGACGGTGGTATATCTGCTATAAACTTATAGCGAGCGTATTGAAGAAAGGGGACTTTTTGATTCTGGACGAGCCCGCCTCTACGCTGCACCCCGCGGCGACGGACGAGATACGGCGGGAGTTGGACGGGCTGGCGAAAAACGGCATACATGTATTTATTTCCACGCACAGCCCCTACATGTTCCCCGACGATTTCAAAAACATAATCAACGTGGAAATGACGGAGGGCGGCACGGTGGCGCACGCGGTGACGGGCGCGGAAAAATCCGCCGAGGCCATGCGCGGGCTGGGGACCCTCGCCGCCGCGGATCTGCTGTTCGGTCTGAGCGACAAAACCGTTTTGGTGGAGGGCAAGGCCGACGAGGCGGCTATAAAGACCTTTGCAAGGGTTCTCGGCTACGATTTGGCGCGGGTGCGCTTCCACAACTGCGACGGGGATGCCATTTTGCAGATGACAAAGCTGTGCATGGAGCTTAAAGTGAATTTTGTGGCCATGCTCGACAACGACAACCGCTACAAAAACGACGAGTACAGGGAAAGACACACCGAGTACGGCGGAATTATAGATGATATCATACGCGACAGCGGGCACTGCGTGTTCGTGGGGCAGGGCGAAAACGGACAGATAGAGGATCTGTTTGCGGAGGAGGACAAAAAGAAGTACTGCCCGCGCGCCCGCGGCGGAGAACAAAAGCTGAACCCCGCCCGTCTGAAAAAGATAACTTCCGCGGCCGACTGTGATAAGCGGACGCTGGATAATTTCGAGGACGTTTTAAAGCGGCTCGGCCTCAAAAAACTCAACACGTAACGGCAATTCGGCATAATTAAGGACGATTATAAGGTAAAAAACAAACGGCGCCGCGCGGAAATTTCCGCGCGGCGTTTGAAGTGCGATAAATTAAGTTAAGCGATAAAGCAGTTAAGATACCCGGTTGCGGCCCCGCCGCCGTTTGATTTGAGATAAATTAAGTTAAGCGGGAAAGCAATTAAGATACCCGGGGATTAAACGCAACGTTTAATAATTGTCCTTTTTAACTTCAAAATAGCTTTGGGGGTGCTTGCACACGGGGCAAATTTCGGGGGCCTTGGTGCCTACGACTATGTGCCCGCAGTTGCGACATTCCCAAATCATCACGCCGCTCTTTTCAAATACCTGTTTCGTCTGGATATTTTTCAGCAGGGCGCGGTATCTTTCCTCGTGAGCCTTTTCTATTGCGGCCACTCCGCGGAACTGTTCGGCAAGCGCAACAAAGCCCTCTTCCTCGGCCTCGCGCGCCATTCTCTCGTACATGTCCGTCCATTCGGCGTTTTCTCCCTCGGCCGCGGCGAGCAGGTTTTCCTCCACGGTGCCGAGTTCGCCCAGAGCCTTAAACCACAGTTTGGCGTGCTCCTTTTCGTTTTCGGCCGTCTTTAAAAACAGCTCGGCTATCTGCTCATAGCCCGCCTTTTTCGCCACGGAAGCGAAGTATGTGTATTTGTTTCTCGCCTGAGATTCGCCCGCAAAGGCTTCCCACAGGTTCTTTTCGGTTTTGGTGCCCGCGTAGGGGTTTTTGTTTGCCATAAAATTTCCTCCTTGCAGTGTTTTCGGTGCATTAATAATATCACGGAAGCAGAAAAATGTCAATATTGCAATGGGGGTCACAAAAATTTACGCGCTTCCGCCAACGGGTGATAAACTTCGCAATACTGTGTTGCGCTCCGCTTGTCTGCGGGTCACGTACGTCTGTGTACGCTTCTGTCGCAAAATCCGCAGGCGCCTTGTCTTGCTCGTTTCTGACCCGTTGCTGTGTTGCGGCGTGTATAAGCGTTATTCTGAGGAGGGCGGAGCCCGAGAGAATCCCCCTGTGGGCTGGTCGAAGTTGGATAGGACGGCAACCCTAAAACGTGCCCTCTTCCGTGTCAACGGGGGAGGGTGCCCTGAAAGGGCGGGTGGGAGTGTCACATTAAAACTAACAAATATAACTAATTTTTTCTTTTTATATTTTGTCCCGCCCACCCCCCCAATATTGTTAACACAGTTCACAAAAATTTTCGTGTGGTTGCGCACACTCACGCGAGCGAAGCGACGCTTTGCGCACCTTATAATAAATATTTCAAATAATAAGCCGCAAAATTTTTCGTGAGTTTGGGCGGC
>CANRKK010000066.1 GCA_947631195.1 uncultured Clostridia bacterium
GCACCTTCGATGTGAAAATGGACGATGAGAAAACCGTTTCGGTAGAATTCGAAGAAGTGCAACAATCTTAAAATCTTATCCGCAACAATAAAAGAACAGACAAGCCGAGAGGAAACGCTCCTCTCGGCTTTTATTTGTTAATTGTTTTTCGGTTTGACAATTTGCATCAGTTCACAAAATAACAAAAAGCGCAGGTTTGGCATTTGCCGTTTTCAACAAAAAGCGCAGGTTACACACGCTATGAGGTAGCAGAACGAACAGTACTATGGACGGAATCGATATCACCGCTTGCGCTTGCCGTTTTCCCCAAACGGCCATATTTTTTTCGTTTTACCTCGTCGGGCAAAACGGATTTTTTACGGCAAAGCCCCTTTAAGAAACTTCCTTTTTGATTTTATCTATATGGGGTTGGAAAAGATAAGCTTTTGCGGCAGCTGCGACCCTCTTTTCGTTTCGATGTCACGCTCTCTTTCTCTGTCGCCGCCAAAGCCGCTTTCTTTCGGGAGCACCGTTCCCCTCAGTGCGTCATCGGGAGAAGAAAGCGGAGCCACAGATCGGCAAGTGTCGCGTGCCCGTTTCGATTGGGATGAGCCGAATCGGGGCTTTCGTAGCGTACCCCCGTGGCTTCGAGGTCGCACAGCAGGCACCCCTCCTCGGTTATAAAACTTTGAATTTTGCAATGGCTTCATCAATGGTATTGTATATTTGAAATTTTTGCACTCTCAGCCTTTTAAGCAATTCTTCTTTGCGTGCCGCATCTTCCGGTCTGAAACACGTGACATGCCATGTTGCCGTAAACGCGGTTTCCTTTGCGAGCCTTTCAAAATATTTTATATCCACTTTCCCCATCGAATGACCCAATATATACACATTTTTTATCTCTTCCCACCTGATTCCATATTCGAACATAGTAAGTAACATATCGGCTATATGCAATCTGACTTTTTTATCCGTCAAATACAGAAGCATTTGAAGTTGCGTTTTCCCAAAAAGCCTGTTACCGAATATGGGCGATAGCATCACCGGCGGTCTTTCGCAATTGTCATGTCCGAAAACAATGCCGTCCTTACCGAATGCATTTCCGTGCGGATAATATATCCTTTTATTTGACACTCCAAACCGCTTTTGAAGCGTATCCGTGTAGTTGAAATCGATAAAATAGCTGTTTTTGAACCTATATGAAGCCTCGGCATTAGTCACGTTGACAGATTTGACCCATTCGACAAAACACTTACGAATAAGCCTATACGCAAAATCGATGTCGGAACACAAATCGTCCATATCACCGTCATCATTGCCGTAATACAAATTTATCAAATCGATATCGAGGTCGCCGAGCGCCTCCTCGAAAGTCGACCAAAATGTATCTTCTTCATTGAGTTCGCACCCCGCATTGGAAATAACGCCGTAAAACAGATCGAAGCAAGTGATTTCGTGACCCGATTTTTCTTTGTCCGAAAGCAATAAAACATTTTTGAGCCCCAATTCTTGAGCAAAACGAAACTTATTTTGATTGTAAAACCTTGCAAAACTTTTATATGAGGTATCCGACCCCTGCCAAATATCAAAGCCGTTTCCGATAACAAATAAATTATTCGGCGCCTTGCCCGAAATTTTCATCTTGATTTTGTGCATCATATCTATCTCGAATTCCAATCCGTTTGAAATGACGACACTTTGTCTTTGCACGTATATTTTATAAGCACCCCGTCCTCGATTTCGAACCCCTTGTCGTCGATCATAATTTCACTCCTTTTGATTGTCGTTTTTCGTTTATGGAAAATGTCTTTTTTGTGACTTGTCCGATTATATCAAATTTCGACATAAAAGTCAACAGGGAGCAATGCCCGAACCCAATATAGGTTGCACAAACCGATGAGTAAGAAAGAAGTCGGCAGGTTTCTTGCGCCGATAGGCGCACAAAAATAATGACCCACTTATAGAGGGTCATTATTTTTGGAGCTACTGGGCGGGGTGGCGGTCGTTTGACGTCGACTGCCGCATTGTGTTCGCCTTGGCTGACGCAAGGCTCGCCTTTTTGCGGCGTCGCCGTCTGCACTTCCTTGGTCACCTGCGGTGACCGTGAACCGCCGAAAAAAGGTGTCGGTCGGCGGTTCAATTTGCTCGTATATGCAAAAGGAAAAGGCACCATAGCCGGTGCCTTTTCCTTTTGGAGCTACTGGGCGGATTTGAACCGCCGACCTATTGATTACGAAATCGTATTCAAAATTTAAATGGGTTTTTCGACTTTGTTGAAATGTGTACTTTTGTTAATTTGCATAATATGCGGTATCAAATTCGCAAGCGGTGTATTGTGCAAAGCGGCAATAACTTTTGTAACTTTCGTAACTTCTTAAAAAAAGTTTTACAATCTTGCGCCATTATATTCGCAATACTTTACGCTATCGTCATCCTCAAACAGTTCGGTTACAGCCGTCCAATATTTATTAATAGTATAAACGTAGCAACTGCCACCCCCTATGCAAATAGGATTATCAGGTAGCACAATAACTCCGTCACTCTCGCCAAAAGCACCTTTTGCTATACATGTTACACCATTAGGTATAACAACTTCCTTATCGTTGCCTTTGTAAGCAAGTAGTATTCCGTCTTGAATTTCAAAATCTTCTATGTTACTCATAACACAATATCTCCTATTTTTAATAATGGCACAAACCAAGGGTGCGAAGAGTGCACTGTTGACCGCTCGCACATTTGGGAGTTGCGCCGCAAAATTCAAATGCTCCGTCGGCGCAGAATGACCACAGCAAGCTGTCTACATCGATAACGGACATATTATTGTTTGCGGCTGCGATTTGGCTGCAAATATCCATAGCATCGAGAACATTACGCTCGCTGAGATTTTCCCCGTTGTAATTGTCGAGAAGGTCAAGTCTATGAAGCAGTCTGCACACATGGGTGTCGGGCTTTGCAACATCTATCCCCATGTTTTTAAGATATTCTGCCGCAAGCGCAATTCCGATTTCTTTAAGCTTGTATTTGCCTTTCGTTCCTCCGATGGAAAGCACCGCTTCTTTAGGTGTGATGCTATTAAAGTAAATATCTATACTGCCATAATCCTTGGCAATTTTTTCCAAAATTCCAATATCTTCCGCCAAAACCGGTATCTGCCGAGCATAAAAACGCTTGCGAAAATCGATATTTTTAATTTTGTCGATAAGAACAGCCGAGTCAACATTCTTCAGATATTTGATATCGAAGTAGTTGAACGCCTTGTCAATCTCATCCTTTTTGGCGATAACACCTTCCCAAGGAACACCTTTCGAAAGCATGGAATAGACCAATTTTTCTACGTGTTCTTCAATGGTAAATGGTTGTCCGCTTTCTCTCTTTTGCTTATTAATATTCGCAACAGAGTTGACCGTAGGTGCGGTTTTCATCATACTCTGTAATGCTTGAACGATATCACAAGCTATTTTGCGGTCAACTTGCGGGGTTTGTGTTTGCGTGCTTTTTCTTGCCATTTTTGTTTACTCCTTTTGCTTTTATTTATTTTTTTCGAGCGCTCTTTCAAGGTGCTCTATATATTTTTCTTTTACGTCTTTGGGCGCAAGGATTTGCAGTTCGTCGCCGTAGCCGGCTGCCCAACCAAAGAACACGGGCGAAATATTTACGCCGACTTTTATCTTAAAATAATCGCCGTCGGGAGTTACTTTTAGTTCTTCACCGAATTTATCGTACATATCTCCGATATTTTTATT
>CANRKK010000067.1 GCA_947631195.1 uncultured Clostridia bacterium
TGCCGACGGGAAAAAAGTGAATTAGATATATAGAAAATAGCATTAGCTAACACCTAATTTATAATCTATTTTTTCCCTCAAAACACATAAAACTATGTAAAGATACAACCCCAATTTATAGGAAAGATACAAAATAAATCTTCCTGCCCGGGCATATTATCTTTACTACAAAACAAACCTATTTACTAACCAACCAAACCTATTACAGAAGGACCTTATCCAACCAATAAGGCCTTCTTTTTTTATCTTTTTTACCCTAATATCATAATATCGGTTTACTTTCCACCCTATTCACGGCACAATATAAACCATAACACCTACCTTCCCGGGACCTACCTGCCGAGAAAAAAATATTTGTACATTTCATGTAAAACCGACCTGTACTGCCACAGAAACAATGCAAAGCGCTCCCCTCGGGAGCGCTTTTTTGTGCAACATGGAACGTACGGGCGTCATGCTGAGCCGAATTGTTCGTACGCAGTCCGCGAAAGAGAGTCCACGAAGGCATCCTGTTGCGTTTAGGTTCGGTTAAAGCGTCATGCTGAGCCGAATTGTTCGTACGCAGTCCGCGAAAGAGAGTCCACGAAGGCATCTTGTTGCGTTTAGGTTCGTTCTACCGTACTCGGGCGTAGCAAGATTCCCTCGGAGAATTGCCGGGTCGGACTTCGTTATCGCTCGTACGCCTCGGAATGACGCAAAAGCACCCTCTTTAATGCGTCATGTCGCCCCGCGCGCTGTTCTGATTCTCTAAGCGCGGCACGAGCACGCAGTGCGAAGTAGCGTTAGTCGAGACATCTCATCCTTATTTCTTCCTGTCATTCCGACGACCGAGCAATGCGAGGGAGGAGAGAATCCCATTGGGTAAGCGAACGACCAATGGGGATACACTCCACTCGGCTTCGCCTCGGTCGGTATGACAGGGGTCACACTTTTCAAAGCGTCATTCCTCCCCCACGCGCGCGGCTTTCTAATGTCATGTCGACCGAAGTGGAGACATCTCTACCTCATTGTAATAATGTTGAGATTTCTCCACTCCGCTCATTGCATTCGCTACGGTCGAAATGACAGTGCGCGGGGCGAACAAACAATTTGTTTGAAAATTTTCGGGAAACCCCTTGATTTTTGTTTCGATTATGATAAAATGTTTTCGAGACATTTTTTGAGGGGGCATTGTTATGAAAAAAACCAAGATCGTATGCACGCTCGGTCCCGCTTCCGAGACGGAAGAGATCATCTCCGCCATGGCGGACGCCGGCATGAACGTTGCGCGCATCAACTTTTCGCACGGTACACACGAGGACCACGCAAAAAAAATCGAGATCATCAAGCGCGTCCGCGAGAAAAAACACATCCCGTTGCCCATTTTGTTGGACACGAAGGGTCCCGAATTCCGCATCAAGACCTTCCGCGACGGCAAAATTTCGCTCAACGAAGGCGACCGCTTCACCTTCACCACGGAGGAGATCGAGGGCGACGAGACCCGCGTTTCCGTCTCCTACAAAAACCTCTGTGCGGACATGAAGCCCGGCGACAGAATTTTGCTCAACAACGGGCTCATGGTGTTCGAAGTCACCCAGGTGAAAAAGCCCGACGTGGTGTGCAAAGTGGTGATCGGCGGCGAACTTTCCAACCGCAAGAGCATGTTCTTCCCCGAAAAGCAGCTCGACCTCGTGTACCTCTCCGAACAGGACAAAGCCGACCTTCTCTTCGGCATTGAACACGAGGTGGACTTTGTGGCTTGCTCCTTTGTCTCCAAAGCGCAGGACATCCTCGATGTGCGCAACTTTTTAAAGGAACACGGCTGCACGAACATCGACCTCATCGCAAAGATCGAAAACCGCGCCGGCGTGAACAACCTCGACGAGATCCTCAAAGTCTCCGACGGCATCATGATCGGTCGCGGCGACATGGGCGTGGAGATCCCCTACGAGGAACTGCCCGACATTCAGAAGACGATCATCACCGCCTGCCGCATTGCGGGCAAGCGGTGCATCACGGCGACGGAAATGCTCGAAAGCATGATCCACCAGCCCCGCCCCACCCGTGCGGAAATTTCCGACGTTGCAAACGCCGTTTACGACGGTTCCTCCGCCATTATGCTCTCGGGCGAGACGGCGGCGGGCGAATACCCCGTGCAGGCGGTGGCGGCAATGGCGCGCATCGCGCAGCAGGCGGAAAACAAGACGGAATACATCCAATATGTTGAGGATAAAGATTATCTCATCCGCGGGCTGTCGGACGCGCTTTCGCACTCTGCTTGTCTGCTTGCGCACGACGTACATGCAAAGGCGATCGTGGTGTGCACGCGGACGGGCGGCACGGCGAAGATGGTCTCCCGTTTCCGCCCGAATATCGACATCATCGGCATGACGACGGACGAAAAGAGTTACAGAAAGCTCGCGCTCTCGTGGGGGGTATTGCCCGTTCTTTCCGAGGAATACTTCTCGGTAGACGTGCTGTTCCACTTTGCGAAGCGGGCGGCGGTGGAGAGCGGACTCGTGAAGCACGGGGACGTAATCGTCATCACGGGCGGCACGCCGAACGGCAAGAGCGGCAACTCCTCCCTCATCAACCTCGAAACGGTGTAATTTTATGAAAATTTCGAGACCCGATCGCTATGATCGGGTCTCATTTTGTAATGACAGTAAAATGTCACCCTGCCCCTACCACTGTCATACCGAGGGCGTAAGCCCGAGTGTATCCCATTGTCGTCAGCCAAGTTTACCCCTCCCACTGTCATTTCGACCGTAGCGAATGCAATGAGCGGAGTGGAGAAATCTCTACAATACTAAACTAAGGATGAGATGTCTCGACAAGCTCGACATGACAGTTTAATGTCATTTCGACCGCCCGCACGTTCCATGTTGTCGAAGGGCGGCACGAGGAGCGCCGCGTCATTCCGAGGCGAAAGGGTTGTTACGAAGTCCAACATGGCAATTCTCCGAGGGAATCTTGCTACGTCCAAGTACGGTAAAACGAACCCAAACGCAACAGGATGCCTTCGCGGACTTTCTTCCGCGGACTGCGTAAACGCATTACGCCTCAGCATGACGCTTTGAAGAGAGCGCTCCCACTGTCATTTCGAGCGGAGGCGAAGCCGCAGTCGAGAAATCTCTACAATCTTTTAACACTCAGGACGGCGAACCGAAAAAACCCGATAAAAAAGTTTTGACGAAACCTTGCATTTTTCTCTCAAATATGCTAAACTGTTCTTGCCTCACAAGTATATATTTTTTCGCGTTGATACAACGGGCATAGGTGTATCCTTTATCTGCGCGATAAAAATTGTGAGGCAAACCAATTTCGGGATACTTTATGCGGGCATTCCGATTTGGAATGTCCTTATTTTTTGCCCGCAAACATCAAAAGGGAGAATTGAAAGATGAAGCGCAAATTTTGGGTCGTTCTCTTGTCGACCGTAGCGACGTTCTGCATGGCATTCGGCTTTGCGGCATGCGGCGAAAAAGAGCCCGAAAAAGAGCAAATAGGCGGCGGTACCCAAACCGAACAGCCGGGCGGGGAAAAGCCGCATGAACACAGCTTTACGAATTATGTTTACAATGAGGACGCGACCTGTTTGGAAGACGGCACGGAGACGGCGACCTGTTCCTGCGGCGAGAAAGATACGCGCACGAAAAAAGGGACCGCCCTCGGGCATACGTTTGAAACTTATCATTCGAACGGCGACGCCACTTGTTTGGAGAACGGCACCGAGACCGCG
>CANRKK010000068.1 GCA_947631195.1 uncultured Clostridia bacterium
GATAAGCGCCGCCGCGCCTATGACGGGAATACCCGTACCGAGGACGAAGCACAGGACAATGGAAATGCCGAACTTCCTGCGGAAGACGATGTTGATGAAGGTATACAGGCTTGCCCAGCCGAGGCTCATTATCACTTTGCCGAGGATCGCGCAAAGGAGAGAACCTGCGTTGATCGTGAACGGAAGTCCCGTAGCCGCTCCCGCGATCATTCCGCCGACAAGATACGTTCCGCACATACACACCATTGAGAATGCGGAAACAAGCGTTTTGCTTATCATATAGTCCTCTTTCTTGGCGTGGGTGGTAAACAGCTGCTTGACGTATCCGCTGCGATAGTCGTGTCCGATGAAGATCGACACCATAATACCGCCGAAAATAAAGACCATATTCATATTGGCGTATTCGCCCATATCGTGAACGATATACAGCGGGCTGTCCGCCGCGATGATCTGCCAAGCGTTTGTGAACATCCCCGCCGTTTCGCCGTCGCCCATTGCTCCCATAGATACAAGCGCGGGAATAATAGCCGCAATCGCAATAAATATGTAGAACAGCGGCGTATGAAACAGACGGTAGAAGTCCACGCCGAGCATACCTTGCAGCCGCCTGATAAAGCTCGGCTTCTCGAATCGCAATGTTTTCTCGTTTTCCATATTACACAGCCTCCTTGCTCATCAAAGAAACATAGTATTCTTCCAAACCAATCTTGTGCTTTCTTAGTTCCGTCGGCACCAAGCCGTTCCGTAAGAGAAATGCGGAAAGCCGCCCCGTGTCGTCGATGTCATAGACGCGAAGCTCGCCCTCTTCCAACCTGACGTTGCACCCGCCGCGCCGCAAAAGCTGTGCCGCCGCTTGCACGTCATTTGTTTTCAAAGAAACGTATACCTGCGAACGGCTGTCCATTTCCGAAGCGGCGATCTCCCGTATCATCTTGCCCTGACGGATAATGCCGTAATGGGTGGCGATTTTTTCAAGTTCGCCGAGAATATGCGAGGAAATAAGCACGGTACAGCCGTAGTTTTCGGTAATGTCCACAAGTATCTCCCGCATAAGCCGCATACCGTCGGTATCAAGTCCGTTGATGGGCTCATCGAGAATGAGCAGCGCGGGATCGCCGAGAAGCGCCATTGCAATGCCGATACGCTGCTTCATACCGAGCGAACACTTCTTGAATGTGAGTTTCGCGTTGTCCTCCATACGGACGATTTTCAGTACCCGTGCGATTTCGCCCGCCCTGTCCTTCAATCCCAAATTGATGGCTTGCATCATGAGATTCGCGTACACGCTCGACGAGGGGAAACACCCCGTATTCTCGATGAGCGCGCCCACGCGCACCCTGACCCCCGCGTCGGTATAGGGCTTGCCGAACAGCGTGATATTGCCCTTGTCCGGCACGAGATGTCCGCAGATACACTTTTCCGTGGTCGATTTGCCGCTGCCGTTCTCACCGATGAAGCCGTATATGGCTCCCTGCGGCACCGTCATATTCAGCCCATCCAGCGCGTACATTCCGCGGAAACTCTTTGTCAAATTTCTGATTTCGATTGCGTTCATAGCCGTCTCCTCGTTTTGATACCTCCATTGTAACGGCTCTTTCGCCGAAACACCACAACATAAAATACGAAAAGTGTTGGTTTCTGAATAAAATTTCCGACAAAAAGCACACAATGTCCATTTTTTATTTGTGTTCCGCGGAGAAATATGCTATTATGCAAGCGGAAACGCTTGCAGCGTCATTGCACGTGCCGCAGATGAACGAGCGCTTGCGAAAACGAAGGTACGAGGTTTGGCAAAACTCTGTTGTGCGACTTTCGACGTTGCAATAAAAAAGGAGAATCCCAATGAACAAGTCCGAAGCTAAATTCCATAACACCGCGGTAAAAATGGACGACGCACTCGTCGCCCTTCTCGAACAAAAGGATTTTAAGGATATTTCCATAATGGACATATGCGAAAAGGCGGGAGTCAACCGCTCCACCTTCTATGCGCACTACGACAATCTGTACGACATCTTGAAGGAAACGCAGGAGCGCGCCGTTTCGGAATTTTTCGTGTCCTTCGGCGCTTCCACCCTCGGCGCGGCGGACTTCTCCAAGATGTCGGCGGACGAACTTATCTTCATCTCCCCGCAATACCTCGTGCCGTATCTGACGTTCATCAAGAAGAACAGGCGGCTGTACGAAGTATACAACAATTCCGGTGCATTTCAGATCGGAGAAATGGACAAACAGCTCATCGAGAACGTCTTTGTGCCGATCTATGCGAAAAACGGCGTAACGGACAAACGCGTAGTGGAATATATGTCCCACTACTTCATCAGCGGCGTGACCGCCATCACTATGGAATGGGTAAAGCGCGGGTGCGAGGACGATATTCTGTTCATCTGCGAAATCATCTCCATCTGCGTGCGCCCCTCGATGAAAGCGCCATTGAAATAGATAATATGAAAAAACTTCTCGAATTTCTCAAAAAGCCGCCGCTGTGGTTTTTGCTTGTCCTCGCCGTCATCGGGATCGGCGCAACGGTGGGCGGAACGTTGTTTCTCACGCAGGAGAGCCTGTCCGCGTATGTTTTGGCGGGATATGTCTGTCTCGGCGTGATGGCTGTGACGGTCGGCTACTGCATATACGGCTTTATAAAGATACTGCCCGATCTGAACGAGCGGGCATTGAAATGGTCTGAAAATAAGCCGTTATGGAACAGAGTTTTCACCGAATACGGCTTCCGCGCGATTTTGTTCTCCGTCGGTTCCTTTGCCATAAATATTGCGTTCGCCGTCTACAACGGCACCGTCGCGATTCTCATCCGCTCCATCTGGTTCGGCGCGCTTGCCTCATACTACATTCTGCTCATCGTACTGCGCGGAATGATCCTCGTATATTACGCAAAGCGGAATAAAGCCGTCAAAGCAGGTCAATCGGAAAAGACTACTTTTTTGAAAGACTTACGCATTTACCGCATCTGCGGGATAGTATTGCTGTTGCTGCCCATCGCGCTGTCCTTTGCCATATTGCAAATGGTACGCGCAAACAGCTCCTTCGTTCACACGGGCATAACGATATATGTGTACGCTATCTATGCCTTTTACAAGATCATCGTGTCTATTTACAATTTCGTCAAGACAAGGCGTTCGGGCGAAATGACGGTACGGGCGGCAAAGAATATCAACCTTGCGGACGCATTTGTGTCTATCCTCGCCTTGCAGACGGCGATGTTCCGCGAGTTCGACGCGGGCGACGCCGTCAACGACGCCGCAATGAACGCCGTAACGGGCGCGATAGTCTGCGGATTGACGGTGGCTATCGGTATCTGTATGATCGTAATCTCCGCCAAAAAGACGCGTATAAACAAGCAAAACGAAAGCGAATAGTTTTTCCGTCTTATGAGCCGCAGCTTCGGATTGACGAAACCTGTTATCGCCGACTGATAAAAAAAGAGGCTGTCGCAAGCGGATTAAATATGCTTGCGACAGTCTCATTGTTAATTGCGGCGAACCGACTTAAATTATCGGCTCTATGGCAAATGTTGTGGTCAAGTCAAATTATAAAAAATAAGCCTGCTTTGCCCCAACATTTTGCCATTAGAGCCACCGACCAAACGCCCGAAGTCGTCATCGGCAGCAGCGGCCTTGCCGTCTGGAA
>CANRKK010000069.1 GCA_947631195.1 uncultured Clostridia bacterium
CCGCTACGCGGGAGCTGTCTCACACGGCGTAAGGACAACGCCGTGTTCGGGCACCGTGCGCGCCTTGCACTATGCGCGCACTCATCTCGCTCGGCACGCACAGCGCACTGTGCTGTGCTATGAAATGCCTCGCTCGTCCCCCCAAAGGGGAAGAAGCCACGGTAGTGCGTTCCCCTATGTTTTTAACAATATTGGGGGGGTGGGTGGGACAAAATATAAAAAGTAAAATTAATATATGTGTTGTATTTAAAGTGACAATCCCCTCAGTCACCTGTCGGTGACAGCTTTCTCACACGGCGTAAGGACAACGCCGTGTTCGGGCACCGTGCGCGCCTTGCACTATGCGCGCACTCATCTCGTTCGGCACGCACAGCGCACTGTGCTGTGCTATGAAATGCCTCGCTCGTCCCCCCAAAGGGGAAGAAGCTATGGAAAGCTGCCCTTACGAAGTCTGCAAGCGGTTAGAAGCAAGCAGAACGCCGCCACCCCTGCATTTACAAAGTCCTGCGGTGGGTAGAAGCGAGTTATGCAAGGCGCGCGAGGAAAACCCGAAGGAGTTTACTTAAACGTAAATGACTGAGGGTTGCCGCAGCGCAACACAGCAGAACGACGCTTATACACGCCGCCACGGTAGTTACTTTAAATCTTTGGTCGCGATATTGTCCATATCATCATACGCCTGGTTCTCCCCGCACATGCCCCAGATAAAGGTGTAGTTGTGGGTGCCGACGCCGCTGTGTATGGACCAGCTGGGCGAGATTACCGCCTGTTCGTTGTGCATTATAATGTGGCGCGTTTCCTGCGGCTGACCCATGAGGTGGATTACCGCCTCGCTTTCGGGAAGTTCGAAGTACATATATACTTCCATTCTTCTCTCGTGGGTGTGGCTGGGCAGGGTGTTCCATGCGGAGCCGTCGGCAATTTCGGTCATGCCCATCGCCAGCTGGCAGCTCTGGCACACGTCGCCTATTATAAATTGGTTTATGGTGCGCTTGTTTATGGAGCTTGCGTCGCCGAGGTGGCGCTGCACGCAGTACCTTGTTCCCTCGGGGGGCTCCACGCCCTCGACGGGCTTGGTGATTTTAACGGTGGGATACGCCTTGTGCGCGGGGCTGGAGTTGATATAGAATTTTGCGGGGTTTTTGGGGTCCTTGGAGGAGAATTTTACTTCCTTGGTGCCTAAACCTACGTAGATGCCCTCCTTGTGGCCTATCTCCCACTCCTTGCCGTCGAGCGTCATAACGCCCGCGCCGCCGATATTTATAACGCCCAGCTCCCGCCTTTCAAGGAAGTAGGCCGTTGCCAGCTCCTTGCAGGTGCCCAAAGAGAGGGTCTCCTTTACGGGCATTGCGCCGCCCGCTATAATTCTGTCCTGGTGCGAATAGGTCAACAAAATTTCATCCGCCTCGAACAGCTTTTTGATGAGATATTTTTCCCTGAGTTCCTTTGTGGTGTAGTGCTTGGAATCGTCGGGGTGGTTGGAATATCTCACGTCGAATTTAAGTTCTTTCATTTATACTTGCTCCCATTTATTTTTAATGAATTCGGTGCAGGGTACTATGTCGTCGCCCGTGGTGCCCTCCAAAACGAGCACCGCGTCCTTGTCGTACGCCTTGATTTTGCCGAGTATCTTGTCAAAGTCGAACATTCCCTTGCCGGGCGCAACCTGCCTGAGTTTCCCGTCCTCAAACACGCAGTCCTTTATGTGGAAAACGTGTATCCTGCCCGCAAAGGTCTTTAAGCCCTCGTCGAGAATTTCAAGATAGTTCTGGTAGTTTGAGGCGTCGAGATAGTTGTATATGTCGAATATTATCTTTATATTGTCGGCGGCAATCGCGTCCACGGCGCGCTTTAAGGTCTTTACGTCGTAGCAGACGTGCCCCGCCGCGCCCTCCATTCCTACATAGGCGCCTACGCTCTTTGCGTATTCCGCCAGTTCGCGGAAGGTGGCGATCACCGTCTGCAAGGCCTCCTCCGTGCGGTTTAGGGGGTTGTACGTCCACTTGTCGTCGTTGAAGCTGCCCGTCTCCGAGCCGACCACGGGGCAACCCAAAAGGTGAGAATATCTGAGGTATTCCTTAAACACTGCCTTGCAGCGTTCCACCTTTTGTTTGTCGGAATGGACGGGGTTGAAATAGGCCCCTATAAGTCCCACCGTTATGCCGTTTTCCGCAAGCGTTTTGCCTATACGTGTTGCTTTTTCTTCGCCGAGACCGCCCGGGACGTACTTTATTTCGTCCATGAACTTGTACGCCACGAGCTGGACCGCCGAAAGATTGCAGCCGTGCAGCTTTTCAACCGCCGCGTCCAAGCCTTTTACGCCGAGGTCGTGCGTTCTGAATGCTACCTGCATTATCTTTGAACGCGGCCCGAACCGTCGCCGCCCGCCAGAGCTTCAACTTCCTTTCTCGTAACAAGGTTGAAGTCGCCGGGAATGGTGTGTTTGAGCGCGGAAGCCGCTACGCCGAATTCGAGCGCGGCCTTCCAGTCCTTGCCGTCGAGGAAACCGCAGATAGTGCCGCCCGCAAAGCTGTCGCCGCCGCCTACGCGGTCAACGATGGGGCTGATGCGGTATGTCTTGGAGTGATAGAATTCGCCCGTCTCGCCGTTGTAGATGCATGCGGACCAGCCGTTGTCGGAGGCCGAGTGCGAAACGCGCAGGGAAGAAATGGCGTACTTGAAGTGGAAGTCGCGGGTCATCTGCTCGAATATGGACTTGTATCCCGCAAGTTCCAGCTCGCCGCTCGTAACGTTGGTTTTGCCGGGCTTGTAACCCAATACGAGTTCCGCGTCCTCCTCGTTGCCTATGCACACGTCGACGTACTGCATCAGGTTTTTCATTACCTTTTGCGCCTTTTCGCTGGACCACAGCTTTTTGCGGAAGTTGAGGTCGCAGGAAACGGTTACGCCGTGCTTTTTGGCCGCCTTTAAGGCCTCCTCGGTCAAGAGGGCCGCCGCGTCGGAAACGGCGGGAGTGATGCCCGTGAAGTGGAACCAATCGGCTCCCTCGAAGATGGCGTCGAAGTCGAAGTCTGCCGCCGTTGCGGTGGATATCGAGGAATGAGCCCTGTCGTAAACTACTTTGGAAGGTCTCATCGCCGCGCCCGTCTCGAGATAATAGATGCCCAGCCTTTCGCCGCACTTTGCAATGTGGTCTACCTCTACGCCGTATTTGCGCAGAGCCGCTATGGCGCACTCGCCTATCTCGTTGTCGGGAACGGCGGTTACGAACTCGGCCTTATGACCGTAGTTTGCGCAGGATACGGCAACGTTTGCTTCCCCGCCGCCGTAGTTGATGTCAAACTCGTCGGCCTGGATAAACTTTTCGTTGTTGGGTGTGGAAAGGCGAAGCATTATTTCGCCCATGGTTACGATTTTTTTCATAATTTTTCTCCTCTTATATGAAAAATATTTTTTAATTTAATTTATTTTCACAAAAATTTTCGTGCGGTTGCGCGCCCTCAAATTTTTCGTGATTTTGGGCGGCCAGCTTCTCACACGGCGTAAGGGCAACGCCGTGTTCGGTCACCGCTCGCGCCTTGAGCTATGCGCTCGCTCATCTCGCTCGGCACGCACAGCGCACTGTGCTGTGCTATGAAATGC
>CANRKK010000070.1 GCA_947631195.1 uncultured Clostridia bacterium
CGAAGCAATCAGTATGCCCGTATTTCCGTCATCTATGCTTGACTTTGTTTTTTCTACAATGTTGATGAGTTCAAACGCCCCCTTATCTTCTTTCAAACCGATAATACCTTTTATCTCTTCCTCTGTATAGAGGCTCTGCAATTTTGCTATTACCGGGTCTACCACTACTTCGATAGGTTCGCTTTCAGATACGGTAGGGCCGTTCATGCGTGCGTTCCAATATGCCTTGTTGACCTTATTATACTTCTTCAACGGTTTACCCGTCGTTTTTGAAATTCTAACACCTTCTGCGTTTACGTACGAATCGTATTTTCCCATTTTTGCTTTTTATTTTTGGGCGGCTGTTACACCGCCCAGTTATTAATTTGTTTAAGTCAGTTTTTTAGTTGAAAAGGTCGTCGTTTTCGTCTGCAAAGTCGAAATCGTCTACGCTTGTACCCCCGTCCAGTCTTTCACCGTCTTTGGTCTTCTGCACACCGTTCAAACCTACTCCGATACCGTATTTCCCGGTAAACTCATAAGGATAGAAAGATACGGCTACGTTGCCCCAAGAACCGCTATAAACCTCATTCGGGTCTGTGATGTACTGTTTCTTACCGTCGATTACGATAGGCGCGCCCTGCTTCTCTTTGCGCTTTGCGTTGATAAAGTAGCAACCTTGATACTCCGCACCGTCTTTCTCGGCATCCCCATCTCTTAATGGGTTAGTCCATACCTTCGGGTCCTTGCCGTTCAACTTCGGATAACGTGCCTTAAGGGCTGAAAACTCGGCTTCGATAGCTGCTTTAATCTTTGGGACTTCCGGGCTATCCTTCGGAATCAATAAACATACACTAAACGTTGCTTCTCCTTGTCCGTTGACTTGTTGTGCTTCAAATAATCTAACATAACTCAATCTCACGTTCTTAACCATTGCTTTTGCCATAATAACTTTTTTATTGTTTTTGCCCTCTAATCGGTTCGGGCGTTCCGTTTTTAATTTGATGTTGCAAAGATAACAAATAAATCAATAGGTTGGTTCTTTCGTTAACCTTGTTTAACTTTAAAAGTCTTTGGTGCTATTGAAAGAGCGTAATCTAAATCCTTTTTGTTAGCCGCCCATATTATATACTCCTTCGACTTGCGGGGGTATCTCATAATCTCGTAGCTAATCAATTTTAAAATGGTTGCCATTTCTGCTGCGGTTGTTTCCTTAAGAGCTGCCAAAAGAGCTTGCATGTTCTTTGAACTTCTTTCAAGCTCTGATGTACTCCATGTTCGGAATTGCTTCTTATTCCAAAACTTCGTTAACTTTGTGAGGTCTTCGTTACTCATTGCTCCCTGGTTGAATCTAAATGTACTCATAATCTTTTTGTTTTTAAATTAGTTGTTATCTCTCTTTCGATGATGCAAAGATAACAACTAATTCTATAGGTTGGTTCTTTCGTTAACTTCTTTTATGAATTTAATTCATCGAAGTCATCTATAGTTGGGCTTAGCTCCTCGCGCTTATCGCTTTCCGGGGCTAAAGTTGGCAGTCCTTGCGGCTTGACTATCAGCCCGTCAAGTGTAGCGGCGAGCGGTTTTTTACCTACCAGGCGTTCAAGGTCTCCAATACCTTTCAGTTTGCGGTTAGTTATGTCCTCGGTAGATAACCCGATAGCCTTTAGCCGCTCTATGGCGGTTTCCGTGTCATTTATGACACGTGCTGACCTACCCTCTACGAGTTTCCACCCCTTGACCTTTTCGCCCCGTGTAGCGGCTTGCATCGCGAAAGTTTTAACGGCTGCCAGCCAGTCGGTGAACATATCGGACTTGCTTAATATATCGCCTATCTCGTCAAGCGTTAATGCCTTGGTGTCCCCGTAGGTCTCGAACTCGTTAACTAAAGCCTCTTTCTGTGCCCTGCATTGCGCTTTGAACTTACAGAACTTACAATGGTTACCTACTTTGGTTTCCCCTTGTCCTGCCCATGCCTTTTCAGCAGTGGGGCGAAGTACGTGTATTGCCCAGTGGGTCAAGTCCCGTGCGGACATCTCGAATACCGAGTAATTTCCTAACCGTACTTGTGCGATGTGCATACGTACCTTTTCAATCTTCGCGCGGTGCGCTGGTTCCAATGAGTTAAGCACTCCGATAGCGTACATCATTAACTGGCTGTTTCCGTTAGCGTCCACTTGTACGCCCTTACCGTATTTTAGGTCTATGATGTTTAGAACCGTCTCGCCTACTATGTCACAGTCACAGCTACCGAAACACTCGGGAACGTACGTGGTTAGGTCGAACTTTCGCTCTATACTCATTTTAGCGCCTTCCTCCAGTTCGTGTATGTCGCACACATAGCACACGTAATCTGTTACGTAGTGTTCCATTTCTGAACTATAGTATTTGTTGTTACGTATCTCGTCGGGTACGGGCAATTCGTCCAATAACGGTAGGTATTCCCCGGCTAAATACTTTTCTATCGCGTGCTCTGCCAACTCGTGCGCTACCGTTCCTTCTTCTGATGCCGCGCTACTCGTGCTCTCATACGGTTCTTCCAGCCGTGCGGATGGTGTGCAGTTAAGCCAGCGGTGTGAGCTGCTCGGAGAAAGCAGGGCATGCGCCCTACTTGTGTGGTCTACTTGTACTTTCATTCTTTTTAATCGTTATAGGTTTCAATACGTTGTTTTAATAGCTCGTACTTCTCGGGCTTGATACGCATAAGAGATGCGCCGCCGAACTCCAACATAATATCCGTTAATTGCGGACGGGTGATTTTCCCGGACTTCATTAAGTCAATCATGAACGCCTGCATGTCCTTTGCCGTTAGAGGCTCGTTTGAGGCTTTCTCCGGGGCTTTCTCCTCTTCGGTGGGAGCTTGTACGGGTTCGGGGTTAATCGTCGCTTGTGGGGCTTCTTTTACAGCCTTTGGCTTCTCAACCTTTTCGGGCTTTTTCATTTCCTTCTTCACTTCGGCGATAGCGTCTGCTATTGTTTCCTCTGCGATAGCTACTGCCACCTCCTTTGCTTCCGGTACGGGTGCAGCGGTCTGCGTCGGTTCGCTAAACGTCGGTACGCTTGTACTGTTTACGGGGCTTTCTGTAGGCGCTGCCATAGCCTTAAGGGGTGCGCTTCCAAATAGACGGTTCATGAGTTCATTTACAAACTCTACTTCTTGTGCGTTTGTAACGTCAAAATCGATTGTTAACGGTGTAATCTTCATTTTCTTTTCTTTTTATATGGTGAATAACTAATTTATGCTTCTTTGATTTGTTCGGCTTCCAGAATGGCTTGTGCGACCTTGGCTACTGTCTCGTTATAGAACTCGTCCCACTCGTCACAGTAGATATACATTTCCTCGACGTTCACGGGGTATTTCGTTCCTTCCATTGTAGAGACGTAGTAAGGGAGTATAAACCCTTCAAACGTCGGCATTTCCTGCACTGCGTCAATAACTTGGTATTTGTTCTTTCTCGCGCTTGCCTGCAAATGCTTTTTTACTTCATCGATAATAAACTTTTGCTCTTTCATAACTTTATCTTTTTAAATTGTTGATGCAAATATAACGCTTTTGCTAATACGTTGGTTCACTTGTTAACCTTATTTAAGAAAATAGCT
>CANRKK010000071.1 GCA_947631195.1 uncultured Clostridia bacterium
TTGCACCGCTGCCAATAGTGAGGGCATTGCTTAACGTCAAGGTGTAATTCTGCAAGTCAAGCGTGAAACTCTGGGTAATTGCCTCGGCAAAGACGCTCGTATCGGTGATATCTTTTACCAGATAAATAGTCGTCTGTTCACCCAAGTTTGCGATAGCTTGTTCAAGGCTGTTATACCCTGTCTCGGCTTGCAAGTCGCCTACCTTGAAGTTGATTTCACCATATCCGCATTTGCAAGGCAATTGTTCATCGTGAGATTCCGGTTCACCTTTCCATCCACAACTCGGACAATACATCGTATGGGTGCTTTCATCGGTATCGTACCAATTTTTACCATCATCTTTTTTGTCATGATCGATCCAATTACCTTGTGTTTGCTTACATTCGTCGTAACGATCGCATGCCAAAATATGTTGTCCGGGGTGTTCGTCGGCGTAAATATATTTTTTATCAAAATTATGTCCGAGCTTCTCAGTCCAATACAACTCTTTCAACGTATCTTCGTCAAAATATTCTTTTGCGCCCGACGAATCGAGGCTGTACTTTTTGCAAACTTCACATTGATATATATCTTGACTATACCCGTCGGTTGTGCAGGTTGCATTGCTTTGCTTGAAGACAGGCGTTTCGCCCGGCTGGTGATTTGCCAAAGCGCGATACGGAACCTCTTTCAATTCTTCGGTGTGATCCGAATTGCCGAATATCTTCTTGCAGTTATTGCACTGCCAATAAGTATCCCAACCCTGTTCTTGACAAGTGGAATCCTGCGCCTTGATTTCAGTAAGTTCCTCGTGCTGACAAGCAAGGTATGTTATTGAAATGGAGCTAATCTTTGAAAATTTTCCACCTGTTGTAATCCTAAAATATTTTGCATCTGTTATTGATGCGCTTACTCTCGTCGGCGTAGTTCCAAGCGTAACATCGTGTTTTTCGCAATCAGTAAATTCCGCATTATTAGAGAATTCTACCGTGAAGACTGTACCATCGCTACTATACGATATTGTAATGTAAATTATTTTTTGCTCAATTGGTGTTATGTTGTAAATCGTTCCGGAGTTTGCCTTAAATTGCAAATTTTCACCGGTCTTTCCTGCGTCGTTCGCAAAAAATTGAATTTCGTCAATTGTAAAGTTGTAGTTTGATTGATAAGTTTTACTTGTATCGGGACTACCTCCTTCATTAAATTTATCGGGTGTAATTTCGATACTTTCACGCCCCGCAGTACTCTCTACAACCACATCAATTGTCACATCGCCGTTAGGCATAGTGAATGTATAACCTGTTTCTGTTGTTGTCAAGTTAATTGACGTTTCGCCTTGCTTTACAACTATAACAGCATCAAATTCTCCGTTAGGCGTAACAGTAATTTCTACTGTATCCAAATAACGAGCTGTGGTTGCAACTTCAACCGTGACGTTTTCCTTGCCCTCATATTCATTCAATGTAATGTTATGTTCGGGAGCAACAATTGCTGTTACTGTACCGGCATTGAACTCGTAATCCGTGCCGGAAGAAGTATCTTTATATTTTTCCAACGGACCTACTACGGTGGCAATAAAGTCATCGATCATGCCGGCTGAACTGAGCCCGCTTGAATATTTGACATTATATAGTTGCAACGTTATACCGTTTACAACCAAGCACAGCTTGCTACCGACATGTTGCACGGTGCCTGTCAATTCAAATTTAGCGCTACTGTTTACAAGGTATGTACCAGAATTTTCAATTTTTTTCAGTGCTTCAATGATCTCATCTGCCGTGTAAGTGTAGCCGCAGACGTCGCATTTGTTGGGAGTTGTTGTGCCGATTGTGCAATCGCCTACTGTACCCTTTGCCTCGTGGCAGATCGAGCAAACAGGTTGATGTGTGCCAAATGCAAGCTTGTCGTCACGCTTTGTGGGGTATTCATTGTATTCGTGATTGAGCTGAGGTCTTGCAAAGTGACTTTCCTCATAGCCTTCCGCTTCCGGGGTGTTAGTAGTTGCGGTTTCTGCATAATACTTATCGCAGCTTGTGCAATGTTTGTATGCGTCGTTGCCGGGGGCTGTACAAGAGGCAGGCTTAGCTTCTACCGTGGTTTCAAAGTCATGACCGGACGCACCTATAATAAAGCTTTCGTTGGAATCCTTTCCCTCGGACAGCGAGGCGTCTTTGTTGGCGTCTGCCGCATAGTACTTTCCGCACCTATCGCAATACTTGTAGGCATTGTTGCCGGGGGTTGTACATGTGGCGTCGGTTTTTTCCGTGGTTTCAAAGTTGTGACCGAGCGCACCTATGGTAAAGTCATCAGAACTGCCTTTACCATCTGTAAGCGGAGTGTTTTCGACGGCGTCTGCCGCGTAGTACTTGCCGCACCTATCGCAATACTTGTACGCGTCGTTGCCATTCTCTGTACAAGAGGCGGCATTAGCCTGCACCTCGGCTCCGAAGTTATGACCGGTCGCTGTGAACGTTTCGGTATAGTCGCTTGTGTACTGCTCGTTGTCGGGACCCGTGACTGTCGCTTGATATTTCTGATAGCCAGAGTCTGTGCAGGTAGCGTTTTGCTTGTCGGTCGGCGCGATAGTCACCTTGCTGTCGACATCCGTAGAGCTGTAAGTTTCCTTCGCTCCGCAGCGATTGCAAGTGAATGTTACACTGACAGTATCCTTGTCTGTCCACTCCGACCATTGCGGCGTGGCATTCCACTCGTGAGCGAGAGTGCCGGTACCCTCTGTGATTTGGTCGCAAGTGAGGTGGCTGCTTTCGTCGATCGTGACGTCGCCTGTATAATCTTCCGGCAGGGTGACGTTGACATCGCCCGTCGAATCGCCTTTCAGCTCGACATTTCCGTTGAAATTATCGGGCAGGGTGGCTGTAACGTCGCTGCCCTCGGCGGGATCCACCACGACGGAGCCGTCGATAGTGCTATCGCTGCTCGGTTTGAACGTGCCGCCGTTAAGCTCTACGCCCGTTGCCTGAGATTGCTCAACCACGGTTACATTTACCTGCACGTCCTTGACATCGGCGCTGTTCTTGAAGCCGACGGCTTTGGCAGAATCTGCACCCGTGCCTGTGACCTCTACCGATACTGCGCCGTTGTTGTTTGTTGCAAGATTGCCGCTGTTATCCAACGCAACGCCGTTCTGCGTGGTTGCCTTGGCTTGGCTGCCGTCAAACGTGACGGTACCCTCTGCCTCGTTGTTGAGGGCGGTGCCGCTTTCCGACGAGACGGTGCCTTGCAATGTGACTTCGCCTTGTGCCTCGTTGTTGAGAGCTGTGGCTGCGCCTTTTTCCGACGAGACGGTGCCTTGCAATTTGACTTCGCCGCTGTTGTTGAGGGCGGTATCCTCTGCTTTGCCGCCGTTAAAGACGATGTGCGCGTTGGCAAACACGGTAAGCGTGCCTTGGTTATCCACCAAAACATTGCCTTCGGAGGCGATTGTTCTTGCAGACCTGCGCACCGCCAC
>CANRKK010000072.1 GCA_947631195.1 uncultured Clostridia bacterium
CAGCTTGTAAAAGTAAGCGCCAACAACAATATGATCAATACTATTGCAATTCGTTTCATCTATTTGTAGGCAATGATTGTTTGGAAAGGCTGGATAGCAGTCGAAGCCGTCAACTCCGTTTCACCGAGAGTATCGAGCACAAGCGTGTAGCCGTCAAGTTTGGCAGTATAACCTGAAACATCGAAATTGGCATGGATAACCTTATAGGTACGGTCGGACGTCCTGATGGTCGCAACAACAACAGCTCCGCCATTTGCCTGTTCAACACTGTACATATCGCTGTTTACCTTAGTCGCTTCGAGACCGAGCTCCGCAAACGAAGTTTTGAATTCGACAAGCTTCTTGTAATTGTCAAATACCTTTGCATACTTGATCTTACGAGAATAGTCAAGCTCGTTTGCCCTGTAACCCGCCTCGTAACTGTTGTGAATAGCGTCGCCCGTGGCGCCAAGTTCGCGCTTGCTGCGAAGGAACTCTTCTCCTGCGAGCATAAAGCCGATGCCATTGGAAGTGAGAACTACCGAGTTCGCCAATACGCACATTTTTTCAACGTACGGTTTGCTGTCGCTGCCGAGTGCGGCGTAAACGCGGTCATACAAAGTGTAGTTGTCGTGACAAGTCACATAATTAACGACCTTTGTCATGTCATCTATTTGCATAGAGCCCACATCTACTGCGCCCCTCATACCATAAAGGATTTTGTTTAAATCACCACTGTTATATTCTCCGGCTGTAACCCAGCCTTTCTTCTCGGGTGAGTTCATTCCTCCCTTTATGAGAGCGTCGCGCATCTGGTCGTTGAACTGTCCTACTCCCACAAGGCTGTTGCCGTTAGCTTGGTTAGCCATTTTGTTGGAAGCAAGCGGAGACGTACCGCCCGTCCAAGGCTCCCCGTAAACAACAATAGAGGGATTGATCTCCTTCAATGCTGCATACAGTTGATTCATCGTATCGATGTCGTGAAGTCCCATCAAGTCGAAACGGAAACCTCCGAGTTTGTACTCGCTTGCCCAGAAACTTACCGAATCGATCATAAATTTACGGAACATATAGTGGTCGCTTGCCGTTTCGTTTCCGCAACCGGAACCGTCTGCCATACCGCCGTTGGCGTTATAACGGAAGTAGTAACCGGGACAAAGCACATCAAAGTTGGAGCCGATAGCCGCGGAAACGTGGTTATACACTACGTCCATTATGATGTTGATACCTGCCTGATTGTATGCCTGCACCACTTGTTTGAATTCCAATATGCGGGTATATCCGTCCGTGGCGTCGGAGGAATAGGAACCTTCCAATACGTTGTAGTTGAGAGGATTGTATCCCCAGTTGAACTGCGGATTAGCTTCGTCGTTTGCCTGATCGAAGATGGGCACAAGCTGAACGGCGTTGACTCCCAACTCCTTGATGTGGTCAAAGCCTGTGGATACTGTTACGTCGCCTTCGGAATAGGTGGTACCGGTATCTATCAAGCCGAGAAATTTCTTGGCGTGATTTGCAGGTCCGTTCCATGTAGATGAGGACGTTACGTCCGCCACATGCGTTTCCCACACTACTAACTCGTTGCGATCGTAGTCTATGGGCTTAACTGCATCCCAACCGGCGGGATTTGTTTCCGCAAAGTTGACAATCTGCCCGCGCTGACCGTTCAAGCCGGCGCTCTTGGCATACGGGTCTACGATTTCCTTTCCGTTGTATGAATCGTTTGTGACGACGTAAGTGTAATACTTGCCTTGAAGGTCTCCGTCTACCGTTGCAGACCAAACGCCCTTGTCGCCCTTGGTCATTGGGACGGTCTTGTACGCGCTGCCGCCGTTGCCCGTTTCGTAAAGGTTGAGCACAATCTTAGAAGAGAAAGGAGACCACACCTTAAACTCTGTGGCATTTTGAGTATAGATGGCGCCCAATTCTCCGTCATAGCAATAAGCGTCCTCGAACATCTTGGTGCCGTAAAGCGGAATAATAGAAAGGTTACACTCTTTTTCTCTGTTGCCTGCAACAAATTTTACCTTAGCCTTGTAATTTTTGGACAGATTCAACTTGACGGTATCTGGAATGTTGTAGCGGATAGACGTCGTTTCGTCCGTATCTGTTTCGGCAATAACGGAATCGCCCTCATAAATCGCCACATGTATAACGGGAGTACTCGTATTTATCGTTATCTGTTTCTCGCTGACAAATCCTGCCGACATGCCGTATTGAATGTCTTCAACCGAGCTGTACAAACCTGAATCTCCTTGTACCAAATATAAATGATAGTAATTGTTTTCGTCGATATCGCCCAACGTCCAAAATCTGTTTTCGGAGATATCTTTGCCCCAGGATTTATCGCGAACAATAACGCCTATTTCTTCGGAGGTTTGGTAATTGCCCGAACCGCCCTGCAATTTGCCTAAATCTTCCATCGAATACATTGCGATAACACCCCAATCATCTTTGTAATTGAACGACCAACCGTATGTGTCATTGGAGGATCCGATAGACCCCGATTCCGTCCACAACCACAAGCTCCAATTGCCGTATTCGGAAGCGTTCTTTCTTTGATAATGAATTTGAATGGATGGAGAGGACGCCTTACCTGCGGGAACGGTTGGCAAATTGACGCTATTCGTGCCCTGACTCGGCGTGGGGGCGGTGTATTCGTCCCATTCGAACGCAGGGTCATTCTTCGGCTTTTCACAAGCGGACAGAGCAAGTGAAAGCACCATTACTGCCGCCAGCAACAAAATTAAGTAATATTTTTTCATAAAAACCTCGTTTTTTTGTTTTTTTGCAAGGCATAACCACCGAGAGATCGGTGGTTATGCGTTTGATTGAATAATGTATACAATTAGTACAGTCTTATATCGAACATATTCTCGTAGATGCGTGCTCTTGCTATATCAATGCGAATGTTGAGTACGTCGCCTTTATTATGCGGTTTGTCTACTTTGACATATACGGTATCGCCATGCAACGTGCAACGTGCATACTGCTCACGACCGTAATTGATATTCTCCTGCACCGTTACGGCAATTCCGTCTTCGGAAAGCGTGTAGGCGTCGTGTGGAACTTCGAAACGGTAGTGACTGATGAAAAGCTGTGCGCCTAAGCCCTTGACGATCTTTTTGTTGATGTCAAGAGTTGTTTCTATGGTGCAACCGTTGATGTAGGCAGCAAATACCTTGGAGCGGAACAATACGTCGTCCACTGCGGAATTGTGCTCTGCTTGCAAGTTGGTAAGTTGATCCTTCTTGGCGATCTTGGCTTCTTTCAGCTCGATTACCGCAGTATCCTTTGCCGAACCTTCGGAGGTCTGTACCTTTGCCTTGGCTTGCTCGACCGCTTCGGTAAGCTCTTTTTCGCGTTTAACTTTCAAAGCGGTAAATCTTTCGTTGACTTCGTTTATTTCGTTTGCGGCGACTTCCGCTTTTTGACGCTCGATGGGAGCAAGTATATC
>CANRKK010000073.1 GCA_947631195.1 uncultured Clostridia bacterium
CAAAAGGACACGGCAGACGGCGTAAAACCGTCTGCCAAAAGTGTCCCCACCGATACCTTACGAGGATAAGGAAAGTGAAATATTCCACTTTCAAGCCCAAAGTTTACACTTCCCGAAAAATTTCCGTAAAATTTCACAAAAGATAAGAGAGCCGAATTCCTTCGGCTCTCCGTTTTTGTTCGAGGCGCAAACGCCGCCTCACTTGGGGATTCCTCGGTGTCATCCTTGCTCTTGCGCTTCGTGACGATGTACTCGTCTGCCATCAAATCAATTTACATTTTTGCATTACCAAAAAAATGATCATGTCGGAAAATCAGTTGACAAATCAACCAAAAATAGATATACTCTTGATTGACTAATCAACTAATAGGTATGTTATGGAAGATTTATTTGTAGATTTCACGCTGTCAATTCTGCGGCTGAATAAGCTCGTTCAAAAAATTAAGACTTTTGAGGTAGACAAATACGGCTTAAAGCCCATTCATGTGATGTGCAGTTACTATCTCAACAAGAATCCGCAGGGACTTACGGCGAAGGAACTCTCGGAATTGACGCTCGAAGATAAGGCGGCAATTTCGCGCGCGCTGAAAATGATGCAGGAAAAGGGTTATGTCATCTACGACGCCAACAGACGAAATGCTACCATAAAGCTGACGGAAACGGGAAAGCAATTCGCGAACATTATCTGTGCGCGTGCGGAGAAAGCCGTTTCCGCAGGCAGTATGCAGTTTACGGAAGAGGAGAGAATCTTTTTTTACAAGTCGCTTGACGTGATCAATGAAAATTTAAGAGCATATTATAAGGAATTGATAAAAAACAATCAATAAAAATTTAAGAAAAGGAGCAAAATTTTATGACAAAAACCAAAAAAATTGTGTTGCGTTCGATCTGCATATCGCTTGCAGTCATTCTGGCACTGATCGTCGTTCTCGTGTCGGTGTTCTTCGGAATTTGGCACAACGAGTTTTCTTCTGTTACGAGCTTCACGCTACTTCGTGATCGCAACGACGCGCATAAAGACGGCGCGGTCTACAGTATGGAAGTGAGCGGTGGGTTCTATTTCGACGATTTTCTCGAACAGGGCGGCGCGAAGAAGGACTCGGACCTCATCGCGTTCATCTCGAATAAAATTACCCGCGGGCTCATGGACGTGGGGATCAAGGAGAGCGATATCGGCTGTTCCTCTTTTACGGCAGTTACCAAGAGCGGGGATAGGATTTTCGCCCGCAATTATGACTTTGCTAAAACAAATGTCTGTCTGACTATCACAAATCCGGGCGGCGGCAGACACGCGTCTTTCTCGACGGTTGATTTGAACTATGTCGGTATGGATACAGAGAAAAATGTGGAAGGGTTGATGAATAAAATCACCTGCCTTGCCGCTCCGTTTGCGCCTCTTGACGGCGTCAACGACGCGGGCGTGAGTTGCGGTATCTATATGACATATCAGGGCGAGCCCGAAAACAACAATGCCGTCGCGACCGATCAGAACGATCCGAATAAGCCCGACATCACCTCGACGACTATGCTCCGCATGATCCTCGACTATGCGGACGACGTGGACGAGGCGGTCGAACTTGTCGAGCAATATAATCTTCACGACTCAGCAAATACCTCTTTCCACTACATGGTCGCGGACGCGTCGGGCAGAAGCGCCATTCTCGAATGGGTTCCCGTGAGCGGTACGGACGAAACGGATAACGACGGCTCCGCTCGCAAACTCGTCGTCACCTATAACACGGGTGACGAGAAGATTGGCAAAGAAGAGGGAGAGAGCGACTTCCAATGGATCACCAACTTCATTATTCAGCCGGATTATTATACAAAAGACGAGGATAAGGCGGGGCTTGACAGATATAAGCAGATCTATTCCGACCTTTCCAAAACCGGCGGCGTCGTACAGGACGAATGGGCGGCGATGGAGATCCTCGAAACCGTCGGCAGAAGAAGTTGGGGGGAAGGAGACGGCTGTACCGTACATAGTGTCATTTATAACCTGACGAAAAAGACGGTGCTTTGGGTGTCCAATGAAAACTTCAATGACTCCACGGCGATTTATGAGTATTCTTTTTCGACGGGAGAATTGAAGGCAGTTGCGAGATCATGATCCGAAGAGCATAACGGGGAAATCAAAAATGAAAAAAACAGTTTATCTATGTAATTTCTTGTTGCTTATTGCCCTTGTAACGTTTGACGTTATGCTGATCATAAGCCCTGCGCTTTGGCTGAAAAGCGCAGCAAGCGCATGCTTTGCTGCGGCCTCGCTCGTGAACTGCTTTTATGCGTTCAAGTGCAGGGCAAAGAAAGCCTTTCCGATCCTTATGCTGATCGGCTGCCTCTTTGCAATGGCGGGGGATATCATCAATTTTAACACGGCTGAGCTTTGGTTTATAACCGGCACGGCGCTGTTCGCGGTGGCGCATGTTTTTTATGCTGCGGCATATTACGTATCTTTCGGGTTCCGTCCCGCCGACCTCATCGTCTCCGCCGTCATTTTTGTCCCTTCCGTTCTTTTTATCACGCTTGCCCCGATCTTTGATTTCGGCGGAATGATCATGGAGATCGTGTGCGTGGTATATGCGCTCATCCTCTCGCTCATGGTTGGAAAAGCGCTATCGGACATAAGAAAGGGGACCGCGCTCGCCGCTTTGCTTGCGGTCGGCAGCGTGCTTTTCTATATCTCCGACTTGATGTTGCTTCTCAATATGTTCAGCACGGTCCATACACTGCCCCGAATTTTGTGTCTTGCAACCTATTATCCCGCACAGTTCCTCTTGGCGTTTTCCCTGATCCTGTTCGCCGAAAAGGGCGTCAATTTCTTCAAAAGATTGTACTGCCGCATTTTTCAGGGGGTGCTGAAACTCGCTCTCCCGCTGCTACCCTATAAAGACCCGAAAATCATAGAAAAGATTACTGATGTTCCTGCGGTTTTGAAATCCAACGGAAAAACGCACGCTCTGATCGTTACCGATCAAACGATTTTTGGGCTCGGCCTCACGCAGCCGCTCCAAAATGCCTTGAAGGAGGCGGGGATTTCCTACGTCGTCTATCACGGCACAGTCGCCAATCCCACGACGGACAACGCAGAAGAAGCGTTAAAAATTTATAAGAGCGCGGGCTGCGACTGCTTGATCGGCTTTGGCGGCGGCTCTCCGATGGACTGCGCAAAATGTGTTGGTGCCTTGGTTGCCCGTCCCAAAAAATCGCTCGGCAAAATGAGCGGAATTCTGAAAGTGCGAAAGGCAATTCCCTTGCTGATCGCCGTTCCCACGACGGCGGGGACGGGAAGCGAAACGACGCTTGCTGCGGTCGTGGTCGATTGCGTCACACACCACAAATATGCGATCAACGACTTCCCGCTCATTCCTTCTTACGCCGTTTTGGATGAGAGCCTGACCGAATCGCTTCCCAAAAACATAAAAGCTACAACG
>CANRKK010000074.1 GCA_947631195.1 uncultured Clostridia bacterium
TCTTTATCAAAATTGACATGACCGCTTCCGAACTCATCAAGCGGTTCAACCGTCCCGCCATGCGGATACAAGTCGGCGCTTATCGGCGCCCACCGCCCGCACTGCTTTCTCTTTTTACAAGTCATCGAACAGCAAATCATTTGTCCTGCACCCCACTCTTTTGAATTTATCATAGATAGTTAGAGATAATTAGAGATTCTATTAAATTTCTCCTCTCCGTTTACTCTCCTTCCGAAGATAGTCTACTATCGCCGCCGCACAGGAACCCGCCTTACAAAGTCCTTTCGCCGAAGCCGCATTGCAATCCTCACAATTCTTGTCATCGCATAGGTGCTGGATAATAGTGGCTTTTATCCCCGCTATAAGTATAACGGCATCCTCAAAGTCTTTGGGCTCGAGGTGGATGGTATATCCATCCTCGCCGTGAATTGTCTCTACTCCTTCCATTTCGTTCTTCCCGTATTTTTGAAATTTCACTTTCGATTTCTGAAATACTTCACTTTTGCATTTCGGTTTTAAGTTGTCGGTAAGTTTCCCGTCGCCCGCGCCCGCCGCCAAAATTTACTGTTTTCGGCGCAAAAAAGGCAGATTTGGGGCGAAATGCGGCTGACTTTAAGTTGTCGGTAAGTTGCACCCGAGCCGAGCGACACCTGCAACCGAGCTGAAATCTACTCGCTCGCCTTGCCTTCCGCTTCCTTCGCATAACGCGCCATTGCTTCCTCATCCTGCCAAATGCACCCGAAGCCTTTTCCGTCGAAGCGGTAGACGGCGACAACCGAATCAATCGGGAAAAAGTGCGCCCCGCTGTCCCCATATACATAGTTCTCTTGGACAGCCCACACGATGCAACAAGGCGTGCAGTTATCGGATATTTCTACTCGAATTATATCGCCTTTCAAAATTTGCGGTCTGCCCGCGATCTTCTCTTCTGCCGCTTCCGCGCCTTCGTTCTCTTCGCGGTAGGCTTCGACTTCCCAATTCCAACCGCATTTCAAGCAGACATACCTCCTCACCCAAACCCCACCAAAGGGATGCTCGGATTCCGCCACCTTATCGTCGTTTCCGCAGTGCGGACAAATTCTCGCTTTGCGATAGTATTCTGCCCATGCCGTAAAGTCCTCGCCATCCATTTTCAATTCCTCCCGCTGAACTTGTAGCAACATTATAACACGGTTTTTGGGGCTCTGCTTGCAGAACGCGCCACGAATTTCATGAATATAAAAAATTTTTGAGAAGTAAAGGATGATTCCATGAAGAATGGAAGGAAACATGCCAGAGCTACCAAAGACAGACAAAGAGCAAGAGAGAACAAGAGGGGGAGGAGATGGGCTATTCGGATTATACGATACCTATTTTGATTCCCCCGTCAAAAAAGTACCCCCACGCCTCGCAGGGGCTCCCATTCCGTCAACGTGTTTCCTTTATATGGTATTATGTAAATGTGTTCGGCTTGTTTCTTACCCTCTCCCGCTCTCACGATGGAACGGGCAAGCGCGGCGGGCGGGGCAGGGAGTCCCCCTTTGCCGTGGCGGGGCGGCTATGTCTCCATGAACACGCCGCCGCCGTGATGCCTTCTCTTTCCCTTTTTCCTCTTGGCTTGCCTTCCTCCCCCTGTCCTCCGCCTTATGTCTTTGCGTGCTTGCCGCGTCTCTCTCCTTTTTGCCCCTGCTCTCCTTCTTTCTCCCTCTCTTCCGCTTGTCCTTGTCTCTGAACGGTTCGCCGCTGTCCTCTCTTCCGCTTGTCTCTCTTGGTGTTCTTCTCCGCTTGGTCTGCTTGTGTTCTCTCTTGTTCTCTGTCCTATCTTGGTCTGTTCTGCTTGGTGTTCTGCTCTCTCCTCTCTTTTTTTATTATTCTATAATATTTATATATATACAAGACTATTATATAATTTATTATATTATATATATTATTATAGGCGTTTCCCTGCTTTTAATTTTCAATCGAAAAAGAAAAAAGAATCAACAGAAAAAAGAAAAGCGGCGCGGGCTTTGGCTCTTCCTCTCTCTCCCTCTCTCTCGGGGGTGGCGGGCTTGGCTTTGCTCGTGCCTCTTTGTCTCTCCGCTTGTCTTGGTCTTGTCTTTGTGTTGCCGCTCTTGGCTCTCGGTGCCGTCGTCGTGCGGTGGCGGCAGTGCCGTGCGGGTGTCCGTCCGGGGGGGCGGGTGCGCGGGGGTTCGTCGGGGCTGTCTCCTCTTCCGCTCCTCGGTGATTTCTCCTCGGGCGGGCGGTGCGCTTGGGTTAGGGCTTCGCCTCGGGGCTTGCCTCTGCTCCCTCGCTCGACTTTGTCCCGCTGGCGGCGCGGGGGTCGGGTGCGGCTCGTCTCACCGTCGGAGGGGCGGCGGCTTCCGCTTGTCCCCTGCGGGCTCTCTCGCTTTGGCTCGGTCGGAGGGCTTGCCGCTCCACGATGGCGGCGGGGTTTCCGCTGTGCCGTCTCCCCTGCTCCGCTTGGTCGTCCGTCCCGATGAGCTGGGCGCGGGCGGCTGGGCGTTCGTTTTTGTTGCGTAGCTCGGGCGGGGCGTTTCGCTCCTCGGGCTTACCCCTACCCCCTGCCGCTATGCCGTCGGGCGGGCTTCCTGCGTTACGCTCGGAGGCGTTCGGCGCGTCCCTCGGGCTTTACCGTTGCCGCCGCTCCTGCGGCTTTCTGCGCCGTCTCCCGCCGTCCTCGGCTTATTCCTCGCCGCTGGTCGTGCTGTCGCCCGCTACGGGCGCGGGGGCGGTCTCCGTCTCTCCTGCCGCTTTGGGCGCGATCAGGGGCGCGGCTTCCGTCCGTATGGGTTCGCCTTCCAAAAGCGCGACGGCGGCTCCCCTCAATACCTCGGAGGGCTTCACGCCGTGCGCCTTGAAAATGGCTTGGATATAGTCGCATTCCTCCGCGTTGAACGTCGTCCCGATGCCCTTTTGCTTGCCCTTGTTCTTCTCTTGATAGCGTTTCACCGCGTCGCGCTGGGTTTTCCCCGTCTTGTATTGCTTCTTCATTCCTTGCGCCTCCTGCGCCCGTTTTCGGGTGTTTATAACTTTGCTTTCGATTTTATCACATAGCCGCCGAAAATGTCAATAACTTTTCATTATTTTACTAAAATATTTTTCTAAAAAATTTTTCCGAAAATCTAAAATATTTTAGCGCAAAACGCTTGACGGCGGTCTAAAATAGTGTTATAATATCTAATGTAAACAGGTTGAGGGCGCCGCGCTCTTCTGACGGCTCCCGCCCGCTGCTTGCGGGTTCC
>CANRKK010000075.1 GCA_947631195.1 uncultured Clostridia bacterium
TGTATTGCTACATTCGACTTGCATGTGTTAAGCACGCCGCCAGCGTTCATCCTGAGCCAGAATCAAACTCTTAAGTTTAATTGTATAAAACCAATCTTTCGATTGTGGCTCTATCTCGACTATTAAGTCAAATTATCTTTGCTGACTTTGCTTTGTGGTACTATTTGTACTTCAAAGTTAATTGACAGAAACTTTTATAAATCGTTTCCTTCTATTCAATTTTTAAACTTCGTAACCCGACTTAAACGGTCGGCGCTCACTAACGAGCTTATCTATATTATCATACCGTACTGCCTTTGTCAACTAAAATTCAATGTTTTTTTAAAAAAAATTAAATCTTTTCGGCAGATTACGGGGACAAGCCGTTCAATCAAGCCTAATTAAGATATCATAGCGCCCGCCGTTAAGTCAAGTGAATAATTTAAGTTTTTCCAAAAAAATTTTTTCAAGTTAATTTTTGACAAATTAAGTAAATTTTATACAAAATTTCTTATGTTGACAAAAGCGGCGCGCCATGCTACAATACCTTTAATAATTACTATATGTCGCGCGTGCGCACGTGTAGATATAAGCAGATTCACTAAAACCCGTCGGGCGGCCGCGCGGTTTTACATAATAGGTATTAAGATGTACAAAGTTTTGAGGATAATTTTTTGCATACTTGCGACGGCGGCGGCGATTGTGGCCGTGCCCGTGTTCATCTGGTATGAAATATGGGGGCTGGTTCCCGTGGGCGTCTGCATCGTATGCACGGTGCTGATGATGGTGTTCAAAAATTTACAGGAAAAAGAGGAACTGCGGAAAAACCCGCCCGAGCCCAAGGGGGATTTTATTACGGGCAAAGTTGAAAGCAAGGACGACGAGGGGCGTTAACCAACTTAAAAAAGGGTGATTTTATGAAAAACAAGGGACTTTACACCGCCTTTCTGGCGTTGACCCAGATTTGCGTTTTGGTGGGCTTTGCCACGGTGTGGTATTGCTTCGGCGGGTTTGCGATGGTTGCAAACAAAATTCCCAACGGGGAAGGTTCGGCGGGGCTCGCGATGGGGCTTTCGAAAGTTATTATCCAAATATTGTTTATAGTGGGCGGGATTATCGTCGCCATGGCGGTTTTGGCCCAGCTTATCGGCGACGCCGGCTGCATCGTGCAGGCCGCCTCCAAGAGCAGGGAGCCGCGCCGCGGATTTATTATCGCCGCGTTCGCGCCCGCGCCACTCGTTGCCCTTCTTAGCGCGGCGGCAGCGGTTTTGAGCATGGAGCTTTTGCCCGCAGCGGGAGTTGCGCTGATAGTTTTTGCGGCAGCCGAAGTTGCGCTGTTCGTCATAGGAATAATGTGCGCCGCGGGGGCCGGGAAGTCGCCCGACGGCCAATCCGCGGTTTAAAGTACAGCCCCCGTCCTGAACGGACGGGGGCTGTAAGTTTGCATGAATGAGTTTTAGTCGTCGTTTGAAACGGCTTCGTCGAGCAACCTGTTGTACTCGGCGAAAACGGCTTCGATTATGTCGTCGTCGGTCTCTATCGTGAAGTTGTCCTCGCCGTTTCTGCCGCGCGTTACTTTGAACACGAGGGCTTCGTCGTCGTCCATGCCGTCGAGCAATTCAACGGGCTGCAGGATTGCGTAAAAATTGCCTTTGTGGGCGATGCCGGCTATTTCCACGAAGTCTACTTCCTCGCCGTCGGCCGTCGTGAGGGTAACGATATCGTCGTCATCGTCGTTGAGATCGAGGTAGTCGTCATCCTGAACACTGTCTTTAAGATTCATAAGTTCCCCTTTTTTGATTTTATTTTGATAGTTATATTGTAACAGGCGCAAACAGAAATGTCAATACATTCTGCGCGCTTCGATAAAGTAGCTCCACCGTTTTGCGGAAATTTGCTCTATCTTGGCGTAGTCCGAGGCGGTGTGCAGTATATAGTTTCCGCCGAGATACAGCCCCACGTGGCCTATCCTTTCAAGGCCCCTGTTGTTTTTGCGGCTGTCGTTGGTAAAAAACAGCAGGTCGCCGCGCTCTATCCCGTCCTCCTCCACCCGCTCGCCCTGCAATACCTGCGTGCGGGTGTTTACGTCAAGAAGCACCCCCGCGCCCCTGTAAAATATGTATTGCATCAGCGAGGAGCAGTCGAATTTGCCCGCGTCGAACGCGCCGTAAAAATTGCCCTTGCCGTCGTGCAGGCGGACGGCCCCGTACACGTACGGCGTGCCGAGGAGCTTTGTCCCCTCCGCTATCACCGCCTCGGCCGCGGGGTTGCCGCTTGCGGGCATATGTACGGGCGTGCAGTACTTTTTGGAAACGTACGCCGCGCCGTTGCGCCATTCCGTCTTGTACCAATCCCCGTCGCTGCCGCCCAATGCGTACAGCGTGGATTTTTCCGCGCGGCCGCGCACGCCGTAGTCCGTGCCCGCGCCCGAACGGATATTGACCCCGGCCGAAGTGACGGCAAAATAACTTACCGTTTCAATCTGCGGCTCCGTTGCGGGCGGAGGCGTTTCGGGGGCGGGGTCCGCCGGCTGTTCCGTCTGCGTTTGCGGAAGCGCGACGCTCTGCCGCCCTCCGCACGCCGCTACAGGCAATACCGCTGCCGCCGCGGCCGCCATTACGGCCAAACAATACTTAAACTTTTTCATGGTTCGATTTTACCACAGAATATTCCCGCGTTCAATGCAAAAATTTTGGCAACGGAGGCAAAAAGCGGGATTTGCTCTTTTTAAAATATGTGTAGGGAACGGCATACAAAAAGACCGACAAAAATGGTGTATTCCATAGGGACTAAATTTCATTACAGAGAAAAAAGAACGGTTGCCGCAGGCGAAGTTATTTGCTTGCGGCAGCTTTTTTGTTTGAATTTGCAATGCGGCAACAAAGTCTACTCTTTAGCTTTTATGACGTTTGTCGGCTTTATATATCTGAGTCGGAGCATTGGCACAAGGAAGGACGCTAACATTATTATGCACGCCAATACGCAGTTCTGCAAAATGTACTTCCACTTGACGACGAGGAACGACACATCCATCACCATTGCATTCTTGGCAAGCTCGTTGAGCGACAGCACAAGGACCTTGTTTGCAAGCCCGATGAACACAAACGAGCCTGCAATATAAAGTATTATCATTGCAAGCCC
>CANRKK010000076.1 GCA_947631195.1 uncultured Clostridia bacterium
ACTTGGGCTTTAGCAAAGGAGCATAGCCTATCGGTCGGTCTTTGCGGAGTGATTGAAGGCTCGCTGCCAATAGGCGGGCTAAGCTCATCAGCAGCTGTTATTCTCGCGTTTCTAAATGCGCTTTGCAAGGTCAACGGGATAAATCTTACTCCGCAGGAGCTGATTAACATCGCATTTGACGCCGAGAAAAACTATGTAGGCGTGAATGTCGGCACCCTTGACCAGTCCTGCGAAGTTTTGAGCAAGAAAGACCATTTGCTCTACCTCGACTGCAAGGACAATCACTATGAACTTATCCCAACCCCGAGCAATATGAAGCCATACAAAATCGCCATTTTCTTCAGCGGCTTAGAGCATAGCCTCGCGGGGTCGAAGTACAATATGCGTGTTGACGAGCTTAGAGCAGGGATTTATGCCCTTCAAGCATTTGCCGAAATGGATTACGGCAAGTTCAATGAGGCAAACGCCCGCGATGTGAGCTTCGAGATTTACGAAAAGTATAAGGACAATCTCCCCAAACAGTGGGCGCGTAGGTGTGAACACTGGTATACCGAATTCAAGCGCGTTGAGGCGGGTGCAGAAGCCTGGCGCAGGGGAGACATCGAAGAATACGGCAGACTTAGCTTTGAGAGCGGCTGGAGTTCAATTCATAACTGGGAATCCGGCGCACCTGAGCAGATCAGGCTGTATGAGATTATGCGCGAAACAAGCGGCATCTATGGCGGACGATTCTCCGGCGCGGGCTTTAAAGGCTGCTGTATGGCTCTGATTGACCCGAGCAAAGCAGAATCAATCGCCGAAGAGGTTGAGAGGAAATACCTGACTTCGTTCCTTGAAATGAAAGGCAAATACAGCTTCCACTTGTGTGAAAGTGCAGATGGGGTGACACTATGAAGTGCTTGATTTTGGCGGCGGGTTATGCAACGCGGCTCTATCCGCTTACCGAAAACTTTCCGAAGCCGCTGCTTAAAGTTCGAGATAAATCAATCCTTGACTGGCTGATCGACGACATCGACCGAAGCGGAGAGGTTGATGAGTACATAGTTATAAGCAATCACAAATTTGTGCATCATTTTCAGGACTGGGCGAGCAGTCATACGCAAAAGATAACCGTCGTTGACGACGGCACAAGCACGAATGAGACTCGCCTCGGGGCAGTGCGCGACATTCAGTTTGCGATTGACAAATTCAATCTGATAAGCGATTTGCTCGTGATCGCGGGAGACAATCTCCTTGACTTTTCGCTTACCGACTTCATAGATTACGCAGAGAAAAAGCAGACTTCTTGCATCATGCGCTATTATGAGCCGTCGGAGCAGAAGCTCAGAAAGTGCGGCGTCGTCGAGATCGACGAAAGCGACAGGATCATCAGTATGGAAGAAAAGCCGGAGAATCCGAGGTCGCACTGGTGCTGCCCGCCGTTCTACTTCTACAAAGCAAACGATGTTCCGCTTGTTGCAAAGGGAATTGAGAGCGGTTGCGGAGTGGACGCACCCGGGAGCTTTATAGCTTGGCTGAGTAAGCAGACATCTGTTCACGCGATGGAAATGCCGGGGAAGAGGTATGACATCGGGGATTTGGAGAGCTATGAAGCGGTGCAGAAAACATACAAAGGAATAAATGGTGATTAAGATGATAAATAAACATACAGGAGAAAAAATCAAAATTGCAGTTGCGGGGACTGGCTATGTCGGTCTATCTTTAGCTGTCCTTTTGGCGCAAAATAACAAGGTTACCGCGGTTGACATTGTTCCAGAAAAGGTAGAGAAGATCAACAAGAGAGTCAGTCCGATTCAAGACAAAGAGATTGAGGAATACCTTGAGGAAAAAGATCTTGATCTGACTGCAACTCTTGACGGTGCATCGGCATACAAAGATGCAGATTTCGTCATCATAGCTGCCCCTACCAACTATGACCCGCAGAAAAATTTCTTCGACTGCTCGGCGGTTGAGGCGGTTATTGACCTCGTTCTCAAAAGCAGCGACAAGTCGATCATGGTAATTAAGTCCACGATCCCGGTCGGCTATACAGAATCTGTACGAAAGAAATTTAACACTGACCGTATAATTTTCAGCCCCGAATTTCTTAGAGAATCTAAAGCCCTTTATGACAATCTCTACCCCTCAAGAATCATAGTCGGCTGCGATGAAAACACTAAAGAAGCTGCTGAGATGTTTGCAAGTATGCTTGTTGAAGGCGCCGTGAAAGAGAATATCGACGTTCTTTATATGGGATTAACTGAAGCCGAAGCAGTGAAGCTCTTTGCAAATACATATCTCGCCCTGAGAGTCAGCTACTTTAATGAGTTAGATACCTACGCGGAGGTAAAAGGTTTAAATACCGCCGACATCATCAAGGGAGTCAGTCTTGACCCGAGAATAGGGGACTACTACAACAACCCGAGTTTCGGCTATGGCGGCTATTGCCTTCCTAAGGATACAAAGCAGCTGCTTGCGAATTACCAAGACGTTCCCGAGAATTTGATTGAAGCCATCGTTGAGAGCAATCGCACGAGGAAGGACTTCATCGCTGACAGGGTGCTGGAGAAGGCGGGGTACTATACTGCAAGTTCAATGTGGAATGCCGACAAAGAGCGTCCAATCACGGTCGGCGTATATCGCTTGACGATGAAAGCCAACAGCGATAATTTTAGGCAGAGCAGCATTCAGGGCGTCATGAAGCGTATAAAAGCAAAAGGTGCGACGGTAATCATCTACGAGCCGACGCTTGAGGACGGAACGACGTTTTTCGGAAGTCTTGTGGTGAACGATATTGAGAAGTTCAAAAGCGGCGCGGACGCGATTATTGCGAATAGGTATGAAGCGGTACTGGACGATGTTGTGGACAAAGTTTACACGAGGGACTTGTTTAGGAGAGATTGATTTCATAAAAATTTAAATTACAGGAGCGGACAACAATGAGCAAAAAATTAAGACAGGTAACAGATAATATACACGATACCATTTAGAGACTGTAAAATAAAGTGTGTAAGTAGACAAACAGCAGACTTACGCACTTTCTTTTTTTGAAGAAGTGTTGTATAG
>CANRKK010000077.1 GCA_947631195.1 uncultured Clostridia bacterium
GCAAATACTTCGATGAGAATGACAAAGAAAACTACATCGAGGTATCGAAAGATAAGAGCGTAAAAACTCATATCGACAATGAGGATACCACTTTTACCGTAAGCAAAGTCGAGGGCAACAAGGTGACATTGAGTAACAATAACGTTATCGAATACAATGCAGATACGTATTCTATCACCTACAACGGCAAGACTTACATCTTGGACACCAAGTATCCCGCCGAACCAGAGGAGCCGGAAATCGAACTTCCCGAGGGAATGGTAGGCAAATACTTCGATGAGAACGACAAAGAAAACTACATCGAGGTGTTGGAAGATAAGAGCGTAAAGGTTCATATCGACAATGAGGATACCACTTTCACCGTAACCAAAGTCGAGGACAACAAGGTGACATTGAGTAGCAATGATGTTATCGAGTTTAATGCGGAAGCAGGCTCTATCACCTACAATGAGGTTACATATTATGATGACGAACACTATCCCGCCGAGCCCGAACTTAAAGTTCCCGAGCAGTTCAACGGAACGTTCGTAGCGCAACAAAAGACTTATATTTTCGACGGATCGGTCAATGTAAAGATAAGAAACATAGACGGAACAATGGAAGATTGGACTATTACCGAAGTTACTCCCGACAAAGACGGTGTTTCGGTAACGCTCAATTGTACGGATAAAACTCCTATTACGCTTAGAGTTTTAACCACAGATCCGAATTTGTTGTTTAGTAATGGCGCCGGTCACGCTTATAAAGGTACCGCAGCCGACAATCTTCCCGAGGAGATAGTCGGAAAGTACATAAAAGGTTCGATGTCTATTGAAGTACGCGAGGACGGATATTTAATTTATCGACCGATCGCGTCTATGTCATGGCAATATCTTATTATCGAGTACAATGATGATAACGGCGAGTTTACAATTGCAAGCAATACTAAGATGACGTGCACATTTGACAAAACGGCAAGTTCCATTACCTTTGCCCAACAAATATATACCAAGGAAAAGACCGAACCTGCCGACCCGTCGTTCCCCGATCTTGCGGGAATTAAAGGCGAGTTCTATGCTTTGGATAAGACTTACATCTTCGACGGCGACAATGTAACAGTAGTAAATGTTGCCGACAACGCCGAAACGAAATACACCATTAATTCTTCCGAGAATGGCTCTATGGTGCTTAAAGCGGTAGGCGAGGGTGCAGATGTAAACCTCTATTACAAAGCTGAGGACGATACGCTTCATACAAACAGCACAACGGCAGCTAACTTAGCAGTTCGCAAGCCCAAAATCGCAACCAATATTCCCGAAAAGCTTTACGGCACGTATGTGTATAAGATGAATAGTGTAGTTACCTATACCTACGTTATCGAGAAAGGCGGCAGATTTGTACAGCGTATTGAAGCGGCAACTGCGCCTCAGGCGAGCCAATATCGACAATACTTTATTACATCTTACAGCGAAACCGGCGACTTTGTTGCAAGCTTAATACAATCCGTTAATGGTAAATTCGACGGGTACAATAAGATTGTAATAGGTAGTTTCACCGCCGTCAATGAGAGTGCGGAAGCCGCTCCGGTCGTAACTCTTCCCGAGGGCATGGCAGGCAAGTACTATGACGAAGCTAATCAAGAGAACTACTTCGAAATTTCGGACGACGGTGTTACGGCTCATATCGGCGGTGAGGACAAAGCCTACAAGCTTATTAAGGCTGAGGGCAACAATGTGACCTTGAACAACGAGCAGGTTCTTACATACAATGCCGAGGAACATTCTATCACCTGGGACGGCAACAAGTATATCGATTGGGACCACTATGAGTTTAAGTTGCCGTTTGATTTACCGGAGAACTTCTTCGGTAGGTATACTAATAGCAATAGATCCATTGAAATAAGAAAAGACGGTACTGTTACGTTCACTTATCCTAATGGCGGTCCCAACGGTGAATGGGTTATTGTAGGTTGGGACGAGGAAACGTTGACCCTTACCATGAACCAAGTGACCGGCGGTAACTTCACTAACCAATCTTTTAATTGGTCACAAGAGGCGGACGGCACTATGAAACTTGTTTATAGCGGATCCACCTATACTAAGGCAGCAGCTTAATTTGAATTTGAATTTGCATAGGATTGCCTCTTTTAGAAAGCGAAAGGGTGGGGATTTGTCCCCACCCTTTTGCGTTATTGTTACTTTTTTGAAAAAAAGTAACGCAAAAAACTTTTGAGGGCGCCGCATTGGGAAATTCTTCCCAACGCGGCGCTCAAAATTTTCTTGTGTACTGTTTTGCTATAATTCTTTATCGGAGCGAAGCGACACAATTAAGAAAGGCGCCCTTTGTTGTCAAACAAGGGGAGCCGGCACAGCTAAGCGTCAGCGTGCTGTGACTGAGGGGGGACTTATAAAAATGCAAGTATACATTAACTAAATATCATACATATAACGCTCAATTAGCCGAAAAGTAACCCTAATGTATATCAAGCGGCGAATCCCCTCAGCCTCGTCGCAGTCTGCGCTATTCTCACCCCACGAGTACAAGTATCTCGTGGGGACCCCGAGGCTGTTTGCCCGTAAACTCACAAACGAGCCGTTAACGCTTGCCTGCTCCTCTTCGCTTGCGTTAACAAGTAACGCAAGCGAGGTCGTAATTCAGGCGTTGCGTTTCTAATCGGCGTTAACTGTTATTTCTGCGTTTTTTATAAGGTGCAAAATAGTGGATAAAAAGGTTTTATTTAGCGGCGAGGTTGAAAAGTATTTTTCAACCTCGCCGCAGATAAAAGTTTTTTTGGTTACTTTTTTTACAAAAAAAGTAACAATATCACTTAACGTC
>CANRKK010000078.1 GCA_947631195.1 uncultured Clostridia bacterium
GAAAGTACCGGCAAGAGCCGGCGAGCTGTGAGGCTCCGCAACACCTTGGACAAAAGTCCGGGGTGTTTTTTTTACTTCCATTATCCGTTTTTTCGCTCCCTTACCTTGTCGGCAATCCATACAATAAGCCGGGCCGGTGCGGATATTATGTACCACAATATCTTGAATAGCCATTTAATACCCACCCAAAGCGCTTTGAATACTACGCGAAGAACCGGGAAGAAGATGGACAATACTCCCAAAAGAACCAGAACGCCCGCAATTACAAGAATCCACCAAAATTGTTGGAAAAACTTGCCGATAGCGCTCCAAAAATCGTTCTGAAATATCCAAAATTACGGCGGGCTCGGCGCGGCGGCAGGGTGGCAATCAACTCTGTAATCGCTATCCGTATCACCGTTTTACCTTGTTGGGTGGTACAACTTTGCAAAAAAATTATGTTTTTAAATTCCGATAAAGGGATTGCTTTTTTCAACTCGAAACGCTATAATTCATTTTAATGTAACCACACGGCTTGTTTGGGGTAAAAGTTATTGTATTTGCACGCCGTTGCCATTTGGTACATATTTGTCCCATCCGCTATGATAAATTGTATGCAACAAAGCAAACAAAAGGTAAAAAAACGAATATTTGTTTACATTCGGACGGACGTTGATGCGCCCTACTTAATTAGTGCCGTAAGCGAGAACGAAAAAAACTTCTTTTGCCGTGAAGTCGAGCGAACAAATTGCCGAGAAACATGGTTTTCCGATAACGACGATACTCCTGCGGCTCGGGCGTTTGCGGCGTTTGAAAAATTTTGCGTTGATGAGTGCGGGTTGACCGACTCGAACGACGAAGTTATATTTGCAACCCGCTCCGATTCCGACGAGATAGACGTTCCCGACTACTTCGACGCTCAACTCGGCGGCGTGCCGTGGGCTGTGGTAAAGGTTATCGAATTTAATTATAAGCACGAAACTTTGCATCTTGATTCGCCTTTGACATTTGAACAATTTGCGCAGGCTTGCGACGTAGGCCTTGACGAGCCATATGCCACCAAGCACCTTTACGCCGAGTATAGACGGCTGATACACAAGGACATTTACACCCCGCGCGAATTGGATCGTATGGAAACTTACGCGGCAACGCATCTTGACGAAGCGTACTTGCCCAAGGGGCGTGGCTTTGACGCGGTTTGCGGTATTTCGCACGTATGTGCCGCGGCGTATCGCAGCGACAGCGCGCGTTATTTGCGCCTGATCGATCGGTTGGTGCAAGATTTCAACAAGCGGCAGGGCACAAATAGGCGGCGTGTATTTGCGGATATTTTGAGTTTTGCGGCAGACGAAGTGGCGGATGACGGGTATATCGACTACGATGTTTTGGCTGCGGAACAAAACAAGCCCATGCTCGAACGGTCTTGGTACAGTATGTATCGGGCGGTAGAAACCGAACAATTGAAAACGATAAAAAGCATATTGGAAGAGTTTGAAGAATGAATGTGAGCGACAATTGCATAAAACAAACGGACTGCAAGCCCTGCCTGCCTGCAAACAAGTTCGTAAAACGGAGATCGAAAATTATATGAAGTATCCGGCAGAAAGCGTTAACGATCTTTCTCGTGGAATTTTTTGGGTGGTAGCGGAGTCGGAAAGCGAATTGGACGCCGCGCATATCCTTGCCTTTGCCAAACCGTGCGACAAAAACGGTGTTTTTGCCGACTTCGACGGGCTTAGTTCCGCCGACGGAACGGATTACAACCACAAAGCAACTTGGGCAACTCTGCCAAAAAATCTTGCGCACGGCAAGCCGTTTGATTACTATCCGCGCGGAAGAGTCGAAATTCGCAACGGCAAGGCTATAATATGGCTCAATGACAACTTAGTGCATTTGGCGGACGAAATCAAACGAATTTTCGGCTTGCAAGACATTCCCGTTTTCGTGCGAGTAGACGGAAGCGAGCATTACCAATGTCATTTTGACAAAATGTGATTTGTGTCGGTTGTTATGTAACCCTTTTCCAAAACACATTTGCAACTGCGGCAAAAAAACAATGGCAAACAAAAAACACACAACAGAATATTGTGCTTGCGGAATTGCTACCATCGGGCGATTTTACGAAACGGACAATGGCGGCAGCCGCGTCGGCGACCCCATCAAAGTTCAAATGATTGGCGATGTTTTTCCGCCCCATATTCGCATTTTGCGAGAAAATGACGGCTTGTTGGCGTGTGTGATGTTGGACAAGGCAGAATATTTGCCGTGTAAATGGCACAATCGAAACTTGACTGACGAGCAAATAAACGGGCTGATAGATTTCTTTCGTTCGCCGTCGGATTTCCCTTTGGTTAGGCTGGACGGCGTGCCGTACAAGTTGAAAACAATGTGGGACTACACGATTGTTTCTTGGAATCGCGAAAGCGATGACGCGCGTTTGCGTTTTGCATTACAACGCGATAATGACGATTATCTGATTTTGCAAATGCCCGATTACACAAAACTAAATCAAGGTTCAGCACTCAAGAAAATATCCCGCAGCGACATTGATACATACGAATTGACCCGCGCAGCCAAAGAAGACACGGGCTTGAATTACGATTTGATGCTGGACAGCGTGGGCAAAGACAGGCACGGTGTGCCGCCGCATATATTTGTTTGCGTGGGCGATGAACTTATTCCATTGTTATTGTCGTCGAACAATAACGACCCCGATGGGTTTGCCGATGTGCGAAAGTACATTCGGGCATATCTGTCGGTGTTGTTGGCGCACTACAACAAACTTTTAACCGACAGGCAGACGTTGAATCTGCTTCGTGGC
>CANRKK010000079.1 GCA_947631195.1 uncultured Clostridia bacterium
ATTAGTATCAGGTTAGTAACAAAAACCCCCGAAAACCGTGTAAAAACAGGGTTTTCAGGGGTTTTGGGTTTATTATATCATAATGTTCGGTTCCGTTGTAAGTTTTAAGATAAGTATAGGTGTACGTGCCCTCGACCTCTTTGGGAACGCCTACCGTGGAGGGCGTTACTTCACGTACATAATGCAATTCGGTGTAAGAATATTCTTTACATGCGTCTTTCTCATAGTCATAGCACATCGAAATGGCATATTTGCTGTAATTATAAGGAACTTTTGAGCTAAAAAGAACATACCAGCAGTACTTGCCGGTAAACTTGCTGTCTTCCACGATCTCTTGCTCGTATTCTCTACTAAGCTCATACTTCCACTCTTTGCCGTCAAGGTCGATATAGGTCAATTCATCGCCGTCAATGGTATACTTGCCTTCAATATCATAGAAGTCGCCGGTAAACTTTACGGGACGACCTTTAACAAAGGTTTCGGAGCCGTAAGTAAATGCCTTATCTGTAAGCGTAAGCGTTACAAATTCCTCGGTCATACTTGCGTCCTTGGCTTTAAGCGTCATTTCGCCGCTTGTAATATTGAAAGCGGAGATCGTGTACTCGCCGTCAACTTGTTTTTCGACGGGAGCAAAGCCTTTCAGCACAACGTCATAGCCGATAATATCGATGTACTTTGTCTTGCCCTCGATGTAGTACGTTCCGTTGAGGTCCTCGGGAAGTATGACTTCGCGGTCAAACTCGCTCGGCTTAAACACCTTGTCGGGGTTGACGTCGTCACCTTTTATGGTAAGGGTTTTATTCGTTTCGTCATAGACCATCTTTACGACAAGGGCTTCATTGCCGTCGTTTACCTTGTGACCTGTGCTTAGGTCGGTGACCTGTGTCAATGTAAGGGTCTTGGTCGCGTCGTCATACTCGGTTACGTAGTATGCTACGGTTTGACCGCTTGCTTCACGACTTGTAACCTTGTAATTGTTCTCGGCATTAAAGACATAATACCAACCCGAAATGTTGCCGTCATAATCGTACGTGCCGGTAAGCGTTTCGGGAACATTGTCGGCGGGCGTAATGTAGAGGTTCTCGCCCTTATATACCTTTCCGCCGTTGTTTGTAAGGGTGTTGTCTGCAAGGCTGTATGTAAGCTCGACGGTGTCGTTCTTATCGGATGCCACGGCAAGAGTGACCTTCTTTGTGGTTTCGCTTATTCCGTCCTTGACGTCGGTGACAACGTAGTCGACTTTTTCACCGCTTGCGGGAGTGTATTCCACGTACTTGCCGTTAAATGCGTACTTGCCGTCGGCGGTGGAGGTATATTCGCCTTTAAGGTCGGCGGGAAGCGCGCCCGCAAAGGGTATAGCCCTATTGGGATCACGTTGCGAGAAAACATTATACTCTGTTCCGGTATCGCCTTTCATCTCTACAAGTTTGCCGTTATAGGGATTAAATCTGAGCCAACCGGCGCCTCTGCCCACCGAATAATACAACATATAAAAAGTGTGACCCGAATGGTCTTGCACCTCAATAATATTGTTAAAAGAACCGGTATTACTTTCGGTCTTGGGGTTCGGGTTTTGATTGGCTTCCGGAGGATATGTCGTGGTCGTGGTATAAGTCACGGTGTTAGATTCCACATTGACGATTATCTCTTTATCCACTCTACCGGTTGCGTCTGCGGAAGTGAAATCCCAGATGCCGTCGATGCCACCGGCGTCCTCGGGGAATACAAAATCTTTTTTACCGCCCATTGTAAACGGTTCACCGCTGACTACCCTAATCAAATCGGCATCCGTATAGTTTATCCATGCAATGTCCGATTTTCCATTCGTGCCCATCCAATCGAAGTTACCGTTATATGTGGCGGGTCCGCTCCAGGTTAGACGGTTTTGATTTGCCGCACTTGATATATTATCTATATAAATAGACCAGGTTGATGACCCCATGCCGGCATTGGTGGCACGATTGATGTTGTATATGCCCTCTATTTTTACCAATTGTCCATCATCGGAATGGGCATAATCCTCATACGAATACTTTATTTCAATTTGCTTGCCGCTGATAAAGTTGAAGTACTGACCGGTCGAGTTGGAATACTTGGTAAGAACAAAGCCCGCTTTTACCATCTCTTCCATGCCGATCGCGTACTCGGCAGTGGGATCTATCACAACCCCCTGCTTGGCAAGACGTTCTTGATTGCCAAAGCCGAAGTTGAGCACTATCGTCACTTCATCATACTTGGTGATGCTGAACTCGCCTTGGATTCCTTCCGGTACTACAAAGGTAACCTTGTCGTCACCCTCCGCCTTAAACGACGTTGCCGTCACATTTTGAAGTTGTTCGTTACGATAGTACGAGATCTTCAAGGTCGTTCCGTCGAAAGTCACAGTCCAGGGGAAGTTGCCCTCCTGCGTCCACTCGCCTTTTAGCCAGGCAAGTTGGTCGACCGGCTTGTCCGGCTCATTGGGGTTGTCGGGGTTGTCCGGGTCCTCGCCGCCTCCGCCGGTCCAGTTGGGATCGGTTGCGCCGCACACGGTACACGTTCCGTCTTTGAACGTATGCTCACCGGTTGCTTCGATCACACAATCCAACTCGTCAATCCGATTACCATTGTCGTCAAACCAATAGCCGCAAATAGTGCATATATTGTGCGCACGTATTCCGTCTTTTACACAAGTAGCCGCTACTTCGTCTACGGGGACCAAATTGTGCTCATGCTCGCCTATCGGCGTACAAGCCAACAGGAGAGAACTTATTGCCAT
>CANRKK010000080.1 GCA_947631195.1 uncultured Clostridia bacterium
CTTTGACGCCATTCTTCTTTACACTGCGAGCAAAGCTTTTGTGGTGTTTTTCAGCCAACTTCTTGTTTGCAGCGACGAGTCGCCGATTCTGACCTTTGTGTGTCATACCTAGCCTGTAATGGGAGGGTGTTTTGAGTGATCTAAGTAAGTTAATGTTTATGAGGGCCATTTGACCAACGGCAACACAAAGCAGGCACGTCTACTCGCTCTTTCTTGACTCGCGTTTCGTTCTTTTTTTCTCAAGAATGGCTCTCTTGTCAGTATCCCTGTAGCCCGGCTGGGTTTGTCTGTAGTAGCTTCTTGACTCTACAAAGTTAGCCCGGTGCTTTGCCTTGAGATGCTTCCCCACAGCGTAGGGGGTCAAAGGCTTTGGCTTCGGCCCACGTTTTGAAACAAGGACGCCGTTGGCGTTGCGTGTGCGCTTTGCCTGCGGCGGATTGGCTATCCGATCGAGGCTGATGATCTTTTTGTGCTTGTGCTTGGGTGGGACGGCGCCGTAGAGGCTCATGTAAGCCCGTCTGACGCGCATCTCCTCTGCCTTTCGTTTGCGGGCCCTCTCGGCTGCTGCGGACGCGATCTCCTCCACGGACTTGGATTTTCGACCCATGGGAAACGGCCTTCGCGGTGTCAGACAATGATGAGAAAAGGCGGAACAGGCAGCGCAACGGGTACCGTGATTTTGTGGAAATCTAGATAGGGATATTATATTATATTAAAAAAAACGATATCCCCCTTCTGTAATAATGGTGTATTTTGATTGCTGGCGCGGAAACGTGTGTTTTTATGCCCACTTTTCGCGGTCCCCCCACACCTTCCTCGCGCTTTTATCTTGTTTGTCGCTTTTAATTCGTTACTTTTTATGCTTGTTTTCGGCATCATACAGCTTGAAAATGTGCAAATAGTGACAAATAACCAAAAATAACCCGAACATCGAGCCCAGTCAGCGTTTTTCTCATCAAAAATCGCCACCGCTATAGGTTCGGACACCGAAAACCGAGATTTTTTTTCGTTATTTCGACGAAAAAAAAATTCTCTTCTTTCCCCCTCTCTGCCCCGCAGGGGCGAAAATTTCGACAAAATAGGTCATTTTTGGCCATTTTTGACAACAATTAATTCGTTATTTTGGCATTTTCCCATTTTGTGGCCAAAATAAGGGGTATTGGGTCAAATTTGACCAAAACACGCGCAGGGTATTGAACGTTCGTTGGTTTTTGAATGCTTTCCGGGGCCTCTTTTTTTTGATTTGTCTTCGTTGGCGTCTTCTTTTTCAAACGCCATCGTTGTCAAAAACGCGCTTAACATCGGTCCGAAAGCGCGCGATGTAGTTATTTATCGTTTTTTGCGGGATACTCTCCCATGCCTTGACGGTTGCGGCGCGGAGTTCTGCAACCGTTTTCGGACGCATTTCGTAGATGAGCCTGTTTAATAAGGCCCACACGCTTTCGATGGGGTTAAGGTCCGGGGAAGAGGCAGGGAAGCCTTTCATGACGGTGATGCCATTCCTTTTTAAGTAGTCCATCACAGACCTGGCTCGGTGGCAGCTCGCTCCGTCCTGCATGAAGATGATTCCGCGCTTTTGAAGATGGGCCTTGACCCTTGGAAGGCATCGGCGGGTGTAGCCTTTGGCATTGAGCCTGAAGTTCTGCTTGCCGTCGTCGTCGTCGTCAGCCTTGGCAGACTTACGAATGGGGAAAATGACGATCGGCGACTTGTAATTGTGGCCGATTGCCGCCCAAATCTGAAAGTTTGGGATGTTTTGGCGGCGTTTGCTGCTCTTCGGGACGGGGCGAGCTCCTTTTTTCACAATCATCTTGTGTGTTGTTGACGCGTTCGTTGAGACAAAGTGCTCGTCCGAGAAGACAATCTTATTTGGGCTCCGGTCCTTCCAATACTCGGCAAACTTCTTTCGAGCCTCCCTGTTGTCCAAGGCGGGATGCTTTGGGCGAACAATCGGGCGATACCCCTCGAGGGACAAGAGAGCCGCGACCCTGCGACGGCCAACCGTCTGCCCGTATTCGATCCCATACTGTTTGGAAATTGAAATAAAGCTCGGGAACGGCACGTACTCCTCGTCCCCATCGACCTCCCTGCGGTCAGCAATCTCGGCGAGGCGTTTCCTGATCAAAAGAGACTCAGGCTTGCCCAAGGGCTTTCGTCCACACTTCTGCGGCTGCCGCTTCGCCCAGCGGTAAGCCGTAGCCAGCGACACACCAAAGTTTTGAGCCGCAACTTTGACGCCATTCTTCTTTACACTGCGAGCAAAGCTTTTGTGGTGTTTTTCAGCCAACTTCTTGTTTGCAGCGACGAGTCGCCGATTCTGACCTTTGTGTGTCATACCTAGCCTGTAATGGGAGGGTGTTTTGAGTGATCTAAGTAAGTTAATGTTTATGAGGGCCATTTGACCAACGGCAACACAAAGCAGGCACGTCTACTCGCTCTTTCTTGACTCGCGTTTCGTTCTTTTTTTCTCAAGAATGGCTCTCTTGTCAGTATCCCTGTAGCCCGGCTGGGTTTGTCTGTAGTAGCTTCTTGACTCTACAAAGTTAGCCCGGTGCTTTGCCTTGAGATGCTTCCCCACAGCGTAGGGGTCAACGCTTTAAAACAAGGACGCCGTT
>CANRKK010000081.1 GCA_947631195.1 uncultured Clostridia bacterium
GATGAGCCCGAGTGCTACCTTAAACCGAATTACCCGAATATGCTCTCGCTTGCGGACGCAAAAGAGGCTTTTAAGCAAGGCAAAAAGTTACTGCCCACTTATGAGATCTTTCTCGACTTAATTTCCCGCGGATTCGAAATGGCAATTTTTTCTACAAGGGAAAAAAGTACGGCGCCATGAGGCGTAAAGGCGTATACGACTTTTATCTTTGGAACAGCGAAGAAAACTTCCAAGAGTATTCTTCGACCGACGAGTTTTTTAGCAATGCAAACATAAACGGGAAACTCCTTAAAGATATCCGGAACGACATTAAACATATCGAATACGACTGCTAACCATATTGTTTGTACGAATAAGTTTATAATTTTTTTGCTCCTCAAAGTGCAAGTCGTCAGTTCAAATCCTGCACATTCTTAAAAAGGGCAAAAATGCAGCCCTGAAACTCAAAGATACATAGTTTACGAGAAACCACAATATATAGTAATATACCCTCTAAATTCTTCATTTAGAGGGCATTATTGGGTTGTAGCCTTTTCGGCTACTAATGATGGAGCTACCGGGCGGAGAGGCGGTCGCTTCGCTCCCTTGGTCGCAAGTGCAACTTTTCTTCTCTCGAATTTGGTTTTCTTTTGCGACCGTGAACCGCCGACCTATTGCTCAGCCGAGCGAGGCGAAGCCGAAGCGAACGCCACGAGCCGAAGGCGAGTATTACGAATAGGTTGCACAAGCAACCGATGAGCAAGAAAGAAGTCGGCAGGTTTCTTGCGCCGATAGGCGCACAAAAATAATTGTTCGCCTTGGCTGACGCAAGGCTCGCCTTTTTGCGGCGTCGCCGTCTGCACTTCCTTGGTCACCTGCGGTGACCGTGAACCGCCGAAAAAAGGTGTAGGTCGGCGGTTCAATTTACTCGTATATGCAAAAGGAAAAGGCACCGGCTATGGTGCCTTTTCCTTTTGGAGCTACTGGGCGGATTTGAACCGCCGACCTATTGATTACGAATCAATTGCTCTACCGGCTGAGCCACAGTAGCATAAATATTAACTTAATTTGATTTGGACTGCCGACCTATTGTTCAGTCGAGCAAAACGATATGGAGCGAACAATACGGAGTACGTATTCAATTGCTCTACCGGCTGAGCCCTCAGCCGAGGCACGAAGTGCCGAACGCCACGAAGCGAAGCGGAGTACAGTAGCATATTTTACATGGTCATTTACAAAAGTTTTCGTAAATAACGGATTGGACGAAGCCCCTTTTACACCAATCTGACGGGGAGAATGAGGTACATAAACTCCTCGATGGAGCCGCTTGGAACGACGATACAGGGGCTGACGGCGTTGGTGAACTTAATCACGATATTGTCGCAGTCGATATTGTGCAGCATTTCGGTGAAGTAGCGGGCATTAAAGGCAATGACGAGTTCGTTTCCGAGCTGCTTAACGACGATTTTCTCGTTGAGGTTGCCCATTTCGCTATCTGCCGACACGGAGAGCATATTGTCCTTGATCTCGAACTTGACGAGGTTGTTTTTGTCCGAGCGGGCGAGCAGAATGGCACGTTCGAGCGCATCTTCGAACTGCTCCTTGGGGAGGGTGACCACAGTATTGAAGTTGTGCGGAATGATGTGCTTGTAGTTCATGAAGTCGCCGTCGAGCAAGCTTGCATACACCTTGGTATGCACGAGGTCGACCATAAGGTAGCGCTTTTGGATGTAGACGGTAACGGGGTCGATGGAATTCTCGATGAGCCGAGCGATCTCGTAAAGAGCCTTTGCGGGCACGATAGCCGACATCATGGCGGTTGTACCCTCGATAGGCTTGACGCACTTGGCGAGGCGATAGCCGTCCAAAGCGACGCCCGTAAGCGTGTTCTCCTCGACTTCGAGGTTGACGCCTTTAAGGAGCGGGCGGGTTTCGTCGAGGCTGACCGCGAAAGCGACCTTGTTGATCAGATCCCTGAGTTCGTTTTTGATGATGACAAAGTGCTGTGCCTCGCTCACATCGGGCATTATGGGGAACTCGTCGGCAGATTGAGCCGCAAGCGTGCCCTCGTTGCCCTGATACTTGATGACAAGCCGACTGTTTTCGCTGAGCGAAAGTTCGATCTGCTCTCTGTTCAGCTTTTTGACAAACTCCGAGAAAAATCTGCCGGGGACGAGGATCTCGCCGTCGAGTTTGACGTCCGCAGCGATGCTCTTTTCGATATAAAGCTCTTGATCGGTAGCCGACAATGTCAAAGCGCCGCTCTCGGCTTTCAGCTTGATGCTTTCAAGCACGGGATTGGTCGTCTTTGTGCTTATCGCTTTGTATACCTTGCCGACCGCGTCGGAAAGGTCGTTGCCGTTACAAATAAGTTTCATATCGTCACCCGAGTTTGATTATAACACTTTTATTGGGTTATGTCAATTGCTTTACGGGCATTTTCCGAAAAAAAAGCTTCGAAGCTTCGCTTATTTGGGCGGGCAAGCCGAGAGTGACTGTACATTCGCCGTTTCGCTTTTGCGGGGCGAAAGCTTCGCTTGTTTGGGCGGGCAAGCCGAGAGTG